>CAZGKF010000028.1:0-36102 GCA_964526475.1 uncultured Bacteroidaceae bacterium
ACTTTTATTCTGTTCAAGCCAAAAGATATTGTCAGCGGTGACTTCTACTGGCTTCACGTGCAAGAAGATATGGAATTTCTTGCAGCAGTTGATTGCACAGGACACGGGGTTCCCGGAGCATTTATGTCAATTATTGGTTTTAATCTTTTAAATAAGATCGTTAAAGAAAAGCATATATATAAACCTTCCGATATACTTAATACATTGAATAAAGAACTTATTTCAAGTTTGCAGCGACATGATGAGGGTGGAGGAGCTATCCAGGATGGGATGGATCTGTCTCTGATATGTTATCATAAAGATAGCCGGGAGCTGGAATTTTCGGGGGCTTTCAATCCTTTATACATAATCAGGGATGGAAATTTACAGGAGGTCGGGGCAGACAGGTTCTCTATAGGAAGATCATCCCTTGAAATGAAAAAAGAATTTTCCAACCATTTAGTTAAAATTCAGGAGGGGGATGTTATCTATTTATTAAGTGACGGTTATGCTGATCAGTTTGGGGGTGAGGCAGGTAAGAAATTTAAATCAAAGCCAATGAAAGAACTTCTCCTGGCTATATATGACCAGCCCCTTGAACTGCAAAAAGTAATTCTTGACAATACCATTGAAGCATGGCGTGGCGAGATAAATCAGGTAGATGATATATTGTTAATAGGAAGGAAATTCTGATTTTGGATTAATCTGAAATTAATCTTCCTGTGCTTCCGGATTTATAGCAGTTTCATCCCATGGAGAAGTATTCAGAATAGCCGGAAGCACCTCTTCAGGCATATTTACAACCTGCCAGATTTTTTTATGAATATGGCGCATAAAGTTTTCTTTCATCATGCGTGCGAGAAATTGTATATATCCGTTATAGAATCCGTTTGTGTTCAGAATGATTATCGGATTCTTATACTGGCCCAACTGTTTCAGTGTTATGGCCTCAGAAAGTTCTTCAAGTGTGCCAATCCCCCCGGGAAGTGCTATAACTGCATCAGTATTTAAAATCATCAAACGCTTGCGCTCATGCATATCCTTAACAAGCATAAGATTTGGAATTTTTTCATGTGCCCATTCCAGCTCTTTCATAAATGCCGGAATAATTCCATTTATTACGCCCCCATATTCCATTACTGTGTCTGCGAGTCTGCCCATTAAACCAATAGCTCCGCCACCATAATTAACTTCTATCTGGTTTTCTCCAAGTATCTTTCCTAATGTCGCAGCATCCGTGAAATATACTTCATCAATTTCAGGACTTGAAGCACAAAACACACATACTCTTTTAATAACCATATAATTATAACAATGCTTCCAGCTTGTTAACCAATACATTTTTAGCAACTACACCTACCTGCTTATCCACCATTTCCCCATTTTTAAAAAAAAGAATAGTGGGTATATTTCTTATTCCAAACCGTGTAGTAACTTCCGGGTTGTTGTCAACATCAAGTTTGCCGATAATAGCATTTTCTTTAAAATCCTCTCCGATTTCATTAATAATTGGGCCAACCATTCGGCATGGACCGCACCATTCTGCCCAAAAATCGACAATTACCGGTTTATCCGATTTTAAAACAAGTTCATCGAAATTACTATCTGTTATTTCTAAAGCCATAATATAAGTATTTAATGATTAATAAAATTCTATTAAGATAAAAAAATACAACAAACGAATAGTATATTTTCCGGAAAAATCAAGCGGAAAAATCCTGCTCAATTTAAGGAATATTTTATTTCTTCAGTGTTTTCCAGAAAAGAAATTACATAATCATTTAGTTCGATATAGTTATTTCTTGAAAACAGATCAATTTTCATATTTGTTTCTGTATCAACAATCTGAAAACGTAAATGTTTCGCTTTACTTTTTTTGTCATGTTTCACAATAAATTCCAGCATTTGATCAATAAATTTATCATTAACAGATTCAGCCGGGAGGGTAATTCTTATTGCTTTAACAAGATCATTCATTACTTCGGAGAGCATGTGGATACTCTTTATCCTAAGATCAAGACCTCTTCTTTTATCTTTATGGGAAACCCATTCTTCCACCGAAGCAGTTATCATAAGACACATTCCTGTGATAAAATAATTTCTGAAATTAACGAACTCATTTCCCCACAGACGTAACTGGTAGTTGTCGTTATAATCTTCAAGTTCAGCAATCCCGTATGGTCTTTCGTTCTTTTGTGATATTCCCTGGCGATAGGACTTAACGATTACCGGGAAAGAAAGCTCCTTACCTTTATTATTTTCCAGTGAATTATTAATTTGATAAAGATCAGAATTGCAAAAATTAAGTATTTCTACTCTGAATCTGTCGAGAGGATGAGCTGTAAGGTACATTCCGATCAGCTCCCTTTCCATGTTGATTTTTTTGAGAAGAGGCCAGTCTTCCGTATCAGGAGGCATCGGTTTAACAATAGTTGAAGATTGTGCTTCCCCAAACAGAGTATTCTGATTATTGTTTTTTTCTCCCTGTAATATTGTCCCATATCTAACAATGGATTCTATGAAATTCATTTCACCTTCCCTGGCAAAGAAATACTGACCTCTGTTAATTTCAGGAAAACAGTCGAATGCCCCTGAGGTCGCAAATGCCTCAAAAGTTTTACGATTGATCACCTGAAGATGTACACGTTCCACAAAATCGTATATATCTTTAAACAAACCGTTTTTTCTTCGTTCCCGGATAATCTGATCGACAACTCCTTCACCCACGCCCTTAACTGCACCTAAGCCAAAGCGTATATTTCCTTCTTTGTTAACGGTAAACTTAATATTACTCTCATTAACATCAGGTCCAAGCACTTGCATCCCCATCCTTCGGCATTCGTCCATAAAGAGTGTGATCTTTTTTATATCGGCTAAATTCCGGCTTAAAACTGCGGCCATAAATTCAGCCTGATAATGTGCTTTCAGGTAAGCTGTCTGGTATGAAACAAGTGCATAACAAGTTGAATGGGATTTATTAAATGCATAATGTGCAAATGCCTCCCAATCGGCCCATATTTTTTCCACAACTTGTTCATTAAAACCTTTTGTGAGGCATCCGGAAATAAATTTTGCTTTCATTTCATCCATCATCCTGCGAATCTTTTTCCCCATGGCTTTTCTCAGGGAGTCAGCTTCTCCTCTTGTGAAACCTGCGAGTTTCTGAGAAAGTAACATTACCTGTTCCTGATAAACGGTGATCCCGTATGTCTCTTTCAGATCTTCTTCCATCTCCTGAAGTTCGTAGATTATCTTTTCCCTGCCGTGCTTTCTGTTAATAAAATTTGGGATATATTCCATAGGCCCGGGCCGATAAAGGGCATTCATTGCTATAAGATCTTCAAATCTGTTTGGTTTAAGATTCCTGAGATGTTTTCTCATTCCGGCAGACTCAAACTGAAATATCCCGGTTGTATCTCCTTTGCTGTAAAGATCAAATGTAGCAGCATCATCGAGAGGAATTTTCTTTATATCCAGTTCAATTTTTTTGGTTTCTTGCAATGTTTGGATTGTATCCTTAATAATAGAAAGGGTTTTTAATCCCAGAAAGTCCATCTTGAGCATTCCAACATCTTCGACATATTTTCCTTCAAATTGTGTAACAAGTAATTCAGAATCTTTTGATGTACATACCGGAATATGCTCAATAAGATTATCACGGCCGATAATTATTCCACATGCATGAATTCCAGTATGTCTTACAGAGCCTTCAAGCTTCTCAGCATACTTAAGAGTTGATGCAATAAGTTCATTTTCTGAATCTCTTTCTCTTCTTAATTCAGGCACCTCATTGTAAGCTGATTTAAGTGTAATGCCCGGTCTTTCAGGCACCAGCTTAGCGAGCCTGTCAGCTTCAGGAAGAGGAAGTCTTTGAATTCTTGCGACATCTCTTATGGCCATCTTAGCCGCCATGGTTCCAAAAGTAATAATCTGGGCCACTTTTTCTTTTCCGTATTTTTTCACAACCCATCTAACTATTTCCTCCCTTCCGTCTTCATCAAAGTCAATGTCAATATCGGGCATAGATATTCTGTCCGGATTAAGGAAGCGTTCAAACAGCAGGTTATACTTTATAGGATCAATATCTGTTATTCCTATGCAATATGCAACGACTGAACCTGCCACTGAGCCTCTTCCTGGTCCAACAGAGATATCCATTTCCCGGGCAGCATTTATAAAATCCTGTACAATAAGAAAGTATCCCGGGAACCCCATTCTTTCAATAACTTCAAGTTCATAGTTGATATTTTCCCTGATCTTTGCATTTATCTCCCCATATCTTTTTTCGGCTCCGGCATATGTGATATGCTGCAGGTATTCATTGGCATCCGTAAAACCATCAGGAAGAGGGAAATCAGGCATTATAGCTTCCCTGTTAAGCCTGTATTCCTTTACTTTATCTGCAATTTCCAGTGTATTTGACAGAATATGTGGTAAATCAGTAAAAAGCTCATTCATTTCGGCTCCTGTCTTAAACCATTCCTGCCGGGTATATTTAAGGCGGGCAGGGTCATCCAGATCTTTACCGGTGCTAAGGCAGATAAGTCTGTCGTGTGCTTCAGCATCATCAGGATTAACAAAATGAACATCATTTGTTGCAATGCATTTAATTCCGTGCTTTTCCCCTAATTCCAGCAAGATACCGTTCACGAAAATCTGATCCTTATATACTGCTTCATTTAGTTCCTTATCTTCGGCAGGATGCCGCATCAGTTCAAGATAAAAGTCATTACCGAAAATATCCCTGTATTCAAGTACTGCCTTTTCAGCAGCCTCAGTACCCTGATCAACAATCAGCCGGGGGATTTCCCCGCCCAGGCATGCAGAGGAAGCTATGAGTCCTTTGCTGTGCTTTCGTAGCAAATCCTTGTCAATCCTTGGTTTGTAATAAAACCCGTCGATATACCCATAAGATACCAGTTTGATAAGGTTATGATACCCTTCCAAATCTTTAGCAAGAAGAATAAGGTGATCGCCATTTGCATCGATCTTATCTTCTTTAATTAACCTGGTCCTTCTTGCAACATATACCTCACATCCAATAATGGGTTTTATTCCGTTTCTCATTGCTTCCGCGTGAAATATCTTTGCACCGAAAAGATTACCATGATCGGTTATGGCAATGGCCGGCATATCATCTTCCTTTGCCTTTGCTACCAGTTCTTTTATAAAAGCAGCACCGTCAAGAATGGAATATTGAGTGTGAAGATGCAGATGTACAAAGGGATATTCATTTTCCTTCCTTCCGTCATCATTTAACTTCTGCTCAGACAGCGAATCAACGGACTGTTCTGTTGATTTCTCTTTTTTTTCAGGTGAAAGTTTGCTCCCTGTTTGTGAAGAAAAAGTTTCAGTATGTGTTTTAAGAAATTCTTCATATTCCTCCCTGCTGATATTCATTTTATCATACTTAATAACTTTCTTTCCTGCAAGCTCAAAAAAACATCTTGCTGTTGCTTCAACATCGTAGGCAGCATTATGTGCTTCCGGAAATTGCCCGTTAAAAAGGCAGGTATAAAGCTCTTTAAGATTCGGCCATTTAAACTTTCCCCGCTTTCCTCCTGGTAATGCGCAAAAATCAGTTGATTCAACTTTTGTGCATAATTTTAACTTTTCCGGGAATTCGTTTTTAATACCGGTTCGAAGAAATTCTGCTGCAACAATGTTTATATCAAATTCAATATTATGTCCGACTAATAAATTGGCTTTCCCAATATCTTCAGCAAATTCATGCATTACTTTAATAAGTTCCACTCCCTCATTCATAGCTCTGGCTGTAGAAATTCCATGTATCTTCTCAGCAGAATAAGGGATAATGAAGCCTTCAGGCTTAATTATAAAGTTTCTGGCTTTAAGAAGTACTCCCTTAATATCATGTATTTGCCACGCTAACTGAACAATCCTGGGCCAGTTATTCAGATCCCCTGCCGGAGCATTAAAATTTAGTGGCAATCCTGTTGTTTCAGTATCAAAAATCAGAAACATTATATTTTATAAAAGTATTAGGCGTAAAAATCTGAATACCAATAATATGTAAATGGGGAACAGAATGATTTTTTCAGGAATTAAAAATATTATTTTTATATGCAAAAATCCAGCATTGTTAACAAAGTGTGATAACTTCTTTTTTTACATAATAAAAATAAATCGTTTGAAAAATAACATATAATATTATATCTTTGCGCCTCTTTAAAATAAATATTCACTAAAAAATTATTGAGCATGCCTGTAAAAATCAGACTCGCGAGACACGGACGGAAGAAATTTCCGTTTTATCACATCGTTGTAGCTGATAGCAGGGCGCCACGGGATGGCAGACTTATTGAAAAAATCGGAGTTTATGATCCGAAAACGAATCCTGCTACCATTGAAATTGATTTCGACAAATCGTTAAATTGGTTGCAAAAAGGCGCTCAACCTACAGATACCTGCAGGGCTATCCTATCTTATAAAGGTGTATTGTACAAGAAACATCTTCTTGAAGGTGTTAAAAAGAATGCTTTTTCAGCGGAAGAAGCAGAAACCAGGTTCAAGGAATGGCTGGAAATTAAAGAATCTAAAATTCGTTCAAAAGCTGATAATGTTGAAAAGCTAAAGGATGATAAGGCAAAAGATCGTCTTGAAAAAGAATCTAAGATTCGTGAAAACAGGGAGAAAGAATTGTTGAAAAAGAGACAAGTTGAAGAAGCAGTAAAGGATAAGGAAGAAGATACTATTGATTCATCAGAAGAATCAACAGATGTTGAAGAAAATGTTTCGGATAAAATTGTTGAAAAAGATGATGAAAAACTTTCCGGTTCTGCTGCAGAAGATACTGAAACAGAAAAAGTGGAAGCTATCCCTGAAGTTATAGAGGACCCTGAAGCAGAAGCAAAGGAAGAAAGCAAAGAGAATGTTGCAGAGGACCCTGAAGCAGAAGCAAAGGAAGAAAGCAAAGAGAATGTTGCAGGGGAACCTGAAGCAGAAGCAAAGGAAGAAAGCAAAGAGAATGTTGCAGAGGACCCTGAAGCAGAAGCAAAGGAAGAAAGCAAAGAGAATGTTGCAGGGGAACCTGAAGTAGAAGCAAAGGAAGAAAGTAAAGAGAATGTTGCAGGGGAACCTGAAGCAGAAGCAAAGGAAGAAAGTAAAGAGAATGTTGCAGAGGAACCTGAAGCAGAAGAAAAGGAAGAAATCCCTGAAAAACCTGCTCCTGCTAAAGATGAGGATGGAGAAAATGAAAAAACTCAGGCATCTGATAAAGAAGAAGGTTCTGCCTCTTAATATTTTTCTTAATGCTTAAAGGCTCTCTTTCTCCTGTCGGGTTCATTTCAAAACCTCACGGAAAAAATGGTGAAATCAATATACAGCTGAAGGCTTATGATTCAGAGAATATTGAAGCAGGTGAGACATTATTTATTGAAACTGATGGATTTCTGGTTCCGTTTTCTATTCTTGAAATTACACCAAAAGGCAATACGGCAGTAGTTCTTCTTGATTTTATTAGTACACCGCAGGAGGCTGAAAGATTCAACGGAAAAAAAATCTATATCAAAAAAACTTCAAGTTCCCCGAAAACTAAAGAATCACATATTGATCCATCTAATTTAACTGGATTCTTTTTTGAGGATATAAATACCCGCATTAATGGAGAGGTATTGCAATACATAGACAATCCCCTGAATCCTCTTCTTCTTATCAGAACCTCCGACAATGAATTCCTTGTTCCCTTCCAGGAGGGAATAATCATGTCAATTGATAAAATTAATAAAACTATTATTGCAAATCTGCCTGAAGGTCTGACTGAACTCTAATTTGCAGTCATCGGGTATTTTAAGGCGATTTTCTTTTCATAACTGATAATACGGTTTTTCCAGTCTTCCGGAAAAGAAACCGTGTGTCCTATTTCCATGTCATATGCTACAAGCACGGACCAACTGGAAGATTTAACTTCACCGGTCTTTCGGCTTATGATTTTCTGCTTCATAGTAATGCTTTTGTTTCCCAGCATTTCAATACGTGACTCTACTTCAATAATGTCATCTATTGGAATGGGGCTGAAATAATCAACTTTTACCGAGGCAAGAACAAGGGAACTTTTTTTCCAGTTTATATCCGAGCCAAAAACTAATTTAAAATATTGCATCCGGGCATAATCAAAATAATATTGGTGAATAGCATTGTTCACATGCCCAAGAATGTCCACATCATTAAACCTGATTTGCACAGGCGTGATGTGCCGGAAAAGCTCTGTTTCGAGGATCATTTTAAAAATATTTAGTTAATACTATGACAACAAGCAGCTAAATTGTGAAAATTATTTAATAAATGCAAGTATTTGCGGAGGTATTCTGTTGTCGTATTATGTCACTGTATATCTGGAGTTTACAATCTTTTCGTAAGTCTATCTTTACTGATATTCTGAGAGTTGCATTAATGCCTCAGGATTTTAAATGTTCCTTTTTCATCAAGTTTTATTAAAGCAGATGGAGAGTATTTTTTCCGGTCATTTCGCCTCCATTTAACGGTGTAATCTGCCAGACTTTTAATTTCTTCACTGATTTCGGGATAAATTGATGGTGAAGGTGTTCCACTAATATTTGCGGATGTCGAAACCAGTGGATTTCCCAACTTTCTGATAAGTTCCTGGCAGAAGTTATCAGATGTAATCCGGATCCCAATGCTTCCATCATCTGCGAGAATAGACGGAGCCATATTCCTTCCTTCGGGATAAATAATAGTTAGTGATTTATCGCTTACCTCTATAAGTTCCAGTGCTATTTCAGGAACAATTCTTAAATATTTATAAAGTTTTTCCTTATCATCCAATAAAACCAGCATGCTTTTAGAGTCATTCCTTTTTTTTATGGAATATATTTTCCTTACAGCAGATTCATTACATGCATCACATCCAAGGCCCCAGATTGTATCGGTCGGATATAAAATAACACCACCTTTTCTCAGCACATCCATTGCTCTTGCTATATCATCCCTGTCTGTCACAGAAGTGCTGCATAAAGTTTCATCAACTGATTTATTGTAACCCGGGGTCTGAACTTTTTAACATGTTCCATACCTTCTTTTCTCATTTCCCTTTGCAGGTCGGAATTGCCCAGGACTTTCAGAATGGCATTCCCCAGTTCCTCAATATTAGCAGGGTCAATATATAAACTCCCTTTTCCGCCGGTTTCTTCCATACAACTTCCTTTTGAAGTTATCACGGGAATCTCTGAATTCAGGGCCTCAATAATTGGTATGCCAAAGCCTTCGAATGAGGAAGGGTAAACAAATAAAATTGAATTTCTGTAAATGGCGGGCAGGTCTTTCTGTGGGATGTTTTCAAAGAAATAAACATTCTTCACTTTGTTTTCAGCTAAAAAACGCACAACCTGATTTTTATAATTTGTGGGCTTACCTGCAACAACTACAGGAAGATTAATTTCAAATTTTTGTATCGCTTTAAAGAGGCTTAGAAGATTCTTTCTTTTTTCAATTGTGCCAACATATAAGATGTATTCTTTAGGCAGGGAATACTTTTTTCTAATCCTTTCAAGTTCTTCATTTTTCATTTTCTGAGCATAAAAGACAGGATCGCAGTCCTGATAGATCACTTCTATCCGGGATGGGTCAATCCCTGAAAAATGAATTATATCTTTTTTGGTTTGATCGCTGATTGCTATAATGGCATCAGCTACCCCAACACTGCATTTGAATTTCTTTGTATAAATATATCTGTCTGCAGATTTATAAAAATCCGGGAATCGTAAAAAGATAAGATCATGTATGGTGATTATTTTTTTTCCTGAGAATTTTTTAATACCAAAGGGAAGTTCATTACTTAATCCGTGATAAATATCCAGGCTGTCTTTATTCAAAACAGCGTTTATGCCGTAAGAGCGCCATAAAAATGAGAGATGTTTGTAAAACAGCTTATCAGGGAATCTTAAAAAGGATTTCTCTGGCGGGAAACCATTAACACCTGTTACTTTTTTAGGATTGTAGAGAAAATATTCGTTATCGGGGTAAAAAATAGCAAGCTGATTAATTATATTCCGGCTATAATTTCCAAGTCCTGAAAAATTATGAAAAGCTCTTTTTGCATCAAATCCAATCCGCATATTATTCCGCGTTTAAACCGATATACTGTATTCTCTTAAAGCATCATTAAGGGAAGTTTTCAAATCAGTTGAAGGTTTTCTTTTTCCGATAATGAGTGCACACGGAACCTGATAATTTCCGGCAGGATATTTTTTTGTATAACTTCCGGGGATAACAACCGAACGTGAAGGAACGATGCCCTTGTATTCAACAGGTTTATTCCCGGTAACATCAATTATTCGGGTAGATATTGTAATAACCACATTTGCTCCCAATACAGCTTCTTTCTCAATCCGGGCGCCTTCCACGACAATACATCTCGATCCAATAAAACAGTTATCTTCAATTATTACAGGTGCTGCCTGGACAGGCTCCAGAACTCCTCCAATTCCAACACCTCCGCTGAGATGAACGTTTTTGCCAATTTGTGCACAAGAGCCAACAGTTGCCCAGGTGTCAACCATTGTTCCTTCATCTACATATGCTCCGATATTTACATAGGAAGGCATCAGGATGACACCTTTCGCCAGAAAAGACCCATATCTGGCAACAGCATGGGGGACCACTCTTACTCCAAGATTATGGAATCCCTTTTTTAAAGGGATCTTATCATGAAATTCAAAAGGGGGAAGTTCTATTGTCTCCATATGCCGGATAGGGAAAAACAGAATTACGGCTTTTTTAACCCATTGATTTACTATCCATTCTCCATTAATATTCTCTGCAACTCTTAGTTCCCCTTTATCAAGAAGATCAATAGTATGCCTTATTGCATTCTGAATTTTTTCGGTTTTCAGTAATTCCCTGTTTTCCCATGCTTCTTCAATTAATGGCTTGTAATTATTAATCATATGTACAAACTTTAAAATATCAAATGTAAAAGATAAACGTGAAAGAAAAAAACGGAAGGGTTCTTATCCTCTTCTCTTTTTTTGTATAATTCTTAATGTGAAGTTTAGCAAAAGAAAAATAAGGGCAAGACAGAAGATAATGGATGCTCCGCTTGGTATATTGAGGAAATATGAAATGATAAGTCCGGAAAAGGACCCTGTAAAACCAAAAATAATTGAATAAAGTATAATTCTGCGAAAATCATTGGTAAAAAGATTGGCGGTATTTTGTGGAATGGTAAGAAGGGAAATTACAAGAATAATCCCTGCTATTTTAATACTTAATACAATGGTAAGAGCCACAAGTGCCATCATAAAATAATTGATAATATTTACAGGGGCGTTTCTGGTCAGAGCAAACTGCTCATCAAAAGCAATATATATAATTAACCTGTGATAGTAGTAAAAGAAGATGAGGAGAAATATTGTCAGAGCCAGCAAAGGATATAAATCTGCTGGCCCAACCGTTATAATATTACCAAATAAATAAGTAATAAGATTAGGGGAATATCCGGGTGTAAGATAAATAAAAATTATCCCGATTGCCATTCCCAGAGACCACAAGATGGCTATAACAGAATCATTACGCATATCTGCCTTTTTTGTAAAAAACTCAACTCCCATTGCTGAAATAATTGAAAAAAATACGGCTCCGGTTACAGGATTAATACCAAAGTAATATCCGAGTCCGATCCCTCCAAATGAGGCATGTGTAATTCCCCCGCTGATGAAAACAATTCTTCTTGAAACTATATAGGTCCCGATAATACCACAACAAACCGAAGCAAGTATTGCAGCGAGAACAGCATTTTGAAAAAACCCGAAACCAAACAGACTAAAAAATGATTCCATAACTACCGGTGTTTATGTTCTTCCAGTACCCGGTGAGGTACTTTCCCGTGAGTAATAATATCGATGGGGCAATTATAAACCTTTAATTGTTCTGAAGTTATGATGTTGGAATTATGGTAATGTAATTCTCCATTAACACATGCAATGGTTTTAATATACCCTGAAATAATACCTACATCATGCGAAACCAGTAGAATAGCCATTTTTTTATTTAATTCCGGCAGAAACTCATATAATTCACTTTCAAACCTGTTGTCAACATAGGTTGCCGGTTCATCAAGAATAAGTAATGAAGGTGATGATACAATAGCGCGTGCAAGAAATACCCTTTGAAGCTGACCTCCTGAAAGTTCACCAATATGAGTGTTTATACTGGCATCCATCCCGGTTAATTTAAGAATTTCTTTAACCTTTTCCTTGTCGCCTTTGTTATAGCGATAATAAAAACGTCCCGGAGGCATAAGGCCTGAGAGTATAACTTCCCTGACTTTAATCGGGAATTTCTTATCCGTTTCATTGTACTGGGGGAGATAACCGATACTTCCCCTGCGATTTTTATATAAGAGGTCTTTATGGAAAACTACTTCTCCTTTATAAGGTTTTAAAAGTCCAAGAATAACTTTAAGGAGTGTAGTTTTGCCACCACCATTGGGGCCTATAACACCTATGAAATCCTTGTCATTAATTACAAAATTCACATCTTTCAACACTATATTTTCACCATATCCGGCGTCAACAGAAACTATTTCAATTAATCTTTTCATAATTGGTTATCAAGTTCTTTTAACTTATGGCCGATAAATAAAATCTGATCATACCAGTTTTCGTCAAGTGGGTCAATCTGAATAATACTTCCGTTTATTTCCCTTGCAATAGCGCGGGCATTTTCGATACTAAATTCCTTTTGAATAAAAATGGAATGGAGTTTCTTTTCCCTTGCTATATTCACGATTTTCTGCATATAAGCAGGCGGTGGAGTTTTTCCCTCGAATTCAACCGGTATTTGTTCCAGTTCGTAGTCTCTTGCCAGATATCCAAGAGCCGGATGAAAAATAAGGAATGATCTGTTTACAAGCTGATCAAATAATTCGGCAAGTATGCTGTCGGCCTGGTTTATTTCCTGAAGAAGTTCATGGTATCCGGCAGTAAACAGGATTGAATTGTCAGGATATACTTCACAAAGTGCTTTTAATGTATTTTCAGCCAAAATTTTCATTGTTTTTGGAGAAACCCAAATGTGAGGGTCAGCCCCATAATGGGAGTGGTCTCCATGGTCATATTCGGTAGTGATCAGGTCAATTCCTTCAGAAAGGTCAGCAATGGTATTTTGATTGCCATATCTTGCGTATTTCCTTTTCCAGATATCCTCGAAGGCAAGATGACCGGTAATAAGAAAAACACGTGATTCTTCCAGCATTTTCATTTGTGAAGGACTAATCTCATAGGTTTCAGGAGATGCTCCTGGAGGAACAAGTACATTCACATAATATAAATCCCCGGCAATTTTATTTATAAGGTATTTTTGAGGAGGGATGCTCACGGAAATAATCTCTTTACCTGAATCTACTGCTAAACGGCAACTCCCAATAGAAACTGAGAAAAGAAATAATGGCAATAAATATTTCATTATCATAAACTTAAATGTTAAAATCCGGATTTCACTTTCCCTGATCTGCAAGGAAGCTTTTTTTTGGAGGTACCGGATCGTAACCATGACCACCAAAAGGATGGCAGCGAATAATTCTTTTAAACGATAAAAAAAGCCCGAAAAACACCCCATGTGTTTTAAGCGCATGGATAGCATATTCCGAACAACTCGGTACAAATCTGCATGATCCAGGAAATAAAGGAGAAATAAGATATTGATATATCCTTACGGGTAAAATCAATAATCCTGTAAAAAATTTATTAAAGACACGTCTTAAAAATCCTGCAGATAAGACTATATTTTTCTTTTTCATCATCTATAATAATATTCACTGATCACAACAATCAGATACTGATATTTTATTATTTACTTGTAAAATCTTTATTCAGGTAAGATATTTTCATAGGAATAGATTTTTGATTATCTCAAATCTGTTTTTGCAACCTACTTGCAAATGTAATAAATGCCTGTCAATTTAGAATATTTCTAATTTAATTTTTAAAAACTTATTCCCATCTTTGCAGGCTTAACAGGGAAAGTGTTTTCTCGTGTTTAATTTAAGGAAACATTGCATTACCAAGAAGTTTTTGTTTTTAAGTTTAAATTAAAACCAACTTTAATATGAAAGATTCAGTAGCTATTTTATGTGCGGGTGGGCCGGCTCCGGGAATAAATACAGTAATTAGTTCAGTTACCAAGATTTTCCTTAATAACGGATATCAGGTTATTGGATTGAACGGCGGGTATAAATCTCTTTTGGCTGATGAACCGGCATATGATTATCTTGATTTTGACTATGCCGATCAGATATACAGCAGGGGAGGATCAGCGCTTAAGATGAGTCGTTATAAGCCCAAAGATGATGAATTCAAAACGGATTTCTTTAAAAAGAATAATGTAAAACTTTTAGTTACAATTGGGGGTGATGATACAGCTTCTACAGCTAACCGGCTTACAAAGTATCTGACTGAAAAGAAACTGGCTGTGTCGAGTATTCATGTTCCCAAAACTATTGATAACGATCTCCCTCTTCCTGAAGGAACGCCTACTTTTGGTTATCATTCTGCCAAAGAAGAGGGTGTAAGGATAGCCAGGACTATATACGAAGATGCCAGGACATCCGGAACATGGTTTGTTGTTTCAGCTATGGGAAGGGAAGCAGGGCACCTTGCTTTCGGGATAGGAACTGCATGTCATTTTCCTATGATTGTGATACCGGAGATGTTCAATAAAACTAAAATTTCTTTTGAGAAAATAACCAACCTCGTGATTTCTTCCATGGTAAAAAGAAGATTACTCGGAATTGATTATGGGGTAGCCATTATTTCTGAAGGTGTTTTTCATTTTATGAATGACGAAGAAATCATTGAGACCGGCATTAACTTCACATATGATGAGCATGGACATCCGGAGCTTGGGAATGTCAGTAAGTCACATATTTTTAACATGCTTACTCAGCAGAAGCTCAGAGACTTGCGAATTAGAGTAAAAAGCCGGCCCAATGAGATGGGATATGAGTTACGATGCTGCCGTCCTATTGCTTATGACCTTTCATATGCAACAAGGTTGGGTCTGGGCGTATATAAACTTTTTAAACAGGGGCTTACCGCTTGTATGGTTACTGTAGGAAGAGACGGGAAAATAACTCCGCTTTTCTTAAATGATGTGGCTGATGAAAAGGGAAAAATATTACCCAGACTGGTTAATCCGGAAAGTGAAACAGTGCAGCTAATTTACAGAAATAATTTGCATTTTATCACCAAAGCTGATTACCGCGGGGCCAGGAAGTATGTTAAAAATCCTGAAGAATATAACTTTTTTAATATTCTTAACTGGGAAGAATAGGAAGAATTCCTTTTACTATTGAATTTCTGCCTTAATTAGTTTAATTTTATGTGCAATTAAAAGGTTAAATTAATAAGTTCAAGATATTATGGCAGAAATAAAAAGAAAAAAGGGGACCATTGCAATTCTCACTGGCGGTGGGGATGTACCTGGATTAAATCCGGCCATCAGGGCAATTACAATCAGGGCTTTAAGAGAAAACTACCAGGTAATAGGCCTCAGAAGAGGCTGGGCAGGGTTGACTGAAGTTATCAGGAAAAAAGATGCCGATAACAGCAGTAAATTCATGTTTCTTACGGAGGAGATTGTAAATAAAGCCGGAAGAACCGGCGGTACTTTCCTGCATACCTCCAGAACACGACCCAGCCATATTCCCAAAGATCAGGTTCCTGAACATCTTCAGGATAAATATAACAAGGAAATAAATGATCTTACACCTGAAATCCTGAAAAATCTTGATTTTCTTGGTGTGGATTTTTTAATTCCAATAGGAGGTGATGACACGCTCTCCTATGGAGTTAGATTGTACCAGGAAGGGGTAAAGATAATTGCTATACCTAAAACCATGGATAACGATGTTCCCGGAACCGATTATTGTATTGGGTTCAGTACATGCGTTACAAGGACCATCAGTATGACTAACACATTAAGAACCTCTGCCGGTTCCCATGAAAGAATTCTTGTACTTGAAGTTTTTGGCAGATATGCTGGTTTTACTGCTATGTTACCAACTATGGCAGGAGCAGCAAACAGGTGTGTAATTCCTGAGTATAAATTTGATATAGAGAAACTTACAAAGTTACTTGTGGAGGACAGGGAACGTAATCCCAGCAAATACAGTGTTGTTTTGGTTTCTGAAGGAGCAACTTTTGAGGGTATGGAAGAAATGATTTTCCGAAATATGGAAAAGGATATGTATGGCCATGCAAAACTGGGGGGAATTGGTGAAGCAGTTAGTGAAAACATAAAAAATCATTCCGCCGTTTATTCAAAAGGTAAAAGAATCAATGTTATAAACCAGCAGTTAGGCTACCTGGTAAGAGGTGGTGATCCGGATGCTATAGACTCTATTGTTCCGATGGCATATGGAAATCTCGCTCTTGATCTGATTTTAAAAGGAATTCATGGACGCCTTGTTGTGTTGAGGAACGGGAGATATGATAATGCGCCTTTGGATGTTGTGACTTCTTCGAAAAAATTAGTTGATGTCAGAAAGCATTATAACATAGAAAGACTAAGGCCACATTATAAAAGTTTTGAGTTCCAGCCATTATTTATCATGACGGGAAGTTCCTGATATAATAAGATTATGATCTGATATTTGATGTTTTAAAAGGAACTTTTTATTCCAGGTCGTCTTCTCCTCATCTTTTTACATAAACCCAGGCTGTACTGATCACTTTCTCTCTTGCAAGCCTGTATGCTTCAAGAGCCTGTTTAAAATCAGTATAAGTACCTGATGTAACCAGAGTGTAATAGTCCTGCCCGTCAATCAGTCTGCCTTCATATCCATGAGACTTTATTTCAGAGGCATACTTTTCAGCATTCCGCGGATTTTTGAAACTCCCTACTATAACATAATAACCTTTTTCTATTTTCTGCGACTTCGGGGCTTCCTTTAATTGTTCCATCTCTTTTTCATATTGCTCGCGCAACATATTGAGTTCCTGTAAATGCATCAGTGAATCTTCCCTTATCTTTTGCTTTAGCATCAGATTAGTCAATTGCAACTCCTCGGCATTATCCTTGCCTCCAAACCATTCCTTTACTTTCGTACAGGAAGAAAAAGCAATAAAAGCAAAAACTATTAAAAAAATTACCGGATTTTTCATGACTGCTGGTTTTAATATTTAAAAAATTCAAGAATCATTAATTCAGCAAATTACATAATTTTTAGCATTTTTTCTCATCGCCGGGAAAAAAGATTTAAACATTGTTAATTGCTCATGCAGAATTCTATTTAATAATAGCATATTGATTATATGTTAATAAATGTCAAAAGATTTGTAAATCTTCCATTTTTGAATGTTTTTGGTCAGATGCAGGGGAATTTTCAAAATATTTTACTTATTACCACTGTTCCCTATATTTCTTTATGTCACCAAATAATCCTAAATTTGTCTTTAAATAAAATCCTTCAATTATGGCTGACCTTCAATGTAATTATATGGGTATGGCACTTCGAAGCCCTCTTATCGCTTCCTCTTCAGGTTTAACTGATAATTTTCAGAATCTGAAGCGTTTCGAGGAATATGGAGCAGGAGCAGTTGTCCTGAAATCACTTTTTGAAGAAGAAATAAGGCTGGAAAAAGAATCTAAACTTTCACAAATGAGTTCACCTGGATTCTTATATCCCGAAACTCTTGAATTCTATGACTACCTTGATGATGCTGAACATGAGAGCACACAGAAATATCTGGATCTTATTCAAAAGTCAAAAAAAGAGCTTTCGATACCAGTTATCCCCAGTATAAATTGTGTTACAGCTAATCATTGGACATTCTTTCCGAAGCAACTTCAGGAAGCAGGGGCTGACGCGATCGAGCTGAATGTTTTTATTATGCCGTCTGATCTTAACAGAACACGTGATGATAATGAAAATACATATTTTGAGATTATTAAGGAAGTAAGAAAACAGGTAACCATTCCTGTTGCACTGAAAGTCAGTTCCTATTTTTCTGACCTTGCCATAATGTTGAAAAGATTCAGTGATAGCGGTATAAACGCTCTCGTTCTTTTTAATCGTTTTTACAGTCCGGATATTGATATTGATACCCTTGAAGTGACCAATGGCAGTGTTCTGAGCAGTCCGGGTGACTATATAAACCCATTAAGATGGATAGTCATTATGCGTAATCTTGTTGACTGTGACCTTGCCGCATCAACAGGAATTTATGATGGTAAGACCATGATAAAATTGTTACTGGGAGGGGCAAACGCTGTCCAGGTGACTTCTGCATTCTATAAGAACGGTGTTGATTATGTATCAGTTATGCTAAAAGAACTAAAGGAATGGATGGATATAAAGGGGTATAAAAGAATTGATGATTTCAGGGGATTATTAAGTCACACTGTAACAGGTAATCCTGCTGCTTTTCAGAGAGTTCAGTTTATGAAATATTTCCGTGGTTATCAGAAATAACTGTTCTTAAATAATTCTTATCAGCTTTTTATACCAGGTCACATGCATCTTCAGGCATCCAGTGCTTGTCCTTACCTTCCCATTTTACATTACATCCAATAGGATTAGTCTTCTCTAAACTAAGCTTTTTACCGGCAGTCAGCTCTTCAAGTACCCTGTCAAGATCATTAATTGTAATACGTGATGAATCCCTGGGATTGTCAACTGCCCTGCCAGTATAAACAAGCTCTCTATTTTCATCGAAAACATAAAAATGTGGAGTTCTTAATGCTCCATAGGCAAGGGCTACTTCCTGTGTTTCATCATACAGATAAAGCCAGGGGAAACGGAACTTTTCCATTCTTTTCACCATATTTTCAAAGCTATCTTCCTCATAAGTATTTTTACTGTTGGAATTGATCCCGACAAATTTTACCCCTTTTGAAGAAAATTTATTTACAGACTGTCGGGTTATTTCGTCAGATCCAATAACATAAGGACAATGATTGCATGTAAAAAAGATCACCAGATATTTCTCTTTAAAATCTGAAAGATCATAGGTCTTGCCATTGGTGGCTGGAAGACGAAATGACGGAGCCTTTGCTCCTGTGGTTAAAGTAAATGACATAACAAATAAATATTTAATTCTTTTATAACACATGAAGAATGTAAAAGTTTATCAGAAAACTCTAATTTTTAGTCGGAGAGTAGCCAAGCCGGCATATTATGGGATAATGATCAGATAAATTAGCTTTAACTCTCTCAAAATCAATATCGTAAAAACAAGAGCTGTGAAAGATATAGTCAATTCTGAATGAAGGAAAAATACCAAGATAGGTTTTTCCTAATCCAGTACCGGAGCTGACAAAAGAATCTGTTAAACCTGCTCTCATTTTCCTGTAGGTATAGGAAACGGGGGTATCATTGAAATCACCGCAAACAATAACAGGGTTTGGACTAATTCTGATGTGGGCTGAAACATTATCCACCTGAGTAGATCTTTTTACATATGCTTTTTTT
This sequence comes from uncultured Bacteroidaceae bacterium, assembly GCA_964526475.1. Classification (GTDB taxonomy): domain Bacteria; phylum Bacteroidota; class Bacteroidia; order Bacteroidales; genus CAYVTV01. The sequence goes on from CAZGKF010000028.1 coordinate 19,430, forward strand.
AAACGTCTGGTAATATCTTTAACTTCATTCAGATTTTTTTCATCATACCTGAACCTCGGGTTGTCAATAAAATCATAATTACTCTGCTTAAAATTAATCGATTGTAAATGATTGTTGTAAATTCTGAAAGTATCTGAGTCAACTAAAATATCAGTATATAAGGTTACATTTGAAGTATTTGGAGAGCGTATTAATCCTTTATGGATAATGGGGAAACGGCTATATGTTGCAATACCGAAATTCCCGGTTTTTTTGTTACCGGAATAATAGATATGACTATAAACTTTTTCCTTAAAAAGATCTGTAATTCCGGAATGATGATTTGCGGTGAAGTATTCCTGAAGACAAATAATATCAGGGTTTTCACTTCTGATAAGATTAAAAATATTTGTGCTGGTCTCACTATCATCCAGCCAATCGTAAATATTAAAAGCCCTCACATTATATGATAAAATTCTTAACTCGGATTTATATTCTGTTTCTTGTGCTATATCCTGTTTAGAGTTAAATAATCTGAGGGGAATAAAAGCTCTGTGATGATTCCATCCAATGACAATAGCGGTTATGGAGATAAAAACAACTTTTTCCAATTTTATTATCCATAAAAATATAAATAGGGTATTTATAAGCATCAAGTAATGATATCCCAATCCGAAAAATGCAAGTGGCCAGAGTATGGCCGGGGAAATATGTGTGGCAAGATAGGAAAAAAGAAGAAGAATAGCAGATAAACCATTAATCATCAAAAGAATGATGTATAGTGCTTTACGCATAATATTTTTTCTTATTGAAGTAATCTGAGAGTTACGAAACCTCCTGTAAAAATTATTGACCTGATTTAAACAAAGTTTCTTTTTCTTCCTTTGTCAGGCTATCGTAACCTCTGCTTGATATCTTATCCAGTATCTTATCAACTTCTTTTTGCTGTTCAACTTTTAATGCATTATATTCTATATCTGTTGATGGTGGTTTCTTATAGCTAACTTTCATTTTTCCGGGGGAAGGGCGGAAGAAAGCGAAAATAGTGTTCAGTATTCTCTCAAACCACAGGGTAATATCTTTTCCCTGTTTATAATACAAAGCAAAAACATACCCCAGCAAGGCTCCTCCAATGTGAGCAATTTTTCCGCCGGTATTAACAGAAAAATCAACAAGAGATGACAAAATAAACCCTGCCAGTGCAACATACATTATCTTAACAGGGCCTATAAAAACTATGTACATTTGATGTTTAGGTGCATAAGCTGCGACAGCAACCACAATAGCCATAACAGAAGCTGAAGCTCCAAGGGCTTTTGCTCCGGGGAGGTTTTCTGTTAGAACAGGAAACAGATTATAAGATAAAATAAAAAAGGATCCACCTGCCAATCCTCCCAGGAGGTATATATTCAGCAAACGTTTTTCATCAAAGCAGGAAAGAAAAATCTTTCCAAACCAGTACAGCCATAATAAATTGAATAGTAAATGAAAAAAATCCTTATGAAGAAACATATATGTAAAAAGCGACCAGGGTCTGCTTCCAAGAACAGGTAATTCTGCAGGTACAGCAAATAGACCGGCAACATAAGTTAATAATTCACCATGGTTAAAAAGGTAAAGAAAAATTCCTGTTATATGTAAAAGAAGAAAAACAGCAATGTTAATGTATATCAAACGTGTAAGATTGCTGCCTTTTTTAAAAGAATCTTTTATTTCTTCAGTAATATTCATTCCGTGAACTCCTGCTATTTTTAGTAAAATGTATTTCGTTTGCTTTTCCAGATTCTTATTAAAACATAACCGAAAAGCATGCCTCCGATATGAGCGAAATGAGCAATATTGCTTCCTTGCTGAGTGAGTCCCAGATACAATTCAAGAATTCCGTATCCCATAACAAAATATTTTGCCTTAATAGGGATAGGAGGGAAAAGCAAGATCAGTCTCGTATTAGGAAAAAGAACACCAAATGCAAGCAAAATGCCGAAAACGGCACCTGAAGCTCCAACAGTTGGGATAACCATACTCACCGCAACTTTTCTGGCAACAGGATCATTTGTATTATATAACCTGTCTATAACCTCTTTCGTGAAATTTCCAATCTGATAGGTTTCGCTTACCTGAGCAATGATGGAAGTATGTTCTATATGAAATACCAACATGTGTAAAAAGGCAGCTCCCAGACCTGTTACAAAATAATATATTAAAAAACGTCTGCTGCCCCAAACCTGTTCCAGAACCTTTCCAAACATCCAAAATGCAAACATATTAAAAAATATATGTCCGACAGACCCATGCATAAACATATGTGTGATTATCTGGTAGGGCTGGAAAAAAGGTGACTTGTAGTAATATAGTCCCAGAGCACGGTTCATATCTACACGAAACAAGGAATCAATGGCAATCATCCCAAGGTACATTACTACATTGATCAATATAAGATTTTTTACAACCGGAGGTGTATTGCCGGTTCTTCCAAAATACATACTACTCATAATTTATTTATTAGATTTTCAATTTCCTCAGTTTCCAATATCATTAAAATAGTTTTCCCTGAAGGAGAATAATTTGGATTTTTGCATCCAAACAACTCATCAACAAGCTCACGCATTTCTTCAGGTTCAAGAACCTTGCCATAAGGGACTGCTGATGCAATGGAAACTGATTTTGCCAGTTTCTCAGAATTGGCAGATTTTAAATCTGCTTTATAAGATTTATAACTTTCAAATATAGATTCCATCAGGTCCTTTAACCCCGAAAGCTTAATATTTTCTGGTATTCCATTAACAATTATGCAGTTATTTCCTGCATCCCTAAGGTCAAAACCAATCCTGGAAAGGTCATCGGATAATTCATTAAAAATAACATAATCAACTGTATTTAGTTCGATTGTTTCTGGAAAAAGAGTTTGTTGAGAGATGACTTTCTGACCTGACAATATTTGCAGGGAATTTTCATAAATAATTCTTTCATGCGCCCTTTTCTGGTCAATTATCATTAATCCTGATCTCACAGAGGTAAGAATATACCTGTTTTTTAATTGGAGGAACCTCCTTTTCTCAGCTTCAGCAGAGAAAAGCCTTTCTCCCTCTGCCTTTCTTTCTTTCCCTTTTTCAGTTCCATAAAGCATTTCCCAGTTTTGCACCCTTTCGGCAGAGTACCCTCCCGAACCGTGCCTTTCATTTCTTCCCGGGCCGTGATGTTCAAATGGATTAAAACCAGGATTCAGATTAATACCGGGGAAATTTACACTGACATTCTTATTACGCAGAGGGATATCAATTGCATTACCCGTTTCAAAATCAAGTGAAGGAGAAAGGTTGTACCTGCCTATGGATTCTCTGATAACAGCATTCATTATCTGCCAGATAGCATGCTCATCTTCAAACTTGATTTCTGTTTTTGTGGGATGAATGTTTACATCAATCTTACCAGGTTCAGTCTCAAAGTAAATAAAGTAGGAAGGGATGGAATCTTTCGGAAGTATCTGCTGGTATGATTGCAAAACAGCTTTATGCAGGTACGGATGCCGGATGTATCTGTTATTAACAAAAAAGAACTGCTCACCGTATGTCTTTTTTGCATATTCAGGTTTTCCGATAAAACCTGATATTTTGATTATACTTGTATCTGTGTTTACAGGAATAAGACTTTGATTAAGATGCTTGCCAAAAACATGGATAATACGTTGACGCAGGCTGGATTTTCCGAGATTATAAATCTGTGAATTATTATGAATAAGTGAAAACTCTATATCAGGATGTGCAAGAGCGAGATTATTAAACTCATTAATAATATGCCTTAATTCCGTAGAGTCTGATTTCAGAAATTTTCTTCTGGCCGGAACATTAAAAAACAGATTCTTTACCATAAAATTACTGCCTTCCTGGCAGGAAACAGCTTCATGGCAATTGATCCGTGATGCACTTATCCTTATTTGTGTACCCAGTTCATCTCCTTTCCTGCGGGTTTTAAGGCTTGCCTCCGCAATCGCTGCTATTGAAGCAAGTGCTTCGCCACGGAACCCTTTTGTTTTAATAGCAAAAAGTTCACTTGCGTCTTTTATTTTTGAAGTTGCATGTCTCTCCCAGCAAAGGCGAGCATCGGTTTCCGACATTCCGCATCCATTGTCAATGATTTGTAAAAGTGTTTTTCCGGCATCTTTAATATTAACTGTAATAATATCTGCCCCTGCATCAACGGCATTTTCCATGAGTTCCTTAACCACAGAACCAGGCCGCTGAATAACTTCGCCGGCAGCAATCTGGTTTGCGACAGAATCGGGTAATAATTTGATCACATCAGCCATTTAACGGAATAAAAGCAGATATGTAATAAAAAATAATATAATAATAATGAAAAGCAGCCTGATATTCGATCGTACGCGCACTTCCTTTTCACGCTTAAAATACTCCCGCATTGATCCTCTTGCAATATTTGGGGTATATTCCTTTTCCGGATCGACTCCTAATTCTCTGGCTATTCTTTTTTTTCTGGCCTCCCTGGCTTCTTTATCAGGGTCGTAGTATAGTGGCTGATAATTAAACTGTTTATGTTTCGGGAGCTTAAAAAATCGTGGTATACCCATGTTTTTTTTTATCGTACAAAGTTACTGAATATTTTTAAATTTGATCTCAGGATTATAAACAGGGAATATTCCCATTCTGACATAATGTTGGGTTGCACCTGAATCACCCGGGAGTATTCCCCGCTGCTTGCGGCAAGATAAGCAAGGAACATTGGGACAGTTATCTTATTTTTATTCAAATAAAGAACGTCTCTTAGAAAGTATTAAATATGAATGGAATTTCTTAAAATGGACAACTCATATTATCCTTTCTGGTGTGGTTTTTGTTGATTAATTGTTATGAAACACACTCTAAATGACTCTTTAAGATTTTTAAAAATCTTTCGGAATAAATACTTTTGAAATTATATATTAATTTCATTACTTTTGAAAAAAAAAATTAAAGCCATGGAACTGAAAAAGTCGAAAAAAGCAGACCTGGAAAGAAACAAGGGCATATTTCTACAAGTAGGACTTGTTGTTGTTCTTTCTTTGATCCTTATAGCTTTTGAGTGGACCTCGCGACCAGATAAAGGAGATACAGACAGGTTAGTTGCAGACACTGCATTTGAAGTTGAGGAAATGATTGTAACCAGGCGACAGGAAGAACCTCCTCCTCCACCTGAACAAAGAGTTGCTGAGATTCTTAATATTGTTGAAGATGATGTTGATCTGGATGATGATTTCGATTTCAACGTGGAAGCCGATGCAAGTACTGAATTCAGATTTACCGGTTTCGTCGATGATGATGAGGATTTTGATGAGGATCAGGTGTTTTATATTGTGGAGCAAATGCCAACTTTCAACGGGGGTGAACCTGCCGTTGAGTTCAGAAAGTATATCGCCCAGAACCTTCGTTATCCTGAAATTGCAGCTGAAAATGGTATCAGTGGAAGAGTATTTGTGCAGTTTGCCGTTAACAACAGAGGCCGGGTTGTTGATGCAGTAGTAATTTCAGGGGTTGACCCTTCACTCGATAAGGAAGCTCTCAGAGTTATTATGGCTTCACCTTCATGGACTCCAGGTAAACAAAGAGGAAAGGAAGTAAAAGTGCTCTTCACCTTCCCTATTAATTTTGTTCTTCAATAAGATTATTTATACTATAATTTAATAATGAGGCTGTTTTGTTTAAAACAGCCTTTTTTATTAGTTTGACCTGCTGTCGCTGGTATTAAAGACTTGCCGTTCCTTTGATGTGTGACTTATTACAGTGATTCCTTCATTGACTCAGAATAAAGGCAGGTGTGCTTTTCAGGTAAAAGAGACCCGGGCAAACACCTGCATAGAAGCAGATCTTGTTATTTTAATCGGTCAGTACGGAATTATTATATTATTTTTGTTCAACAATAAATCTGAATTGATAAATGCATAAATCTGACATAAAAACCAGGCTTTTTCAAGAATTTCCACCTGTAACATTCATCGAATGGATGCAAAAAATCGAAGAGGATCTGAAAGGGAATTCATTTGAAAAACTTATCTGGAAATATGCAGATAAAATACATCTGAATCCTTTTTACAGGGAAGAGGATTTGAAAGGACTCGAATACCTTGATGCTGACTCCGGTTCTTTTCCTTTTGTCCGAAATTCAAAAACAAAGTTAAATGAATGGAAGCTCAGGCAAGATATTGAAGTCACTGATGTAGCCTATGCTAACAAAAAAGCTGTTGATGCAATTGAAAGGGGTGCAAATTCCATCAATTTTAAAATATCTGAGAACCTTCATCTGACTTATGGGGATTTTAAACTTTTGTTGAATGATCTTTATGGCATTTGCCCGCATATTCATTTTAAAGCTTCGGGTAATGAGACATCTGTTCTCGATCACCTTCTGAAATTCATTAAAGAAAATAATATTGAGCCGGATGAAATATATGGTTCAATAATTTCCGATCCTCTTGGCGACCTAGCTTCTGTGGGACGGTTCCGGCAGAATGAGAAGGATGATTTCGACCTCCTGGTTAAACTGATCATCACAGCTGGTAAGAACCTTCCCAATTTTAAATTTACTGGTATTAATGGCAGCATTTTTCATAACGCAGGAGGTTCCCTTATTCAGGAGCTGGCATTCAGCCTTGCAATAGCTTCAGAATATCTTGAGAAATTCACAGCAAAAGGGCTCACTGTTGATCAGGCAGCCGGTAGTTTCCTTTTGAATCTGTCTGTTGGTCCTTTATATTTTATGGAGATCGCCAAGTTCAGAGCCGCAAGGATTCTTTTTGCATTTCTTGTGAAAGCGTGGAACCCTGAAAATGATTCATCAGCAGATATAACAATTCATGCTGAAACCTCGGAATGGAATCAAACAGTTTCCGAACCCTACAATAACATTCTCAGAGGAACAACTGAAAGCATGTCAGCTATCCTTGGTGGAACGGATTCGTTAACTGTCGTCCCTTTCGATAAACCTTCAGGGAATGGAACCATTTTTAGTGAAAGAATAGCAAGGAATACACAAATTATTTTAAAGGAAGAGGCCTTTTTCGATAAGGTTATTGATCCTGCAGCAGGATCCTATTATATTGAAAAAATAACTGATACTATTGCTGAAAATGCCTGGAAACTATTTCTTTCTATAGAGAAAAAGGGAGGATTTACTGAAGCATTTATATCAGGGATTATCCAGGATATGATCAATGAAAACTCCGGGCAAAGGAATGATAACATTGCTAATAAGAAAGAAATTCTTATTGGTGTAAATCATTACCCGGATTCTTCCGGAAAGCATTTGGAAGAATGTACGTGCAGGAAGGAATCCCATAAAATAGATTCACAAAATTTACTTGCCAGGCCATTGAGACAATACAGGGGTGCAAGTGCATTTGAGGAATTAAGATCAGGAGCACTTAGTGCTGGTACTATAAGACCAAAAGTATTTCTTCTTCCATTCGGGGACCCTTCATGGAGGACTGCACGGGCGACATTTGCGTCAAATTTCTTCGGATGTGCAGGCTATGAGATTATAGAGAACAGTGGATTTTCGTCAATAAAAGAAGGGGTTGAAGCTGCATTATCATCAGGTTCCTCCGTGGTGGTTCTTTGCAGTTCCGATGATGAATATCCTGTAATTGCACCCGAAGCAAAAAAAATGCTTGGAGATAAAGCTATATTGGTAATAGCCGGTTATCCAAAGGAATTTGTTGATGGCCTCATATCCGAAGGAATAGTGCATTTTATACATATAAAATCAAATGTCCTCGAAGAATTGAGGAAATTCCATAAGTTGCTGGGGATTAAATAAATTATTCCGGAAATATGAAACCTGATTATACTAAAATAAATATACGAAGCAAAACACAAACATCATCCCAAAGCATAAAGGTAACTGATAATCCTTTCTGGGAAACAGCTGAACAGATATTTGTCAAACCGTTTTTTACAAAAGAAGATCTTATAGGGACAGAACATCTGAATTATGCAGCAGGTATTCCTCCTTTCCTGAGAGGGCCTTATTCAACCATGTATTTAAGTCGTCCATGGACTATTCGTCAATATGCGGGTTTTTCAACAGCTGAAGAATCTAATGCTTTTTACAGAAGAAATCTTGCTTCAGGTCAGAAAGGACTTTCTGTAGCTTTCGATCTTGCCACACATAGGGGATATGATTCTGACCATGAAAGAGTTGTCGGTGATGTTGGGAAGGCTGGAGTGGCAATTGATTCTGTTCCTGATATGAGCATTCTTTTTGATGAAATTCCCCTCGATAGAATGTCTGTTTCAATGACCATGAATGGTGCTGTTCTCCCCATTATGGCATTTTATATTGTAACTGCTCTGGAGCAAGGGGCGAAGCTTGAAGACCTGAGCGGAACTATCCAAAATGATATTTTAAAAGAATTTATGGTGCGAAATACTTATATATATCCACCTGAGACTTCTATGCGGATAATTGCAGATATATTTGCATATACATCAGATAAGATGCCCAAATTTAACAGTATAAGCATTTCGGGTTATCATATGCAGGAGGCAGGGGCTACTGCAGATATTGAGCTTGCCTATACTCTTGCAGACGGACTGGAATATTTACGCACGGGGATAAATGCAGGAATAGATATCGATTCGTTTGCTCCCCGGATATCTTTTTTTTGGGCAACAGGAATGAATCATTTTATGGAAATTGCCAAGATGAGAGCTGCCAGAATGTTATGGGCAAAAATAGTTAAGCAGTTCAAGCCTTTAAACCCAAAGTCGATGGCTTTGCGAACACATTGCCAGACTTCAGGATGGAGCCTTACTGAGCAGGATCCATTTAATAATATAACAAGGACTTGTGTTGAGGCAATGGCCGCAGTTCTTGGACATACACAATCACTCCATACAAATGCTCTTGATGAAGCTATTGCATTGCCTACTGATTTCTCAGCGAGGATTGCGAGAAATACCCAGATATATATTCAGGAAGAGACATTTGTTACTAAAGCTGTTGATCCATGGGCAGGTTCATACTATGTTGAATATCTAACACATGAAATCGCAAATAAAGCCTGGGGGCATATAATGGAGATTGAAAAACTGGGCGGTATGGCAAAGGCTATTGAAACAGGTATTCCTAAAATGCGCATAGAAGAAGCATCTGCAAGAAAACAGGCGAGAATTGATGCACAAAAAGATATTATTGTTGGATTAAATAAATTTAAACTCGACAAGGAAGATCCTATAGATATTCTGGAGGTGGACAATGCTGCAGTTCGGAATGCTCAGCTGCGTCGTCTCAGGAAACTAAAGGAAGAAAGAAATAACGAGGAAGTACAATGTGCTCTTGACGCAATAAGTCATGCTGTTGAAACCGGGAAGGGAAACCTTTTGGAACTCTCTGTTAATGCCGCAAAAAAGCGTGCTACATTAGGTGAAATTTCATTTGCTATTGAAAAAATTACAGGAAGGTATAAAGCCGTGATAAAATCCATCTCCGGGGTTTATTCATCAGAATCAACTGATGACCCTAACTTTAAACGTGCAAGAGAACTGGCACAAAAATTTGCTGAAATGGAAGGTCGTCAGCCCAGGATCATGATTGCAAAAATGGGGCAGGATGGACATGACCGTGGAGCTAAAGTGGTATCAACAGGATATGCTGATATCGGTTTTGATGTTGATATTGGCCCACTTTTTCAGACTCCGGCTGAAGCTGCCAGACAGGCAGTGGAGAACGACGTCCACATTTTAGGTGTATCAAGCCTTGCGGGAGGACATAAAACTCTTATACCACAGGTTATTAAAGAACTCAGAAGATCAGGGAGGGCGGATATAATGGTGGTTGCCGGAGGTGTAATTCCTGCTCAGGATTATGATTTCCTTTATAAAGCCGGTGTTATTGCAATTTTTGGTCCCGGAACTTCTGTTTCTGTCGCAGCGGTTAAAATCCTTGAAGTACTGTCAGATTCCGGCAGGGAATGATAAGGATTTAAGGAAAGAAAACTATTTCTCTATCCTTATTCTTGCATCTACAACAAGGATATTACTCCCTTTGCCAATAAGCGGATTAAGGTCTATTTCTTTTATTTCTGTTGCAAAACGTAAAAGAGAACTTAGCCGGATAATAGTTTCAGCAAAAGCATACTCATCGATACCTTCATTTCCCCGTGCTCCCTGAATGATCTTATAGGACTTCAACGATCTTATCATACTAATAGCTTCCGGTAAGGTAAGAGGAGCAAGACCTGAGGAAATATCATTGATAACTTCCACAAAGATACCTCCCAAACCACAGAGGACCACATGTCCGAATTTTGGTTCGTATTTGGCTCCGATAAAAAGTTCCATTCCTGTGAGCATAGGTTGAATCAGAACTCCCTTACAGGATGGAATTCTTTTCATCCTTATGTATTCCGCCAGTAAGTGATCTTTGGATTTGATATTTAATGTTACCCCGCCAATGTCAGTCTTATGCAAAGGTCCGATGACTTTCATTACAAGAGGGTAGGAAGTGTTTTCTGCCAGCTTAAGTAAAGCTCTCCTGTTTCCTGCCACCTCGCCTGCTACCCTGGGAATGCCGGCGGCATCAAGTAGTTCCTGAATCTGATTTTCCGGGATATAACCTGTTTCAGTTTTTTCTATGATCTTTCGTATTTCGGGAATGTTTACTCCATCAAGAAAAATTTTCTCTTCGGCCGGACAGGGAGTATTATACACCCTGGTAAGGGCATTACCCAGCACAACCTCATCGGGAAAATTAATATGTCCTTTCCGGAGGAAATTTTCAACTTCTGTTCTTGCAGTACTTATGGAGGGAAGAATAGGATAAATTGGTTTATTGCATTTTTCTATTTTCTCATGAAGCAGATCGTAAACATCGAATACTTTTGAAAGTCCTGTACTACCATAAATAACCATCATAGCATCAATATCCTCAAACTTTTTGTCACAGTAATCAATTGCAATACCTAACTGTTCTGCTGTACCTGTGGCGAGAATATCAATTGGATTTGACACTGAAGCCCCGGGATTTAATTTAGAAAGAAGGTCTTCAGCATATTCTCCTTTTATTCCGGGAATTTCCATTCCGCCCTGGGAAAGCGCATCAGTGAGCATAACCGCCGGCCCTCCTGCGTGGGTTATGATTGCTATATTTCTACCCTTCAGTTTCTTATGCATAAAAATCGAGGCCACGGTGGTTAACTCTTCTCTTCCAAAACATCTCACAATCCCGGCCTTTCTGAGCAAGGCTTCCACTGCGAGATCCGAACTGGCCATAGCTCCGGTATGCGATGAAGCTGCCCTGCTGCCTGCCGGAGATACTCCTGCTTTAATAGCAGCAATATGACATCCTTTTCGTATCAGAGAAGAAGCATGTTTTAGTAATTTATCGGGGTCCTTGATGCTTTCAATATAGAGGAGTTTAATACCGGAACTTTTCTCTGGGTTAAAAGTATCATCCAGATATTCCAGGATATCTTCAACCCCAATCATAGCGCTGTTCCCTACAGAAAAAATACTGGCAAAACTTAATCCTTTGGGGATGCCTGTCTCCAAAATAAAAACCGCAGTTGCACCTGAGCCTGAAATAAAATCACATCCGCCCGGCGATAACTTGGGTATGGGAGAAGTGAATACTCCCTGATATGCCGGGGTAATAATTCCAATGCAATTTGGGCCAATCAGACTCCCGTTTACATTTTCAACTATATGCACAATCTCCTTCTCCATTTCAGCGCCCCTGACACCCTCTTCACTGAAACCTGCCGAGATTAATATATACGCTTTTGTCCCCCTGTTTGCCAGTTCCCTGATAGTATTAACACATAAATCAGCCGGTATAGCAAGTATGGCTAGTTCTACAGGCGGGAGCAATTCCGGTGATGCATATGATCTCACCCCCTGAACTTCTGTTTCACGCGGGTTAATAACAAAAAGCTCTCCCTTAAAAGATCCCTGAAGGATATTATATATTATCTTGCCTCCGGGTTTGTGAATATTATTGGAACCGCCTACAACAACGATGCTGGCGGGATCAATCAACTCCCGGATAATTTTATGACGCATAGTTTTTTCTTCAAAGGTATAAAAGTGAAATATATCTGGGAGATTTTATGCCGTTAAGCATATTTGCTGAAATGTGGTATTATAAATATGAAAAAATATCAGCGCCAATCAGAATTATCTGCGGGAACTATTTTTTTCCTCAGATTTCGCAGATGAACGCAGAGGGATGATGTGAGTTTAAAACTCAATGAAATCAAGCCCAAAAAGTAGAATTCTAAAGAAAACTACAATAAAATTTGCAAATTAAGATAATTTTGTCTTAATTTGCAGCTGTAAATATCTGCTAAGCAGTCTTGTTTATAAAGAAGAGGCGAGAGACAGGCTCAATGACCCTCTGGCAACCTTCCTCCGGGAAAGGTGCCAATTCCTGAACCCTCTGTTGGGGTAAATATAAATTATGACAAAAATGAAAACAACAATTGAAAATTCAAACAATTACCAGGAGCTTAAGAGCACAGTTGTTTCGCGCCTTTTTCTACTATTGCTTTTCCATCATATTTTCTTTATGTGCCGCTAAAGCGGGCACTTCATAAACTTACCAAATAGCGTCTTTTCTGGCGTGGGTCAAAAGTTTATCGGGATGATGAACTTTTGCGCATAATAATACTAATACTTTTATATTCAAAAATCTAAAAATAATATACCATGAGCACATCACATCATTTTGATACATTACAATTACATGCAGGTCAGGAAGTTGACCCGGTAACCAGATCAAGGGCTGTTCCTATTTACCAGACAACATCCTATGTTTTTGAAAATTCAGGTCATGCCGCTGATCTTTTCGGACTACGTCAGTTTGGGAATATCTACACGAGAATAATGAATCCTACCACGGATGTTTTTGAGAAGCGTATAGCTGCTCTTGAGGGTGGGGTAGCGGCTCTTGCAACTTCAAGCGGGCAGTCGGCACAGTTTATAGCTCTTACGAATATTCTTGATTCGGGTGATAACTTTATTTCCACTTCTTATTTGTATGGAGGCACATATAACCAGTTTAAAATTCAATTCAAAAGACTGGGCATTGAAGCAAGGTTTGTAAATGGAGATAATGCATCAGATTTTGAGAAACTTATTGATGAGAAAACAAAGGCAATATACCTGGAGACCATAGGGAATCCGAAATACAACATCCCCGATTTTGAAAGTATATCTGCTCTTGCAAGGAAGCACGACCTTCCATTGATTGTTGACAACACTTTCGGAGCAGCAGGTTATTTATGCCGGCCACTTGAACATGGGGCAAATATTGTTGTTGAATCTGCTACCAAATGGATAGGGGGACATGGAACAAGCATTGGAGGAGTAATTGTTGACGGAGGTAATTACAATTGGGGAAACGGGAAATTTCCTCAATTTACTGAACCTTCAGAAGGTTATCATGGACTGGTTTTCTGGGATGTTTTTGGCGAAGGGGGAGCGTTTGGGAATATCGCATTTATTATCAGGGCAAGGGTAGAAGGTCTGCGTGATTATGGAAATGCACTCAGTCCTTTTAATGCATTTCTTCTCTTACAGGGTATTGAAACTCTCTCCCTAAGGGTACAGCGTCATGTTGATAATGCGATGAAACTGGCTTACTGGCTAAAAGAACAGGATTGGGTTAGCCATGTGAATTATCCTGGTCTGAGGGATAATCCTTATAATGCACTTGCTCAGAAATATCTCACAAACGGTTTTGGTGGAGTATTATCATTTAATATAAAAGGAGGGCATGAAGCAGCCAGAAAACTGGTGGATAATGTTAATCTGATCAGTCATCTTGCGAATGTAGGTGATGCTAAAACATTGATCATACATCCTGCAAGTACTACCCATGGGCAGTTGAGTACAGAAGAACAGATTGCTGCGGGTGTGGAACCCGATTCACTTCGGCTTTCTGTCGGTATAGAGCACATTGAAGATATAAAAGAGGACTTACTTCAGGCAATAGGGAAAGTCTGAGTTGAGGAAAACTAAAATCCAATCCTCAGCCTGGCGAAAATATTCCGGCCTGGTTCGTACCTGATAAAACCCCTGTTTGTTGCAAGGTGATTTATGTATGCCCTGTCTGTTATATTTTCAATTCCTGCAAAAAAAGTGACATTCATAAATCCTACCTTGCAGGGTACTGAAAAAAGGTTCAGACTGTAATATGCATATCCTTTGGTTTCGGTTTCTCCCTCAGCTGTTTTTAACTGATTGGCTGACATATTAACAACCATTTCAGCTCCGAACCATTTTGGATTAGTATATCTGATTCCTGTCCTGCTGTTCAATGGGGGAATGAGTGGCAGGTTTTTATTGTTTAGTACATCTTTTCCTCTTACAAAAGATACTGATCCAAATAGCACAATGCTATTGTAAATATTATAATGTGTACTCACATCAAAACCATATAAAGTTGCCTTGTCAACATTGGAATTAATAAGTGCGGAAACAGTTACACTGCTGTCGGGAAATGCTGCAAGAGGGAATACTGCTTCACCAGGCAATTCCACAATCATATCCGACATCATATTTATAAATAAATTTGCGGAGAACTGGAATTTATCTTTCCATATTTTTGTTCCCAGATCAAAAAAGTAGCCCTGTTCAGGTTTTAGTTCAGGATTGCCAAGCCTAACAGTCGCTCCGAGGTCAATATATTTAAAACGTTCGTCAAGTGAAGGAGAGCGAAAAGCCCTTGAGGCAGTGAAACTTATATCAGTCGTATTATTGACATTAAACAGTAAACCAATATCAGAACTCCAGGAGATACTGTTTATATTTCCTTTCATAAAAGTGTTTCGCTGGTTCGGGGGGTTATCGTTACGCACATCATTTACAATCCTGTATATGGGATCCACAACATCTTCATTTCTGACATGTATCAAATCAAGACGTCCACCGAGGGTGATCTTTAATTTTCCCTGAAGCAAGCTTGCTTCATTCTGAAAGAAGGCACCACCACTCCGGTACCAGGATTCAGGTATAGGAATTTCTCCTATTATAATATTATTTTCTCCCTGAATAATATTTCTTTCCCTCTCAGTGCGAAGATGTCTTTGCCAAAGGTCTGTACCTGCAATCAGGTAATTGTTTTTGCCGGCATTCCAACCTGTTTGCAGATGAATACCATCAGTTATATGATATCCTGAAGGAGTGATTTTTACATTCTGATTAGGTCTGAGAATAACATCCCTTAGTATGTACTGATGAAAGTATTTTATTTTCAGCTCATCTAACTTAACCCCAATATTGGAAATATCATACGATATTGCCATCATTTCGCGCAATTCCCTGGGGTAGGTCGCAGTTGCAGAAGCGGGGAAAGCCTTTCCTCCCGGAATTCCTACATCCCTGGCATAAAACCTCTGGTAATTTAGCTGTAATTCGTGATCTGATATTGGTTTAAAACCTATTTTGGCAGATAGATTATTATCTGTAAACTGACTGTTTTCAAGTTCTCCTCCCGGTGTCATAGTATTTTCTGCATTCCTTAAGGTCCCTGAAAACCTGGCATACCAGGAAGAATTTCCAAGACCGGCAGTAATATACTCAGAATGCATACTGTTAACTGAGTGGTATGATCCCGTAATAGATCCTTCGGCATAAAAATCGTCATTATAGCGACCTTTCTTTGTTATAATATTTACTACACCCCCCAGTGCCCCTGTACCGTAAATTGAAGAAGCAGCTCCTTTAATTACCTCTATACGTTCAATATCATTTACATCAATCAGTGACAATCCTGCTGCCAGATCTGTCGATGTCTCTATGCGGTTGCCATCAATAAGAGAAATAATCCGATTTTCTGACAATCCTCTTATATTAATACTTGTACCCCATATACCATCTCTGGCTAGCGCAACCCCGGACTCGGAACTTATTGCATCGGACATGGAGAATGCCGTTGTCCTTTCCAGACTGGCACCTGTCATCACAACCATTGGCAGTGAGATATTCCTGAGCAACAGGTCCCTCCGGAGAGTACTTACTGTAATTTCACCTACCGGAACAGGAGAGACAGTAAGGCCAAGAGTTATTAAACCAGCAGTGATTAACCTGGCATCAATTTCCGTTTCAAAAAGCTTATAACCAACATAGGAAATTATTATTTCCGCTTTGTCTCCCGGAAGTTCATTGCAAATTATGATTCCGTCTTTTCCGGTTACTCCTTGCTGGTGAAGTCCGTTATCAGTATAAATCATTACATGGGCATCCGAAAGGGGTGCATTACTATCTATATCAGTAACCCTGATCTTAAATGAAAAAGTCTGTGCTGAAAGTGAAAAAGATACGATAATAAGTAATAGGGAGAATTTAATCTGTTTCATTTGCTTTTGTCCTGTTTTTAATTAAAACCGATTTGATCTCTATACCACTCAAACGGCCAATTTTGCCGGTAAGTGCTCCAATCTCATCAGTTGTTCCCTCAAGGACAAGTGAAATAATACTGATATCTCTTTCCCGGACAGGTATTCCCTGTCTGCCAATAATAATATGTGCTGAAGCGGAAAGGATCTGATTAATACGAGTGACTGCTTTTTTATCCTCAATTATAATCAGTGCGGTACCTATTCTCTTTTCCATGAGACAAACCTTTGGATCAGATTAGTATTTTTGAATCCCTGGCAAGGTAAAACCTTAACCTCAGATGTGTTATTTGAATAACAAAGATAA
>CAZGKF010000028.1:36202-43909 GCA_964526475.1 uncultured Bacteroidaceae bacterium
ATGAAAAAATACAGTATTGGAGCCGACATTGGAGGGAGCCACATTTGCAGTGCCCTTATTGACATGGATAAAAAACGTATCCTGACAGAGAGTTTTTGTGATCTGAAAGTTGACAACCAGGCATCTGCCGATTCTATCCTGGGAATCTGGACAGAAGCTATTAAGAAAACAGTATCGGCAATAAATATGGATGAACTGGAAGGTATTGGTTTTGCGATGCCCGGACCATTTGATTATGAAAAAGGTATAGCACTTTTTAGGCGTGTAGCAAAATATGAGAGCTTATATAATCTCAATGTAGCTGATTATCTGAGGAATTCTTTGGGTTTTAAGGATGATATTCCGGTACGTTTCATGAATGATGCAACCTCATTTGCTGTTGGTGAAGCATGGATAGGGAAATCTGCCGGTTATAAAAGATCACTTGCAATTACTCTGGGCACAGGTTTTGGTTCAGCTTTTATTGATAATGGAATACCGGTACTTGACGGAGAAAACGTGCCTGATCTGGGATGTGTGTACCATCTTCCATATAAGGATGGAATAGCGGACGATCATTTTTCTACGCGAGGATTTATTAAGGAGTATTATAAACTAACCGGGAAACCTCTGCCCGGAGTGAAGGAGCTTGCAGAAGAGGCAAAAACAAAACCGGATGTAAAAAAACTGTTCACGGTATTTGGTAATAACCTTGGTGAGTTTTTGGGACCCTGGCTGAAGAAATTTAAAGCTGATACACTTGTTATCGGCGGGAATATTGCCGGTGCATATAAGCTTTTTGGGGTGCCTCTTGAGCAAGCTTTAAAAGCTCAGAAAATAGTAATTGATGTGCATCTTTCTGAGCTGAAAGAAAATGCAGCCCTTATAGGGTGTGCTCGACTGCTGGATCAGGTTTTCTGGGAAAAAGTAAAACCCCTGCTTTCAAAGATGTAATATTCTTTATTCTTTAGCTAATTCTCAGAAATGCTCTTTTAGTCAATATACCTGTTATTGGGAAAGCATGAGGCATGATTGTTTTATAAGTTCAGAAATATTGACTAAATTTGCACACTGAACATTTCACAAGCAAAAGTGTTAAATGACAGAAGAGCAAAGAAGTCTTTTAAAGCAAAAAATTTTATCGGATATACAGAACCTCAGGAAGCGTATTGATGATACCAGGGAGTTTTCAGATCCTGTTTCCCCGGATAATGCTATTGGGCGGGTTTCAAGAATGGATGCAATCAACAATAAAAGTATTTTTGATTCAAGTCTCCGTAATAATATGGAAAGGCTTACCAAACTTGAGAATGCATTAAATGCCATTCATGAAAAAGAATATGGTATATGCCGGAGATGTTATAAGACAATTCCTTTTGAACGGCTGATGTTAAGGCCGGAAATAAGAATGTGTACTTTTTGTTTGCAATAAAGTTTCTGAAAAGGTTTGATTTATAAAAGCTTGATTTTATTTGGAGTATGAAAGATTGGTTCAGGGTGGTGACAGGTAATAAGCGGTTACTGGCATTTGGTTTCTTATTTAGTTTCTTTTCTTCTTTCGGGCAAACATTTTTCGTTTCCCTTTTCGTACCTTTTTGGGTACAGTCATTCAATATATCTAATGCTGCATTTGGTTCTCTCTATGCAAGTGTTACGATTATTGCTGCATTTCTGATCTCCTTTTCAGGTAAGTATATTGATAAGATGCCTTTAAGCAAATTTGGCTTTATGGTATTCTCCGTATTGATCTTTTCCGTTGTATTCTTATCACAGGTAAGAGGTCTTGTTTCTCTGGCAATAGGCTTGCTTCTTATAAGATGGGTTGGCCAGGGTTTAATGTCACATACATCTTCAACAGGGGTAGCAAAATACTTAGAAGCTGATCGTGGAAAAGCATTAAGTATCAGCGCAATGGGACATCCTGCAGGTCATCTTCTTCTTCCGCTTATCATGTTACCTCTAATAAGCATTTCCGGGTGGAATCATAGTTTGATAATTATTTCAGTTTTTGCAGTTATTATAATGATCCCTGCCTTAATAGCGGTAAAACCCTCAAAAATGTCCAAACCTTTTGAAGATGTTAATGAGAAGATATCTGGTAATGGTAATACGAAGTATCTTTCAAGTATAAATTTCTGGATTATTGCATTGAATATTTTCTCTATACCATTTATCTGTACTGCCGTTTTTCTTTATCAGTATAGCATTGGAGAGAGTAAGGGATGGTCTCCTTCCTGGGTAGCATTTTCCTTTTCTTTCTTTGCCATATTCAGTGGTTTAGGCTTAATCTTTTCAGGGAGTCTTACCGACAGGTTTTCCGGATTATTTCTTTTCCCTTTATACCTGGTGCCTGCCATTGCTGGTGTACTTCTGATAGCTGTTTCCGGCAATAAATTTGTTTTCCCCCTTTTCTATGCGCTGGTTGGAATCTCATCAGGACTTGGAAGTACAATTAAGACTGCTATGCAGACTGAGGTATATGGAACTTCAAATCTGGGTAAAATACGCAGTTATTTCAGCACGGTGATGCTGGTAAGTACTGCATTGGGACCACCTGTTTTTGGATATTTCCTAGACAGAAATGTTTCATTCAATACAATAATGATTTTTTGCGGATTATTCATAATAATTACTGCTCTCGCAAGTTTTCGTCTTTACACGGATTATTATTTCAGGAGGTTAAGAGTCTATGTGCTTATTCCTTTCAGGTATATCAGTAAGTAGAACCATTATTTAAGTTATTTGCTCATCTGGCGAATAGTTGTGATTATAATCGTATATTGGTTTTCTAAAACCACTCCAAATGAATTTTCATCCATCATCAAATGGGGTCGGTCTGGGAATATTCAGTCTTATACTGCTCATTACAGCATTAACTCTGAACTTTGTTTTTTCCGGCTCAATTGTTGCTGCTCTTGTGGGTTTGCTTTCAGTTATTATGGGAGTAGGTGCCTATATGGAAGAAAAAAGAACAAGAGGGGCAAAAATTTTAATAACTGCAATTCTCCTGTTTGCTATTCTCGCAACACTCTTTATCATTATTAGAACAGCAACCTGCAAACAGGAAAAAGCAGGGAAGGAAATAAGAGATGAGAGCGTTATTTTAAAAATACAAAGTGAATATATTGAAAAAGCATAGTAATCTGTTCATATCGCTGATATTTCGAAGTAGCGTACTTTTGTGCAGATTTATTGCTGCCAGGTCTAATAAAGCAAACTTCAGGTGAGAATTCATTTTATTGCCATAGGGGGTAGTGTGATGCATAATCTGGCAATTGCACTTCATAAAAAGGGATATATAATATCGGGATCGGATGATGAAATATACGAGCCAGCTAAAAGTCATCTTGAAAAATATGGCATTCTGCCTCCGGAGAAGGGATGGAACCCTGAAAGAATAAGTGCTGATACGGATGCTGTTATTCTTGGAATGCATGCAAGGGCTGATAACCCTGAACTTCTGAGAGCACAGAAGCTTGGTATTAAAATTTATTCTTTCCCTGAGTATCTCTTTGAACAGACTAAAAACAAAAAGCGAATCGTTATTGCCGGAAGTCACGGGAAAACGACCATTACTTCTATGGTAATGCATGTGTTAAATGACAAAAGAGTTCATTTCGATTATATGGTTGGCTCAGGTATTGAGGGATTTGAAACCATGACAGGCCTGAATAACGAAACTTCTCTTGCAGTTTTTGAGGGCGATGAATACCTGTCATCAGCTCTGGATAAGAGACCTAAATTTCTTCACTACAAGCCTCATATAGCACTTATAACCGGTATTGCATGGGATCATATGAACGTATTCCCATCGCGGGAGATATACAGAAAGCAGTTTACACTTTTTACAGAAAGTATTGTTAAAGGAGGGATGCTGATCTATAATCCGGAAGATGCTGAATTGAAAACAGTTGTTAATAAGCAAATAAAGGGAATTGAATTAAAACCATATTACGCTCCTCATTATGAATACAGAAATGGGAAAACCTTTTTACAGTATTTGGGTAAAACATATGAAGCTGGATTCTTCGGAAGGCATAACATGGAGAATGTAGGGGGGGCTATTGAAATTTGCAGGCAGCTGGGCATTTCTGAAGAAGACTTCCTTACAAGTATTGGTTCTTTCAGGGGAGCGGCCAGGCGGCAGGAGCTTCTTGCGGGAAACAAGGACACTGCTGTTTATCTTGATTTTGCTCATGCACCTTCAAAAGTAAAGGCTACTGTTGAGGCATTTCGTGAAAGGTTTCCCGGGAAGAAGTTATTTGCATTTCTTGAACTTCACACCTTTAGTAGTCTTAATGCTGATTTCCTGCCGGGATATAATGGAACTATGAATGCTGCAGATGAAGCAACGGTATTTTATGATCCTGCAGTTATCCGGCACAAAAACCTTCCTTCCCTATCGGTCGGGAAAGTGTCCGGGGCTTTTGGAAACAGGAATACTAAGGTAATTACCAATATTGATGAAATGGAAAAACACCTTTTACAGGTAGCTTGTAAAAACAGTATTATATTAATAATGACATCGGGCAATTTCTCTGGTTTGGATCTCCGGAGAATAGCTGGAAGGATGATTTCAGGATAATTTTCAAAAAGTTTTTTGCAGGTTAAAAAACTAAAATTATCTTTGCATTCCCAAAAGCAAAATAATAATCATGGCCCGTTCGTCTAGTGGTTAGGACGTCAGGTTTTCATCCTGGTAACAGGGGTTCGATTCCCCTACGGGCTACAAGATTTCTTCAAAGATTATCCGGATCGTGAAGTGTTAAATTTCGTTTTACCTCTGATCTCCAAACTACCCATATCTATGCGAAAATGCTTACATCAACCATTGTCAGTGAAATGGAGAAAATGGGAAGGGTAAGAAATGGTGCAAATAAAGATAACTTTATTTAGAAATAAAGAATGTGAATAAGATATAAATTATATCTTTGAAGTCAGTTCAAAACTGACAAGTGAACTATGAAAAATAAGTTTATATCAAGATAATCAAATGATATTCTCACATATTTTAATGAGCAGGATAGGCACAGAATTTTCTAAACACTGCCTTACCCCAAATGGACAGTTCCATTGCAAGCAGAGATACCTTGCGTTTCTGGCAGACATTTAATGCGCTTACCGCCAATTGCATGGCATGCCATGCTTTAGAGAAAGTATCATTTGTTATGGTTAAAACTCCGGTTAACAGACAATCCCCTGTCGGAGAATAATAATTCTGAAAACTGGATTATGGAGATTATAATAATATGCCTGGCAGCCTTTTTTACTGCCGTTCTTACTTTCTTTTCGGGTTTTGGGTTGGGAACCATTTTGACCCCTGTGTTTGCAATTTTCTTTCCCATTGATATTGCCATTGCCCTTACAGGAGTGGTTCATTTTTCAAACAATCTTTTCAAAATTGCTTTGGTTGGTAAAAATATCGATAAAACTGTATTGATACGGTTTGGTATTCCTGCTATTTTAGCATCATTTGCAGGGGCATGGCTGCTACTGAAAATTACTGTTCTTCCTACTTTGTTTCAATACCGGTTATGGGGAAAAGAATTTGAGGTAACCCCGGTTAAACTTATTATTGCGGCATTGCTGATAGTTTTTTCCATCCTTGAAATTTCACCATCATTTCAAAAAGTACAATTTGGGAAAAACAAACTTGTTTTGGGCGGTGTATTAAGTGGATTTTTTGGCGGTTTATCGGGCATCCAGGGAGCCATTCGCAGCGCATTTCTGATAAAAAGCGGGCTGTCGAAAGAAGCATACATTGCAACTGGTGTTGTAATTGCGTGTTTGGTAGATTTCACAAGGCTTTCGGTATATGCTTCCCGGTTCACATCAGCAAACCTGCATGAAAACCTTACACTTTTAATATCTGCCACCCTTGCAGCTCTTGCGGGTGCTTACTTTGGGAAAAAGTTACTTAAAAAGGTAACCTTACGGAGTATTCAACTTATAGTTGCAGTCATGCTTATTTTGATTTCATTGGCATTAGGTATTGGTTTAATCTAAAAAGGAATACATATGAAAACAATTAATAAACTTTTTTCGCTCATTATTGGTTCTTCCAATGATTATAAGTCCCTTATTCCCCGTTTGATTGTTGGTTTAGTTTTTATATCGGAAGGAATTCAGAAATTTCTGTTTCCTGACCTTGTTGGTGTTGGCCGCTTCATAAAAATTGGTTTTGAAAATGCTGAATTTTTATCTTATTTTGTAGCCTCTTTCGAAATTACATGCGGCATATTGCTGCTCATGGGTTTGCTTACCCGTTTAGCATCTATTCCATTGCTCATCATTATGGCGACAGCCATAGTTACAACCAAAATCCCTAAACTTTTAAATGATGGATTCTGGACTATGGCCCACGATTCCAGAACCGACTTTGCTATGACCGTGCTGCTGATTTACCTGATTATTTATGGTGCCGGTAAACTTTCAATTGATTCAGTAATCCAAAAAAGGTTCACAAATGTTAAATAAATTGTTATCTAAGTGGTATTTCCCGATTTCACTGAAATACCTTTCCCTAATTGCATATATCGTACTGATAGCAACAGGGTTAATGGCTTATTCCACCGATGCTACTTTTCTCAAACAATTGCGAAATACAAATTTTGGTAACTTAATTGTTTGGTCATACTGGTGGCCAGCTGTAATTATTTTAGCTATTTTCTTTGGTCGTATGTGGTGCATGGTTTGCCCTGTTGAATTAATTACATCATTCTTTGCCAAAATCGGGCTTAAACGTAAACTTCCCAAATGGTTACTTTCTGGATGGGCAATAACCGTTTTTTATATTATCATTCTGTTTGTTGGCATACAAGGTTTTGCCATCCACCGAAACCCGTTCTTTATGGCTGTTTATCTTCTGGCTATCGTTGGGGTTTCTGTAATCATTGGCAGCATTTACGAAAAAAACACATTTTGCCGTTACGTTTGCCCTGTTGGTTATTTGTTGGGTTTATATTCACGACTTTCATTTTTCGGTTGGCGGGTAAAAAACAAAAGCATTTGCGATACCTGTAAAGACAAATCCTGTATTCACAAAAAATATCAATACAACCTAAATTATAAAAGTTGTGGGGTCGATTTATATCCTGCCAGTATTTCGGATAATTCCAATTGCATTTTATGCGCCGGTTGCCTTAAAACCTGTTCAAAATATCAATCTCACCCCAACACCGAACGACCAAATCCACGATTTCAGAACATCGGTTTTGCCAACGATTTGTTTCAGTTAAAACCGCTAAGAATGGCAGAAATGGTTTTCGTATTGATAGTTTCGGGTTTTGTCATTTCCGAAATATGGTCGGAATGGAACATAACAGATGCCTATCTTTCGTTGCTCCCCGATTTGATTATAAAACCATTGGCAATCGAAAGCACATTTTTGTCAGGCATATTGAAAGGAACAATTATCTTCGCAGTCTTACCATTCATTGTATGGTTATTTCCCTATTTATTTACACGCCTTGCCGGGCTAAGAATGAAGTTCAAAAACTATTTGCTCAATTACGGAATTGCTTTTATTCCCATTATTGCAGCAGCCCACATTGGGAAATCCATTTTAAAAACAACATCCAGAATCCCCTACTTTGAACACCTTTCAGATGATTTTACCGGCATTTCAACCGCCCAACAAATAGTTGACGGACAAATTACGCTTCAACAGAATCCTGTTTGGGTAAATACACTCGTTTCGTTGCTTTTAGTCGGGTTTATGATTATTGG
>CAZGKF010000029.1:0-33963 GCA_964526475.1 uncultured Bacteroidaceae bacterium
GGGCCGTTAAAGACTATAACGTTGATAGGCTGCAGGTGTAAAGGCAGTAATGTCAAAGCCGAGCAGTACTAATTGCCCGTATACTTTTTTCAGGTAAATTGAAAAATCAATCTCTCTTTTCCAATATGTCCATTATTATCCGCGTCAGCGGTAAAAGCTTTTGGTGACAATAGCTGCGGGGTTCCACCTCTTACCATCCCGAACAGAGAAGTTAAGCCCGCACGCGCCGATGGTACTGCTTTTGTGGGAGAGTAGGTCGTCGCCAATCTTCTTAAAGCCCCGAACTTCTGATCGGGGCTTTTTTATTAAAATACATATGAAAAAGTCTTCATATATACTGATCTGCATTATTGCCCTCCATAATACTGCTTTCTGTCAGGAACCTGATACATCGCAGATAATCAGAGCAATAAGTATTAACGATATTACAGCGATACCCGTTGAATGTGATATGGATACATCTTTATCGTCTGTTAGATTTTATAATCCCCCATTTCAGGATAATGTGTCTGTTACTTTTACCGGTAATGCCGGCCATGGTTTTATTAATAATCACTTCTTTGACAGATATAATACGCATGATTTTCTCTTTCATTCTTCCTATTTTAATTATTTTCACTCACCCTACTCCATATTACATTATAACACCCGCAAACCTTTTACAGAACTTAAATACCTTTCTTCAGGCACTAAAGATAACAGTGAACAGGTAATAACGGCTCTTCATACCCAGAATGTAAACCAGTTTACTAATATTGGCGTTCTTTACGATGTGATAGCATCAAAAGGATACTACCTTGATCAGGATGCAAAAGCAAACCGGCTTTCTCTTTTTGGCAGTATGGAAAAAGAATACTATTCATTGTATCTTAGTGTACATACAAATAAAATTATCAACCAGGAAAACGGTGGCCTCAGAAATGTTGAGAATTTTACTGAGCACCTTGCAGATGACCCGCTGGCATACGCAATAAATCTCGAAGACGCATCCTCCACAACGAAAAAGTATTCCTTTTTTGCAAGCCAGACATTTCGTCATCTTAAGGACTCAGCCGGTAATGAAAAAAAAATACTGACCTTTTTACCGGCAGGTGCAGGAATAAACCACACTTTCAACTACTCCAGGTTTATGCGAACTTATACGGATCTGATCCCTTCTTCAGATACTGTTGATTTTTACAGTAATAATTATTATCTGACAGATTCGGCAAATGATTCAGCTTTTATGCATACTCTGGATAATACGATAGCTATTAGTTTCATGGACAAGCAAAAGAAGAACCTTATTATGACAGGAATTAAGCATCAATATCAGGGTGTAAGCTATATGTATCCATCTCAAACTACCATATTAATCAATGAAACAGAAAGAGATACTATTGTTGGTGATTACATAAGTGACAGATTTAACAATATCTCTTTAACAGGAAATATTACCCTCAGAATTAAAAAATTTGCTGCCTTTATCAATGGTGAATATTTCCTTGCAGGGTATCGCAGAAATGACATTAGTGCAAATATTATGATGCAAAAAACCTTCGGAAGAAAAGAGCGTCTGTTGTCACTTGGGGGATCTGTAAAAATATCTGAACCAGATTATTTCCTGAAAAAGTATTCGTCATCTCATTTTAGATGGAATAATGATTTTAATAAAACGTTTGATATCAGAGGAGCCCTTACATTGAGTTCTCAGGACGGATCATTTCATTTAAAAACCAGGGCAGGAATGATCCATAATTTTATTTATTTTAATGAAACAGCTTTACCGCAAATGAATGAAGAAAACATATATGTAGCCTCTCTTTCACTATACAAAGCTTTTCATTGGAGAGGATTAAATAATATAAACGATTTTCTGGTGCAGTATTCAACTGATGATGAGGTAATAAGAATACCTGTATTTGCCTGTAAAAACAGCATTTATTACGAGAATTCTGTTTTTAAGAATGCACTCAAAATTCAACTTGGTTTTGATTTCTATTATAATACTTCCTATTATTCAGATACCTTCATGCCCGCATTGGGAGTTTTTTATCAACAGAATAGTATGTCAACCGGAAACTACCCATACCTGAACGGTTTTCTAAACTGGAAAGTAAAGAGAACCCGCTTCTTTCTTAACTATACCAATGCTCTCGAAGGAATCGCAGGGTATAATTATTTTACTGCTTACGGATATCCAATGAATGGAAGCTCGCTAAAATTTGGACTTGTGTGGACATTTTATGATTGACCCCTAAACCTTTTTTATTTACGTTTGTTTATTTCCCGGTAGCCAATGCTCAACCAGCATTTTGTTACTTAATTTAAATTAGTTATATGAGAAATAGATTTTATAAATTAAAGATATTGCTTTTACTGATTGTTTTTTTTACTGCTTTTTTCTACTCCTGCTCCAATCAGGTTGATGAAGGTATTGAGAGCGTGAATATTATTATTGATGACCTTAGGGAAATAAGGGAAAGAGGAAAACTTGTTGTTGTTACAGATTTTAATTCTGTCAATTATTATATCTTCGAAGGCCAGCCTATGGGGTTTCAATACGAACTCCTTCAGGAACTTTCCAATTACCTGGAACTGCCCATTGAGGTAAAAATAAATAATGATCTTCAGAAAAACTTCGAAAGTTTATCAAGGGGAGAATGTGACCTGATTGCTTTAAATCTGACAATAACCATGTCGAGAAAAGAACAGATGGATTTTACAATTCCACACAGTCAGTCCCGCCAGATGCTGGTGCAAAAATCTTCCCCGAAAAACACTTCCTCCCATAAAGGCCAGGAAGTGCTAAGGAATCTTCTTGATTTAGCAGGAAAAACTATTTATGTTCAAAAATCTTCTGCCTTTGCATATCGTTTGAGAAATCTTTCAGAAGAAATAGGCCAGACTATTGAAATAATAGAAGTTCCTTATAGTACGGAACAGCTTATAAGAATGGTGGCAAAAGGAGAAATTGATTATACAATTGCTGATGAAAATGTTGCATTAGTTAATAAAAAGCATTTCCCGGAAATAGATATAGAAACCCCCATCAGCCTGATGCAATATCACGCATGGGCAGTGCGCAAAGGGACGGAAGAGCTTTTAAAGGAAGTGGATACCTGGCTTGAAAGTTTCAAAAGAACCACCAAATATGCTGTGTTATATCATAAATATTTTAAAAGCCATTTTTCAGCAAATGTTGTTAACAGTAAATTTTATTATTCCGAAACGGGAAAGCTGTCATATTATGACGATATATTAAAGAAGGAAAGTGAAAAAATAGGATGGGACTGGCGTTTACTTTCTTCCATGATTTATCAGGAATCGAGATTTAAACCTTCTGCTCTCTCACATGCCGGAGCTTTCGGAATAATGCAGCTAATGCCACAAACTGCACAAAGATTTGGAGTGGATAAGGACTCATCTCCGGAAGACAATATTCGCGCAGGTATAAAATATATTGCATGGATTGACAGCAGATTAGCATCAAGGGTTGAGGACAAAAATGAAAGAATAAAATTTGTTCTTGCCTCTTATAATGTTGGTATGGGACATATTCTGGATGCTATAAATCTTACTGCTAAATACGGAAAGGACCCACAGATATGGGAAGATAATGTCGAATACTTTTTTATGAAAAAGTCGGATCCACTATATTATAATGATGAAGTAGTGAGGAATGGTTATTGCAAAGGAACGGAGACGTATAATTATGTGAAAAATATTATGTACAGGTATAATCATTATCTTAATATTGAAAATCTTGATCTTGCACAACTTTCTCCACAAGATCAATAAATTCTGAGAGGATCATTGCCGTTGCACCCCAGATTTTCTCGCTTTTTACTTCAAAATAGGGAACAATGACATCCTGGTTCGAAATAATCACAGTTTCGTGTTTAATTGTTTGAGGGTCAATAAGTTTTTTTAGTGAAATGAAAATAAGATATCTTACTTCTGTAGGATCAGGTGTAAACTCGGGGAAATAATCCATGTAACCAACAAAGGGAACAACTTCAATTCTGCTTACCGGGATGAGAAGCCTGGTGAGTTTCCCCAGGATTCTTATGTCTTCAGCCTTTATTCCTAGTTCTTCAGTAGTTTCTCTTATCGCAGTGTCTTTATCATTTAATTCCCATTCCTCCCTCATACCTCCGGGCAGACTTATTTGCCCGCTATGGGGCCCATTATCGAAGGTTCTTTTTATCAGAACAATCATAATTTCTTCTTTCCCGGGAAGTAAGAGAATAAGGACTGAGGCTTTTTTCTCTACCATTCCACTATGGTGTAATGACCTTATTGATGGAGCCATTTTATCTCTGGCTTTGTTACCGGGTAATTCATTTTTAAGCAATATTTCCAGCTTCTTTATAAAATCAATCATAGTTAAAATATTTATAACCAGAAATCGGATTTAATTAAATTTAATTGCTTTAGCCGGAGAAATGGACGACACAATGCGTGATGGCACTAACATAAACAAAAAGATAGTAAATGCTGTACCTGCATTTATAAGGAGCAGATGAAGAAGGTTCAGATTTACAGGTACCGTGTTGAGGTAATAGGAAGATGGATCCAGACTTATAAGTTCAAACTTCCATTGAATAATACAAAGTGTGATCCCCACAATATTTCCCCAGAATAGTCCTCTGAATATAAGATACCCCGCCTGATAAAGGAAAATTTTTCTTATAAAATAATTTCCTGCACCTAATGCTTTCAGAATGCCAATCATGTTGGTTCTTTCCAGAATAATTATTATCAGTCCCGAGATCATATTGAAACCAGCTACCACAAGCATGAGCAGGATCAAAATTATTACATTAAGATCCTGAAGATTGAGCCAGTCGAATATTTGAGGATATTTTTCCACTATATTTATCACTTTAAGCCTTGTTCCGTCTTCAAAAAACTCTCCCGCAGCTAAATCCCTTAGCTCTTCTGTAATCTGATCAAGTTTATTAAACTCTTTTATCATCATTTCATAACCGCTTATCTGATCTTCATCCCAGTTATTTAGTTTTTGTATATGTTTAATATCTGTAAATGCATATGTTTTATCAAATTCTTGCAGACTTGTTTCATAGATACCGCATACAGTGAATTTCCTGAATCTTGGATTATCCATTACGAACCACATCTGGAAGTCGTCACCGATTTTCAGCCTGAGACGCGTTGAAAGATATTGGGAAATAAGCACGTCGTTTGAAAGTGAGGAGTCATTATAAGCAGGGATTTTCCCCTCAATAAGATTTTCCTTAAAAAAAGACCAGTCGAATTGTTTGTCAACGCCTTTTAGTACCAGTCCTTCAATGTTTTCATTTGTTTTGACAATACCTGCTTTTATTGTAAATGGCTGCAGATGGGCAATTCTCCTGTTTTCTTTAATATCATTCAGATAGGAAGGGCGGGTATTAATTGGTTTTGTTTCATAGGAGATATTTGTATCATAATTAACTATTTGTATATGGCTTCCGAAACCAATAATTTTATTCCTGATCTCATTCTTAAATCCGGTTACAACTGATACAGCCACAATCATTACTATAAGACCCAGGGCAATTGCTGTTACTGCAATACCAGTCATTCCGGAAGAGAACCCCTTATTTCCTTCGCCGGATTTATTTATTCTCTTTGATATGAAATATTCAGTGTTCAGATTTTTCAGGTATATTCGCAAATGTAATAATTTTAAGGAATGAGTTTTATATAAACGATTAGTTTTAGTAAATTGTATTTCAACCTTAAGACTGAATTTATCAAATGCTGAGAATTTTAAAATCAGATTTTTTATGGAATCAAGGAACTGTAAGAACTTTTCTTTTCATCTTTTTTATTTTCCTTTCATGTCATTCAGGCAGACAGGAAACAATTAACGGGGCGGACAGAACAGAAGAATATCTGCCTTTATTAACCGGTAAGAAAATCGCTGTAACCGCAAACCATACTTCAGTTGTTAACTCGGTTCATATCGTTGACACCTTACTTTCTCTTGGTGTCGAAGTTGTTAAGATATTCTCCCCGGAGCACGGTTTCAGAGGGGAAGCAGGAGCAGGAGAAACTATTCTGAATTCATTGGATGAGAAAACCGGGATACAGGTGATATCCCTTTATGGCAAGGAGAAGAAGCCACAGGTTGAGGACATGAAAGGTATAGATTTAATTATTTTTGATATTCAGGATGTGGGAGTACGATTTTATACTTATATTTCTACTCTTCATTATGTTATGGAAGCATGTGCAGAGAATAATGTTCCATTGCTTATTCTTGACAGACCAAATCCAAATGGGAATTATACAGATGGGCCTGTTCTTGAAATGGAATTTGCATCTTTTGCAGGGTTGCATCCAGTACCTATTGTTCATGGGATGACCATTGCCGAGTATGCCCTGATGATAAACGGTGAGGGATGGTTGAAAGATGGTATTAAATGCAGCCTGAATTATATTTCCTGTCTTAATTATTCTCATAATAAAGAATTTGCACCACCTTTACCTCCTTCACCTAATTTGCGTACCCTGCAGGCTATTCGTTTATACCCCTCTTTAGCCCTTTTTGAAGGTACTGTTGTTAGCGAAGGACGAGGTACAGAATTTCCATTTGAAATGTATGGACACCCGGATTTATCTTACGGGAATCATCGTTTTACTCCTGAGTCTGTTCCTGCAGCAAAGAACCCGAAACTAAAAGGGATATTATGTTACGGAGAGGATTTGCGGAGCTGGATTCCCGAGGAGGGGAACTGGGTCAAGCTGAATTTTCAGTGGTTACTTAAGGCATACTCAAATTTTCCTGAGAAAGAGAAGTTTTTTAATAGTTTCTTTTTTAAACTTTGTGGAACAAAACAGATTTATGACGATATTATTTCAGGAAAAAGCGAAAAACAGATCCGCAGTAAATGGCAGAAAGATCTTGATGCATACAGAATGATGAGGATGAAATACCTTATATATCCCTAATTAGCTGATAATACTTCCTTCCATATTTTCCTCCAGACTTCGTGCGTATTGCAGGAATTCGTTCACCTCCATTTCCTTCACATATACAAACCCGTGTGTTGCCCTTATTTTTGGACGAGGGTGCTCATAAAAGAAGTCTTTCCCGAGGAGCAGCTGAATATCCAACATTTGTTCAACCCAGATTTTTCTGACTAATTGGCTAAATGTCCCGTCATGATCTGGTGAAGGGAAAGATGCCTCAACCTGGCTTATATAACAGTTTGTAAAGGCATTCTCAAGCGTGGCCAAAGTATTAAGTGAAACAGGAATAAAAATATTTGCATCAGCAGGATGGAAGCGGTACCACACGTTACGGTATCCCCTTATTTTTAATTCAGATATATTTTTCTCTTTTGAGTATTTACGCAATGCTTCTGCAATTGTTTGAAGAACTTTATAATGTGTGTCAGGACCGCTGCCTTCAGGATCGAACGCAAGAGAAATAACAGTTGGGTTAAAATCCCGTAACATTTGAAGAACCGGCTCCACATCACGTGTATTGTCAGGTTGATCTGTGAAAATATCACCGGTGTAAAATCCGAGCCTGTTATGTACAATATCTTTTACTCTTACCCCAAAATGAGCCCAGACAAGTTCTTCTTCATATTCCCTTATCATGCCTTTAATTTTCTGAATATCCGGCGGATTTTTTTCTCCTTCATAGTATTTTTCAATACGATGTATAAGTTCATTGATTTTATCAGCAAGTTCAGTACTTGATTTTACTTTATAAATATCTGTAAGATTCCTGATCATTCTGTGAGCTATACCTCGTTTTTTACCATACTCATCGTTTTCTGCCACTTTATTAAGGTAATGATTAACATCTTTATCATATTTATACTTATATCCTTTTTCAAAAAAGTCAGGATATTTAACCATTTGAATCTCTCCTTTTTTTAATAATTCGAGGGTATTTTTGAGAATATCGGTGAGAAGATGATTTGTTACAGAAGTAAAGCCGGAGGTCAGTACTGAAAAACTGAAAACATTGGAAGGTTGTCTTAACTGTTGAATCACATTGGGAAAAATGCCAAGCATGATATCGTCATGATGAGGACCGGTATGCAAAAATCTTCCATTTTTTTCCCTCACAATACCTCTGTTAACTCTTTCGGCAACTTCCTCCTGAACTTTCTGAACAATATCAAGGCTCAGGTCAGGGATTTTTCTGCAGTATTTGTCTGCCAGAAGATCGTCCAGAGTGAGATTTTTTGCATATTTATCAATTTTTTTACATAAATCGCTGACAGCATGAAATGTTTTTTCAAAGTTCCATTCACCTGTACTAAAGTATTTCTCCAAGGAATCATTTAAAAGGGATGCTGCTCCCGTGGTTATATAGAATCTGGCGTTTTTTAATTTTTGTAAACATGTTCCGGGAAAAGCCACATCAGGTAATTTCTCAAGAGCATCGCGTACCACTAATGCTTTTGATTCTCCTGCTGCAAAGATAATGGCCACAGCATCAGGATTGAAAGTGATTGTGCCTAGTCCTATAGTTATTACAAGTCGGTTTCGTGAAACTTCAATTCCCCCCAGATCTGTTGAGGCTGATGCCTGAGTTTCATAATTTGTGGCAGTAAGCCGCGTAGTTGAATTATGATCAGATCCTCTTACATTAAAGGCTATATGGCCATCCGGGCCTATTCCTCCAAGGAAGAATCCTATTCCTCCAAATTTTCTTATTTTTTCCTCAAATTCCATACACCAGTTATCAATCATATATATGGCCTTTTGCCTTAGTTTATCGGCAGAAGACCGGGAATCCCTGTTCCTGAGACTAAGATCAATAGAAAGGTCGGGAAAAACTTCCGTGTAGTGCTTATTTTCCGGAAGGGGTATCTTTTTGGAGTCAATTAACAAACATCTCGAAGATTCAAGGTTAAATTTCGAAATATAGAATTGCCTGACATAATTACAGAAACTATTATGCTGTGATGAATCGATAGGAAAGAACTCATCAATTTGCACAAAACGGAGGCCTTTGGTTTCAGGTTTCTTTTTGAGGTTTAAACTGTATTTGTCAAGTATTTCAGTAACTCCCCTTTTTCCAAAGTTTTTCAGGATGTGATCAGTCCATTTAATAAAATATTCCGGGGTTTTTCCTGTAGGAAGACTTATTACCCCTTCGGGATTTTCCGACACCCATTCCAGAAATCTAAGGGCAGTAAGCAAACCAAGTTTTGGAAAATTATCAGTGAGGATATAGGGAATGAAGGTATTAATTTTATTCTGCCCCGATTTTAGAAAGAAATTCCGTTCAACTTCTGACAAATTATCAATATTCATATTTAAGTTGGATTTAGGGATCATATTTAATTAGTTTAATTACAGAGAAAATCAAAAATCTTTTTTTAATTAATTAAAAAACTTTTAACGAATGCCCGGGTATATCTTCAATGCTTCCTCAAGACATTTCATTGCTTTTTCAAGGGCTTGTTTTTCCAAAACATATGCAATCCGTACCTCTTGCTTCCCTAGATTAGGGGATGAATAAAATCCGGCTGCCGGGGCAAGCATTACAGTCTGATTTTCCCATGAGAATTCGCTCAGTAACCACTGGGAGAATTTGCAGGCATCATCAACCGGCAGATGGGCTATTGCATAAAATGCACCTTTCGGAAGCGGGCATTTTACTCCGGAAATCTTATTTAATGTTGTGACCAGATAATTTCTTCTTTCGATATATTCATTGTAAACTTCTCTGAAATATTCATCAGGAACGTTAATCGCAGCTTCTCCGATAACTTGTCCGAGTGAAGGGGGACTCAGTCTTGCTTGTGCAAATTTCAATGTAGTACTGATTACCTCTTTATTACGGCTTACAAGTGCCCCAATCCTAACTCCGCATGCACTGTATCTTTTTGATACAGAATCTGTCATTATTACGTTCTGGTCTATCCCTTTTAGTTTCATCACAGAGTAATGCTCATTCCCGTCGTAACAAAATTCCCGGTAAACCTCATCACAAAGGAGAAAAAGATCATGTTTTTTCACAATTTCACCAAGTTTTTCAATCTCAGAACGTGAATAAAGATAACCGGTGGGATTATTAGGGTTGCATATTATAATTGCCCTGGTCTTTTTTGTAATCATTCTTTCGAACTCTTCTATGGGAGGAAGAGAAAAATCGGTTTCAATGGATGAGGGAACTGGAATAACTTTAACCCCGGCTGCAACTGAGAACCCATTATAATTGGCATAGAAAGGTTCCGGTATAATAACTTCATCCTCCTGATCCGCAACAGACATAAGAGCAAATAGAAGGGCCTCGGAACCTCCTGTAGTTATTAAAAT
Organism: uncultured Bacteroidaceae bacterium; assembly: GCA_964526475.1. Taxonomy (GTDB): domain Bacteria; phylum Bacteroidota; class Bacteroidia; order Bacteroidales; genus CAYVTV01. The sequence goes on from CAZGKF010000029.1 coordinate 10,282, forward strand.
TTGATTGTGATCAATGATAATACCTTTCTTCTTATAGTATATTGTAAGTTTCCTGCGGTAACTTTCATTGCCTGCTGAATGGCTGTATTCAATTACATTTTCCTTATAATTTTTTAAGGCATTTAATGCAATACCAGGAGTTCTAATATCCGGTTGACCTATATTGAGATGATAAACTTTTATGCCCTTACGTTTTGCTTCCTCAGCAAATGGAACCAGTTTACGTATGGGAGACTCGGGCATTAAATATCCTTTATTTGAAATGGAAGGCATTATTTATATTTTTTAATGACCAAAATTTTCATCAAGCACATTTCCTTTAATAAAAAGTTTTGCAGGTGAGTTATCCGCATTGGAATAAACTGTAATACTTTTCCGGAAAGTTCCTGTGATTTTTGTATTATATCTGATGCTGATAAGTCCTTTCATTCCAGGTTTAACAGGATTCTCAGGCCATTCAGCATTTGTGCATCCACAACTCGCTCTTACGTTGTTAATGATTAATGGTTTATCTGAGGTGTTCCGGAATTCAAACACACAATTACCATCGCTGTCATAAATCATATCTCCATAATCATAAACCGTATCGGAAAACTCTATTTTTGAACCGGGATTCTGACCGGATACGGCAGTTTTGTTTTTGCAGGAGATAAAATAAAGTGTAAAAAGAATTGAAAATAATATAATCAGAATAACCCTCATTATTCAATATAATTAAACTGTAAATATACGTTATTATTAATAAAAGATAGCGAAAACCGGAAGATTTGGGGGAAAAAGATTCTGTATCATATGCTTTCAATTCTCATAAATTGACGAGTTTAAAAAGTTTCTACTTTTCAATAAAGTCATTTGAAAATAACACTTCAGATGCTTACAAATGATATGTATCATTTTATTTAATCACGGCTCAAATGGATTTTATTACTATTTTTGGGGAATTTATTAAGAAATAAAAATTGTATAGACCGTTTTATAAACCATTTAAAGGCTCAATTTAAAATATTCTTAAAGAATGAATAAAATTGTTGATAGTCAGATGGATATAAGCAATAAACCTAAGTCAGAATGAATAGAGAGATACCTTCAAAATATGATCCTTCTATTACTGAAGATAAGTGGTATGACTACTGGATGAAGCATGGGTATTTTAACAGTGATCCGGATGACAGGGAACCTTTTACCATTGTCATTCCTCCGCCCAATGTAACCGGTGTGCTTCACATGGGGCATATGCTCAATAATACTCTACAGGATGTGCTAATCAGGCATGCCAGGATGAATGGAAAAAATGCATTGTGGGTTCCGGGAACCGACCATGCCTCTATCGCAACCGAAGCAAGGGTGGTAGCCAGATTAAAGGAACAAGGTATAGAGAAGGGCACGCTTAGCAGGGAAGAATTTCTGGATCATGCATGGGAATGGAGGGAAAAACACGGGGGGATTATTCTTGAACAGTTGAAGAAGCTTGGCGCTTCCTGTGACTGGAGAAGAACAAAGTTTACGATGGATGAAGAGATGTCGGAGAGTGTTCTCAGGGTTTTTATTGATCTATACAGGAAAGGATATATCTACAGGGGAGTGAGAATGGTTAACTGGGATACTGAAGCAAAAACTGCAGTTTCGGATGAAGAGGTTTTTTATAAGGAAGTAAAATCGAAATTATATTTCGTGAAATACCAGGTACAGGGTGAAGACAATTCACTGACCATTGCAACCACCCGGCCCGAGACTATTCTTGGAGATACTGCCGTTTGTGTGCATCCGGGTGATGAACGATATACTGCTTTTCATGGAAAAAAGGTAATTATTCCGCTGGTTGACAGGCCTGTTCCTGTGATCACTGATGAATATGTTGACCCTGATTTCGGAACAGGAGCCCTGAAAATTACTCCGGCCCATGATGAAAATGATTACTATATTGGCATTAAACATAAGCTTGAGATTATTAACATTTTCAACGATGACGGCACTTTAAATTCTAATGCCCAGTGGTTTACAGGAGAAGACAGGTTTGTTGCAAGGGATAAAATTGTGCAAGTACTGAAGGAAAAAGCCTGTCTCGTAAAAATGGAGGATTATATTAATAAAATAGGGTATTCGGAACGCACTGATGCTGTAATTGAACCAAAGCTGAGTCTTCAATGGTTTCTAAGAATGAAGGAATTGTCAGTTCCTGCTCTGGAGAATGTAATGAATGACGAGGTAAAGCTTTATCCTTCAAAATTTAAAAATACATACCGGCACTGGATGGAAAATGTGAAGGACTGGTGTATATCCCGTCAGTTATGGTGGGGCCAGAGAATACCTGCTTTTTACTATGGCAGTAATCCCGGGCACGATGATTATGTAGTTGCTTTAAGCGCAGAAGAAGCACTATCGCTGGCAAGAGAAAAAAGCGGTAACAAGGCGTTACAACTTTCTGAACTTAAACAGGATGAAGATGTGCTCGATACCTGGTTCTCTTCCTGGCTGTGGCCAATATCGGTATTTGACGGTATCCGTTATCCTGATAATCCGGATATTAAATACTATTATCCCACTAATGACCTGATAACGGCTCCTGAAATTCTGTTTTTCTGGGTTGCAAGAATGATTATCGCCGGGTATGAGTATCGTAAGGAAAAGCCTTTTCAGAGTGTTTACCTGACAGGAATTGTAAGAGATGCAAAGCGCAGAAAAATGTCTAAATCTCTTGGAAACAGTCCCGATCCTATTGAATTAATGAAAAAATACAGCGCTGACGGGGTGAGGGTTGGTATGTTATTATGTTCACCTGCCGGGAATGATCTTTTATTCGACGAAAACCTCACAGAACAGGGACGCAATTTTGGTAATAAAATATGGAATGCTTTCAGACTTATTCAATCGTGGAATATTGACAGTAATCTTTCCCAACCTGAAGAATCATCCCTTGCAGTTGAGTGGTTTGAATCAAGACTTCTGAAAGGAATAAAGGAAATAGATGATAATTTCAGGAAATATCGTATCTCTGAAGCTTTAATGGTTGTTTATAAATTATTCCGGGATGAATTTTCTTCCTGGTACCTGGAAATTATCAAACCTTCTTATGAAAAGCCAATTGATAAGGAAAGCTATCTGAAAACGATTGATTTCCTGGAGAGTTTACTCCTGTTACTGCACCCGTTTATGCCATTTATCACGGAAGAAATCTGGCAGTATCTCAGAGAAAGGAAGAAAGGTGAAAGTATTATGATCTCCGGTATGCCACAAAAAGGTAAATTCGATAAAGAGCTCCTCCGGTTATTTGAACAGACAAAGGAGATAGTTATTTCAATAAGAGGAATCAGGAGCAAGAGAAACATACCACAAAAAGAAAAGCTTGAGTTATTATATTTAGCAGAGGGAGAATATGATGATCGGTTCAATGAAGTTATTATAAAACTTGCTAATCTTTCCGGGATCATTAGTATGGAAGGCTCTGTTCCTGATAAAACAGCCTCATTTATTGTCAAAGCAACTGAATATCATGTTCCTCTTACGGGAAGGGTTAATAAAGAGGAGGAACTGGATAAAATGGAGAATGAATTGGTCTATACAAGGGGTTTCCTTTTATCCGTAATAAAAAAGCTTGAAAATGAACGATTTGTTAATAATGCGCCTGCTGAAGTTCTGGAAAGGGAATATGCAAAAAAGACAGACGCTGAGAATAAAATTAAAGCTCTTGAAACCCGGATACAATTTTTAGGAAAAGCATAAATTAAATTTTCAGGGTGCAAGCCGAAATTTTTCCCAGGAAGAGTTTAAAGAATCACTTTTGTAAACCAGTCTGTCGTGCAATCTTCCTGTTCTTCCCTGCCAGAATTCAAAATAAGCTGGTTTCACCCTGTAACCTCCCCACATTGCAGGTCTGGGAATAATATCATCATGAAATCTGTTTTCTGCCTTCCGGAGTTTTTGCTCAAGGTAATTTCTGTCAGGAATAATTTCGCTTTGAGGAGAGATAAAAGTACCAAGACGATTTTCCCTTGGTCTTGTTTTAAAATATGTGTCTGATTCAGTTTCGCTGATCATGCCGGCCTGTCCCTCAATTCTAACTTGTCTTTCAAGTAATGGCCAATAAAAAAGAAGTGCTACATTCGGGTTGAAAGAGATATGATTCCCTTTTCTTGAAAGGTAATTGGTGTAAAAAACAAAACCCTCGCTGGAGAATTCTTTCATTAATACGACTCTGGCTGATGGTTTTCCCTCTTCATCAGCAGTTGAAAGAATCATAGCATTTGCCTCTTCCTCATAATACCCTACTGCATCAGAAAACCACCTGGCAAACTGAAGGAAGGGATCATGATCTGCATTCTGTTCCGAGAGGTAATCAAGCTTTTGTTTTTTTTGTTTTTTGGAGAGCATATTTTATGGGGCGAAGTTTATTAATATAAAATAACGGGTGAGCTTCATGATTTTATTATTCCGATGCTTCTGTAGAATTTATTATCCTTGTTAGCGGATTAATTCACTACGGCTTTTAAACTCATGTCAAGGCTTTTGATCTGATGGGTAAGGGCACCGACTGAGATGTAGTCCACTCCGCATTCAGCATAAGCTCTGATATTATCTTCAGTAATATTCCCCGAAGACTCGGTTTCAAACTTTCCATCAACAAGTTTCACTGCTTCATTAGTCTGTTCAGGGTTGAAATTGTCAAGTAAAATTCTGTCTACTCCACCATGGATAATAATTCTTTTTATATCTTCAATGCTTCTGGCCTCAACCATTATTTTCAGGTCTTTATTCTTCTCCTGCAGATAGTTATGCACTTTATCAATCGCATTTTCAAGTCCACCGGCAAAATCGATGTGATTATCCTTAATGAGGATCATGTCAAATAAACCTGTTCTATGGTTGTGCCCTCCGCCCAACCTAACTGCTTCTTTTTCAAAAAGTCTCATGCCGGGGGTGGTTTTTCTGGTATCGAGAATTTTTGTATGAAGTCCTTCCAGGTGCTTTACATATTGCCGGGTACGGGTAGCAATCCCGCTCATTCTTTGCATTATATTTAAAACAAGTCTTTCAGTCTGAAGAATGGATCTCACCGGACCCGATAATTCGAATGCAGCATCGCCTGGCCTGACATCGTCTCCATCCTTTTTAAACAGATCAAGAACGAGAGTGTTATCAAAGTGATGAAAAATTTTTGAGGCTATAAATATTCCTGCAATCACCCCCTCTTGTTTAATAATAAGCCTTGCTTTCCCCTGTGCAGTTCTTGGTATGGTAGAAAGAGAAGTATGGTCTCCTTCTCCTAAATCTTCCTCAAGCCAAAGGTCAATAAGATTTTTCAGAATTCTGTCAGAAGGCTCTTTTATCATCTTTTTCAATTCTTAACAGATGAATAAGGTAATTATTATCAAATTTCTTAAAGAAAATGTTAACCCTGTAATTGCCTGAAGCAGTATTAAGAGATCCTATAGCAAAGTTGGAATCATCTTTTCCTCCTTCAAATATTATACTGAATGAGGAAGGTTTGTTCTTAATGAAAAATTCCCGCATGATCTCTTTTGCCTGAGCCTTACTGCAAATATGTTCCTTTTCAATTATGTTAACCTGCAAACGCTTATTAAAATATTCTGATAGCAGTTCACAGTTTCCTGTAAGGAAAGCCTTGGTAATAGGTTCGGGAAAGTTCTGACCCGAGATTGTTGTAAGGGAGAAAAGAGAAAAACTAAAAAAAATTATTTTCAGATAAATACATAAACTTTTCATAATACAGATGTTGAAAATTTAAGCATGAAGTTTTCTCATGTGTTAATCTTATAATAAATCAGATAATTCTGCAATTTACAAAATAATTCAATAATCATGCCTGATAAAAGTTAATCCCTGGTTTTTAAAGCAGACTAATATTCAGATTTATTAATTTAATACGCTGAGTGCAAATTCTAAATTAAAGCATTAAATAATTATCTTTGAATACACAGTTCCAGAATTTTTTATTATTTATCGGGAATAAGCTTCATGGAATTATGATGTAAATATAAATAAACGGGAATACTTTCTTGAAACTAACAATAATTCACACGGGTAAAACAAAATCATCCTGCATTCAGGCAGGATGTGAAGATTATCATGAACGTATAAAAAAATATCTTCCTTTTCATGAGTGCTGTACAAATGGTGTCAGAAGCAGGGGGAGTGACACTCCGGATATTATGAAGAAGAAAGAAGGGGAACAATTACTCGGCCTTATAAATCCTGCTGATTCCCTTATACTTTTTGACGAAAAGGGCCGTACTTTTAATTCAGTGGCTTTTGCCTCATTCCTTGAAAAAATGTTTATGTCTGGCAGACCTTTGGTTTTTGCTACCGGGGGTGCCTATGGTTTTTCTGATAATGTATACAAAAGAGCGGATGAAAAAATTTCACTTTCTGAAATGACTTTTTCTCATCAGCTGGTAAGGATTATTATTGCAGAACAGATCTACAGAGCTTTAACTATTTTGAGGGGAGAGAAGTATCATCATTAATATTAATGTAATTTTGAGTTTAGAATTGGAGGGTATTTGAATACAGATTGCACTAAAAAAACTTCAGTTTTTATTATGGTTCTCAGCGATTTATTAAATTGTATCCAAAAGGGTAAATGGGCATTCGTGCTTATGATAGCAGTGTTGATAATTGCTGTTTACAGTGATTACAGTTATACTAACCGTGCGTTCAGACCGGGGGATATGGAAAGATTTAATAAGGTTTTGCATATAAAGGAACAAAAAACAGAATCAGCACTGCGACAGATCTGTGAGAGAATTACGGATGATGCAGGGAACACAGTTAATGATGAGCTTATTGAGGAATACGCTCCTTATTATATGGACGAAGGAATATTATTCTTTGTTTATGAGTTGGACAGTCTTATTATTTGGACCAGCAATGCAATTCCGGTTCCTTCTTCTTTACAATTGGTTAAGGAGCCAGGATTTTTTAAATTATCTAATTCATGGGTACTCAGGAAAAGTATTACTCATAATGATTATACTTTTACGGGATTGATAGTAATACGTTCGGAATATCCTTATGAGAACAGGGTTTTAAAAGGTGAATTCCAGGAAAGTTTTAAATTGCCGGATGAAGTGGAAATTGATTTTCCTAACGACACATCCGTAAATCCGGTTTTCAGCAAAGAAGGTGAATACCTTTTTTCACTTGATTTCACGATGGCTAAAAGAGATAATGTTGGAGGTTTTCTTATCACTCTTTTATTATACGTTCTTGTTTTTTTTCTAGTTCTGTATTTTTTAAGAAAGTTTTTGCACAATGCTCCCGGGGATATGAAAAACTATCTTTTTATTGCGGTAACGTTGATACTTATTTCTTTTTATGTCCTCTTGCATTATTTTAGAATTCCTGAATTTATTTTTAGTCTTGAGATTTTTTCTCCGGGGAAATTTGCCCGTTCACCATTTCTTCCTTCACTTGGGGATCTTTTACTGCTTACCATTTCAGGATTTTTTGTGGTATATAACTTCTACCTTGATGTTTATTTTGATCCGTCAAAGCTAAATAAATACAGATTCTACAGAATTACTCTTGTCTCTCTGTGCGGGTTGATTATCTTATCCCTGTTTGTTATTAAGACTTTTTTAATCAGGAGTCTTATCCTGGATTCATCGATTGCATTTGAAACCTATAAAGTTCAGGATATTTCAGCTTATACTTTTCTGGGATTTTTGCTAATTGCATTGGTTTTCGCCTCATATGCACTTCTTCTTGATAAGATTTTCGGAATATTAAAACGACTTAATAGGAAAAGGGAGGCTTTATTATTATTGACAATTTTAAATATTGTAATAGTTGCAATATTTTTTATTCCTGAGTTGGATATTTTTCCTGAGAGCCTTGTCTTTTTTATTGTAATAAGTATTCTTCTCTATTATTTCAGAATTAAAAGAAGAACTGATTATCAATTTTCAAGCTTTGTTATTTATATTTTGCTGTTCTCTGTTTTCATTATGATTGAAGTAGTTCGATTCACTAAGATGAAAACAAGATCTGATATGCGAATTATTGCTGTCAATCTTTCATCTGAACATGATCCGGTTGCAGAACTCCTGTTTGTGAATATCAGCAGTAAACTGCCTGAGGATTCTGAAGTTAGGGAACTTATATTCGGACAAGATATAGATTTTGAAAAAATTTATAATACAATACAGCGTAAGTATTTCCCGGGATACTGGAACAATTACGATTTACAGATAACCCTTTGCCAGCCTCATGATAGTGTATATATTTTACCTCCTGAAGACAAATGGGCACATTGTTATGATTTTTTTTATGAACAAATTATGGAGTACGCACTTCAGGTTCCAAATACCGGGTTTTATTTTCTTGATAACAGGAATGGAAGGATAAGTTATTTTTCTCCGGTAATATTCAGGCAGGCAGGCAGGGAGGTTACGGTTTTCATAGAACTGGATTCAAGATTATTGTCGGAGGGACTAGGGTATCCTGAATTGTTGCTTGAGGGGAAATATAATTCTTTAGATGCAAACAAAGTTTATTCCTATGCTAAATATTTCCGCAATAATCTAATTTATTCTTCAGGACCTTTTTCTTACAGAATGGCCAGAGATGTATATACCGATGGCACAGAAGGTTTCATGAGTATTGAATTAGAAGGATTTGAACACGTAATATATAATATTGATGAAGACAATACAATTATTGTTACCCGACCTGCGGTATTCTTCATTGATATTCTTATATCATTCTCCTATATATTTGGTTTTTACTTCTTTATTCTTGTGTTAATCCTTTTGTTTACCGGAATAAGACCTCTGCTCGCAGATTTACACTGGAACTTCAAGAAGAAAGTGCAATTTACCATGTCAGCTATTCTTATCTTCTCTCTTCTTCTTATCGGAGGCGGAATGGTTTATTATTCCATCAGACAATATGAGAACAGGAATATTGAGAACCTGAGGGAGAAGTCCCAATCTTTATATATTGAACTTATTCACAAGCTTGAGTTCGAAAAGGATCTGAGAAATTGGTCGGATCAGAAATATTATAATCTTGAGGAGCTTCTGCAAAAATTTTCGAATGTTTTTTTTACCGACATAAATTTATATGATGAATACGGATGGCTTTTGGCATCCAGCCGCCCGGAGGTTTTCAATATTGGATTAAAGGGAGAGAATATGGACGCAGTTGCATATAATGAAATGATCCATAACAAACGTTCAGAATTCATCCATATAGAAAGTATCGGGAAACTTAAATATTTATCAGCATATCTTCCTTTTGTAAATTCAGAGAACAAACTTCTGGCCTATCTGAATATTCCTTATTTCACGAGACAGGGTGAGTTAACGGCTGACATGACGAATCTTGTCGTAGCAATAGTGAATATCCTCGTTCTTTTAACCCTTCTTACTATAACAATTGCTGTTTTTATGGCGAATGCAATTACCCGGCCTTTAAGGATAATTCAGGATCATATTTCACGTTTCAGATTAAATGAGGGAAGTGAAAAGATTTATTACAGGGGAAAAGATGAAATTGGAAGTCTGATAAATGAATATAATAAGATGATAGATCAGGTAATAATAAGTGCGGAACGTCTGGCAAGATCAGAAAGAGAATCAGCCTGGCGGGAGATGGCAAAACAGGTTGCCCATGAAATAAAAAACCCACTTACCCCGATGCGCCTTTTGGTTCAACATTTACAGCGTTCGTGGAAAGAAGATAAAGAAAACAGGGAACAGCAAATTGAGAAGCTTGCCAGGACTTTGATTGAGCAGATTGATAATCTTTCCAGCATTGCAACTGAATTTTCTAATTTTGCAAAAATGCCATCTGTACAGAACGAAAAAATAAATATCATCGGGATAATTAAAAACGTGGCAAGACTTTTTGAAAACACAAAGGATATTACCATAAGACTTGATCAGGGAGTTTATAAAGAACTTGAAATCTGGGGAGATAAGGAGCAATTATCCAGAGTGTTCATCAATCTTGTAAAAAATGCAATTCAATCTATTCCTGATGGGAAGAAAGGTCTGATTGAAATAGAGATAGAATCAACTATGGATAAAATAGTTGCTAAAATAAAAGATAACGGGAAAGGTATCCCTGAAGAAATTGAAGGGAAGTTATTCCAGCCAAATTTTACCACAAAGTCAAGTGGTATGGGAATGGGTCTGGCTATAGCCCGGAATATTGTGACCAATGCCGGTGGTGATATTTATTATGAGACAGAGTTGAATAAGGGAACGATTTTCTTCGTTACTTTACCTAAATTAATAGAATAGGCTGACTTATGTTGAGTAAATATCCGATTTCAGTAAGAGTAACGCTTATATTGTTATTACTGATTCTTTTTTTCCATTCCGTGATTGCGGCGAGAGATTTCCTTTATCCGATTGTTCTGGGAGTTTTATTTGGTTATCTGCTTTATCCCGTGGCATACTATTTAGAGAAACAAGGTTTTCCCAGAATTCTTGCTAACATTCTAAGTATCTTATTTTTTTTAACCTGTGTTGGGCTGATAATTTTTTTCATTTACAAGCAGGCTGGCAATCTGTTGAATGATTTTCCACGTTATAGGCAAAGTGCCTTGGGGAATATCGATAAGCTTGAAGAATTAATTGAGAATGAATTTGGAATTAAGGATTTACGTCTGGCTCAGTTTCTGAGGCTGAGAGTCAGATCTTTATTTGAGTCGGGTAACGATTTTATTAATAACGTGTTTTCTGCAACAACGGAAACAATTTTTCGATTAGGGATTCTCCCTGTTTATATTTTCCTTTTTCTTTTTTATCGTACAAAACTCGCGTATTTCATTCTTAAAATTGTTAATCCGGAGAGAAAACTGATAGCAATCAAAGTCTTAAGGGAGTTTTCTACTGTAGTTTCGCGCTACATGGGTGGCATATCAACTGTTGTAATCATTTTGTGCTTTATTAATACAGGAGCGATGATTCTTGTAGGGATTGATTATCCTGTTGTTTTCGGAATAGTTTCTGCTTTATTTACTTTTATTCCCTATTTCGGTACACTTATAGGCGGAACGATACCGTTTTTATTTGCCTTACTTACAGGGGAATCTCCTTCCCTTGCATTACAGGTCGCTCTTATGTATGCTGTTATTCATTTTTTGGAAAACAACATTTTAACACCAAACATAGTAGGTAATAACCTGAGAATAAATCCAATGGTTATTATCATTGGTATTATTGCTGCCGGTATGGTATGGAGTATTCCCGGAATGTTTGCAATTGTTCCGCTATTAGCCATGTTTAACATATTGTGTGAAAATGTTGAGCAACTGCATCCGTATTCTTATCTATTCGGAGTAAGGGGAACCACACGACATGCAATAACAATTCAAAATATAAAGAAATTCATAAACAGGGTTAAACCCGGGTATCTTAAAAGACGGGAATAATTTTTTCATTTTTAATAACTTTCTACTGTTATATGCGTATTAAGTAGTATTTTAGCTTAAATTTTTAAGAAAGATTGTAATTTTGATATCAGCCTACAGTTTCAGGATACTCCGTACAGGATTTACAGTCCTTTTAGTTTTTATATTTGCTGAGCTACACTCGCAAACTACAGTTATTACAGATAGTATCATTAATGATTACAGATCAGTCGTTTCCATCGTTGCCAAAGTAAATACAAACCCTGATTCAGTGTATGTTACTGATGCATCTGTTTTCAATAAAAATGAAATAGTTCTTTTTATTGTCAGCAAAGGAGCTACTGTATATACGTCCGGTGGTAATAAAGGGGTAATTAACTCATTGAATAATACCGGAAAGTATGCTTTAATATATATAGATACAGTTGACTACCTTAACAATCTTGTCATTTTCAATAGCACCTTACCTGGTGTAACAGATATTTCATCAATTGAGAGGGCGCAACTGGTAACAGTTCCAAAGTATAAGAATGTCGTTTTTTCGGATACACTTACATGCAAGGCATGGGATTCGGTAACAGGAACAGGTGGTGTACTTGCATTTATTGTTAAAAATACACTTGAGCTTCAGGCTGACATTGATGTGTCCGGAAAGGGATTTAAGGGGTCTGATCCTGGGAGCGAGAAATACCAGGGTACCTGCTCTTCGGTTGATATTGGTTATCAGGAAGATTATTTTACACTTGCTGCGAAAGATAGCGGTGCTGTCAGAGGAGAGGGGATCAGCTTTGAGGCTTTTCCCTATCCGCGCGGGAGATTAAGGGCAGGGAATTCAGGGTCAGGCGGTAATGCTAAATATTCAGGTGGTGGTGGAGGTGCAAATTTCGGGAATGGAGGGAAAGGAGGTAAGGAACATTTTGTATGCAGTTCTGCCGGAGATCTTGGAGGAATTGGCGGGCAGTCGCTTAATACTTTTTATACAAATTCAGGCACTTATGAAAACCGTGTTTTTATGGGAGGAGGAGGGGGCACAGGAACCCAGGATCCTGATCAGAGTCATTTTGCCACTCCTGGAGGAAATGGCGGAGGGATAATTATTTTTACAGCGAACAAGGTGAAATCCAACGGGTTTAATATTATTGCCAATGGAGAATCAGTAACTGAAATAGCATCTGCCGGAGCAGGAGGAGGAGGTGGTGGTGGGTCAGTCATTATCGATGCTGTTGAATTTATTGATGCAGCAATGGTATTAGTGAAAGGGGGTAATGGAGGGCATGTAGTAGTGAAATCTGATACCACAGGTCCTGGTGGTGGTGGAGGTGGCGGATTTTTCTGGTTCAGTCAGAGTAATGTATTATTCACTCCTGAAAATGTAAGCCTTGAACAAAATTCGGGATCAGCCGGATGGGCGGATAATGATGGATTGCACTCATATGGAGCATTAAACGGAGGGCTGGGGAACAGGCTTGGGAACCTTATTATTCCGAGAAGAGGATTTCTTGAGAACCGCCTTGTGGATGATCAGGTAATTTGTGAGAATAATATTCCCGGTATATTAGATCCGCCACCGGCCAAAGGAGGAAGTGGCGGGCCTTATACATACAAATGGCTGAAATCGGAAATATCCGAAGAGGGACCATGGCTTGATGCATCCGGTATAAATAGCCAGCAAACATATGCAGCTCCTGCTTTAACAGATACCACTTATTTTAGTCGTATTATTTCTGACGGGCAGCTGGTTGACACATCCTTTGCAATGATGGTAGCTGTGCACCCGGCAATTCTCAATAATAATATACTTGATAATGACACTATTTGCTCACAGCTTTCCGCAGGTCAGTTAACGGCACCTTCTCCTGTAGAAGGGGCACTCGGCACAGGTACTTACACTTATGTATGGCAGGAAAGTTCTGATGATTCGAACTGGCAGCCCGCAACGGGAATAAATAATGTATTCTCTTACGACACTCCCGTTTTAACCACAAGTACTTTTTACCGGAGGAAAGTGAGTTCAGGGGCATGCATAGATTCAAGCAACTCAGTCAAAATACTTGTTTTACCCCTGCTTACAAATAACAATATATTTGCTGATCAGATAATTTGCCATGAACAACAGCCTGCTGCTCTTACCGGGAGTGCTCCTGTTGGAGGGCTTGCCGGCGACCGGAAATATCAATGGCAAAGTACAGTATTACCTGATTCATGGTCCGAGCTTGTAAATACCCCAGGATATGCCCCTGGTATACTTACAGATACTACATATTACAGGAGAATAGTATTTTCAGGGCCAGATAATACCTGTGTCAATATTAGTGACACCATAAAAATAACCGTACTTCCTCCTGTTCAGAATAATGTTCTTAGCCATGGCGATACAGTTTTATGTGGTGGGTTACCTACCATGTCACTAAAAGGGGATCACCCAACCGGAGGAGATGGAACATATAAGTATGTTTGGGAAAAGAAATTTCATCCTTCTGGTTCATGGGTAGTTGGAGAAGAAATTTCTGTTCTTCAACCTTTTGAGCCTGGAAGTCTTTCAGATTCTACATGGTTCAGAAGGATTGTCAAATCAGGAGTTTCTGATGTGTGTGTTAATGTAAGTGATTCTTTTCTGGTAAAAGTTTTACCTGCACTATCGAATAATATCATAAGTGCATCACAGGTTATTTGTGAAAATACTGCACCTGTTCAGCTGGGGGGAACTCTTCCTGTTGGGGGGACAGGAAGTTATATTTATGAATGGCAGAAAAGTCCTGACGGCAGCAGTAGCTGGGGACTTACCATTCCTCAGGGTGAGATGCGGAATTATTCCCCGCCTGCACTGAGTAGCACAACATTTTACAGGAGAGCTGTTTTCTCCGGACCAAACAATACATGTGAAAGTTTTTCGGGGAATGTGGAGATCGAAGTACAGCCTTCCATTACCGGTAATACGATTCTTACAGCTTCACCCCTTTATACCTGCTTTAATACTCCGCCTTCAATTCTTGATGGTAGCAGTAATCCTGAAGGAGGAGATGGCTTAGGTTATCTTTTTAAGTGGGAGGAAAGCACGAATAATACCTTGTGGGAACCAGGTAGTCAGACCAGTAACCAGGAAGATTATCAGCCACAGACACTAACCGATTCATTATATTTCCGTCGGATCGTAAACTCAGGTTCATGCAAAGACACAACATCAGCATTATTGATAAGGATAAATTCATTACCTGTATTGAATTCACTAACTGGTTCCGATCCGGATATGATCTTGTGTGATGACGAGGAACTCTTTATTAAAGTGGATATAGAAAAGGGGACGGCTCCATATGCGCTTAAGTACACCGATGGGATTGCCCCGGGTGATATATCTCAGGATATCCCCAGCGATACGAGCTCTTTTAAAGTTTCTGTTTATGGTGCTGAACCTAATGCATTTTCATTCAAACTGACAAGTCTCACAGATAATAATGGATGTAATGCAACTGCCTCAAATCTTGATTTGCATCAGATAAATCTGGATGTATATCGTGCAGCAAGGCCTGTTATTAATATGAATGATGTGGAGGAAATATGTGCCAGTTCAATTACATTGAATGCGCTACCTGATATAGGAAATGGAGAGTGGAGGAACCTTAACCCCTTGGTGGTTATTGACAATCCAGTTAATCCTGTTACTCCTGCTGGTTTTACCGCCACTAACTTTAATTCATTATCTGAAAAATTCTATTATGTTGAGTCCACTCCGGGTTGTGGTGAAAAAAAAGATTCAGTTACAGTGATTTTTTATGAGCAACCAGAAGATGCTGTTATTTTGACTGATTCCACAGGCTCTTCACCCTACATCCTTTTTATGTTTGATAATATTCTTCTTACTGCTTCCGCGCCCAGTGCGGGAACTGGATCGTGGAATATAGAATCAGGACCCGGAGATATTTCTGCTCAGAATGATATTTCAGCTCAGCTTTCAGAGCTAATAATAAATGATCCAACTAAGGTTGTGTATACAATAGCTAATGGAGTTTGCGATATAAAAACAGATTTTATTGTAATTGAGAGGAAGAATATTAAGATCTATGAAGGAATTTCACCTAACGGAGATCCACTCAATGAATTTCTTTATGCTGAAGGAATTAACCGTTCCGATAGTGAGATGAATTATGTATTTACGATCTTTAACAGTTCCGGAGCTTTTGTTCGTGAGCTGACTAATGAAACTCAACTGGAAGCTGCAGATAATGCTGTTATATGGGACGGGAAAACAATTTTCGGGAATCTTGCAGGTGATGGTACATATTACTATGTTATGAAAATAAATTATAAAGGCAGTCAATTCGTTTATAAAGGATTCTTTGTATTAAAAACTGAATAAAATACAGATGAGGAAAATTGCTTTTTTAAATATGATCTTTATTTTCTTTTTTGTCATTGACAATTTAAGTGGACAGGACGTTCCTTATCTGCCCCGTCTGAGTCAGTATATGTTCAACGGGCTTGTGCTTAATCCTGCATATGCGGGTACCCGGGATGCATTCAGTATTTCTGTTTTGCATAAAAATCATATGACAGGGATCACCGGAAGCCCTGTTTCCCAGAAAGTCAGTCTGCATACACCTATGAAAAATGATAAAGTGGCTCTTGGGCTTATGGCAGATAATTTTACAAATCCTGTTACACAGTTTAACAGTATAATGTTTAATTACGCATACAGGATATGGTTGAAGGGTTCAAGGTTGTCCATGGGATTAAGAGGAGGAGCATATTACTATTCCAATAACTTTGATAATCTTGAACTTAAAGATAAAGGGGATTTGGTTTTCGTAAATGAAAAAGGATTCACTCCTAATTTTGGAGCTGGTATTTATCTTTATAACCAAAAATATTACCTTGGGCTTTCTGTTCCTTTTTTTCTGAGTAAACCGGATAGTGTGGGTCAGATTGTGCACGATTTCAACAACTATGATTTTATATTTATGGCAGGATATGTCTGGAATATTAGTGAGAATTTTAAGGTAAAACCTGCAGTAATGATTGATTATAGCTTGAAGGATATAGATTACCAGGCAGGAATGCATTTAATTCTATTCAAAGATGTTCTCTGGCTTGGAGGAGCATATAAGATGGGTAGAGAATTAACAGCAATGATGGAAGTACAGGTTAATCGCCAATTAAAAATAGGCTATGCATATGATCACTCATTTACCGATCTCAGCAGTGTTGCCAGCGGTACACATGAAATAATGCTCAGGTATGAATTAAAGTTCAGGGCTGATGTTGAAAGTCCGTTTTATTTTTAGCGCTATGATGCAAGGAAAATATATTGTAATTATACTGGTCTTAGTCTTGTTTCTCATTGACATGAAAGCTCAGAATATTTACACATTTAAACCTTTCAGCTTAACATCAAGGGCAACTGATGAGGTAGTCACCGGATTTACAGGGAATGGTATTATTTATTCTTCAAATAAACCTTTAAGTTCATTTCTGTCTTACACTGATGGTGAACGAAGGAACTTTTTTAATATTTGGGAGGTTCAATTGGATGAAGATGGCAACTGGGAAACCCCCAGACTATTATCACCTAACTTAAAAACTCCGCAAAACGATGGCCCTGCTACATTGAATAGGGAAGGGAATGTTATTGCATTTACGAGGAATTTTACTATAAAGAAGTTTGGTGATAATCGCAGGGATAATCCAAATTTCGGATTATTTTTTGCTGATAAAATAAATGATGTATGGACTAATATCAGAGAATTTGAACATAATGATCCCTTGTCAAAAACAACCCATCCTGCATTAAGTGCAGATGGAAATATTATGTACTTTGCTTCAGACAGGGAAGGGGGATATGGGGGTTATGATCTGTATGTTGCAAGATTTGAAAATGGGAAATGGACTCTTCCGGAAAATCTGGGGCCAAACGTAAACACTCCTGAGAACGATATTTATCCATACCTTCATTCCACAGGAAGATTATATTTTTCTTCTGCCGGACATATCAGAGCTGGTGGATATGACCTTTATTATACGGAGTTATACAATAATGAATGGACTCTTCCTGTGAAATTACCTCCTCCTTTTAATTCTCCGATGGACGATTTCACTTTAATCATAGATGATGATTTTCAAAAAGGATTTGTAACGTCCGCACGTCGCGGTTCACTTGATATCTTTATGTTTGAGTCTACCTTGCCGACACTTAATGTCTGTCAGCAACAGAAAATGGATAATTTCTGTTTTGTCTTCTACGAAAGGAATACAATGGAGATTGACACCTCTTTATACAGATATGTCTGGTCAATGGGTGATGGAAGCAGTATTGAAGCTGTAGAAGCGGAACATTGTTATCTGGAGCCGGGGATATATATTATTAAACTTGATGTAGTTGACGTTTTAACTAAAGAGGTTATGTTCAACCAGGCTGAATATGAGATGGATCTGAAAAAGACCATTCAGGCTTATATAACATGCCCTGATACTGTTACTTCAGGAAATGAAATCCAGCTTAGCGGACTGGAATCATACCTCGGTGATATATTACCGGGGGAGTTTTACTGGGATTTTGGGGATGGGGGAAAAGCTGTTGGGGCTACAGTTAAATATATCTTTCACACACCAGGTAATTATAATATCAAACTTGGTGTTACAAGAGAGAATGGAGAGAATGGGGAGACAGATATATTGTGTTCTTATAAAGCAATAATTGTGCTGGAGGAATAAAATTTTTTCCAGAAGTTTTTTTTGTTTGTTTAATATCTTATAAAAATAGGTTTATTTGCATAATTTTTGAATTGACAATTATTATTAAAAAGAAAAAAATTGCCTGAACATATTAAAATATCGCTGGCACGAATTTTCACCCTTTTTATGATCTTTTTATCCTGGGTTGGGAATGATCTGAAGGCACAACCGGTTCCTAATGAAGATGAAAACATCCATTTCCTTGTTATTTTTGGAAAGAATGCCGAAACAAGCTGGGGGGATGATGATTTTTCGCAAACATTTTTCTTTTTGATACCTAAAGACTTTAATCAACCTGTTTATATAAGGGTTATTGATCCTGATACAGGAGGTGAACATGATGAAATTAATGGTGTATGGGATACCAGAACAAATTATTCTGTTTATGGAGGCAAAGGGGCATGGTCAGATGAGGATGCCCGCGGAACAGATCCGGCTGGTAAATACCGGAGTGGGGTTTTACTTGCTACCAGAACATTTGGTGAAGATACGAGATATGATAATAATTGGTATACTTTTGGTCCTTTTAACCCTACCGAAGGAGAATATACTGAGCGATGGGATGGTTATGTGTTCAAAATAATCGCTGAAGGTGTATCAGGAGATGATGGGAATTTATATGGATATTTTCTTTCGACCGATCCAAATTCCATTAAATCTGTTGAAGGAGCCAACGCGTTTGCTTATGAATACACATTCAGATTACATAACGATCCGGAGGAAGTATCACATATTTATCCGTATGTTGATGACCGTACCATCACGGTTAAATTATGGAATTTTGATTGGGACAGCGACGGGTTTATAAAAGTTGTTTCTGTAGCAAGAAAAGGTCAGTTGGCTAAAATTTCAGTAGAAGATGAATGGTCAGAAAGTGAGTTTAAAATTTACGAAGAAGAAAAAAATACTTCATTGGATATACAACTTATTAAAAGAAAAAATCCGCCTGTACGGAATAATAATGTAGTTATTTATGTTAAGAACCAATACGGGGAGCTTCTGGAGTTCTTTACAAGTCCAATTGGAGGAGTTCCTCAGTATAAATATTCAATCGGAGTTAAACCCAAAGAATAATTAATTTGAAATACAGAACTTTTAAGATAGGCTTATTTATTATTTTTTCCTTTGGGTTATTAGTTCCGTGGAATTCTATCCTGATTTCTCAAAATTACAGGTTTAAGACTTATGGCCCGGATGACGGGCTGGGTGATAATTTCATTTATACTATCACCCAGGATGAAAATGGGTTTTTATGGCTCGGAACAGGAGAAGGTATTTCCAGATTTGACGGGTTTAATTTTATAAAAAGTTTTCCAGGTGATTCGCTTCCTGATTCTCCTGTAAGAAAAAGTTTTATAGACTCAGGAAAACGCACCTGGTTTGGTTTTGATAATGGATTGATTGCTGTTTTGGAAGGGATCAGTTTCCGGCTTTTAACGCCCATCGAGAATCAAAGAAGTGCAATTAAAGGATTTGCTGAAGATCAAAAGGGCAATGTTCTGGTTGCTACACAAGGAAAAGGAATTATCAGAGTTGGTAAAGAGTATGAACTTTCTTATATAAATCAAGGCTTTGAGGGGCAATTGATTACTTCTGTATGCATGCTCAGAAGCGGGGAATTACTTACTGGAACGTTTGAAGGACTTTTTTTGTTTAAATACTTTGATGACAGAGATGAAGTGGAGTTAATAAAAAGATTCGATGAAATACCATTTACTAATATTCAGACTATTTATAATAAAGAAAATAAGGATCATTATTGGGTTGGGACTGAGGATGAAGGATTATTCCGTGTGACTGAAGAAGGTGACGGCAGATATTCAATTTCTCCTACCGGACAGGATTATAATCTTAATAAGCTGAATATTCAGGATGTATTTCAGGATGATGAGGGTAGTATATGGTTAGCTACTGAGGGCCAGGGTGCTGTTAAACTCAAAATTGATGAGAAAAATCAATTTGTTGAAAAAACTTATTTTAATGAGCATAACGGCCTGGGGACGCCTTATATAAAAAGCATATTTGAAGATTATGAAGGTAATCTATGGTTTGCTTCTTATGGTGGAGGATTGATTGTACTGAACAACCAGGCTTTTTTATTTTATTCTATTGATGCAGTAGATTTCAATAATAATATTTCATCACTGTTAGTCGATAATGATACATACTGGCTTGGAGGAGAAAAAGAGGTCATTAAAATTGATATCACAGGAAAGACCAGCCCCGTCTTTTTTAATACACGATCAGGATTACCTGAGGACAAAATAACTGCTTTAATTAAGGATGATAAAGGTGTTATCTGGATAGGAACAAATAGAAACGGCATTTATTATATTCAGAAAAATGCCAATAAAGCCAATCGTTTCTTTGTTTCTTCGAATTCTCTTGAAAATGTTATTAATTCTTTTGCTTATAAGAATTCAAAATTATTTGCTGCAACTAATGGAGGCCTTTTTATATTTGATCTGGAATCGGGAGAAACAGAAAAGTTAACCACCTCTGAAGGCTTGCCACATAACAGGATACGACATGTTTATATTGATTCGAAAGGGAAAACATGGATAGCTACAAGGTCAAACGGGATTTATAATCTGGAAACGAAGAATGAACTTACAATAGAATCCTGGGGTGAGATGGAGTTTGTCTCCATCACTGAAGATAATAATGGAAATTTATGGGCGGCTACAAATGGGGAAGGTGTTTTCTTATTCGCCCCGGACAGTTTGGAGCAATACACAGCAGCCGATGGTCTCAGATCAAATTATTGTTACAGTCTGTCTGCCGATGCTAACGGAATGATATGGGTAGGCCACAGAATGGGCATGAGCCGTATTGATCCTTTTAAAAGAATCGTACAGGAGTTTTCAGTTGACCAGGGAATTACCGTGGATTTTAATTATAATTCAGTAACAAGGAACAGTAGGAATAATGTTGTTTTTGGAACTTCACAAGGAATAATTGTATATGACCATAGCAGGGAAAAATACAATAATGTACCCCCAAAGCTAAATATTACATCATTAAAAATTTCTGATCTGGATTATGATTTTACAAGACCTGTTGAATTACCTTACAATATATATAAAATCAGGATAGACTTTATAGGGATTAATCTGCGTAATCCGGAAAAGGTTACTTATCAGTACCGCCTGGAAGGATATGACGATTGGTCTGATCCTACCTCAATACCATACGTAGTTTACAGCAGGGTTGAGGATGGTGATTATACCTTCCTCTTGAGAGCATGTAATGAAGCTGGTATTTGTACAGAAATTCCTCTTTCATTGAAGATCAGCATTAAAATTCCTCCATGGAAAACCTGGTGGTTTGTGTTAACAGTTTTTATAATTATTGTATCATCTGTTTATGTTATCATCAAACTCCGTGAAAGAAAACAGAGAAAGATACAGGAATATCTGCAAAGAGCCCTTGATGAAAGAACAAAAGAGGTAATGGAGCAAAAAGAAGAGATAGAAAATAAAAACAGGGACATTACCGACAGCATAAACTATGCCCAGAGGATACAGGCGAGTATTCTTCCTCCTGTTAAACGTCTTCAGGATCATTTTACAGGCAGTTTTGTCTTTTATCAGCCTAAAGATATTGTATCGGGTGATTTTTACTGGTATGACCGGGTTTGGGGAAATAAATTCCTTATTGTATGCGCCGATTCCACAGGACATGGTGTTCCGGGAGCATTTATGTCGATGATAGGTACTACTTTGATAAAAGATATATGTGCACGGAAGGATGTCAGATCTCCTTCCGATCTGCTGTTAACTCTCGATCTGGAGATTAAAGAAGCTCTGAACCAAAATCGTGAAGCTGAAAGATCGAATGATGGCATGGATATAATTGTTGCTGAAATTAACCTGTCTACAAATGAATTGTGTGTGGCATCGGCCATGCGGCCTTTAATAATTTACACGGGAGGAGAACAGATCTATGTGAAGGGGAGTCGCAGCTCCGTTGGTGGACGAATGGATGAGGGTTTTGAAGATAAGGAGTTTATTGATGAAAAGTATGCCCTGCGAAAGGGAGACATTGTTTACATGTTCTCAGACGGCTATCCTGATCAGTTTGGAGGACCTTTGGGGAAGAAGTTTAAAATGGTAAGACTTAAAAACCTTTTAAGGGATATACATGATAAACCCATGGATGAACAATATAACTATATAAAAAATAATTTCATGCTTTGGAAGGAAGACCTCGAGCAGGTAGACGATGTATTGTTTATGGGAATAAAAATATAATGGGTGCCTCTAAAACACCATTATTGATATAATCATTTGAATGTTAATAATATAGCTACATAGATAGTCTTTGTTAATTGAACTTGTTAACAAGCTAATACAAATCTAAAGGTTGTTGAGGCAGGGGTATGTACTGATGTTCATGTTATAATATTGTATGTTTTTGATATATAGATATATATAGAAATACAGGATAGTGAAATCAGGTTTTTAGAATACTTACAAATATATTTGCTTCAAACAACGGTACCGGGAAAAGTGGTTTTTCGAGGTCCTATTTAAATGCAGAAGGGGATAAAACGGAAGAAAATATCTGGGGAAAAAGATCTGCCTGGGTCAGGCTCGAAGGAGAGAAAGAGGGTAAGAAAATTGGTATTGCCATCTTTCATCATCCCCAAAGCTTGAACTTTCCAACATATTGGCACGCAAGAGGATATGGTTGCTTCGCGGCCAATCCAATAGGTCAGTATGAATTTCAGGAAAAACTGGAAGTTGAAAATCCACAGCACAGGAACTTAATATTGGAACCAGGTGAAACGGCACTTTTTAAATTCAGGATGATGGTATATGAAGGTGTGCGCACAATGAGTCAGTTTGAAGAGGAATTTTATAATTTCAGTAAGAATTAATTAAGGATTATAGTTCAATACCTGAAAATATTATTAAGCCTGTTGTGTCGGTATTACTTCTGTTGAAAGCCCGGTCGAGGATTTGGAAGGTGTAGATGATAGTGTCGTATTCTATTGATTTATATTCGATATCTATTGTAATTGTGCCCTGAAGAGTTTTATTCTGACCGATTCTTTCCATAAAAGGTATCCTGTATTTGAGTTCACCTTCCAGACCTTCTATTTTATGGGGTATCTTGTTTTTTACTTCATACAGGTTAAGGAAAAGGTTAAATTGAAGGGTATCGGGGAGATCTCCGGATGAAGGTTGATCCATTCCTACATCTCCGTCTCCGTCGGTAAAATCAATATCAAGTTTTCCTAAAAGTATCTGGTTCCCTAAAATATCAGTTGAGGTATAGAGGTTGAAGGCTTTGAATTCTACATTGGGTATCTCGGGATATGATACTATTTCTCCACACCCTGACATAATACTCAGAATAAATATCCATTTTATGAGTATCTTAACCCTCATGTATTGATTAATAAAGTTTAAAATTAAGAAATTTCCCTGACTTTAATAACGCAAAGAAAGAGAATATGTTTGATGGGAAAAAGCTTATTTTATTTGAAGAATTAAATTTTTTGAAACGATGCAATTAGTTAGAAGCTGGTTAATTGTTCAATTGTTCAATCGTTCAATTGTTTAATCGTT
>CAZGKF010000029.1:34063-43192 GCA_964526475.1 uncultured Bacteroidaceae bacterium
AATTGTTTAATCGTTAAATTGTGTAATCGTTTAATCCCTTACCCGGAATAGAGGCCATTAAATTTCTTAATTGCATTAATCATAGCCACCATATTTTCCACTGGTATTTTGGCCTGGGCATTATGCACTGTGTTAAAAACAAATCCCCCGTTCTTTCCAAGTATCTCGCATTGTTTCATAACCTGATATTCAACTTCCTCAGGTTTCCCAAACGGCAGCATTTTTTGTGTATCCACACCTCCACCCCAGAATACGATTTTATCACCAAACATTTCCTTTAATCTTGCCGGATCCATTCCCGCTGCATTGATCTGAACGGGATTCAGGATATCGAATCCGGATTCAATAAAGTTTGGGATTAGATTATATACAGCCCCGCAGGAATGTTTAAAAGTTTTCCATGAAGTATTCTGATGTATCCAATCATTTATTTTAAGATAATAGGGTTTGTATAACTCATTAAAAGTTTCCGGGGAACAGAAAAGTGAATCCTGTGTTCCAAAGTCAGCCCCGCAAATAAAAACAACATCTACTTTGTCTCCTGCTATCTCAGCCAGCTTTGTAAGGTTGGCAAGAGCAATTTCAGCTTGCTTTTCGAATATGGCATGAATGTAATCAGTACGGGCCACAGTTGATATATACCATTCGGTTACATCACGAATTCCTTTTGGGTTTTTTAAAAATGGAGCGGGGACAAGAGCTATATCTCCAAAGGCTGTACCTCCGAAATTTGCCATTATCCCTTTTTCTGAACCGGAAATATTTTGAATATTTATTTTCCAATATTCCACATCCTCATCAGAAATGTAGCTGAATTCCTCCAGGTTATCTTCCGGATTTAATTTTGCTTCATCGATTAAAGGCTGACGAATTATGGTGTCAAAGAAATACCCTGATTGAGGCATCCTCCCACTTGGGTCAGATGTGGTATCTCCTTCAGGATAAATCAATAAGTCTCCTTTCTGATCAAGTTTAGTGTTGAAATTTTCTGGTACAAGTACTTCTTGTCCCCAAAAAGTGCGAAATTCTTTCCAGTTTTTATTTTCAAATCCGAAAAGATTATTCCTTGGGGATAAACCGATTACATCTATTTCCATTATTTCAGCAAGGTCATCATCTATTCCTCCCAGCATCTGATAAGGCTCAACAACTTTAACAGGCCGTTTTTCAAGACCGTAGTAATTCCTCAGGTTTTCAACAGTACTCACATGTATTCCTGTTACGGCTGTTGAACCAAAATCAACAACAATCTTATCAGCTTGTTTGTGTTGTAAAACTGTTTGCAGTCTTTCTCCGGATGTCATTATTATTAAGTTTAGTATAAGTATTTATTTTTTCCACATATTCTCAATTTCTTCGAGTGATTTACCTTTTGTTTCAGGGATGAAATAGTAAGTAAATGTCCATTGCACGAGTGACATAATTGCCAGGAAAAAGAAAGTAACAGCCCCTCCGAAAGAAACAAAGAAATGCGGAAATAAAAGTACAACAAGAAAGTTGAATATCCATTGTGTAAATGATGCAAAGGCAACTGCATGTCCACGGATCCTGTTTGGGAATATTTCCGAAACGAGTGTCCAGAATACAGGGCCAATGCAGGCAGCAAAAAAAGCCATAAAGAGTATGATGCAGATAAATGTAAAAATTCCGCTCATATTCAGCAAAAAGGATAAAGCAATCAGGATTAATGTAACCACCATTCCGGCTGAACCTGTAAGGTAAAGGGAGCGTCTTCCGACTTTATCAATCAGCATTATTGCAACAAAAGTGAATAATGCATTAATAAGTCCGATGAAGGAGGTCTGCAGCAAGGCATTTTTTATATCAATTCCTGCTGCAATAAGAATTTTTGGAGCGTAATCCACAATAGTATTAACCCCGGAAACCTGTACCAGCACTGCAAGAATCAACCCGATTAGAATTATCCTGCGTGTGGCTGGCTTAAAAAGTTCAGATATTGAAACTGAATTAAAATTACCTTTCAATGACTCTGCAATTTCTGCTATTTCCACTTTAGCCAGTTCTATGCCGCCAATCCTGGTAAGTACTTTCATCGACTCCTCCTTTTTCCCTGCTTTATATAACCAGCGTGGACTTTCCGGGATAAAAAACAGTCCGGTGAAAAATAGTATGGAAGGAGCAACTCCGGTAGCAAACATCCAGCGCCAGTTATTGTCCACATCATGTAATAAGTAGTTGATAAAATATGATAACAGGATACCAAGGGTTATGGCTAACTGGTAGAGTGAAACGAACCTGCCTCTGACTTTCGGAGGAGTAATTTCCGCAACGTACATTGGTGATAATACAGAGACTGCTCCGACTGCCAGCCCTCCTATCAAACGGGCAATGATAAATACAGTTGAATCTATTGCAAGTGCCGTACCAGCACAGGATATTGCAAAGGTTAATGCTACAAATATCAATACCTTCTTACGGCCAAATTTATCGGTTAATGCACCCGATCCAAATGCCCCTATAATTGCTCCTACTAAAAGGGAACTGACTCCCCAGCCCAGTTGCAGTTCATCCCATCCGAAATAGGGTTGAATGAAAGGCACTGTGCCTGAGATTATAGCAATGTCAAAACCAAACATTAAGCCTCCCATAGTGGCAATGAGGCATATGAAGTTAAGATATAAAGAGTTTTTTCTCATGATAGAAAAGGAAAATAATTAACGATTTCAAATGTAAAAAAAATCCTGATCTTTCTGATTCAAAAGGAAATTAAATTGGATCATTGCAATTATTAGTCAATCTTGCTTAATATTAATCAGGGTATAAAATCAGGAGAGGGGTGTTATGAAACTTTCCGGGTATCATAAACATTGTTTCATTTATTTTCAAGCATTTTAATATGTACTGTTAATAACTAGCGATAATCAATTAAAAAATTCCGTCATTCTTAAAATTTTATTTCTTTCTGAAGAATAACTGTAATGGAACCCCTTTGAAGTCAAAATTTTCTCTTAAACGATTTTCGAGGTATCGTTTATAGGGATCTTTTATGTATTGAGGAAGATTACAATAAAAGGCAAAGCTGGGATTATGAGTGGGGAGCTGAGTAACATATTTTATCTTAATAAATTTCCCTTTTATGGCCGGGGGGTGATACTCCTCTATAAGTTTTAGCATCACTTCATTAAGTTTTGAGGTTGGGATCCTCTTCCTCCGGTTATTGAAAACATATAATGCTGTTTCAAGAACTTTTAATAATCTTTGCTGGTGAATTGCAGATATAAATATAACAGGAACATCATCAAACGGCTCAATTTTCTTTTTAATGATCTTCTCATATTCTTTCATGGTGTTGGAACTTTTTTCAATTAAATCCCATTTATTTACCAGTAAAACAATCCCTTTCCTGTTTTTCTCAACCAGCCGGAAAATATTTACATCCTGGGCTTCCATTCCGCGTACGGCATCTACCATAAGAAGGCAAACATCTGAATACTCAATGGCTCTGACAGATCGCATAACAGAATAAAATTCCAGGTCTTCTGTCACCTTATTTTTTTTCCGGAGACCGGCAGTATCAATTAAAATGAAATCGTGATTAAATTTTTTATAACGAGTGAAAACTGAATCTCTCGTTGTTCCGGCCAAAGGAGTTACAATATTTCTTTCTTCTCCGAGAAGGGAATTAAGTAATGAGGATTTACCTACATTTGGCCGTCCAATTATAGTAATTCTGGGGATATTATCCTCAGGGATTTCTGTTGGTTTTGAGAATGTTTCAACCAGACAATCGAGCATTTCACCGGTGCCGCTTCCTGTTGCCGATGATATAGTGTAAATATCCCCCAGCCCCAGTTTATAAAAAACCTGGGCTTCAGGGATCTTATCGTGTGTATCCACTTTATTAACTGCAAGAATTACTTTTTTATTTGTCCTGCGCAGAATATTTGCAATATCCTCATCAATATCAGTAATTCCGTTCTGAACATCAACAAGATAAATGATACTGTCGGCTTCTTCAATAGCCAGTATTACCTGTTTTCTGATCTCATCTTCAAAAACATCGTCGGAATTTGTTACATAACCTCCTGTGTCAATAACTGAAAAACCAATACCATTCCACTCAGACCTTCCATAATGTCTGTCTCTTGTTACACCGCTTGATTCATGCACAATAGCATTGCGGCTTTCTGTGAGCCTGTTGAAAAGAGTTGACTTACCAACATTAGGTCTTCCTACTATAGCTACAATGTTACCCATCTGAACCTCTATTTTTAATAACCGAACTTTTTCAATAGCAGATCATTATTTCGCCAGTCTTTCCTAACTTTCACAAACAATTCCAGAAATATTTTTTTTGCGAAGAAATGCTCCATATCCAGTCTCGCTTCTGTCCCCGTTTTTTTTAACGAGGCCCCCTTATTCCCGATTAATATTCCTTTCTGGCTTTCTCTTTCAGTATAAATAACGGCACTGATCCGTATAATTTTATTTTCCTCCTTAAAATTTTCGATATCCACTTCAATGGAATATGGTATTTCCTGACGATAATTCAAAATAATTTTCTCCCTTATTATTTCAGCAGCAAAAAACCTTTCAGGTTTATCCGTAAGCTCATCTTTAGGGTAGTATGGAGGGTTTTCAGGAAGTTTCTCAAGGATCATTTCAAACAAGCCCGAAACATTATATTTATAAAATGCTGAAACGGCTATCTGGCTGGCTGAGGGAAGAGCCTGCGCCCAGTTTTCCAATAAGCTGTTAATCACTTCCTGTGTTGAAAGGTCAATTTTGTTAACAATAAGAATAACAGGTATATTCATATTCCTCAAAACATTAAGAAAATCATCCTTATATCCATGTTTATCACCTACCTCTGTAATGAATAAAATAATGTCGGCATCTGATAAAGCTGAGCGGGCAAACTTCAGCATTGCTTCCTGAAGTTTATACTTAGGTTCCAGTAATCCGGGTGTGTCAGAATATACAATCTGAAAATTAACTCCGTTAACAATCCCTTGTATCCTGTGGCGTGTAGTCTGTGCTTTGGAAGTAATGATAGAAAGTTTTTCTCCAACCAGTGCATTCATGAGAGTTGACTTTCCTGCATTTGGTTTTCCAATAATATTTACAAAGCCCGCTTTATGACTAATTTGATTATTCAAAAGCATTCATTTTTAGCATATTTATTTCTTTTTCAGATAAAAATCTCCATTTCCCCCTTTGAAGATTTTTCTTAGTCAGGCCTGCAAAGTAAACCCTGTCAAGTTTTATTATCTTATAACCCAAATGCTCAAATATTCTTCGAACAATTCTGTTTTTTCCTGAGTGAATTTCAACCCCTATTTCATCTTTTTTCCCAGGGTTTACAAAACTTAAATCATCGGCCTTAATAAAACCGTCTTCCAGTTTGATTCCTTTTAGAATTTCTTCAAAATCGCTTAATTTAAGGTTTCTGTCAAGAAAAACATGATAAATCTTTTTTTTCCTGTATTTAGGGTGACTTAGTCTGACTGCAAGTTCGCCGTCATTTGTCATAAGAAGCACTCCCATTGAGTTTCTGTCGAGTCTTCCTACAGGAAATATCCGTTCACTGCAGGCTCCTTTTATAAGATCATATACTGTTTTTCTTCCCGCATTGTCTTTGGCAGTAGTAATAAAATCTTTAGGTTTATTTAACAGCAGATACACTTTTTTTTCGGCAGTAATCAGTTCATTGTTGAACTTAACTTTATCTCCCGGCAGTACTTTGGTCCCGAATTCAGTTATAATTTTATCATTTACACTTACCAGTCCTTCTTTAATATATTCATCGGCTTGCCGTCTGCTGCAGATACCACTGAGAGAGAGGTATCTGTTGAGTCTCAGGGTGCCGTCAGCTGATAAAGATGATTGCCTGTCAGGGCTCCTATTTGTTGAAGAATAATTGGTTTTCAGGGAATATTCGGTACTCCCTGCCTTTTTTCTTGCAGATTTAAATTTTTCAGTATAATTTTCATTTTTGTCTTTCCTGCTTAGCGGACTTCTACTTTTAGATATTGATTTGCCTGAAGCATGTTTATATGGTTTCCTTGTTGCTTTTGTAAGGGGTCTCTCAGATCTGCTTTCTTTTTTTTTATTTGTATCTGGATTTTTCATTATTTTCGTTGAACTTTATCTGGGTTATCAGTAGATTTTTCCTTTGGTTTGCAAAGTTAACACTTTTCCATTCCTTCATGACATATTATTCTGATTACGGAGAAGTATTTATCTTCAAACATTAAAACATTTTGTATGACACTTATTAAATCGATTTCCGGTATCCGTGGCACAATAGGAGGGAAAACAGGAAAAGCTCTCACACCACCTGATATTGTAGCAATTGTATCGGCATTTTCCCTCTGGATAAAAGAGAATGCAGACAATAAAAAATGCAGTGTTGTCCTGGGGCGTGATGCAAGGACATCCGGACCCATAATTGAAAGTCTGGTCGCAGCAACTCTTTGTTCAATGGGTATTGATGTATTCAATCTTGGTATGGCCACAACTCCGACAGTTGAAGTAGCAGTTGTTAAATTAAAAGCTGACGGGGGTATTATTATTACTGCCAGTCATAATCCGGCAAACTGGAACGCACTCAAACTTTTAAATAGGGATGGTGAATTTATCGGGGAAGAGGATGGAAACAACATTATAAGTAATGCTGATGCCGGGGCTTTTAATTATCAGGAATATAGCGAATTAGGAAAAATTAGCGAAGTGCGGAATTTTGATGATGAACATATTTCGATGATAGGGCAGTTAGCTCTGGTTAATGCAGAAGGTATTAAACAAAAGAATTTCAGAATAGCCGTGGATGGGATAAATTCGATCGGGGGTATTGTCATTCCTAAGCTTTTAAGAAGTCTCGGAGTAAGCGAAATATATGAGCTTAATTGTATCCCTGACGGGCTTTTCGCACATGATCCTGAACCTGTTCCGGGAAATCTTGCAGCAATTTGTGAGCTTGTGAAAGAAAAGAATGCAGATATGGGATTTGTTGTAGACCCTGATGTTGACAGACTTTCTATCATCAGCGAAGACGGGACTTTTTTTGGTGAGGAATACACCTTAGTGGCCGTAGCTGATTATGTTCTGTCAAAAACTCCGGGAAATACAGCTTCGAACCTTTCCTCCACTATGGCACTTAAGGATATTACTGACAAGTATGGAATGAAATATTTTGCTGCTCCTGTCGGAGAGTTAAATGTTGTTGAAGTTATGAAAAAGAACAACTGTATTATTGGTGGTGAAGGTAATGGAGGAGTGATTTATCCTGAGTTACATTACGGACGAGATGCCCTGACAGGTGTTGCCCTCTTTTTGAGCCATCTTGCAGAAAAAGGGATGAGGGTTTCTGAACTTCGTAATACTTATCCCTTTTATGTTATGCAAAAGGAAAAAATTTTACTGCAGGAAGGAAGGGATGTTGACAGGATACTGAGTGAGGTGAAGAAACACTTTGCCGGTTTCCCTGTTAATGAAACAGACGGACTTCGTATTGATTTTGATCAGGGTTGGGTACATATCAGGAAATCAAATACAGAACCAATTATCAGGATTTATGCAGAAGGAGTAGATTCCTTCACATCAAATGATTATATTAACAAAATAAAAAATGTTATTTCTTAGTTACTAATGTGAATTAAGGATTGATAAAAACCGCTAAGTACGCTAAGAATTATGCAGAGTAACGCGATGAAAAGTAAACTTTTTGTTACATAAGCTTTGAACTCTTTGCGAAATCCCGATAACTAAAGGAACTTTGAGACATTCGCGGATTTACTCAATTTTACTTTTTTCAGAAAGAGCGGGTTAATTTTTCTCTGATATAAATTCTTTATTTAGCTTTTAATTACCTTTACAGGCTTTTAGGAATTAATTTATTATTTCCACATTGGAAAATTAATTATTATAACCAAATGAAAAAGAAAGTTCTGATCCCGGTTCTTACTATTATTTTCCTGATAATAGTTCTCATAATATATTCAGCTTCCACAAGTAGTGAAAAAGCTTTAAGTCTGTTCACCAGTGTTGAGAAAGGAAGCTTTGAGATAGTTATTGCTGTTACAGGGGAACTCCGGTCAAAGAACTCAACAGAGATCAGGGCGCCAAGTGAGTTGAGAAGCAGGGATCTTCGTATACGTTCTGTGAAGATACAGGATCTTATAGCTGAAGGTACTCTTGTTGACTCGGGCGACTGGGTTGCCACGCTTGATAAAACGGAGATTGATAATGAACTGAAAGATATTCTGGATGATATTGAGAAAATTGAATCACAATACCTCAGAACACAGCTTGATACTACTATTCAGTTGCGCCAGTTAAGGGATGATCTGATTAACATGAAATTTCATATGGAGGAAATGGAGATTGCCCTGGAACAATCGAAGTTTGAACCGCCGGCAACCATCCGGCAGGCTCAGATAAATCTTGATAAAGCAGAAAGGGCATACAAACAGGCTCTTACTAATTACACACTAAAAGTTGAGCAGTCGAAAGCAAGTATATCCGAGGTATTGATAAATCTTGAAAGATCAAGAAGGCGAAGAAATGAAATTGTAAAGGTGCTTGAAAGGTTTGATATCAGAGCTCCTGCTCCGGGTATGGTTATTTATAAGAGAGAGTGGAGCGGACAAAAACGGACTGTTGGTTCAGATGTAAGTACATGGGATCTTGTAATTGCAGAGTTGCCCGATCTTTCAACATTAGTTAGCCGTACATTTGTTAATGAAATAGACATCAGCAAAATACAGTCCGGACAAAGAGTCAGGATAGGCGTTGATGCTTTTCCCGATATGAAATACTCAGGTGTTGTCAGTGAAGTTGCAAACATTGGTGAACAGTTACCAAATACGGATGCAAAGGTATTTGAAGTTATCATAGAGTTAAATGAACGGGATGATATTTTACGTCCTTCCATGACTACAAGTAATCAGATAATTACCAATGAGTTCCCCAATGTTCTCTACATCCCCCTGGAAGCAATACATTCCAATGACAGTCTTATTTTTGTTTATAAAAAAAGTGGATTGAGACAAATAGTTTTACCTGGAGATGCCAATGAAAATGCAATTATTGTTGAGAAAGGGCTTGATGCCGGAGATGAACTTTACCTGTCTGTACCCTCAGATCCCGAAAGTTTCCGGTTTTCAG
>CAZGKF010000030.1:0-41951 GCA_964526475.1 uncultured Bacteroidaceae bacterium
AAATATGTATACTGTAGATTATTTAACAGAATTCACCAAAGCAGTCTTTACAAAAATGGGCTGTAATGAGGAAGATGCAAGGATTACAGCCGATGTTTTCATTGCAGCTGAACTCAGAGGATTATCCTCACATGGTATGATCCGGATAAAAGATTATTTCCAGCTATGGCAGGCAAAGAGGATAAATACCATGCCCAGTATCAGGATCGTGCATGAGACTCCCAGCACTGCTGTTGTTGACGGCGACGGTGCTATAGGTATGGTTGCAGCTTCCCGTTCCATGCAGATCGCAATAGAAAAAGCAAAAACAGCTGGCAGCGGATGGGTTTCCACCAGGAATTCAAACCATTACGGGATTGCAGGATACTACGCCATGATGGCACTTGAACATGATATGACAGGTATATGCATGACCAATGCAAATCCTCTCGTTGCTCCTACATTTTCACTCAGCAGGTTATTCGGGACAAATCCCATTGCGGTTGCTGTTCCGGCAGGAAAACATCCTCCCTTCGTGGCTGATTTTGCAACTACACCTATCGCCCGGGGTAAACTGGCAGTGGCCGCCAAAAAAGGAGAAAAAGTACCCCTGGGTTATGTTCAGGATGGTGAAGGTCAACCTTCGCACGATCCGGATATTCTTACCAGGGGAGGCTCTATGTTAACTTTGGGGGGAGACTATGAACACGGAAGTCATAAAGGTTATTGCATGAGTGCTATTGTGGATGTCTTTTCAGCTGTCTTTTCCGGGGCAAATTTCGGGCCTTTTGTTCCACCTTCAGTTGCTTATCTTCCGGTGCTTAAAGAAAAAGTCGGGGAAGGAACAGGACATTTTTTCGGAGCCATGAGAATTGATGGATTTCGTCCTGCCGAAGAATTCAAGGAAAGTATGGATAAATGGATAGAAACCATTAAGAGCGCAAAAACAATCGCTGGTCAGTCAGAAGTACTTGTTCCCGGGGAACCGGAAAGGAGAAAGGAAGAGAAAATACGGAAAGAAGGTATTCACATTATTCCGCCTATTGCTAAAGAATTGAAGGAAATAGCAAATTTTTTAGGGATTGGTTTTGATATGGAGGATTAATTTAAAAAGCTGTCTGTAGTAAGAAGTCAATTTCCACCTTACCAACCGGAACAGGCATTTTTTTCTTTTTGATTGAAACACCAAGCAGAGAACCTGCTGCGATAATATGGTATTCGGGAGCATCTTCCCAAAAGTATTTTAAACTGTTAAATGCTCCGTCACATTCATGAAGATTGTTTTTTCCATAATTTTTCCATTTCTTCGAGAGTTTTCCCCTTGGTTTCAGGAACAAATTTCCACACAAACAATGCAGCCAATATCCCAATTATTCCATAAATCCAATAGGAAAGTCCATGGTTAAAAATACTTGTTAAAAATGTGTTTTTATCCATCATGGGAAATGTCCAGCTAATCAGGTAGTTGCTAATCCACATAATAGCAACGGCTATTGACATTGCCCGCCCTCGAATACGGTTGGGGAAAATTTCCGACAGAAGAACCCAGGTGACCGGTCCCCAACTCATGGCAAAACAGGCCACATATCCCAGCATAAAAATAATGGCACTAAATCCCAGTTTCTGAAAAAAAAATGAAAATCCAAGGGCAAACATGAAGAAAGCCATTCCAAAAGCACCAATTACCTGTAAAGGCTTTCTCCCTATTTTATCCACAGTAAAGATGGCAAGCATAGTAAAAGATAAATTAATAAAACCCACAACAATTGTTTGTAATAGTGCTGTATCTGTTCCTGATCCCATGTTTTTGAAAATTTCAGGAGCATAATAAAGAACCACATTAATACCCATAAATTGTTGAAAAGCAGCCAGTAGAATGCCGATTAAAATTACCGGGATGCCATACGAAAACAGCTTTCCGGATTGTTGGACAATAGTTTCGTTAATCTCAACTAAAATTTTACGAGCTATTCTTATATCATAAATCTTTTTAAGAACATTTAGTGCTTTTTCTTCCTTTGCACGTATAACAAGGTACCTGGGAGTTTCAGGAACAAAAAACAGAAAAAGAAGAAACAGACTTGCTGGAATAACCTCCGATGCAAACATCCACCTCCATCCAATTAGATTGAGCCAGGATTCATCTCCCATGCGTACAATGGAATAATTCACAAAATAGACAACTAACATTCCAAAAATGATAGCGAGTTGGTTTAATGACACTAATTTTCCTCTGATGTTTGCCGGAGCCATTTCTGCAATATAAACTGGTGAAAGCATTGATGCCATTCCTACGCCAATTCCGCCAATGAAACGGTATATGACAAACATATTCAAGAAGGTATGATCACCTTCCCCTATTGGAGCAAAAAATATTTCGGGCATAGCTGATCCAAAGGCTGAGAGCAGGAAAAGAAATGCTGCAAGAATTAGACTGTTTTTGCGTCCTAATTTCAAACTGACTACACCACTAAGAAATCCGCCAATAACGCAGCCTGCCAGAACACTTGAAACAACAAAACCTAGCAAGGAATTTGCAGTATTTTCTGTTAAACCTAAAGGTTCAATAAAAATTTTTTCTAATGACCCCACGGTACCGGATATAACAGCTGTATCATATCCAAACAACAGACCCCCCAGTGCTGCAATCAATGCTATCCTGAATATATAAGGGGTATTATTTTTTTTTGCTGCCATATATTGAATTAGTATTTGCTGTTAAAATTCAGTAAAATATATATTTTGTTCTGAAAAAATATTTTCCTTATTTCAAAAAGCTAAGTTCTTTATAAACAATCTCCACGCTTTTAGTTTAAGTGTTTTACCAACTAAAGGTTTTACAACAGGTCCGGCAGATGGATTTTTTTTATTTCTTTGATTCCTGAAATAATCAGCATCAATTATTAATGATGAACAATGCATTTAAATCTTTTAGATTTTTTATCCACAGACCGATAGTAAGCTCTATAAATTCCCGAATAATTAATACGTACCATACTCTTGCAATGCCTCCCAAAGTGCAATAACGTTTTCCACAGGTACATCTTCCTGAATGTTATGCACAGTGGCGAAAACGAATCCTCCACCTGGCGCCAGGTCGTCAATACGTTTTTTGACTTCGTCTTTAACCTCTTGAGGAGATCCGTGAGGCAGTACCTGTTGCGTATCAATACCTCCTCCCCAAAAGGTAATTTCTTTACCAAACTCTTTCTTCAACTTTGCAGAATCCATATTAGCAGCAGTTACCTGAACAGGATTAAGTATATCCGCTCCTATTTCGATAAGATCAGGAATAATGTGATACACGCTCCCGCATGAGTGGAAAAGGATCTTAATTCCTGGTGACTTACGTTTAATAAAATCAAATAACGTCTTTTGCCTGGGTTTAATAAATTCACGGTACATTTCAGGTGAAATAAGCAATCCCTGCTGGCTTCCCAGGTCATCCAGTTCCCTTACAATATGTACCTGGTCTCCGACTTCATTCAGAATTGTTTCGAAATAGTTTAGTTTCAATTCCAGCACACGATCAAGTATATAATTTGCCTTATCGGGTGCATATGCAAGGTCAATGAAGAAATCTTCATAGCCCTCAAGCAGGGCACCTGTATGGAAAAAGCCGTTACCAATCCGGGCGTCGAGAACTAAAGCCGCCTTTGATTCAAAAAAAACTTTTTCAGCTTCTTCAGCAAGGCCATCTCTCAATGCCGGATCTTTACCATCGGGCCATATATAACCCCGAACTTTTTCAAGATCAGCTCCCCGAAGTGGATTGCTTACCATATCGAAATAGTGCCCTTCTACTTTGGGCATTTTCCATTTTACCCCCCATTCATCGACATACCACCAGGCATTTTCATCCTCGATTACATCCAATTTCCAGGCAGAAAGATCGCGACGGGTAATTCTTCTGGTATCAACGCCCATCATCATGCAAAGGTCAGTATCGGGCTTAGCGAGTTGACCTCCATAACTTAATATTTCCGGTTCTTTATCTGGAAGTCCGAGGTGCTGACGTAGAACAGAATAAGCCTTCAAGCTTATGGAAGTAGACTCTGTTCCTCCCAGGTCAAATGGCACCCGATCTGGTTCTTTGTGGTCAATCGCCATTAAAACACGTTGCCATGGTTCCATGACATCTAAATTTGTATTCTGCATAATAAATTATTAATTATGAAAAAATTTCCAAGGCATATAATACAATAATTTCATCATTCTGACCGGTTCCCGCTCCACCAACAGCAATTGCACCAATGGTTTCTCCATCGATCTTAATGGGGTATGAACCCATGAGAGGAACCATAGTGGTCACACCAAACACTGCCATCATTCCCTGCCTTTCATCAGTTACCGTATTTTCGAGCACTATTCCTGGTCGATCAAAACTTAGTGCTGTTACTGCCTTGCCGATAGTAATATCTACGGATGCTATTATTGTTCGATCAATTCGTTCAAAGCAAATCAAATGTCCTCCATGATCGACTACAGCTATAGCCGCACCCACATTAAGCTCATTTGCTTTTTGAACAGCACGCGCAACTAATGTTTTTGCGGTTTCCAATGATAGTGTTTTTTTTATTAATATTTTTTCCATAAATTTTTTTTAATTAGTTTAATTAACACGATTTCTAAAAATGAAATAGTAATTGATCGTTATTCCATCCTCAATCTTTGTCACTCTCACTATATCCGGATCTGTGAACTTATCCGAACGTCCCGGGCAATGGTGGAATAACTATACATAACATTTCCCTGATTTCCTGCCTTAAACCAATGTTTTATTCCCGGTGCCAAGGTAACCTGATCATTCACGTTCATAAAAAGTTCGTTCCTGCATGTATATACTTTTTCTTTATTTTTTGGAATAAACTATCTTTTCCATGAACTCATCTTGTTATCCAGCCACTCATTGCCAGGCTCCCCAATAAAATAAAAGACAATTCTTAAAAGGATTACTTCATAACTAAAATTTTTTCCTGTCTTTTATTTTTCCGCCTCAGATGCTTTTTCGGCCCTTTCATAAATCTGTTTTGATGTCTCAGCCGGAACAAACATGGCAACCAGGCTCATAGTTTCATCACTGTAGTTTCTGATATCATGAGGTGAATTCGGGGGACAGATCATCAGAACATTTGGTCCTATCTTATGTGTCTCATCTCCAATAGTGCATTCACCATAGCCTGACATAATATACATCATTTCAACTCCAGGGTGTGTATGTCTCAAATCCGTTGAGCTATGTGGGGAAATAACTGCATGGCTGATACTTACATTTTTTACTAAATCCTGAGTATCCGGAGCTACAAGGACACGGATAACTCTTTCAAAGGGTTCTTTGATTTTTACTGACTTAGCGTCTAATACATTGATTACTGGCATAATTTACCTCCTTTTTATATACATTATTTAAATTAAAAATATTTTGTGTTTTTCTGCTGCCATTATGATTTCATTAAGAATGTGGAAAAAATGTACAATCCTATGAAAACAATTAGCAAGGATGCGATTAAGATAATTACTCTACGTTGAATTTTTTCTTTTGGCATTGAGGTATTGAGTTTTTTCCTGGGGTTCATAAATACCCATGAAAACATTGCCAATACATTTAAAGTTGCTGCAAATATAAAGAATGAATTTGCAGTGCCTGCCTTTTCAGCGAAAAAAGGTAAAGTAATATTAGCAACGAAATACGGAAATAAAATAGCGCCGGCAGCTGCGCCAAGATTTCCAAACATATTCATTGTTCCGGATACAACACCTGAATTTTCTCCACCAATGTCCATACAAAATGTCCAACTGGGAGCAATTGTCATTTCAACTCCAAAAACAGCAATACTAAAGTAAGTAATAAAAACTGGCGCTGATAAGTTAGATATTTGTGTACAAAACACCAATCCAATTATTGCAAAAGCAAAGCCGATCATGGCTGGTATTCTTCTTGAAGAAATATAATATCCCAGGTGATATAAAACAGTGATAATGGTTCCGGAAATCCAATGCGCAAACATTCCTATAATAAGGGGTATAGGAGCATATATAATTGCACCCTCTCCCCATTGACTTTTAAGGTACGGAAACAGCCAGGAAAGACTGATGAACAATGTTATACCACTTGCAAAATATTGAAGCATTACCAAAGCCATATTTGATGATGTAATAATTACTCCAAAAGGTATTGATTTATCTGCTATTTTTCCATTTTGCAGACCATCTTCAATATACTGGCATTCTTTTTCATTGACTCCCGGATGACTTCCTGGACTGTCACGGAAGAAGATAACCCAAAGGATAACCCAAATAAAACCAATTATACCATTGATTATAAACATCCAACGCCAACCAACAATAGTAATTAGCCATGGCATCAATATCAATGACAATGCTGCACCAATACGACCTCCTGAATGGAATATTCCGTTAGCAATACCGCGTTCTTTGGCAGGAACCCAGTTATATACAGCGCGTGTAGATCCTGGGAATGCACCTGCCTCGCCAGCTCCAAAAAGGAACCGGAAAAAGAGCATTGAAACAGCATTCCATGCAAGTCCTGTTAATGTTGTAAAAACACTCCAGAAACCAACAACTAATGTTAAAACATTTTTAGGTCCATATTTGTCGGCAAACCAGCCTGAAGGTATTTGAAACAATGAATAACTTAAGGCAAACATTGCAAATATATAACCCATCATTTGCTGGCTAATTTTAAGATCGATCATTATCTGATCGCTGGCAGTAGAAATACATATACGATCCATAAATGTATTTGCTGTAAGCAAAAAGATAAGAAAGATCATTAAAAATCTTTTATTTGTCATAATTCTCTAATACTAACTGTATCCCTTTATTTACTTTTAAAATTATATTACTAAAGTTTCGCAGATGTTTATATCATGCATATTAAAAAGGTTATACGCAATAAGAAATTCTTTAAATCTTGATATTCAGTTATTTAAAATTTCCATTTTCAAAATAATATTTCATTCGTCGTATCAGAGATATTATAGAAAAGAATAAAATTGTTTTCCTCCTGTTTGATCTGAATTAATATCACGAAAATTTTTTATACCTGACCCACCCCCCTTGAATGAGGCTGTCTAAAAAGCCTTATGACTTTAGAATTCTCTTTCAATTTGTAAGTTATTCTATATAAACCTCTGTGACCCTCTGTGTCTCCTCTGTGACTCTGTGTAATATATTAAAGTATAATTGGTTACACAGAGGTCACAGAGAAGGCACAGAGTTACCGGAGGGAAAATTGGTTAATAACATCGTTTTACTTTCAATTTGTAATCTATTAATTCAATGATTAGTCTTTTTAGACAGCCTCGTTGGGGGGTGGGTCAGGTAAGAACAAAAATATTGCCTTAAAGATTCTTTTTTATTTTTTAACAAGTTGAGCATCTGCGAAACTTTTATTATATTATTATAAAGCATTTAATTCTATAAGAAAAAATTAATTCATTTTAATGCATCTCTGATCTTTATCATCTGCTCCATGCCAAAATCCTTTATAAGCCCTGTTTTAGGGTCGAATGGCCAATCGAGGGTACAAACCCCTCCTTGTTTGTTGCACGTCCTGATCCAGTCAATCAATTCCTTATCACTGAACTGATTGGCATCTCCCAGCCCGTGATACACATTTCCGCAATATATCTTACCATGCCACAAAATGCCATCTTTTGGAGGCCAGTTTTCAGGAGTGAGTTGAGACAGATCCTGTTTGCTCCATGTATCTCCCCCTGTATAATCATCAATCCCAACCCTCACAGGGCTATAATTATTTTTACCATGACTGAAAGCTATTACCGCCTTAGGATTAGCTTTCCTGATAATAGAATTGATGGTCCAGAAATCGTGTGGTTTATCAGCATAAGAGTTGTCACGCATCACATCAAACCACCAACCGTCAATTTTGTCTTTATATCTTTCAGCATATTCCCGGAATACTTCTATTCTCCGTTTACGTGTTTCTTCCGGGGGAGGAGATTTTTCACCAAGTTCTCCACGAACTGCAGGATTGTCTTTAAAACCTGCCACTACCCTTGGATCTTTCATATAACCATTAAACCCTGCGTAATAACAGATAAATTTGATTCCTCTCTGATGCAAGGCGTCAGCAAGTTCCATTATTAGATCCCTGTGTGAGCATTTTTCACCCGGGGCATATCCTGCATATTTATTAAGTGTTTTGTTAGGAGCGCAAGACCATGCAAAGAATGCATCGTCCAGGCAAAAATTTACCCATCCGACCCCTACTTCAACCATTTGATCGGCAAATCCGTCGACATCAAATCCGTTAACAAATTTGTTCCACTCATCAGCATTCATTTGTGAAAGTTCCGGATATATCGGATCTGACTTATAGGAATAGCCCTGAAGAATCCGGTATTGATAATGCATAAAGATACCGTATTTACCCTCTACCATCCAGCTTGTGTCGCCAGGATCAGTAAATGATGCCGATTGTTCCGAAAGTATAGCAATCAATAAAATAGCTATGCATTTCATTTTCATCAAATAATTTTTTAACGTCATAATTTCATTTTTTTAATTTTATTCGTATTTAAAATAGCTTACAAATTCATATTAAACACATCACAAAAATTCTCCTGGATTTGCCGAGAAGGTCAGCAAACCAATTTATAAAAGAATTAATCTACCTGTAACAGCTCCTGATAATGTCCGTGCAACTGTTTAAAGGTTTCAACCTGTTTGACTAAGGCCCCTGTCTCATAACAGGTATCACAGCTAAAGATGTTTATCCTGGCAAAACCATCATCCATGCATACCCTAAGCACTGTGCGGAGAGGCACTCCCGGACGCCCAAATCCCTTATGGTTGAATTTTTGGCCAAAAATATTTTTTGTCAAAAATAACCAAATTTATATCTTAAAAAAATAATATTTACAAGCAAAGTTATACAGTGCAAATACCTCAAATTGTTGAAATAAGTGCATTATAAAATTTTACTCTCTCTCCACAATGCCACATTTTAAAATAACTTTTCGCTACTGCCTGAAAATTATATCCACCGAAACATAAAATCGATAAACACAGCATATTTGTTAACATTGAGGAACTGTAACTGTTTTTATCACTTGAATTTTAAGATTTCTTTCAATTTTTTTACGAATTAAACCCCCATGCACTGCCTTACACAGCAAGGACATGAAGCGAACCGCCAACAGGCGGTGAGCCCGGGACCAGCGAAAGTAAAAAGCATGTGGGTCTGACTTCGCCGAGCCCTTCGGGGTTCATTCGAACACATTAATTAACAATGATATGTTAATATAAAACTACCAGCCTGGATTTTGGTCCAATACGGGATTCAGTGTAATTTCATTGGTTGGAATGCATTCCAGGTAATCTCTGTTAACATTAAACTGGTAACCGTTAGGTAGCATATTTTCAAACGGATCTAAAAATCCATTGGAATCCATACCCAGAGTTAGAGGTGGTTCATCCGGATAATCAGATTGCAGGAAGGGGAAGCCCTTTGGTCGCTTATTCAGAAATAAATTATGCGCCCTCCAGCGACGCCAGTCATAATATCTAATTCCTTCTAATGCAAGTTCCACCGCTCTTTCACGTCTAATTTCATAAAGTTCGTCACTTAGGGGATACCCAAAATCTGCATAGGATGACCTATTAGGATCCGATATTACGGCAAAATCCGGCATACCGGCACGGCTGCGCAAAAGGTCAATGGATATGCTATAATCAATTGGTTGCCCCAGTTCTGCTTTTGCTTCAGCATAATTGAGCAATGCCTCAGCATATCTCAATATAGGAACTCCGGTTTCTTTTGTATTATTCCAACCTACACTTCCATCAAGAACGGAAACATCCAATCCTTTACGACAGTGATATCCAGTGATATCAAGTCTTGTGCCACTTACGTAAAAAAGTGGTTTATCCCAATATCCGATACTTCCCACTGTCCACATTATTGCCCCTGGTGTATTAATTATTTGTGCTAACCGAGGGTCACATTCGGAACCAATCTTTGATAGAAACTTAACACCTTTCACTGTATCAGCAACATTGATATAATCATAAAATGTACCGTCCTTTTTCAAATAGTTACTGATCAATTGTTGTGTAATACATATTTCATCATGCGCTAACATGCTTACTGGCAAATTATGTGTTAAATCAAGCTCTGCATCATACTTTCTCCAGAGGATGATCTCTTTATTGGATTTTAGATCATTACGATTAAAATTTGAGCCCCAGTCATTATCCGGATCACCTGTATTGTATATTTCCACATCGTATTTATCCGGAATCATCAATTCAGCTGACGCATCCACTGCTGCCTGAAGATAATTATTATAATTGACCCCCGAGGTCCCAAATGGTGTTCCGACATGATATTTCTGCCATGTGCCTTCAA
Organism: uncultured Bacteroidaceae bacterium; assembly: GCA_964526475.1. GTDB lineage: Bacteria > Bacteroidota > Bacteroidia > Bacteroidales > CAYVTV01. Next base: position 10,376 of record CAZGKF010000030.1, read on the forward strand.
AGAGTGCCACTCTCGATTTGAATATCAATGCTGCTTCCTTACTCAGCCGGTTGTTTCCCCCTTTTACATCATTCAAATCATTCAAATTTTCAACAGCCATGTCCAGATGCCATAAAATAGAATCCATAACCATTGTCCTGGAATCTCTGGGATTGTATAGTTCCTCTGAATCCATTTGCAAGGAGTTGGTGTACCATGGTACATCTCCATACATCTTCAAAAGATCATAATAAAACCATGCTTTGAAAAAATGAGCTTCGCCAATATATTGTTTAATATTTGTTAATATTTCATTATTAAGAGCCTTCTGATAGTTCTCGAAAAAAATATTAACGGAGCGGATATATTGCCATTGCCGTCCCCAATAGGAAGATGTGGTTACGATAGTACGGGACCCATCCAATTGCTCCTCGGGCGTGTACAGAATTAGATGGTCGGAACCCCGATATGCTTCATCCCCAATATACAGGGAATGATTGCTTGTAAAATTAAAAAGTCGCGGGTAAAACTGTAACATATAGTTTTCGAGATCTGTACGTGTATTCCAGTACTGGTCAGTGGATATTTCATCAACCGGCGGTTTATCCAGGAATTCCTCACAGGAAGTAAATAAAATAAACATTAAAACTGAATAATATAGTATCTTTTTCATGATATTCATATTTTTAGAATTTTACATTTAAACCGATAGTATAAACTGCCTGTGCAGGCATTGAATAACCACTCTCAAGACCAATGTTGGCAGTTTCCGGATCGAAATGATCCATTAAAGGCGTTATCGTCCATAAATTTTCCCCTGTCAAATATACATATAAACCTTCAAGCCTTAATTTATCCAACCAGCTTGTCGGTACCGTGTAACCGAGTGTTACATTTTTTAAACGGGCATAGCGGCTCTTTTGCAAATAGCGGGTTTGTGTCTGCTGATTTTTATTATTCATGCTTTTATTATTATATGGACGCGGATAAAATGCGTCCAGGTTAATACCAAGCCCTTTGTACTCGTCAGCTTCCGCATCGCGGTAATAATCCAAGTGTACCGGGAGTAGTGTACTCCACCAAGTTTGCTGGAAACCCCATTGCATATTTCCCGTCAGCATCTCCTCACGCTTCAAAGTCCCATTCCATACAGTTGAAAGGTCAAATCCTTTCCATTGCGCCTGCAACTTCAGCCCCCATTGATAACGAGGTGTCCTATTCCCAATCACCTTCCGGTCACCTGGATTATAAACAGTATTATCTCCTCTTGTTATCAACCCGTCGCCATCCAAGTCGGTGTATTCAATATCTCCCGTATTATATTGCCTACCGGAAATAGCTTGCTGTATGTTATTCGCGTTGATCTCGTCAGCGCGTTCCTGAGTATTGATGAGACCTTTTGTTACATAACCCCAAATTTCTCCTAATTCCATACCGGCATAAGGTTTCGTTAAAATACCTGTAGGATTATTGTATTTAGTAATCTTGGTGACATTATCAAACATAAACCCAGTAACCGAATATATAAAATCGTTTCCTATCCTATCTTTCCAACCCGAAGATAACTCCCAACCCTTGGTGACGGTTTCCATATTGTTTGAGTTGGGCAGATTATTTACTCCAATTACAGAAGGTAATGCATCAGAAGGGCCTAACTGGTCGTACGTGCGACGTTTGTAAATATCGCCACTAAATGATAATCTGTTCTTAAATGTGGCTAGATCAATCCCGAAATTACTAATAAGACACGTTTCCCAAGTGAGGTCCGGATTAATCAGGTTTGGTGCTGTTACATAGGAAGGCCGTTCACCATTGATTATCCAGGACAAGTTAGTGTTCACATCCATTAATGCCAGATCCTGATAAGCCGCTACACGTTGGTTTCCAAGTTCACCAATGGATCCACGGAGCTTTAACAAATTGACACTTGAACGGGCTTCTTCCCAAAAATTTTCGTTAGAAATAATCCAGGCCGCCGAAGCGGAAGGAAAGAATCCCCATTTTTTGCCCGAGGCAAACTTATACGTGCCGTCATACCTTCCGTTGAACTCAAGTAAATATTTCTCGTCGAAATTATAGTTAAACCTCATAAAAATCCCTTGAGTTGCATATAATTTTGTGTTCCCTTTAGTGTCTACAACTCCTGTAGCGAGGTCTAGTGAAGGCAGGTCTTGTGATATCAAATTCCTTCTGCTGGAATATAAATATTTATTATTCGACTCCTCCATCTGGTAGCCGGCGAGCACAGAGATGTAGTGTTTTTCTTTTACATCAAAGTTGTAAGTTGAGTAAACATTTAGCGTATTATAAAAATATAGACGCTGGGAGTTGGCTACCCAGTTAGGATATGTACCGCCAATTGGTACAAGTGACCCGTCAACTTTGTCTTCATACACCGTAAAGTTGTTTGAATTAAATCCTGTATGCATTATATTTATTGAATAATCTGCATCAATAGTCCAACCTTTTAACGGGTTGATCGAGGTTGCCCACTTTTGATTGAATGCATTTTCCTTGTCCGTATCGACTCCACCAAAAGCATTTAAAGGGATCCATGATATCCTTGAGTACACTCCGTTGGGAGAAATCTTATACTGGCTGGGATAGTCACGTGCTATCCACCAGAATAACCCTAGATAACCGGTATTAGAACTCGATTTCCCACCTACCTGTGAACTTGGAGTTCTCCTTGTTCTATTAAAATAACGAGTTATAGATGAAAATTTTAACCATTTTTTAGCATTCAGGTCAATCCTGGCCATCGTGTTGTACCTGCGGAAATTATCTGTCCCATAATTCAGAACGCCTTCATCATTCACATGGCCTGCATTAAAATAATAGGATATCTTCTCATTACCTCCGCTCAAAGTAAGGTTCTCCTGATTCCTACTTCCATTACCGTACCAGACATCGAACCAGTCATAGTTAGCGTTACTTTCGAAATTATTAGCCCATGTTTGTGGATTTGACTTACTCGGCACAGTTTCAGGGAGAGTTGGATCGGCCTGGTATGCCAGGATCCGGTCAATAGTCTCATTCGTGTACATCGGAGAAGTCCCGGTATTCACACTGGCCTCGTTGTATGCCAAAGCGGTGGTGTATGAATCTGCCATGTGGGGAAGACGAATCAGGTGCATATAGGACGCGTTGGTTGAAAATTCAACATGCATTTTATCGTCTTTAGCCCCTGATTTCGTGGTGATCAATACAACACCATAAGTAGCTTGTGCTCCATAAATAGCCGCTGAGGCAGCATCTTTCAGTATAGAAATCGACTCAATAACATTCGGATTTAGCAAATTGATTGATCCTGGCACTCCATCTATCAGCACCAAAGGGCTTCCCTGACCTCTTATTTGTATATTAAGCTCCGCACCTGGTTCAAAACCGAATTGTCCTGGAGTAAAAGATACACCGGGAGCATTCCCCTGTAAGGACTGGCTTAATGTAGTTGTAGCCCTATGTTCCAGTTGCTCTCCGTTTACAACTTCCACAGCACCGGTCAGGTTGATCTTTTTCTGAGTACCATATCCTATAGCAATCACTTCCTCTAATCCAATGGCATCCACTTCCATTCTTACATCAATATTAGTCTGTATTCCTACTTCAATCTCCTGTGTACTCATCCCCACAAAGGAAAACACCAATACACCATCCTCCGGAACATTTGCCAGAGAGAAATTTCCCTGTACATCAGTAATTGTACCAAGGGTAGTTCCTTTGACCATCACCGTGACTCCAATTAAAGGATCTCCGTTATTATCGGTCACAGTTCCTGTAACAGGCTGGGGTTGCTGTGCACCTAAGGCCTTTGGAAATAAGAGAATATGCCGGTCATCAATGACATAACCCACACCAGTCTCGCTAAAAAGACTCTGAAGTGTTTCTTCAATGCTCTTCTCCCGTAACCGGACCGTTATCATTCGTTCCATGTCGATGTACTTAGAGCTGTAGGCAAAACGGAATTCAGACTGCCTCTCAATCTCATCCAATACATCCATTACTTTTACATTGCGCATTTCAATGGTCAACTTTGCCGACTGGCTGTAAAGACCTGCTGAAACCTGCAAAAAACCAATCATTAATAATAAAAAGGTTAGTTTCATGATCAATAAAGGTTTTTTTGAAATAAAGGGCATTCGTGCCCTCTTAATTCGGGTTTTTTTCATAGTTTTACTGAGTTTTAGAATTAAACAATACTTATCATTTGCCGATGATGAGTTGTGCCGGTAGTGTTAGAGCACTACCGGCTTTTAAAAATCAATCGACATTTCTTAATTTATTTTTATCCAGTTGAAAACGGATGACATTATCCTGCTGAATGGCCTTTACCGGGGTGATCTTCCCCATCAGCCGGATAACATCATCCAGTGATTCATTTTTAATAGTAAAGGTATAGCGAAAATCTTTCACCTTTTCTTCACATGTAAACTTTTGATTGTAACGCAATTCCAGTCGTTTTATAACCTCAATGAATGGCTGGTCATAAATATGGATAATGCCATCTTTCCAGGAAGTATATTTTGCCGTATTAACATCTGTTACAATAATTTCTCCGTCTGATGTATTGTATCTGGCCATTTCCCCGGGTTTTAAGACATAATGAAAACTTGTTATATTTTGATGCCTGAGCTCTACAGATCCATCTGCAAGTAAAATATTTATACATTCAGAACCGGGATAGGCGGATACATTAAACTGTGTGCCTACTGCCTGTACCTTGATTTTATTGCATGTAACAATAAAAGGAAGCTCTGTATTCTTTGCAACCATAAAGTAAGCTTCACCGATAAGCAATATTTCCCTGTTCCCTGAAGCAAACTGGTTATTATATATTACTTCCGAGCCTGAATTCAGCCAAAGTCTGGAACCATCAGGCAGTTCAATTTTTGATATCTGACCTTTGTCGGCAAGAACTCTGGTATTAAGATGTGTAGTTCGTTTTGACCTGTTATTGATAATATAAGTAAGACTGCCAATAGTAAATATCAAAAGGAAAATTGCAGCATATCTGAATATTAATTGCATTTCCCCGGATATCTGCCATGCCTGAAAGCTCTTTTGCCATAATTTTCCCTGGAGATTATTCCAGCTTTCCTCTCCCCCTCCGGGAAAGTTGATCGCATCAACATTATCTCTCCATTCAGACTTGGCCTTGTTAAACACTTGCCGGTTCTTCTTCTCCCGCAACCATTCAAGCAAACTCCTTTGCTCCTCTTCTGTAGCAATACCTTCCAGGTATTTTTTAATGATTGTTTCCATAAAATATTCTCTAATAGTAATACAATTATTTATATAAAACCCTACCTTCTAAAGTCAGGAAAATTTTTCATTCAAATAGAAATTTACGGGAAAATTTAAGTATCGCATTGTAAATATTGATAATATGTAAAAAAGAGTTAAGCCAAGGATTCGGAATAAAGTATTAAGGAATTAAGTAATATTCAAAGAAGAATACTTAAAGCAAAGAATAATGAGTATTTAAAAGTAAAATTGTTATTTTGATAAAGATTGTGACATAGGGTATTTTTAATCTGCCCTTAGGGCGAAACTACATCAATGATTTTAGCCTCACTGAAAATAATAAAAATAAATCAGTAAAATCATTGATTTAATGGGATATGTCAATGAAGTATACGATAATCAGGTATTATATCAAAAGTCATTGCTGCAATCAGTCAATCAACAAAGAAATTAGTATAACCAACTCCGGAAATCTTTTTATCAGTTTCTCACGAATGTGCTGCTTGGCTTTTGCGATGTGTTTTTCCACCATTTTCAAACTGATAGACAGTTCATCTGCTAATTCCTGTTGTTTTTTGCCTTCAATTTTACATTTAATAAAGACTTTCTTCCTTTTATCAGGAAGCTCGTCTATAGTTTGCTGAAACGATTGTATCAACAATTCCTCCAGGCTTTTATCCTCTCTCAGGCTAAAATCTAAATTGTATAAGTATTGAAGTTCGGCAACCTTTATATTTTCGAGGTTTATCTTTCCTTCCTCCAGATTTTTTTGCTTCAGGTAATTTAAGCAGCGGTTCCTGACAATAACAAATATGAAACTCTCCACAGATTTTTCGATATTAATCGTTTTACGTTTTTCCCAAAGGGTGATAAAACTTTCCTGGATAATATCTTCAGCTTGTTCCTTATCGGCAATAAAGAGCTTGCAATATCTTTTTAAACGAGGATAAAGCAGGCGAAAAAAAATCCGGAAAGCATCCGGTTCGCCATTTTTGAGGGCAATCCTGGTTTTTTGGTCGAACATAACAGACAAAAATACAAATTATTACAACCTTCTGAAAAAAATCTTCATCAAATGGGTACATCCAAAAGTATTCCATTGTAATATCCGGATACACCTCTATAAACAACGTTAACTTTTACGTGTTGAATTTGATTTTATCATATTTAACTCCAATTGCCTTTGGTTTATTTAATCCGGAGATATGCAGACAATACCGGTTACATATTTTCCAACACATTACGCCTTTGCGCCTCTGCGGTTTTCTTATTTAACGAACTATTGACATAGCATAATTTTAAAATATTCTTGATTTATTAAATGATTATTATTATTTTTACCCTGATTTTTTAAATGTTTATAAATGAAGCGTAAGATAACTGAAAAACTGGTTGAATGGAAAAACAATCTGTACCGGAAACCATTATTGATAAGAGGAGCCAGACAAGTTGGTAAAACCTGGTCTGTTTTAGAATTTGCCAACACACATTTCAATGGGAATATACACCATATTAATTTTGAGAAGAATCCCGACCTGCATTCCATATTCGACCAGAATCTTGACAGTCATCGTATATTGTCGGAACTTGAACTTATTACAGGAAAAAGAATTTTTCAGGGTCAGGACCTGGTTTTTTTTGATGAAATACAGGAATGCCCCAGGGCTATCTCTGCATTACGATATTTTTTTGAAGAAAATCCTGAATTACACGTAATCGCAGCCGGTTCACTGCTGGAATTTGCACTTAAGGATATTTCATTTCCTGTCGGACGGTTGCAGATGATGTCAATGTATCCATTGAGCTTTGAAGAATATTTATTTGCGAATGGTAATGAGTTGCTGTCAGAAAAAATAATGCAATCTGAAAGCAGATTTTCTGAAGCTGTCATTAAAATGATCAATAATGAAATGTATAAATATTTTTTAATTGGCGGCATGCCTGAATGTGTGGCAGCATATGCAAATACAGGGAGTTTTATTGATGTTATCAATATTCAGACTGACCTGATTGCCACACTGCGTCAGGATTTTGCAAAGTATGCAGGACATTCGGATAAGCGATGCTTAAATGCTGTTCTCAGTTCTGTTGCGCGTAAAACCGGAGAACAAATAAAATATGCTCATCTGGCTGAAGATTTCACCAATCCAACCATAAAAAAGGCTTTTGAACTAATGGAAACGGCCCGTTTATTTACCAGGGTAAGGGCTGCTTCTCCGGGCGGAATACCACTGGGAGCAAGCGCTTCGGAAAAAATCTTCAAGACTGTTTTTCTCGATATTGGATTACTATCCAATATCATTGGTTTTTATTCAGATAAGACTGTGCCAAAACATAAGCTTGCATCCGTTTATAACGGGAAACTGGCTGAACAATTTGTCGGGCAGGAACTACGATCCTCACATAACGAAAATCTGTTTTACTGGAGCAGGGAAAAACGTGGCAGCAGTGCCGAAACAGATTATTTAATTGAAAAAGAAGGTGATATCATACCCGTTGAAGTCAAAAGTGGCAAGTCAGGAAAACTAAAAAGTCTTCATCTTTTATTGAATACATTTCCAGATATCAAAACAGCCTATGTATTTACCGAAGATAAATATGGGGAAATACCGGAGCAAAAAATAAAATTTTTACCATTGTTTTGTTCAGGAAGGTTATGAAACTAAAGGGAAGAGAAATCAACAATAACACTATTTATTTTTGTGTTTCATTATATATTTTTGCTTTATTTTTTGGATTTATGTTCATCATTATCATTTTAATAGTTCTTTATATTTTTTTTACATGCTGATAATGTGCGTTTTGTTAATTTTTTTTCCGACATAGTATTTTCTGTTGATAATCAACACTTTGTGCCTTTGCGTTTTTTTTTAATTTAACGAACTACTAATGAAATAAATTGTATATTTACAACATTAAACGTATTTTCATCATGATAAAACTACATATACATGTAGATATTATTGATTTTTTAATCATTTAGTTTTATGTATTCCCGAATGTTATCGCTTGCAGAACAATTCATTGGTCAGGAATTACTTGCCGGTATTCAACCACATATAAGTCCACAATTATTTTACTGGTCAAGGGAAGAAAAAAATTCAAATGCTGAAATTGATTATATTTTTCAGCATAAGAACAACATCTACCCCATTGAAGTTAAATCTGGAAAAACCGGAACATTAAAATCCTTGCAACTTTATCTTATAAAAAAATCAAACCACCCTAACTTATCAGATGATATGTTAGGGTGGTTCTAACCTAATACGATACTTATTTTACCTCAATATTAATCCCACCCAGGATTCTGATCCATATTCGGATTTAATACAATTTCAGATACAGGTATGGAATTCAGGTAATCACGATCCAGCTTAAATTCATATCCAACAGGAATGATATTTTTATATGGATCAAGGAACCCATCATCGTCAACAGGGAAAGGATTTACAGCAATTTGAGATGCTAAAAACCCTCTTGGCCTTTTATTAATGATCAGTTCATCTGCAGCTGCCCACCTGGCAATATCGTCCCATCTTAATCCTTCAGCTACAAGTTCCACCCGCCGTTCACGTCTAATCTCATTGATAACAGGCGACAGTGTTGGGAAATCCCAGTCAGGATCAACAGTAATATCGGCAAGTATCAAATTAGGCATACCCACCCTGTCCCTAAGCAGTTTTACAGATTTATCAATATCTTCCTGAATGATAGTACCTAATTCTGCCTTTGCCTCAGCATAATTAAGCAAAACTTCCCCGTACCTGAATATAATGCTTGGGGTTTCTTCATTAGCATAAACATGATTATTCATATCAGGGTCATAACCTTTTCGAATAATATAACCGGCGGGGCAATCATACTCTGCTCCTTCATTGAGCCTATCATACAAATAACTCCAATATTCCGTTGTCCCATCTATATTCGCCTTCCAAACCGCATCAGGAGGGGTAAAGGATTGCTCCATTCTCGGATCACGATTTTGAAGTTCATCACTAATTGTGGCATATCCCTGGAACAATGCATTACCGGAGATTGGTTTACCGTCAGTACATAAATAGGCATCGGCCAATTCTTTTGTGAATGAATTTCCATCGGGCACTTCCATTCTATAATTTCTCTGTTCACTTATAAATCCAATAGAAAGGTCAATTCTCAGCCAAAACAATACCTCATTTACCGATGAATGATCCTGTATTGTGCTATATAAGTCATAGTAATCCTCGTTTGGTTTTCCATTTGAATAAAGATTAAACAATTCTGAGTCCATAATTTCCGTTGTAGCTTCAACGACCTTATTGAAATATTTCTCAGGTTGCGGGTTACTTACTCCAAATGGAGTACCAGCATGATATTTTTGCCAGGTACCTTCATATAAAGCGACTCTGCTTTGTAACTGGAGGGCCATCCATTTATGTACGCGGGAAGCTCCGTCTTTTCTATTATCTGTAAGGTACATAGCTGCTGAATCAAGGTTTGCAATTATATTGTCAGCCACTATGTTTCTTGGATCCCTTGGTTTAAAAAGTTCCGGGGAATCGGGCTGAAGCTCAGTGGTAACCCATTGAATATCGCCGTAGCTTTTTAGCAGATTAAAATAAATAAGAGCCCTGAAAAAATAAGCTTCTCCTAAATACGTCTTATACTCATCAAAATCGGCATATTCTTCTATGTTTTTGTAATTATCGAAAAAATAATTTATTCTCCGAACGTCGGCGAAGGATATACTGCCAGAAGTATTGATAGTCCTGGTCCCTTCCAGTCGGGAATCAGGCAGACGACGTATGGAGTTATCAGAACCGAAATCATTACCCCATCTCCCATATCTAGGAAATAACCCGGTTTTGTAAAATTGGTTTAGATAAACCTTCATATCGTTGGTGCTTTTAAAATAATCTACTGATGTAACCTGGTCCAGGGGATGTCTGTCTAAGAAATCTTCCTGGCACGCATTGAAGATTATACTCAATGCCATAAAACTAATAATTGTTTTAAAATATTTCATATCTTATTTTTTTTCGTTTGTAATGAACCCGCATGATAATCATTAGTGTTTTTATTATGTATTATATGGGTTTCGAAATCAATAATATTTTTAGAATGTTATATTAATTCCAACAGAAACCATTGTTGATAAGGGATAGATTACCGAGGAAGACTCATAACCTCCCATGGATGGTTCAGCAGCTATAGATGCTTCAGGATCTATCAATTTCGGCAGGTGTTTTAGTGTTAAAAGGTTTTCACCTGAAATATAGATTCTAGCATTTTGAAAAAACAGTCTGTCTGAAATCTGTGCAGGTACAGTATATCCTAACTGACAGTTTTTAAGTCGCAAATAAGCTGCATTGAGGAGATACCTGCTTTGTGCCTGACGGTTTTTACGGGTTTCCTTGCTAAAATAAGGTTTCGGATAATAGGCGTCGGTATTAGGACCAAACCTATGCGTTTCGTCAGCAGGCCGCCAGTAGTTCAAGTGGTCAGTATCTTTGTATATTCCGGAAGTATTCGGATGATAAGTCATCCCCCAAAAGATAGTTGAGGAGAGCCCGGGATAATAATCCCGTTTGCCAATTCCCTGCCAGAACATGTTAAAATCAAAGCCTTTCCAATTAAAACCCGCTGCTATTCCAATATTGTATCTCGGAGATATATTTCCAATGACGGTTAAATCACCATGATCATCAAGTGTCGATAGACCACGGTCAATTTTTTCATCATCATTTAGATCCTTGTATTTCATATCACCGATACTCCACCGTGAATATAAGTATGACTGGTCAGGCATTTCTGCCAGATCTTCATCTGTTTGCATTAATCCATCACTAATAAATCCCCATATTTCACCAACATCCTTACCGGCATACCATGTGTCAATCAGTCCATTAGCATTTGTATATTTTAATATGGTTGTTTTGTTGTCCCCTAAACTGATTTGTGCGTTATAGGAAAAATCAGATGAAACCCGATCTCTCCAGCGCAAAAGGATTTCAAAGCCTTTGGTCTCCAACTCAGCATTGTTTGTTTTCGGAGCACTTGCGCCTAAAACAAACGGCAGTGTTTCTGAAGGGCCTATCATATCCTCAGTTTTTCTTACATACCAGTCAAAAACAAAATCTAAACGATTATCCAGGAATCCCGCATCAACGCCCAGGTTAGTTGTTGTGATTGTCTCCCAGGTTAAATTCTTACTGGTTAAAGCCGGTACACTAGCATATAATGGCATCTCACTATCTATGATCCAGGGGAGTTGGTCATTAACCGGAATTCTTGAAAGGTACAAATAATTACCAACATTCTGATTTCCCAATGAACCGTAAGATCCCCTTATCTTTAACCTGTTAACATAAGGTTCAACAGGTTCCCAGAAACTTTCTTTGGAAATAATATATCCTGCAGAAGCAGACGGGAAAAATCCCCATCTTGATTCCGGGGCAAACCTGGATGATCCGTTATAACGTGCACTGAATTCCAGGAGGTACTTCTCCTTGAAATTATAATTCAAACGTCCAAAAACACCTTGTGTTGACCAATTGGACATATTATCACTCACTGTAAGAGTTCCCAGTGCTGTACTTATTGATGGAACTTCCTGGGTAATTAATTCATCCCCTCTTCCGGTTACTCCGGCAAATAATTTCTCTTCCTGTTCATATCCAACCAATGCTTTCAGGTAATGATTACCAAGTGTCTTTTCATAGGAGGTCACGGCATTATACATTGCATAAGTATTATTACGGAATGTTGTTTCAAATGCAGTATATGATCTACCCATATTGGCAAAAGCACCTGTTCCAAGCTCAACCAAAACAGGATGCGGGTTTGCTGTAAATCTTGATGCAAATTTGTTAACATTATATGAAACTCTTGTTTTCCATCCTTTAATAGGTTCTACCTCAGTTCCTAAAGTTATCCATAAGTCATTGTTTTCTGTTTTGTTCCTTCCGGACTCTTCCAATAATCTAATATATGGATTTGCAATGGAACCATTGATATTGTATTTAGGCTGCATGGGGGAGAACGTATATGCTCCCGCGAATATTCGCTCTCTGGGAGCTACAGTTTGTCCTTCCGGATAATCGGTTTTTGTCATGGCATATTTCGTATTAAAATCAAAACTGAGCCAGTCTGTCACCTGAGATGTTATATTTGCCATAACATTATATCTTTGGTAAAGGTCATAACCGAAATTATAAATACCTTCCTCATCCAAAAACCCTCCTGAAAAATAATATTGTGTTTTCGCATCGCCACCGCTTAAACTAACATCGTGTTTCTGCAAAGAAGTCCATTTTTTAAAATATTCATGCGGCCAGTCATAATTTGCATTTCCGTAACGTCTGCCATTCCATAAACCACTAATAGGATTATCAGGATCATATTCATACGGAAAAGTTCCGGCCATATAACCTTTTATCCTTTCAATCTGTTCTTCAGAATAAGTAGGATTGCTTCCGGCATTTGCATTAGCCTGATTATAAGCTTCAGCCCATGTCAGGGCATCCTCTAAATGGGGTATATTCATAGGATGTTTGGCTGCCAGGTTATTGCTATACTTTATTATTGGACTCATACTCTTTGCCCCCCTTTTTGTTGTTATCAACACTACTCCAAAAGGGGCGCGTGAACCATAAATAGCAGAGGCAGAGGCATCTTTCAGAATAGAAATGCTCTCAATAGATTCAGGGTTTACATTATTTATATTCATTTCCACCCCGTCAACCAGAATAAGGGGTGAATCATTCCCGCTGATGGATCCTATTCCACGGATATTAAAAGTTCCTGAAGAACCCGGTTCACCTCCACTCCAGGAATCTATAGTAAAATCAAGATTTGGAGACACACCCTGTAACAGGAACGACATATTAGGGGCGGACCTGTTAACTAGTTTCTCAGCTGATACTACATCCACAGAGCCTGTTAGATTTTCTTTTTTCTGGGTTCCGTAACCAACCACTACAATTTCTTCCATGCCAATAATATCTTCCTCCATCATCAATGTAAATACGGTTCTGCCTTCCACAGGAATTTCCTGCGTTCTCATCCCCACAAAGGAAAACACCAATACACCATCCTCCGGAACATTTGCCAGGGAGAAATTTCCCTGTACATCAGTAATTGTTCCCAATGTGGTTCCTTTAACAACCACACTCGCCCCAATTACCGGATCGCCGTTCTGGTCGGTTACCGTTCCGGTTATGGTTCGGGGTTGTTGAGCCTGATTTTTCAATCCGGCAATATATTCCCCCGGAGATAATACAATCTGCTGGTTATATACAACATACTCCACATTTGTATTAGTAAAAAGCCGGTCAAGAACGGGAAATATCTTCTGGTTGTTGACAGAAACAGATACCTTCCTGTCAATGTCCACGAGTTTCGCATTGAACAAAAAATAAAAATCACTTTGTTCCTCGATCTTCTCCAGCACGCTGCCAACAGTGGCATCCTTTAAATCCAGGCTTAAAAGTGTGGTCTGGGAGTAGGAAATGGTTGCGTAGGACTGGAAGAAGGTTATGAGCAATAGTAGTAGTGTATTTCTCATATGTTTTAGTATTTTACAGGAGAGTAATTTTGTTAATTGGTCTCCTGCTTGCCAATAGATTTTTTTCATATCTTTACATTGATTTAGTAAGGTTAATACCATGGTTTATTTGCTTTGGAAAAGCTTGCTGAATTATGAGGAAAGCGCCCCCCGCTTTCCTCTTTTTTGTGGTGTTTTACGTCATAAGCATTTATTTTTTAGTTAGAAATGTTGAGTGTCATCTTATTTTTTCCAGCTTTGTAATTCAATGATCCTCTTTTCGTACGTTCCGTCGGGATTCTTTTTCCTGCCCATGTCCCGGTAACGTATAGGCGCTGTAAGCTGCAGCAGCTTCAGCACTTCCTCCAGGGTTTCATTCTGGAAGGTTCCGTAATAAATGTGTTTCTTCAATTCAGTATCCGTGATCTGTATGTTTACATTGTACCAACGGTTGATCTTATAGATAACAATCTCCAATGGTTCGTACTTAAAAACCAGCTTCCCTTCTATCCATGCTGTTTTATCATAACTGCGCCCGGAAACCATGTTTACAGATCCATTCTTCTGATTATAAGATAAGGACTGATCGGGTTTCAGTTTTACAATACTCACCCTGTCTTCATCCATTTTTTTAAATACTTCCACGCTTCCACTTTCCAGGGTTACCTCAGTTACCGGTTCATCAGCGTAAGCCATTACATTAAAGGAGGTTCCGTGTACTTTTACGTCTATGTGGGAAGTGCTGACTATAAATGAATTCCTTTTATCCGGTGCTACATGAAAGTACGCTTCCCCTGTCAATTCAACATTACGGAACTTCTTCTGAAAACGGGAGGGGAACTTTAAGGCAGAACCTCCATTCAGCCATCCCGTAGTACCATCTGGAAGATGAAAGGTAGTCCTTGTCCCTGCCGGGGCATAAATCTCTGAATAAGAGGTGTCACTATAAATTGTATTTATTCTATGGTATAAAAAAACAGTAGTCAGAAGTGCCGGTAGTAAAAGGATTGCTGCAACACGACTTAATTTACCAAGGAAAAGGGATAATTTTTCCTTTTCTTTAATAAACACAGATTCCTCCCTTTTAATCCGGTGGTGAATATGATCGAGAATACGCATACCATCCAGTTCCTGTATTTCAATATCCGGTGGAACTTTTTCCCACATCTCAACGGATAAGTTAAATAACTGTTTTTTCAGGTTCTCATCCGCCAACCATTTTCTCACGATCTGACTCTCTTCCGGAGATACATCTCCTTCAACATAACGCTGTAGCAGCTGTGCGTCAACCTTTTCATTTACATTCATGCCCATCTATTTATTTTATCCAATCAAAAACATGTATATATTAATATCCATCATAGTGCAAAACTTCCCGTATCGGGTGGTTATTTAGAATTATTCTATATTAATCCAATTGGGATTTATTTGCAAATAAAGTTTCGGTTATGCTCGATTTTTCGTAAAATGGGTGTAGAATATTAAAAAAACATTTTTGTTTTTACCTGCCCCCCCTACCCCAGGTCAGGTAAAAATACTCCTCACTTCAGAAAAAGAGAAAAGAATAAAGCAGAAATCAACCTGCCGTCAATAAATGATTTTTTCAGGAAAGCCCTTGCATTGCTCAGATTATTATCCACTGTTTTTCTTGAAATTTTCAGCTTTTTTGCAATATCTTCATTAGTAAGACTCTCAGTGATACTCATGAGAAAAATGCTTTTCTGCTTTGGAGGTAATCTTTCAATATACTGATCAGCAAGCTCCATAAGGTTGTTGTATTCCAGGTCGATATTAGTGGAATCATCTTCCAGGACTATGTCTTTAATGATATTCTTCATATGTTTCCTGTCAGATGCCTGCTTGCGGAAAGACTTATGAATAGCATTAAAAGTAATTTTGAATATATAACGGCTGAACACATAATACTCCATGATCTGTTCCCGTGATCTCCAGAGATTAAAAAAAACTTCCTGTACGATTTCCTCAGCTTCTTCCTTGCTTTTTAAATAGCTCAGCGCAAAATAATATACCCTTTTATGATACTTCTCATATACCCTGTCAAAGCAAAGAACATCACCTTCTTTGAGCTTTTTGATTATGATCCTGTCTTCGGGCCGGGGATTCATTGTGGTCAGGTATATTTGAAAAACAAATATAAGGATAATTCATTTTATATCGAAATCACAGCAAATATTGACATTTTTGGTAAAACTTTCCAATTTTATCGGATATTTTTGGAATTATTTTCCAAAAATATCCGGTTTTTCACTTATATTTACATAAAAAAATGCGATGTACATTAAACGGGAAATACATACTGCTATTAAAAATCACTTGAAGAGGAAGGAATATACAATTATAACAGGTCCTCGTCAAAGCGGTAAAACATCATTATTACAGGCTCTTTTCAGTGAACTGACAGAAGAAGGAAAAAATGTAAGTTATATCACTTTTGAAGATAAAGATATACTTTCAGCAATTAACACTCATCCGGAAGAAGTTTTCTCTTTCACTCCCCGCCCGGAAAAGAAACTAAAAATGAGCGACAGGTCAAATCAACCTGCTTTCCTGTTTATGGATGAAGTTCAATATGCTTCTGATCCTTCAAATGTATTAAAATATCTTTTCGATGTGTATGGTGAGAATTTGAAGATAGTGGCTACCGGAAGCAGCGCTTTTTATATTGATAAAAAGTTTTCCGATTCACTGGCCGGCAGGAAAAGAATATTTGAATTAAAAACTCTGTCCTTTGAAGAATGGCTTTCATTCAGAAACCGGAATGAATTGTATAATGAATTGTTAAAGATCAGACAGAAGCGTGAATACATCTCTATGTCCTACAGAGAACTACTTGAAATGTTCAATGAATACCTTATTTACGGAGGATATCCTGAAGTTGTTATGGAAAACAAAAAAGAAGAAAAAATCCTGTTATTAAAAGAGTTGAAAGATTCTTTTCTAAAAAAGGATATAGATGAGTCAGGAATAAGTTATCCGGATAAATTTTATTATTGCATGGCAATTCTGTCCGGTCAGACAGGAAACATGGTTAATAAAAACGAATTGGCAAATACTGTCGGGGTAGATAATAAAACGATTGACAAATATCTGTACATCCTTCAACGTTGTTTTCATATAGAGCTTGTTCGGCCATTTTATTCAAATGTAAGGAAAGAACTAACCAGGATGCCAAAGGTGTATTTTAAGGATACGGGCATGAGAAATGTTGCCCTCAATCGCTTCTATGATTTCAGAAGCCGTGAAGATCAGGGAGCTTTAACGGAAAATTATGTGTATAACCGCCTGACTGAACTTTATGATCAAAACAATATCAAATTCTGGCGTACTACCGAAAACAAGGAAATTGATTTTATTGTCACTCTTTCATTTAAGGAAGGATTAGCGTATGAGGTTAAAATGAACTGCAGAAATATAAAACTAACTTCAAAGAAAAAGTTTTTTGAGAATTATCCGGGATACAAACTGGAAATTATTTCTTATGAACCGGGAAGTGATTGTAAATGGGTGCTGAAGTTGTAGTAAATCGCCTTTTTGAGGTAATCTGAGCTAATGAGCCACTAGTAACTGCAAGTTGAAAAAGGTTTCCCTTATTGTTCCTTCTTCCTCACCTGTCATATTCAAACTGTAAAATAAATTAGTATTTCCAAGATAAATTTTATCCGGTTTATGCAGGATATTATTGCCTTTTGCTTCCTGCATGAGGGTACTTACCACCTCAGCTTTTTCAAGATAATCAAGGTGCTTTAATAATGTTCTCTGGTCGGCAATGAAAAGCTGATTCCTTAGATTTAAAATAATATTCTTCGCAATAAAAGACAAAGAAAAGGCTACAGAAGCACAACTCTGCCAGGGCTAATCAATTTTATCAGAAGGTTGAAAAAGCCCGTTATTAAGTACAAAACTACACCTCACTTGACAGGAATCAATTATGTATAAAGATTAGCTTCGGAGTGGTGCGAATCTTTATCTTATAAAAAAATCAAACCACCCAAACTTATCAGATGATATGTTAGGGTGGTTCTAACCTTATACGATACTTATTTTACCTCAATATTAATCCCACCCAGGATTCTGCTCCATATTCGGATTTAATACAATTTCAGATTCAGGTATGGAATTCAGGTAATCACGATCCAGCTTAAATCCATATCCGTTGGGAATGATATTTTTATAAGGATCAAGAAAACCATCGTCGTCAACAGGATAAGGATTTATAGTAGTTATTTGGGATGCTAAAAAGCCTTTAGGCCTTTTACCAACGATCAGCTCATCTGCAGCTGCCCAGCGGGCTATATCATCCCAACGAAATCCTTCGGTAGCAAGTTCCACACGCCGTTCGCGTCTTATCTCATTTATAACGGGAGACAAACTAGGAAAATCCCAGTTGGGATCAGCAGTAATATCTGCAAGAATTAAATTTGGCATACCAGCCCTGTCTCTGAGAAGTTTTACGGACTTATCAATATCAGCCTGAGTAATAGTGCCCAATTCTGCCTTTGCCTCTGCATAATTCAGTAAAACTTCCGCGTATCTTAAAATAATAGACGGAGAATCTTCAAAATTAGGAGAATGGTAAATAAAACGCGGATTATAGCCTTTGAGCAAAATATAACCTGCAGGACTTTGCTGTGAAGTTTTAGTATTCAGCTCATTATAATATATATCACTCCAATAAGTAATAGTCCCATCGTCAAGAATGTAATATTCAAAATCCGGGGTTGCAATGGTTTGAAAGAATCTCGGATCACGATTTACCATCTCATCAGTCAATGTGGTATATCCCTGGAAAAGAGGATTACCGGCAATTGGTTTACCATCTGTACATAAATATGCATCAGCCAGTTGCTTTGTTACAGAACGTCCGGAGGCTCTTGACAGATCATAATTTTTCGCATTTGTAATTCCAAGGTCGACGGAAAATTTCTTCCAGAACAGTACTTCCTTATTTGTTGAATAATCTCTGAAAGTTGAATGCAAGTCATAATAATCCGAGGATGGATTGCCGGTTGAATAGATTTCAAAATCACCTGACTCCATAATTTGCGTAGCTGCCTCAACAGCTTTATTAAAATACTTTTCAGGCTGCGGATTACTTGCTCCAAAAGGAGTATTGGCATGGTATTTCTGCCAGGTGCCTTCATACAGGGCTATTCTGCTTTGCATCAAAAGCGCCATCCATTTATAGACACGGGAAGCTCCGTCTGTCCTGTTTTCTGTAAGATACATAGCTGCGGTATCCAGGGCAGCTATTATGTTGTCGGCTACGATGTTTCTTGCATCCCTTGCACTATAAAGCTCTGGTGAATTTGTATTCAGCTCGGTTGTAATCCATTGAATATCCCCGTAGGTTCTCAAAAGATGGAAATAGATCATTGCCCTGAAAAAATAGGCCTCACCAAGATATGTCTTATAATCGTCAAAACTGGCAGATTCTTCAACCTTTCTGTAATTATCAAAGAAAAAGTTAATCTGTCTTACGTCACCAAAAGGCAGCCCGCCGGTGGTACTTACAACCCGGGTCCCTTCCAGGCGTGAATTTGGGGAGAGAGATATTTCGTTATCGCTTCCCAAATCCTGGGAACGGCCATGATCTGATCCGGCATCTCTTTGAGCATCCCACCTCACAGGAAAATATTCCCTCTTATAAAATTGCACCAAATAGGTTTTGAGGTCTTCAGGTTGTTTGAAATAATCAACGGATGTTACTTCATCCAAAGGTGTCCTGTCCAGGAAATCTTCCTGGCACGCATTGAAGATTATTCCCAATGCGATAAAACTGATAATTATTAGTAAATATTTCATAATTATTATACGTTTTTAGAATGTTAAATTGACTCCAACGGAAAACATGGACGACAGCGGATAATGAGCTCCGACAAAATTTCTGGCAAAAACTGTTTCAGGATCTATAATTTTTGGTAAATGCTTAAATGTTAAAAGGTTTTCCCCTGAAAAATAAATTCTTGCTTTCTGAATGTAAACCCTGTTGGATAAATTCTGTGGAATTGTGTACCCTAATTGCAAATTTTTTAATCGTAAATACGCCGCATTAAGGGCAAACCTTGATTGTGTAAGTCGATTCTTTGCTGTTTCCCATGAGAAATAGGGCTTCGCAAAATACGCATCGGTATTGGGCCCCAAAATATTTGTTTCATCAGCAGGTCTCCAGTAATCCAATACAGGACTACCTTTTAATACTGCAGATGATCCAGTCAACCTATCCATTCCAAAAAATATGGGAACATTATTAGCAGTGGGGAAATAGTTATTTTTCCCAATCCCCTGCCAGAACATGTTAAAATCAAAGCCTTTCCATGTAAATCCAGCGGTTATCCCTATATTATACCGAGGAGATATATTTCCTATTACAGTTAAGTCCCCATGATCATCTATTGTTCTTTGGCCATCGTTAATGATATCATCATCGGTAAGATCCTTATATTTCATATCACCTACTGTCCACTGGCTATAATACTTGGACTGATCGGGCATATCAGCTAATTCTTCATCTGTCTGAATAATTCCATCGGTAATGAACCCCCATACTTCGCCGTACTCTTTACCTGCATACCATGTGTCAATCAGTCCTTTATCGTTAGTATATTTTAATATTGTTGTTCTGCTGTCTCCCAAACTGATCTGTGCATTATAGGAAAAGTCGGTTGAAATACGATCCCTCCAGCCAACTGTTATTTCTAATCCTTTGGTTTCAAGTTCTGCATTGTTACGTTGCGGCGCGCTTGTTCCTAAAAGTGAGGGAAGAGTTAATGAAGGTCCGATCATATCGGTAGTTTTCCTGTTGTACCAGTCAAATACCAGATCCAGCCTATTATCCAGGAACCCGGCATCCAAACCAAAATTGAGAGTAGTAATAGTTTCCCAGGTCAGATCTTCACTGATCAATGATGGTGCTGCAGTGTACAAAGGCAGTGCATCATCAATAATACGATTGAAATCGGGCTGAATCAGCATCCTTGATAAATACAGATAATTATTTACATTCTGATTACCTAATGATCCGTAAGATCCTCTTATTTTCAGCCTGTTAACATATGGCCTGATGCCTGACCAGAATTCCTCTTTCGAGATTGTATATCCGGCTGAAGCTGACGGGAAAAACCCCCATCTGTTTTCTTTGGCAAACCTGGAAGAACCATTGTAGCGTGCACTGAATTCCAAAAGGTATTTTTCCTTGTAATTATAGTTCAGGCGACCGAAAACACCTTCTGTTGCCCAATGATTCATACTATCATCAAGTGTTGTGGTTCCAAGTGCAGTGCTGATAGAAGGTACTTCCGGAGTGATTAAGCTTTCTCTTTTACCATACAATGATTTGTAACTATTTAACTCTTGCTCATAACCAACTAAAACCTTAAAAAAATGATCGTTTAATGATTTTTCATAGGAAGTTACCACATTGAACAAATGAAAAAGTGTTGAAGCTGTACGTGTTTCAAAGCTGGCGCTTTTTTTCCCAATATTACCAAAAGCGCCCGTTGCCAGTTCCACCCAAACAGGTTTAGGATTCTGGACATTATCCAAAGTTGTTAACCTGAAATTATACGAAACATTCATTTTCAAACCTTCCAGGGGGTTTAATTCACCGCCAAATGTTAATAAAAGATCATTGGACTTTGTCTTATCCCTCCCGGTATCTTCCATCAATCTTATTAATGGATTTTGAATACTGCCGTTTACGTTATATTTAGGCGTCATTGGACCAAAGGTGATGATCTCTCTGAACCACCTGCTCCTGTCATTTACCGTAGTTCCTAATGGATGATCAGTAAGGGATTGGGTAAATTTTGAACCAAAATTAAACCCGAGCCAATCAGTAACTTTCGTTGAAAAGTTAGCTATAGCATTATACCTTTTGTAAAAGTCATAGCCATATTTATACACCCCATCATCATTAAGGACTCCTCCTAAAATATAATACTGGGACTTCTCATCTCCTCCGTATATTGAAATATTGTGTTTCTGCGTCCATACAAGATTTTTATAATATTCATGCGGCCAGTCATAATTTGCATTACCCTCCCATCTGCCTCGCCATAAGTTCTGCGGGGGGCTATCAACATTATATTCATTAGGATATGACCCATTCATGTAGGCTGTAATCCTATCAACTTGTTCTGCCGGATAAACAGGTCCTACCCCGGAATTAGCTCTTGCCTGATTATAAGCTGTTGCCCATGTCAATGCATCATAAAAATGAGGGATATTAATCGGATGCTTAAGTGCCATGTTGTTGTCATACTGAACGCGGGGGCCTATACCTACCCCCCCTTTTTTTGTGGTTATCAAAACCACACCAAAAGGTGCACGTGAACCATAAATAGCAGAAGCAGATGCATCTTTCAAAACAGAAATACTTTCCACAGATTCAGGATCTATATTATTTATATTCATTGGCACCCCGTCCACCAGGATAAGTGGTGCATCATTCCCGCTAATGGATCCTACTCCACGGATATTAAAAGTTCCTGAAGCACCGGGTTCATTCACATTCCCGGACATCTTAAAATTCAGGTTGGGTGCAGCACCTTGCAAAAGAAATGACATATTAGGCGCAGACCTGTTAGCTAGTTTCTCGGCCGATACTACATCCACAGAACCCGTTAAATTTTCCTTTTTCTGTGTTCCGTATCCTACCACTACAATTTCTTCCATGCCAATAATATCTTCCTCCATCATCAATGTAAATACGGTTCTGCCTTCCACAGGAATTTCCTGCGTTCTCATCCCCACAAAGGAAAACACCAATACACCATCCTCCGGAACATTTGCCAGGGAGAAATTTCCCTGTACATCAGTAATTGTACCAAGGGTAGTTCCCTTTACCATCACTGTGACCCCAATTAAAGGATCACCGTTTTTATCGTTCACGGTTCCTGTAACAGGCTGGGGTTGGAATGCCTCAGCCTTTAAGCTGTTAATATACTCCTTAGCCGATAAAATGATTTGCCGGTCAAAAACCACATAACTTATTTCCGTGTTATCGAACAGCTGAGACAAAATATTGTCAATTTTCTGATCTTTTACTGAAAGATTGGTTTTCCGGTTTATATCAATGAGTTTGGAATTGTATAAAAAGAAGAATTCACTTTGTGCCTCGATTTGTGAAAGAACTTCCTTTAGGGTTGCATCCCTGAGGTTAATGGAGAGCATTGTCGATTGCGGGTATGAATTTACCGCAAATATGTGAAATACATTTAGCATTAATAGTAGTAGCGTATTTCTCATGATCTTAAAAATTTTAGAACAGCATATTTGTTTATAATATGCGTTAATTAGTGTTTTTTTCATAAATTTGAATGTTTTTAGTAAATAAATCTGATTTGTTTGCTGAATCGGATTGTAAACTGAAAATCAAGAGGAAAGCGTTCCAGCGCTTTCCTTTTTTTCTTTAGAGTGGTTAAGTCATAATAGATAGTTTTTAGTTAGACAATAGTTTAGTTTTTTCTTTTCTCTGAAGGCTTGTAAAATAATTCAATGGTTCTTTTTTCAAATGTGCCGTCGTTATGTTGTTTCCTGGGAATATTTTTATACCAGATTGGTGCCGATATGGCAAGCATCTTCAGCACTTCGTCAAGAGTTTCATCCTGAAAGGTTGCCACATAACTATAGGTTTCAAGAATTTCATCCTTAATTACAATGTTTACATTATACCATCGGTTTATTCGTTTTACCACATCAGTAAACGGGTCATCCCTGAAAACCAACTTCCCCTCTGTCCAGGAAATATATTTTCCCACATCTGCTTTCTGAATATAGCTTTCAGAAACTTCAGGCATACAATGTAACAGCTCCCCGGGTATAAGAGAAGCTAAACGTTTCTGACCTTCAGTGGTCTGATGATAAATATCAAGCTTCCCCTCTGCGAGAACTATTTCTGCTTCAGGCACATCATCCCAGGCAATTACATTGAACGATGTTCCTTTTGCAACAACATGCAGGTTTTTTACTGAAACTACAAATGGTTTTTTCGGATTAGTCTTCACATCAAAGAATGCTTCCCCTGTAAGACTAACATTTCTTGTTTTTCCCGGGAAGCGTTCCGGATATTCGAGGTATGATCCCCCGCTTAACCATCCTTTTGAACCATCGGGCAGATAAAACATAGTGCGCGATCCCAGTGGGGAATAAATCCCGGTATAAGTATCCTGTGATCCGGCAAGCCTTCTTTCATTTCTTGTTGCAACATGCCATAATAATAAAGGAATAAATAAAACAGCTGCAATTCTTGAGAAGTAAGCTATCACTCGAATTGACACTGATCTTTTCGGTTCTGCCTGCTCTTCCCTGTGTTTTATTTCACGATAGATTTTACCAAGTACCAGCGACTCATTATAGCTTTCGAAATCTGCTCCTTCTCCCATTTCCTCCCAGTACTGACTGGATTTTTCTCTCAAATCATGCTCTGCCTCTAAACTTTTAAACCAACCTGTAACAAGGGATTTATCTGTTTCCATCCCCTTACTCTCCAGATATCGCTTAAGTATCTGATAATTTATTTTCATCTCTTCTTTTTAATTTTTAATCTCCAACCGGGAAAATAAACCAGGAAATATAATTTACGATACTCCCTGGTTTAACCCGGCTCCTTATTAACTAACTACTAACAAAAACTACTACTAATAAAACTAATTCTATTTGTTTAAATAAAATCTATTATATACCGCTTGTTCTGTTTAATATGAAAACATCAAATCAATAATAAATTTTTCTTAATTCAATCATACCCCTAAATCCCCCAAGGGGGACTTTTGTCAATGCCTAAATAACGTTGACCTTTTTATTACTTATTTTTACTGCCAACTGCCCACTGCCAACTTTACTTTTATACTGCCCACTGCCAACTTTTCCCTACTGTCATATCTATTTTCTTAATTTAACATTCAAACCACACACAAGAGTTTTATATATATAAATTAATGCCCTGAATACATGAAACACCCAGTGCCGAAAAAATATTTTTTTGAGAAAATATTTAATTTATTGGAAACGAGGCGATTAGAGGAGTGAATATTTTGCATATTTTAAAATGCCACTTTCCCGGTAAATTAACATCATCTGCCTTATTATCTGAAAAAAAGCCAGTAAAAAAGTACGGAAAGTAATCCTTCTTCCGTCATGGCCTTTCTCAGAAAGGTACGGGCGCGGTTCAGATGATTTTCAACTGTTTTCTTTGAAAGCTTAAGTTGTTTTGCTATTTCAGAACTTGAGAGTTCTTTATCCTTGCGTAACAAAAAGACCTTTTTCTGTTGAGGTGGCAATTTATCAATCAGGTGCATTGCCCTGTTGAGAAGATCGTAATATTCAATTTCTGATATTTCATCTGTATTCCCCGACTGAAAAGCAGACAAATTTTCAGTAAACTTTTTATCCAGAGCCATTTTCCTGAACCTTTTCCTGATGGCATTGAAGGTAACGGTAAAAAGCCAGGCATTCAGGTTGCTGTTTTTATCCAGTTTTTTGCAATTTTCCCACAGCTTTAAAAAGACTTCCTGTACAACACTCTCTGCCTCATCCCTGTCTTTCAGGTACCGGAAGGAAAATGAATATATTTTTTTATTGAAGATTCTGAACACTTCTTCATACGACAATATATCCCCTTTTATGAGGTTCTTCAGTATTTCCTTTTCATTTCCTAAATTCTTCATTATCCGGGGATATTTCAATATTCAATATTACATTTTATCTGGTAAATAAAAAAAATAAAGGTCTGATCAGATGGGAGATTAAATTAACTAATACAAAAATCCAAACAACCACAACGGTATCCTGTTAAAAATGCCGTTTTCAATATCATCCATAACCACAAAGGCATTCTGGGTATCTTTAAATTGCTTAGCCGTTTTATTTTTTCCGCCAATTTCGTATGTATATTTATCATCCACCAGAAAATCTCCATTCTTAGGCAATCTAAGCTGATGCGCTACATTTAGCTGGGAATTGAAAAAGGTTTCCCGGATTGTTCCTGCTTCCTCACCCGTCATATTCAAACTGTAAAATAAATTTGTATTTCCCAGATAAATTTTATCCTGCTTATGCAGGATCGAATTTATTTTTGTGTTTCATTACATATTTTTGCTTTATTTTTTGGATTTATGTTCATCTTTATCATTTTAATAGTTCTTTATATTTTTTTTACATGCTGATAATGTGCGTTTTGTTAATTTTTTTTCCGACATAGTATTTTCTGTTGATAATCAACACTTTGTGCCTTTGCGTTTTTTTTTAATTTAACGAACTACTAATGAAATAAATTGTATATTTACAACATTAAACGTATTTTTATCATGATAAAACTACATATATTTGTAGATATAATTGATTTTTTAATCATTTAGTTTTATGTATTCCCGAATGTTATCGCTTGATGATGAGAACAATGACAGCATCTTTTTATGGGGGGCGCGTCAGGTAGGAAAAACTACTTTGCTTGAGCACCTTTTTCCCAATGCAAGATACTATGATTTGTTGCAGGCAAATGAATTTGAAAGGTTTTTAAGGCAGCCATCTATACTCAGCCAGGAACTTGCTTATATGAATGAAGGCGACCTGGTAATTATTGATGAGATTCAGAAATTGCCTCACCTGCTCGATGAAGTTCACTCTTTAATTCAAAAAAAAAGAATAAGGTTTATCCTTAGTGGTTCAAGTCCCCGGAAGATAAAGAGAAGAGGGGCAAATTTGTTAGGGGGCAGGGCGTTGAAAAAAATATTATTTCCACTGGTAAGTGCAGAAATTCCCGACTTCGAATTAATTAAAGCTGTGAACAATGGGATGATCCCCCGGCATTATATGGTCAACAATCCCTGGGAACGGTTTCGTGCATATATAGGAGTATATCTGAATGAAGAAATCAGAGAAGAAGCCTTGTCGAGAAACCTGAAATCATTTTCACGGTTTCTGGAGGTTGCCGCAATCAGCAATGGCGAAATGATTGTTTATAAAAATATAGCACAGGATTGCGGAATTGACTACCGGACGGTCAAAGATTATTTCGAGATTCTGAACGATACTTTGACAGGCTATTTAATTCAGGGATTTACTTCCACAGTAAAGCGCCGTGCCATACAATCACCAAAGTTTTACTTTTTCGATGTGGGTATTGTAAATTATTTGTTGAATAAAAAAAACCTGCTACCCGGATCGGAAGCGTTTGGCCGTTCATTTGAGCATTTTATCATACAGGAGTTGATTGCCTGGCTGAGTTATTCGCAGTCGAATGAAAAACTTACATACTGGAGGACAAGTTCGGGATATGAGGTAGACGCGATTATTGGTGATGGCAGAATCGCCATCGAAATAAAAGCCAGTGGAGAAGTGAAATCCCGTCATTTGAAGGGATTGAAGGCATTTCTTGAGGATTTCCCTGAAGCTAAAGCCATTGTTGTATCCCTCGACAAGTACCCGGGAATCCTTAATGGTGTTGAAATAATTCCTGCGCAACAATTCCTGAAGTCGCTGTGGAATTCTGAAATTATTTAGTTGCTTTATAATCCCAAGGTTGAAAATTTAATTACTGCCAATGAAGGAATGCTTGCTGAACAATTCATTGGTCAGGAATTAATTGCCGGTATTCAGCCACATATAAGTCCACAACTATTTTACTGGTCAAGGGAAGAAAAAAATTCAAATGCTGAAATTGATTATATTTTTCAGCATAAGAACAACATCTACCCCATTGAAGTTAAATCGGGAAAAACCGGAACATTAAAATCTTTGCAACTTTATCTATACGAAAAGAAACTTGATACTGGTATCCGCTTCAATATGGATATTCCTTCCATTGGAATTTTTAAAACGGGTATTAATGTGCCGGGAAAAAATCACAATTAACATGGAAATTGCTGTCATTGCCTCTTTATATGGTTTCTGAGACAGGAAGAATTGTGGATCCGGAAGAATTGTAATAATGGATTTTCTGTGACTTTATCCTATGAGTAGAAGAAAGCAAGGAATTATTTTGTATTTTAATACACTTTATCATTCCCTGAAATGGTTTATTAAATTTGAAAGAGCATACAGCGGAATAACAAGAATCCGGTCATAAGCTGAAAAATTCTCCAAGGACAGTCTTATACCCCAGGGAGCCTTTTTTTCATCTAAAAACAGTTTTAAACTTTGCATTTTGCCTGTGCTTCCCGATTTAATTTCAACAGGAATTACTTTCCCATCCTGTTCAATTACATAATCCACTTCCGCGCTACTTCCCCTTTTCTCCCGATGCCAGTAATACAATTGTTTTTTCTCATGCACATTTGCATATTTCATCATTTCCAACCCTGCGAAAGCTTCTGCAATATTCCCTTTATTCAGCATATCCACATTATTTGCAATCAACAACTCAGAAAGTCTTAATCCTGAAAGTTGTTGAAAAATGCCAATGTCATGCAGAAGCGTCTTGAATTTCTTATAATTAACTCCGGCTCCTAAAGGGACTCCCTCTCCTGAAGTATGGTACACTTTATAAACAAGCCCTGCCATCTCAAGAAGGTCGATTGCTTCCTTTGCCTGTGCCGGGTTTGATAGCTGGCCGGCTTTGGAGTTAATATATTTACCGCCCGACTGTTTTACAACAGACTCCATTCCTTCGCGCAAACGCAACACAGGAATCCTGTTTTTATATTTCGCAAAATCATCGTTGTACGATATTGTTATATCCGATAATACACTTTGAACCGAATTTATATCGGTAATTTTATTGATAAAGGTTTTTACTGCCTCCGGCATTCCTCCAATTATCAGAAAATATTTAAGATAATCCTTTAGTTTTTCATGAAATGTCGGGTTTAAAGGGTTTATATCTGAAGCATCCTTCTTTAAATCTATCAGGGCATCTTCATTGCTGGCTAAAAGAAATTCGTCAAACGACATAGGATACATATACACAGAACGTATACGGCCAACACCCCACGATGTTAAGTCCTCCAAAGCAAATTCGAGCAAAGAACCAGCTGCAATCAAATGCAATCCTGGTTTCGACTCATAGAAAAAACGGAGTGATTGTATTGCTTTTGGGCAACTTTGAATTTCATCAAAAAACAGCAGGGTTTTGCCATCAACTACCGTAATACCAAAATAAGCCGAAAGGTTTGTACATATTCTGACTGGATCAAGATTCTGATCGAAAAAATGTTTAACATCTGTATTTTTCTCAAAGTTAACTTCTAAAAAATGGGGGAAATCCTTTGCCAGTTCCCTCACAATATATGTTTTCCCAACTTGCCTGGCTCCCCTCAAAAGAAGCACTTTTCTATTATTTGCTGATTTCCAATCTTTTAAAGTATTTAAAATTGCCCTTCTCATCATAATGAAATAATATTATCAGGGCGAAAATACATAATATTCATTAAAATATCAAGGCGAACGCTACTTGATTTCATTAAAATATCAGGGCGAATAATTCGAAAAATATTCGGGAAACCGACTTATATAGGCTTTAAGAAAAATCTTATGAAAAAAATCAAACCTTATAAGATACTTATTTTACCTCAAAATTAATCCCACCCAGGATTCTGCTCCAGGTTTGGATTTAACACAATTTCCGATTCCGGTATCGAATTCAGGTAGTCGCGACCAACCACAAGGCCATAGACCTACATTGAAAACCAGGAAGGTGCGGAGCACCGAAACCTGCCTGCCGGCAGGCAGGTATATGTAGATAGAATGGTTGTCGTAAAGTAGAGAGGTGCAGCGCACCGGAATATTTTTTTAAATGAATGAAATTTAATTCATTAGCGGGTTTTGCAACGATGATAACAGGAGATGTGTATAAAGTTTTGCACTAGGAGTGGGCGAAATTCCTGGTCTTTTTCCCTTTAACACCCGGTTTAAAAGCAAAAACAGATCCGCTAAGAGGGTATTGCATTAATTCGGTTTGAGAAAGGCCGGTTTTTGCCGATGTTATAAACAAGGTATCCAAGTCATCGCCCCCAAAGCAACAGCTTGTTGTGTGCAATGCGGGAACTTTGACTTTTTGCAATAAGCTGCCATTTTCAGGATTCCACCTGGAAATATTTGCTCCGCCCCAATGAGCTATCCATATCATTCCTTCTAACTCCCTGCAATTCAAGCTTCCAATCCAAAACCGTCCTTGCGGATCACATTTACCATCATTAAAACGGTTATCAGGATTAGTTGCTTGGGATTATCAACGAACTGTAATACACCCGATATCCGGTCAAAAAGAGCCAATCCCCTTTGAAGCGCAGGCAGATATTGATTACTGTTTTCTACCGGAACTGCAGCACCAAGCCGGCTGTCAAATTGAAATGCAGTTTTTGTACCCGAGGGAAGATGAAAAAGGTGCATTGTACAACTTTCAATATCAACCCATAACAATTCCTTTCGGGAGAAATCCCTGTTTGAGTGCATTATTTGGGAATGAAAGAGCCGAATGCTGACTGAGAGTAGACCCCTCACCAGCCGTTACCAATGACAGCGTTTTACTTTCATTTTGTAATCTATTAATTCAATGATTAGTCTTTTTAGACAGCCTCTGGAACGAAACCTGAGTGTCATCCCGAACGCCAGTAAAATGCACCGGCAATTAATGCCCATCATATGCTTTTAATAAAAGTGTTTGGGGAATGTTTCCTATCTTTGGCAATGAATTCATTTAAAAATAATTTACGTTTCCTTCAACATTAGAAACTATTGTATTCCAATTTTGTTCAAAAAAAATTAATAATGAAAAAACCAATTTTCACCCACCGTTCTATCCGAAAATATAAACCAGATCCAATACCGGAAAAAATAATGGATAATATGCTTCTTGCTGCATCACGTGCTTCCACTACCGGTAACATGCAGGTATATTCCATAATAGTTACAACAAAACCGGAATTAAAAGAAAATCTTTGGCAGGCTCATTTCCGGCAGGAGATGGTTAAACAGGCACCGGCAGTTATAACATTCTGCGCTGACTTTAACCGTTTTACCAAATGGTGCCGTCAGCGCTCAGCGGAACCGGGTTACGATAATTTCCTGTCATTTTTCACTGCGGCAATCGATGCGATCCTTGCATCACAGAATTTTGCGCTGGAAGCGGAAGCCAATGGACTTGGTATCTGCTATCTTGGTACAGTAACTTATAATGCAGACCAGATCTGCGATATCCTCCGGCTACCGGAAAGTGTTGTTCCTGTTGCATCCCTTGTTGTAGGATATCCCGATGAAAATCCGCCTCTGACAGACCGTTTGCCTTTGGAAGCTATAGTGCACAAGGAAATATATAATGAATACTCCAATGAAAAAATTGATCAGATATATTCCGAAAGGGAAAACTCCGAATTCACAAAAGAACTTCTTAAAATAAATAATAAGGATACACTGGCTCAGATTTTCACAGATATACGCTATACCCGAAAGGATAATGAACATTTTGGAAGTAAATTCCTTCAGACCATTGAACGGCAGGGTTTTAATATTAAAAACAATACCTTGTAAATTATATTTTTTTTCTGCAAAAAAATTAAGCAGCCAATTTGCACAATCTGTGGACGTCCTGCACATATAAGCTTTTAATTAAGATTTTTTCGTAGTTTACTGTATTTCTCTCTAGGTTCATCCGCGAAATCTGCGGGAAAAAGTAAATATCGTAACCGGAAACTTCCCGGACCCACCCCCCTTGAATGAGGCTTGAATGCTTGTAAGGTGATAAATGCTTTTAGATGATCAGATAAAAACGCATTTACCTTAAATAAGTGAAAGCCATTGATTGCATTGAAACAATGCAGCCCGGAGGCTGTCTAAAAAGCCTTATGACTTTAGAATTCACTTTCAATTTGTAAG
>CAZGKF010000031.1:0-41661 GCA_964526475.1 uncultured Bacteroidaceae bacterium
TAAAAATCAATTAAGAAAAGACCAGGAGTGGTCCTAAGAAAGGGTAGTACTTCAAAGAAAAAGGAAAATAATTCCCGCTAAGAATTATTTATTAGTTTATTTAGCTCATTGATTTCTCACTTAAGCTTCTTAGTTTGTGAATTCTTTATATATTTTTCACTCCTTAAAACTTTATACTTATTTTCGTAAAAAACAATTCCGTGAAACTGGGTATTCTGAGGGAAACAAAAGTGCCGGCCGACAAGCGGGTGGCTTTAACACCCTTACATTGCAGGCAAATTAAAAACAACTTTACCGGGGTGGAGATTGTCGTTCAGCCCGATAAATACCGGGCATTTGCAGATGAAGAATATATGGCCGGTGGAGTTAAGTTACAGGAAGATGTCAATGACTGCGATATTCTTCTTGGGATTAAAGAAGTGGCAATTGACACACTGATACCCGGGAAGACATACTTCTTTTTTTCCCATACTGCAAAAAAACAAGCTCATAACCGCAAACTGCTCCGGGAAATTCTGAAAAGGAAAATTACACTCATCGACTATGAATATCTTACCCGAAACGATAATAGCCGGGTAGTTGCCTTTGGCCGATGGGCAGGTATTGTGGGGGCATATAATGGGTTGAGGGCGGCAGGAGAGCGTTATGGTTCCTTTAAACTGAAACCTGCATGGCAATGTACTGATAAGGAAGAACTACTCCGTCAGCTGAAAAGAGTAAAATTACCAGATATAAAAATCCTTATTACCGGTGGAGGGAGGGTTGCAGGCGGAGCTATGGAAATACTGACAGCAGTAGGAGTAAAAAAAGCCGCGGTAAGCGAATTTCCCGGGATGCATTCAAAAGAACCTGTATATGTGCAACTCGATCCTTGCCATTATGTGAAACGTATCAACGGAAAGGAATTCGATCTTCAACATTTCTTTGATTTCCCGCAGGAATATGAAAATTCTTTTCTGCCGTTTACAAAAGAAACGGACCTGTTAATCGCATGCCATTTCTGGGATCCGCGTGCTCCTGTATTGATGAAGAAGGAAGATATGAGAAAGAATGATTTCAGGATATCGGTCATAGCTGATATAAGCTGTGATGTAAACGGTCCTATCCCATCCACAATAAGAGTATCAACCATCATAAACCCTTTTTATGGATACGATCCTGTAACAGACCGCGAAACAGATCCTTTTCATTCAAAAAGCATTACTGTTATGGCCGTTGACAACCTTCCCGGCGAACTCCCGCGAGATGCATCAGAAGATTTTGGGGAAATACTTATGAAGGAGGTCTTACCCTCTCTTTTCGGTAAGCATGAAAAGAGGATCATCGAAAAAGGTATTATAGCAGATAAGGGTCGACTGACAGATAGATTTTCGTACCTTGATGATTATGTAAAAAAAACCGGAACAAAATAATTTACGATATAATATATGATCAGCAGAAGGGAATCCTTTAAACTTTTTGCAGCCACAACAGCCGCTCTGGCAATTCCCCGGACTGCATATTCCGGATCCTCTGAAAAAAGCAGTATTTTTAGGTTTTGCCTTAATACCAGCACCATCATGGGTCAGAACCTTAGCCTTCCTGAGAAAATTGAAATTGCAGCAAAGGCCGGATATGAAGGGGTAGAACTTTGGGTAAGGGACATCAAAGATTATCTGGAGGGGGCCGATTCTCTCAAGTCCCTGAGGAAATTCATTAAGGATAGCAAACTTACAGTAGAGAATGCCATTGGATTTGCCGAATGGATAGTGGACGATGAGGAAAGAAGAAAAGCCGGATTTTCCCTGATGAAAGAAGAAATGGAAATTATGGCCGACCTGGGATGTACACGCATAGCAGCTCCTCCCGCAGGTGCTGTTCAAACAAAAGTGGATCTGTTCCTCGCAGGGGAACGCTATAAAAAGTTGCTGGAGTTGGGAAGGCAAACTGGTGTAATGCCTCAGCTGGAATTCTGGGGAGCCTCCACATCACTTTTTCATATCGGACAGGCACTTATGATTGCCAGCATTGCCGATGACCCTGATGTACGGTTATTGCCGGATGTATATCATATGTTCAGAGGCGGTTCCGGATTTAACTCTTTGAAAATTATAAAAGGGAATATCATTGAAGTCTTTCATATAAACGATTACCCGGGTAGGATCCCAAGGAAAGAACAAACCGACAGTCACAGGGTATATCCCGGTGACGGTATAGCTCCATTTAAGGAAATTATGAGTTCTCTGAAAAATATGGGAGGGGCAAAAGTCCTTTCCCTTGAATTGTTCAACAGGGAATACTGGAATCAGGATGCACTGCAAGTCGCTAAAACGGGTTTGCAAAAAATGAAGGATATTCTATCCGAGGTGTAAAAATATAATTTTTATGAATGTAAAAAAATATGATGAACACCAATAGAGCTTCGGTACGTATGAATATAGGACTTGTGGCTGTCATTATTTTTTCGCTTATAACAAGCTATTTTGCAATTACGGAAATATTCTAAACCATAAAAATAAACAGCAATGGGAAAGGCTATCAGATCATTTAAGAAAGATAAACTCCAGGTAAATATTTTTACCAGTGAGACCGAAATGGGCACGAACGCTGCGGAATTTGTTGCACAAAAAATTAATTCTGTTATTCAGACAAAGGGAAGTGCCAATTTAATACTTGCCACCGGAACATCTCAGTTTGCATTCCTGGAAGCATTAAAAAATAGAGTTATAAACTGGAAAAAAATAACCGTCTTTCACCTTGATGAATATAAAGGTATTTCTGACCAGCATCCTGCAAGTTTCCGTAAATTTCTGAAAGAACGAATCCTTGACATTGTTAAGCCGGGAAAGGTTTACCTGATTAACGGAGATGCTGAAAACCTGGAAGAAACCATTGAGCAATATGAAGCATTGTTAAAGAAGCATCCGGTTGATATAGCCTGCATAGGTATCGGCGAAAATGGTCATATTGCCTTCAATGATCCTCATGTAGCTGACTTTCATGATCCGAAACTCGTAAAAGTGGTAGAACTGGATCATGCCTGCCGGAAGCAACAACTTGGGGAAGGATGGTTCCCTGCATTGGAGGATGTACCTAAAGAAGCTGGCACTCTAACCATATCGGCAATAATGAATTGCAAGACAATAAGTTGTGTGGTTCCGGGTGATCGGAAAGCAAAAGCCGTTCAGGATGCATTGAACGGACCTGTTTCCATTATCTGTCCGGCATCCATTCTGAGGGAACATCCATATGCCGTTCTATTTCTGGATGTAACCTCCGGTGGTGAATTTATCTAGTTGCGAACGAATTAATAAACAATAACATAAATCATTTTTTTTCTGATGAATCATCTCTTCATTAAAGAAATAAAATATAAGCCCCCTGTTTCGCTCGTCGAAGCCGGGTATGTGTTAGAAAAACAAGCTAATGCTAATTTAATTAACATTATCAGCTGGCCGGAGTTCCCATACCTTCCAAAGGTAAGTTTCAGGATCGGACATATCCGTAAAGAAATATGGCTGAAGTTCTATGTAACTGAAAAATTCATACGTGCAAGAGAAACAAAAACCAATGGCCAGGTATATAAGGACAGTTGTGTGGAGTTTTTTATCTCACTGGATAAATTAAATTACTACAATTTTGAATTTAGTTGTATAGGAACTGCACACCTTGCTTATGGGAAGGGCAGGAGTAAAAGGGAATTTGTACCTCCACGGATTGTTGAAGAAATTGAAATTCAATCATCTCTGGGGAATCTGCCTTTTGAAGAAAGAGCAGGAGAATTTGAATGGGAAATGATGGTGAGGATACCACTTAAATGTTTTACATTTAATAAATTAGAATCTTTCAGCGGGATAAAAGCAAAGGCAAATTTCCAGAAATGCGGCGATGAAACATCTGAATTACACTATGTTACCTGGAATCCTATTATAACAGAAAAACCTGATTATCACAGGCCGGAATTTTTCGGGGATGTTTTCTTCGAATAATATTTTTTCTCAATCATTCTGATTTAATCTGCGTAAGGGGTTTTTATATATATGCCGATGCCTTATCTTTGTGATTAAATAGAGACTTTTTGTTTTTGTGAAATAATTCTTTTTCATGATTACCTCACTGATATTTTGAAAATAAATGCATCAAAGCGTATAACTTATTCCATGTTAAATAAAAATCTGAATTATGAAAACTTTTTATCTGTTATTAATATCTATATTAATAAGTAAATCTATTGTTTTTGCTCAGCTTAACACTGATGCTGAAGAAACTTTCAATAAATTAAAAAATCTTGAATGGAAAGAAGTCTTTTATGATCCCGGTACAAAGAAATGGGAAAAGAAATGGTTTTTGGACGGTTTACGCGCCAGTGCTGTCAATACTCCAAAAGGTATTGTTTTTTCTGCAGGCCCCGTTACAGGTGATCAAGGCTCACATGCTGTATTATGGACTCATCAGAGTTTTAAGGGGGATCTGAAAATAGAATTCGATTTTACCAGGCTTGACGCTATTAACAGGGATGTTCTTCTAATTTATATACAGGCCACAGGTATAGGTGAAGGAGAATTTGTTAAGGATATTTATGCATGGAGACATCTGCGGGAAGTTCCATATATGCAGAGTTACTTTAATAACATGCATTTACTCCACATCAGCTTTGCTGCACTGGGAGGCAAGGATGTCAAAGGACAACCTGACTATGTAAGAGCCCGAAGATACCCGCATACACCTGGAGAGAATTTCAATAAAACAACTGAAATCCCCCCTACTTATTGGGATACAGGACTATTTAAACCGGGTGTTCCCTATCGCATCACTTTAATAAAAACAAATGATAAGCTCTTTATGATAGTGGAAAATAAAGATTCAAAGGGCTTCTTTCACTGGGATACTTCAGCATTTTCTCCCATAACGGAAGGCAGATTAGGATTTAGACATATGTGGGCACGATGTGCCAGATATGGTAATATTAAGATTTCGGAATTGAAATAATTTTTTAGCCTTACTTTTTTCTGCCATAAAAAAGAAAGCAACCTGCCCGCCCTTTCTGGCTCTTGCGGTTGGCAGGCGGGTTTTGTCCGCCGTACTTTTTCAGGGAGGTGGAAAAATCACCACGGATTCCAACCTTCATGCCCACATACTTTTTTGCAGCAGCGCAAAAAAGTATGCAAAAAACGCCGCCGCTTACGTGAAATCGCTAAAAAACATTCCGCTCAGCTAAAAAGCCGGAACTCAGTCGCTGCGCTCCTTCAGACAGCCGGCTTTTTTTAACGCTTCGCTACATGTTTTTATTAACGCGATTTCCCGAAGGCGGGGATTAATTCTATATTACGATCTCTCCCTGCCAACTGCTCCCTGCCAACTTTTTTTAACCCTGCCAACTACCAACTACCCTGCGCCCTGTGCCTTCACCTGACTCCTGCTTCATTGATAAGCAGCCTGATAGTATCTGTAGGATTTTTAGATGCAAAGATGGTATTTCCGATAACAAAAACATCCACACCGGCTTCTGTAAGAGACCTTATATTTTCAAGGCCCACTCCTCCGTCAATCTCGATGAGTGTATTAAGTCCTTTTGTGTCGATCATGTCCCTTAACTTTTGAATTTTCCCATAAGCATTGGAGATAATCTTCTGTGCGCCGAATCCCGGATTAACTGTCATTAAAAGCACCATATACACTTCAGGAAGTATTTCTTCCAGAACTGAAACGGGGGTATGTGGATTAATACTTACTGCAGCTTTCATTCCCAGGTCTTTTATAGCATTTATGGTGCGGTTGAGATGCGGACAGGTTTCGTAATGTACAGTAAGTATGTCAGCCCCGGTATCACGGAATCTTTCCAGGTATCTGTCTGGATCAATAATCATGAGATGAACATCCAGCGGTTTTTCGGCTGCACTTTTTATCTGGTCAATTACAGGAAATCCAAAAGTTAAATTGGGAACGAAGTTTCCATCCATTATGTCGAGGTGGATCCAGTCACATTCACTTTTATTCAGCATTTCGATCTCTTTCCCGAGGGAAAGAAAATTTCCGGTAAGTATGGAAGGGGAGATGATAGGCATTTTTATTGTAAAGGTAGGGAAAATTTTGTAATTGTGGAGTTGTGGAATTGTGGAATTGTGGAATTGTGTAATTGTGGAATCGTGGAATTGTGGAATTGTGGAATTGTGTAATTGTGGAATCGTGTAATTGTGGAATCGTGTAATTGTGGAATCGTGTAATTGTGGAATTGTGTAATTGTGGAATCGTGTAATTGTGGAATTGTGTAATTGTGGAATTGTGTAATTGTGTAATTGTGGAATCGTGTAATTGTGGAATTGTGTAATTGTGACTTAACAATTAAACGATTCAACGATTCAACAACAATTCAACGATTCAACGATTCAACAACAATTCAACAACGATTCAACAACAATTAAACGATTCAACGATTCAACAATAATTCAACGATTCAACAATTTACCCCAGATACCCTTTCAATATCTTACTCCTTGTGGTATGTTTGAGTCTTTTAATAGCTTTTTCTTTTATCTGCCTTACTCTTTCCCTGGTGAGATTAAATTCTTCACCTATTTCTTCCAGGGTATGAGGATGTTTTCCATTCAGACCATAATAAAGCTTAATAATACTGGCTTCCCTGTAGGTGAGAGTTGAAAGTGCCCTTTCTATCTCTCTCCGGAGCGATTCATGCAGAAGACCTTTATCAGGACTTGGGGTGTCTGAGTTTAACAATACATCATATAAATTACCATCTTCTCCATCCAGCAGGGGAGCATCCATGGAAATATGTCTCCCTGATGAGCGCAGGGCATCTTTTATATCTTCCGGAGCTAATTCCATTGCATGAGCAATTTCTATTATGGTAGGTTCACGCTCGAACCTTTGCTCTAACTCATTAAATGTTTTATTGATTTTGTTAATTGATCCGATCTTATTAAGTGGCAACCTGACTATTCTGGCTTGTTCTGCGAGTGCCTGAAGGATTGATTGCCTGATCCACCAAACTGCGTAAGAGATGAATTTAAAACCGCGTGTTTCATCAAAACGCTGAGCAGCTTTTATAAGCCCGAGATTACCTTCATTGATAAGATCCGGCAAACTTAATCCCTGATTCTGATATTGTTTTGCTACGGAGACTACAAAACGCAGATTAGCTTTGATCAGCTTTTCCAGTGCCTCATGATCTCCTTTTTTTATGCGACGCGCAAGTTCCACTTCCTCTTCAGCATTTATAAGGTCAACCTTTCCTATATCATGCAAATACTTATCCAGAGAGGGAGTTTCACGATTCGTAACCTGCTTGATGATTTTAAGCTGCCTCATGAAATTCAGGGAGTGACATTAATTTAACTTCAATTATACGAAAATATATTTCTAAAAGTTACTCTTACCTTATTTTTTCTTATAAAATATTCGGATTATTTTTCGGATATCTATTCACTGCTTATTAGCAGGGCTCGTCTTCGAATAGTTACTCCATAGCAGGCTTCCCCATTCGCATTCCAAGGGAGGAAGGAAGCAGGGCTGATAGCCATATTTTTAATTCATCCCTTCAACTTTATAAGTTGTTTGCAAAAACGCAGATAATCAAAGAGATATATAATGAATGATTTTCAATCGTTAAAAAAATATTTTCTTTGTACTGAAAAATTTGCATCTTATATTAAAAAAAGTATTAAATTGGTATCAAATTATTTGGTGAAGAAAATTAATTCATTTAACATTGCAACGATTTTCAAGAATTTTTTTCTTTATCGCATTAAATCCCTGTCTGCCAAATCTTTTTAAGTTTCTATAATTTATTAAGCTTTTTATGCTGTAATGATGTTTTCTGTATAATTAAATTCCAATTCTATTATATGTACGATATTGATGAGTTAAACAAAACACTCCTGCCGGAGTTGCGTGAGATTGCCAAAGAGTTGAATGTTAAAAAGGCAGAGTCTCTGCGAAAACAAGACCTTGTGTACAAAATCCTGGATCAGCAGGCTGTACTTGTATCCGAAGCAAAGAAAACCGGCAAAGTTTCTTCCTCAGAAAGTTCTTCGGGTGAGCCTGGAGGAAAATTAAACAAGGAAAGACCCCAAAGATCAAAAAGGAACAAAGAAATAAAACCCCGTAAACAGCAGGGTGCTATACCGGAGTTTTCAGGGAATGATCCGGCTGATAAAGTTTCCGAATCAAAGGTTAACCAGGATGACGAAGATAAATCTACTGAAATTACTTCAGATAACATTCAGGAGAAAAAAAAGCAGGATGCTGATCGATTTTCTGCCAGGCGTAGCTCCCGTAAGAAAGGGCGTAGCCGTCAAAAAAATGCGGGTGATGCCTCCGGGGGAGGACCCGAAGTAACTGAAAGAGAGATGACAATACCATTTATGGAGGAAAATGGTAAAATACTTCCTGAAATTTTCCCGGAAGATGATGAACCAATTGCTAACGAAACTATAATAGAAGGCGTTGTGGAACAAGTTGCCTCAGAGGATGTCGTTAAATCTGAAGAAACGGATTCCCGCCGGCAAGGATATGATCGTAACGGATTTAAGCGTCCTCATGAAAGAAGAAATGTTGATAAATATGAATTCGAAGGTATAGTTTCTTCTACAGGTGTTCTTGAAATTATGCCTGATGGATATGGATTCCTTAGATCAGCAGATTTCAATTATCTCAACTCCCCCGATGATATATATGTATCACAATCACAAATTAAACTGTTTGGGCTGAAAACGGGTGATACAGTTAAAGGTACTATTCGTCCCCCAAAAGATGGTGAGAAATATTTCCCGCTTATCAAAGTGGAGGAGATCAATGGCCGTTCCCCTGATTATATACGTGACAGGGTACCGTTCGACTACCTTACACCCTTGTTTCCGAATGAAAAGTTCCGGCTTGTAGGAAAGGGCCATAGTAGTTTATCGGTAAGAGTGGTTGACATGTTCTCGCCCATTGGAAAAGGACAAAGGGGTTTAATTGTAGCTCAGCCTAAAACAGGTAAAACAGTGCTTTTACAAAATATCGCAAATGCAATAGCTGCAAACCATCCGGAGGTATTTATGATTGTACTTCTTATTGATGAACGCCCTGAGGAAGTTACAGATATGCAGAGAAATGTAAATGCAGAAGTTATTGCATCTACATTTGATGAGCCGGCAGAAAGGCATGTACGCATTGCAAACATTGTGATGGAAAAGGCAAAACGCCTGGTTGAATGCGGGCATGATGTTGTTATCCTGCTGGATTCCATTACAAGACTTGCCCGTGCCTTTAATACCATTGCGCCTGCATCAGGGAAAGTGCTTTCCGGAGGTGTCGATTCCAATGCATTGCATAAACCCAAACGTTTTTTCGGAGCAGCAAGAAATATTGAATTTGGTGGGTCACTTACAATACTTGCAACCGCACTCACAGAAACAGGCTCCAAGATGGATGATGTAATATTTGAGGAATTTAAGGGGACAGGCAACATGGAACTCCAACTCGACAGGAAGCTTGCGAATAAACGGGTATGGCCTGCCGTGGATATTAATGCTTCCAGCACAAGGCGGGAAGACCTTCTGCTCGACAAGGAAATGATGAATAAATTGTGGATACTAAGAAATTATCTCTCTGATATGACTTCTGTGGAAGCTATGGATTTCCTTTCCGATAAAATGTCGAAAACAGAAACTAATGAGGAATTTCTTATTTCAATGAATAGTGGTTAAGGAATAATATCTATCTTCATTTTACCGCCAGATTACACTATTTGAAATCAATCTGAATAAGCATTTACTGCTCGAAATCATTATTAAATATCCCTGATTATAGTATTTTTGTATTTTCTTAAAGAAAATCTTAAAATCTTAATTATAAAATACTTAACAATTTATCCAATGGCTGAAAAGAAGAATCTATTAACTTGTGATGGTAATTATGCAGCTTCATATATTGCGTATATGTTTAGCGAAGTAGCTGCCATATATCCTATTACACCATCCTCTACCATGGCTGAATATATTGATGAATGGGCGGCTCATGGTCAAAAGAATATTTTTGGTGAAGTGGTACAGGTAACTGAAATGCAGTCGGAAGGTGGTGCTTCCGGAGCATTGCATGGAGCACTGCAGGCAGGAGCGTTAA
The DNA here is from genome assembly GCA_964526475.1 of uncultured Bacteroidaceae bacterium. Lineage (GTDB taxonomy): Bacteria > Bacteroidota > Bacteroidia > Bacteroidales > CAYVTV01. Next base: position 10,102 of record CAZGKF010000031.1, read on the forward strand.
CAAGTACGTTTACAGCATCCCAGGGTCTCCTGCTTATGATTCCGAATATGTATAAAATTTCAGGAGAGCTTTTGCCCGGAGTGTTCCATGTCTCTGCAAGAAGTCTTGCTGCACAGGCTCTTTCAATTTTCGGGGATCACAGTGATGTGATGAGTACAAGACATACAGGTTTTGCGTTGCTGGCTACCGGAAGTGTACAGCAAATAATGGATATTGCCGGCGTTGCACATCTGGCTGCAGTTAAATCAAGAATACCATTCATCCACTTCTTCGATGGATTCAGAACATCTCATGAGATTCAGATGGTAGAAGCTCCTTCTATGGAACAGATGGCAAAGCTATTGGATTATAATGCACTGCAGGAATTTCGTGACAGAGCTTTGAATCCTGAACACCCGGTTACCAGAGGGACAGCTCAGAACCCTGATATCTACTTCCAGACAAGAGAGGTAGCAAACAGATTTTACGATGAAGTACCCGATATCGTCGAAGAATATATGCAGGAACTTTCCGTAATGACCGGTCGTGAATACCATCCTTTTACCTATTATGGTGCAAAAGATGCTGAGAATATCATTGTGGCTATGGGGTCAATTACAGAAACCATTCAGGAAGTGGTTGATTACCTCCTGGAAAAAGGCGAGAAAGTTGGCATTATCACTGTTCATCTTTACAGACCATTTTCGGAAAAATATTTCTTCAGGGTTTGTCCTGAAACAGTAAAGAAAATAACAGTTCTTGACAGGACCAAGGAACCCGGAGCTAACGGAGAACCATTATATCTGGATATTCGTGACATTTTCTATGACAGGGAAAAACAACCTCTTATACTTGGAGGAAGGTATGGTCTCAGCTCAAAAGACACAACACCGGCAATGATGCTTTCAGTTTTTGAGAACATGAAAATGAAAGAACCCAAAAACAGGTTTACCGTTGGGATTGTTGACGATGTTACTTTCCTTTCTCTCCCATTGTTGCCGGAAATATCAGTGGTTAAAAAAGGAACATATGAAGCGAAGTTCTATGGTATTGGTGCAGATGGAACAGTAGGAGCAAATAAGAATTCAATTAAGATTATAAGTGAATCAACAGGGAAATACTGCCAGGCTTATTTTGCTTATGATTCAAAAAAGTCGGGTGGCGTAACCTCTTCACACCTGAGGTTTGGCGACTTGCCAATCAGGGCCCCATACCTTGTTAATTCACCTAATTTTGTTGCCTGTCATGTGCCTTCCTATATTTACAAGTATGATATGCTGAAAGGACTGAAAAAAGGAGGCACTTTTCTTATGAATAGTATCTGGGATGTGGAAGAGACAAAACATAGATTGCCTGTGAAGATGAAAAAATACCTGGCGGAAAACAATATTGATTTTTATATTATAAACGCAACTGAACTGGCTGAAAAGATCGGACTTGGTTCCCGTACAAATACCATTATGCAGTCGGCATTTTTCAAAATTTCAGAGGTGATACCCTATAAACTTGCTGTTGAGGAAATGAGGAAATTCATAGTAAAATCTTTCGGACTGAAAGGAGAAGATATTGTGAATATGAATTATGCGGCTGTTGAAAAGGGTGGTGAAGTTGAAAAAGTTGAGATACCTTCGGAATGGACAAACCTTAAATCAGTCGCAGAGTCTGACGAAAGAGACCTTCCTGAATTTTTCAGGAATATTGCAGAACCTATTAATCTTATGAAAGGAGATGATCTCCCTGTCAGCGCTTTTCTCGACCGTGAAGACGGCACTTTCCCTGCAGGGACAACACGGTTTGAAAAGAGGGGTATTGCGGTGAATGTTCCTGAATGGCAACCTGACAAATGTATTCAGTGTAACCAGTGTTCCTATGTGTGTCCTCATGCCTGCATTCGTCCTTTCCTTCTGGATGAAAAGGAAATGAAAGGATTACCAAAAGATACGCCTACAGTAGCAGCCAACGGTAAAGCACTTGCCGGCCTGCAATACAAAATCCAGGTTTCGGTACTCGATTGCACCGGCTGTGGAAACTGTGCCGATATCTGCCCGGCAAAGGAAAAAGCTCTTATAATGAAACCGCTTGAAAGTCAGATGATTGAGGATGAAAGGTGGGATTATATATCAGAGAATGTAACATACAAAGATACCCTTTTACAAAAAGATGCCAGTTTAAAAAATTCCCAGTTTGCCCAGCCATTGTTTGAATTTTCAGGGGCATGTGCCGGTTGTGGAGAAACACCCTATATCAAACTGATAACCCAGTTGTATGGCGACAGGATGATGATCGCAAACGCTACAGGTTGCTCTTCTATTTACGGAGGTTCTGCACCATCAACTCCCTATAGTACAAATCATGAAGGAAAAGGTCCGGCATGGGCAAATTCTCTCTTTGAAGACAATGCGGAATATGGTTTTGGTATGGCAATGGGTGTAAAACAATTACGTACCTATATTTCCATGCTGATGAAAAAATCGATGGGTAATGGCCTCGCAGGTGAAACAAAACAGGCATTCACAGAATGGATGGAGGGGATGAACGATGCAAATAAATCGAAAGTTGCAAGTGAAAAAGTAATTGCAGCCTGTAAAAAGGAAAATAATAAAGTTGCTGATGAAATACTTCAGTTGAAACAATATCTCATTAAAAAGTCTGTATGGGTTTTTGGAGGAGACGGATGGGCATACGATATTGGTTATGGAGGACTCGATCATGTGATAGCTTCAGGAGAGGATATCAACCTGTTGGTTCTCGATACAGAGGTTTATTCAAACACAGGCGGACAGGCTTCCAAATCTACACCCATTGGTGCAGTGGCTAAATTTGCTGCTTCAGGAAAAAAAGTAAGGAAGAAAGACCTTGGGATGATGGCGATGACTTATGGATACGTTTATGTAGCACAGGTAGCCATAGGAGCAAACCAGGCTCAGTACCTGAAAGCAGTTCGTGAAGCAGAGGCATATCCCGGACCATCTGTCATTATTGCCTATTCAACATGTATAAATCATGGTCTGAGAGCAGGGATGCAGGCCTCTCAACGCCAGCAGAAAAATGCTGTTGAAGCGGGTTACTGGCACTTGTACAGGTATAATCCTTTGCTGGAAGCTGAGGGCAACAATCCCTTCCAACTTGATTCGAAAGAACCTGATTTCAGCAAATTCCAGGATTTCCTGAACTCAGAGGTGCGATATACTTCACTTAAACAGGCTTTTCCTGAGGAAGCTTCGAAACTTTTCAAAGCCGCCGAAGAAAACGCTAAATGGAGATACAAAAGCTATGCAAGGCTGATGGTACTCGACTATTCAAAAAAAGAGGAGTGAAAAGAGTATTCTGAAATCAATTTCAATTGACTGGGTATAATTCATATTTTTTTCCAGATATACCTGTGTTCAGGTCATAACAGAGTATTTCATTTTTTCCCCATCATTTTTGTATCTTTGCTGAAATTATAGTTTTGGGACGAATTATAGGCATTGATTATGGCCGGAAAAGGGTAGGGGTGGCAGTAACTGATCCGCTCAAAATGACTGCATCCGGACTTGCTTGTGTTAAGTCACATGAAATATTGCCATTTCTGGAAAACTATCTGACGGCGGAAAATGTGGAATGTATTGTTGTGGGCATGCCAGTGAAGTTGAACAATACACCTTCGGAAGCCTTACCTTTTGTACAGCAGTTTATTGTCTCGCTTAGAAGAAAATTCCCCGGTATCGCGGTAGAAATTATTGATGAAAGATTTACATCGAAAATAGCTGTCCGGACAATGATTGAAGGGGGAATGAAAAAGTCGGAAAGGATGAAAAAGGAAAATATCGACAAGATCAGTGCAGCAATTATATTAAGATCATTTCTTGATAAGGAGGAACTAAAATAAAATTAAAAAAATGATTTACCCGATTTACGTTTACGGAGCTTCTGTTTTGAGAAAAAAAGCAAAGGAGATAGGGCAGGGATATCCTGGTCTTGCCGAACTTATTTCTGATATGTTTGAAACCATGGCAGCATCGGATGGAATTGGCCTTGCTGCGCCACAAATAGGACTTTCCTTAAGATTAATAGTTATTGATGCAAGTGAAATGGAAGACCAGGACGATCCAACACTTAAGGATTTTAAAATAGTCCTGATAAATCCACGCATGCTGGATCAATCAGGTGAAAAATGGGTTTTTAATGAAGGCTGTCTGAGTTTCCCCGATATAAGAGAAGATGTCGAGAGATTTTCTAAAATAAGAATTCAATATTTTGATGAAAACTTCAACTTACAGGAAAAACAATTCGATGGGGTGAAAGCAAGAATTATTCAGCACGAGTACGATCATCTTGAAGGTATCTTGTTTGTTGATAAGATCAAACCCTTGAGAAGGAGATTGCTTAATGGTCGCTTGAATGCTATTACAAAGGGTGCTGTTGCTACACGATATAGAACTAAAAATTCATCCAGATAAATATTTTCCCGGTTTAATAAAATATTAAATTGGTTTTATCTCAGACTATCCGATTTTATTAATTCATCCGATTTCAACAATAGGTCAATATATTGGGCTCTTTTATAAACAAAGGGATTAATAGTATTTTTTGCGGAAAGTTTTCCCCTGAAATCCATTAATGAATCATATTCTTTATCATTCATCCATTTCTCCAGATCTTTAATCATTACAGAAAGATGAGCTATCTTATTCTTGTAGAGAGTGCTTACTATTTGAACAGCATCTGCGCCTGCAAGAATCATCTTTGCGACATCCTTTCCTGAATAAATACCTGTACTGCTGCATATTGATGCTTTTATCCTGCTCCGTAAAAGTCCGGCAAAACGCAGAGGGAGCCTGTGTTCGTGTTCGCTGCTTAAATTGAAGGGTGAAAAATGGTCTTCTTTTTCCGTATCAATATCCGGCTCAAACATCTTGTTAAAAAGAACAAAACCGTCAGCACCGGCTTTGTCCATTTCAGAAATTACTTTTAAAGTATTCGTATAGTATGGACTTAGTTTAATACTAACGGGGATACTAAGATTCTTCTTTACTTCAATTAAGATATCTGTTTGTTCTTTAATGATGCTTTTCCCTTCCTTTTCGAAATTAACAGGAATAAAATAAAAGTTTAATTCAATAGCATCAACACCCGTTTCCTGAATAAGCTTTGCATATTCAATCCAGCTTTCTTTGTATATCGCATTAAGACTTGCGATAAGAGGAATATGTAAAGATTCCCTGGCTTTTCTAAGACGAGTCAAGTGATCCTGAGGTCCGGCATGTTTAATTGAAGGAAACAGACTTATCATCTCAGCGTTTCTTTCATTATATTCACTCATCTGAGAATCAAGTTCATAACTTTCAAGTTGTATTTGTTCTTCGAATAATGATTTATATACGATTGCAGCGGCCCCTGCATCTTCAGCAGCTTTAAGATTATCCGGATCAGTAACAAGATTACTTGCTCCCACAATGATGGGATTCTTTAATTCAAGCCCCAGGTAAGTTGTTGTAATATCTGACATAATTGAAAAGTTTTAGAAATTCTTAATAGATAAGTATAAGGTAAAAGTACTAATTAATTCATAAATATTTATGGCTATAACAGTCTTTTGGTTGAAAAGTTCGGATATGTGAAAAATATACTGCTGAAAGCTATGAATGATCTTTTCCTTTACCAACGATGTATTTAATTAACAGACCAGGACGTTTTTCCCGTTAAATGCAAAGCAGTTTATTGAAATATCTTCTCATTAAGAAGATATGGAATTATCAGAATTTATAAAAAGCATTCCTGTTCTCAGGGCATTAATCCCTCTTGTAGGAGGAATCATGGCGGGTGTCAGGACAGAGAGTCATCACCTGCAAATTCATCACTTTTTGGTATTTATTCTGATACCTGTCCTTATCACATATATTCTTAACAAATTCGGCAGAAAATATTATTTTACATGGGTCAAAGGTTTCCTTATTTCAGGTTTATTTTTTCTCACTGGATTTTTTCTTCCTTCATTATATCCATCCGATGCAGGGATTCCTGAAAAAATACCTGAAGGATTTTGGATATGCAGGGTTTCTGAATACCCTTTCCCGGTAAAAAAATCCTGCAGAATTAAGCTGAAAGTAAAAGCATCCGCTCATTCAGAGAAAGATTCTCTTACTTCATGTTCAATTCTTGCATATTTTAGCCTCGATTCTTTATCTGTTAAGCTTAAACCGGGAGATATTATACTGGTTAGGATGAGCCCTGAAAGACCGCAACAAAATGGAAATCCAAAAGAGTTTAATTACAGGAGATATCTATACCGTCAGGGTATTTATTATCAGTCTTTTATCAGAAAAGATGAATGGATGCTTTTGGAAAGTGATGCAAAAAGTATCCGGTACCTGCCTCTTCATCTAAGGCAAAGTTTCGTAAACAGGCTGAGAACTATAATTAAATCGCAGGAAAGTTTCGGAGTTATAAGTGCATTATCTGTGGGAATGCGGGATTTCATGGAAGAGGAAACGAAACTGGCCTATTCAGATGCAGGTGCAATGCATGTTCTTGCTGTTTCCGGTCTGCATGTAGGTCTCTTATGGTATATGTTGAACATTTTTTTTGGAAAGTTAAAACAATTCCGTGTCACCAGATACTTTTACTGGATACTAATGACAAGCCTCCTGTGGATGTATGTTCTGATCACCGGGATGTCACCAAGCGTCACAAGGGCAGGGATAATGCTTACACTTGTAATAACTTCCGGGATGGTTGGCAGATATTCCTGTTCCTCAAATCCTGTTTTCCTTTCAGCCTTTATTCTTCTGGTAGCGAACCCTTTTCTTTTATTTGACCTTGGTTTTCAATTCTCATATCTTGCAGTTTCCGGTATTTTGTTTTTTCAACCGGTATTGAATAATATGTTTCATTTCAGGACACCTTTTTTCAATTACCTGTGGAGCCTCACAACGGTTTCTGTAGCGGCACAATCAGCTACATTTATTCCGGCTTTGTATTACTTCAATAAATTCCCTGTATATTTTATTCTTTCAAATTTTCTTGTTATTCCATTGGTGACCGGAATATTATTAATTATGGTTACTTCGGTGTTTTTCTGGTTTGCGGATCCTGTATTTCTTGTACTTACTAAATCAGGTGCATTTCTTTCAGGATTAATGAACAATGGGGTTAGATATATCGAGGCATTGCCTCTTTCTTCTCTGAAAAACCTTTTTATAGATGAAATAGATGTCCTTTTACTCTTTTTATCACTATTTATGGTTGGAATGGCAATACAAAATAAACGCAATTACTATCTGGTAATTGTATTTTTTTGCCTTTCATTCTTGATAGTATATGATGGTATCCGCGATGATTCGAGAAGAAAGAAGGGTTTCATTGTTGTTCATAATATCCGGGATGTTCTGGCGATAGATATGGCCATTAATGACATGCATTATTTTATTACTTCAGACTTATCTGAGGAAAAGAAAGCCACAATCATACGCAATTGCGGCAGATTCTGGTTGTATGAAAGGAAGGGCTATCCTTGTTTCATTGATTTGAAAGAACTGCAATATGATTCGAAAGATCTGTCTTTTATTCCTGTTGACAATACGGGTGTTACAATTATCCTGTTTAAAGACCGGCAGATTGCTCTAATAGAAGACTATTCTTGTTCTGAGATTTGCACTTCTTCAGGTAAGATATTAGTAAACATGATAATTGCTAATACAAGTGGAGCGTTAAAGACCCCATCTTTCTTATCAGCTCAGGAGAACGCAGATATGGTAATTGCTTCTGGTTTTCGTGGTCGGGTATATATGGATTTGCAGAATGAATTAAATGAGAGTAGTATATGGCACAAGGTAAATGAGGAAGGAGCTTATGTATTATATTTTAGGCAGGGTGGTTTAGGAGGTAAGTATGAAAAGAATTGAAGAAATTTGTGGTTTTCTCTTAGATTATATCTTATTTTGCATTTTTATTTAAAAGGAAATAATCTGAAAGAACATGAGGATTGTAATTGCAGGGGCAGGGGCAGTAGGCACACATCTTGCGAAAATGCTCAGTTATGAGAGCCATGATATTACAGTGGTGGACAACGATGAGGACCGTTTAAAGCATGTAGGTTCTTCATTCGATATTCTTACACTTCAGGGGAATGCCACTTCCATTGGAATTTTACGGGAATCGAAAATCAAGAAAGCAGACTTGTTTATTGCTGTTACACAGTCAGAATCTGTTAACATAGCCTCTTCTATTCTGGCAAAGGAACTGGGTGCATTAAAAACTATTGCACGCATTGATAACCAGGAATATCTTTTCGCTGTTAACAGGGAATTATTACAGAAAAAAGGAATTGATTATATGATATACCCTGAGATGATCGCAGCAAAAGAAATTGTTGATCTGTTATCTCATACCGGGATGTCGGATATTGTTGATTTTTCCGGTGGAAGACTCCATCTTTATGCATTCAAGCTTAATGAGAATGCTCCTATTATAGATAAATCATTGATGGAGGTATCTGACCCAGAGCAAATTCTTGAATACAGAGCAGTAGCGATTACGCGGAATGGAAAAACCATTATTCCAAGAGGACATGATACCTTCAGTGATGGAGATCTGGTTTATGTTATTACCAATAAAGGCGGAGTAAATAACTTACTCAGATACACGGGAAAAGAAAATATTGAGGTGCGGAATATTATGATACTTGGAGGAAGTCGGATAGGTGTAAGGACAGCTCAGGACCTTGGCGATCAGCATTATGTGAAGTTGATTGAACAAAGCAGAGAGAAAAGCTATAAAATTTCAAATGCTCTTGATAATGCGCTGGTAATAAACGGTGATGGAACAAATGTGGATTTACTGAATCAGGAAGGGCTCTCGAAAATGGATGCATTTATTGCGGTAACAGGAAACTCTGAAACAAATATTTTATCATGTCTTCTGGCGCTTAAGATGGGAGTTAAGAAGACCATCGCTGAAGTTGAGAACATGGATTATATTCCTTTGGCCGAAAATATTGGGATAGATACCATCATTAATAAGAAGTTAATAGCTGCAAGTCGCATATTCCGTTTTACCATGAGCCCGGAAGTAACTTCCATGAAGTGTCTGACAGGTACTGAAGCTGAAGCACTGGAATTTATAGCAAAAAAGGATTCCCTGATCACCCGTGATATGCTCAGGAATGTTGATTTTCCGAAAGATGCTATAGTTGGAGGAGTTGTAAGGGGAACAAGCAGTTTTATTGCAAACGGGGACACTGAGATAAGGGTAAATGACAGGGTAGTGGTCTTTGCTCTCCCATCAACAGTTAGCATTGTCGGTAAGTTTTTCAGCTGATAAGAACATGCTTAATTACAGGACAATTATTAACATACTCGGGTTTCTTCTAATCATTGAAGGACTGTTCATGTTTCTTGCAATTCCTGTGTGCATATTATATAACGAAGGTGATTATCCGGCATTTTTATTATCAGGCGGTGTAACGATAATCGTTGGCGTACTTTCGTGGTTTCTTACCCGCAATTCATCAAATAATATTTTCCGGCGTGACGGTTACATAATTGTTACTTCCGGCTGGATTTTGTTTTCACTCTTCGGATCTCTTCCATATATTTTTTCAGGCTCTATCCTGTCGTTTACTAATGCTTTTTTTGAAACTATTTCAGGTTTTACAACTACGGGAGCATCAATTCTAGACGATATTGAAACCCTGTCACACGGTATGTTGTTCTGGAGGAGTCTTACGCAGTGGCTTGGAGGTATGGGCTTTATCGTACTTTCGCTTGCTATTCTTCCACTTTTGGGAATAGGTGGTATGCAGTTATTTATCGCCGAGGTTCCCGGACCGACATATGATAAGTTACATCCACGTATTAAAGGAACAGCTAAAAGATTATGGTTTATTTATATGATCTTCACTTTTGCTGAGACAATATTACTCTGGCTTGGCGGGATGGAGATTTTTGATGCAATTTGTCATTCTTTTACAACAATGGCAACAGGAGGTTATAGTACAAAACAGGCAAGTATTGCCCATTTTGATTCTCCTTTTATACATTATGTTATAATTGTGTTTATGATAATTGCCGGAACCAACTTCACTCTTTCCTATTTTGCATTGCATCTGCGTTTCGGGAAGATTCTAAAAAATGAGGAATTCAAATATTATATCATATTCATTGCAATCTTTACAGGGATTACCTGTGTCGGACTTTTCTTTTCAATGGATGGAGGACTGGAAAAATCGTTCAGGGAATCTTTATTTCAGGTTGTATCCATAATGACAACCACAGGGTTTGTAACTTCCGATTATTTAAGCTGGATACCTGCACTTGGAGTACTGATTTTTTTCCTGATGTTCTTTGGTGGTTCTGCCGGGAGTACAGGGGGAAGTGTTAAGATCATGAGGGTAGTTCTTCTGCTAAAGAACAGTGCACTGGAACTAAAAAGGCTCATTCATCCAAATGCCATAATTCCGGTAAGGTTTAACAACCAGGTATTGGATCCTTTGATTATTACAAATGTTCTCGCTTTTATTTCATTTTACCTGATAATTATTGTGGTCAGCATGTTGCTGATGTCAGCTCTTGGATACAATCTTGATACCTCTTTGGGCGCTGTAACAACATGCCTGGGGAATATTGGTCCGGGGATAGGTGATGTGGGACCTATGAATAACTTTAACCACATACCTGCTATTGGCAAGTGGTTTCTCTCTATCCTTATGTTAGTGGGGAGACTTGAATTATTTACCGTACTGGTAATATTTTCAGGTTCATTCTGGAAAGATTAGCTTTAAATCAGGACTCCAAGTCCCTGGCGAACTATTACCGGCTCCTCAGTGGTACAGTCAATAATTGTTGAGGGGACATTGCCTCCGTATCCTCCATCAACCATGAGATCAACTTTGTCCATGAAATTATCGTAAATGGTCTCCGGATCAGTTGTGTATTCAACGATCTTATCCCCGTCATGAATTGATGTGGTAAGTATCGGATGCCCTAATTCCTTCACAATTTCAAGAATAATATTGTTATCCGGAATCCTTATTCCCACTGTTTTTTTCTTATTTTTCAGAATTTTTGGCACCTGGCTGTTTGCGGGAAGAATAAAAGTAAACGGGCCTGGGAGCAAGGCTTTCATAAGCTTGAATACCCGGTTATTAAGGATCCGGGTGTATTCAGAAAGATGACTTAGATCATTAACAATAAAGGAGAAATTTGCTTTCTCAGGCCTTATGTTTTTAATCTGTGCAATACGCTCAATTGCACGCGGTTTATAAATGTCACAACCAATTCCGTATACCGTATCAGTAGGATATATAATAACTCCTCCTTCACGGAGAATCTCACATACTTTCCCTATTTGTCTGGAATTTGGATTCTCATTGAAAAGTCTAACCTTCATATCCTTTTATTGTGAATGCAAATATAGGAATTTACATTTCCGGTAATACTTTCTTTTTCTTCATCGCCTAAAAAAATGAAGTTTCATCATTGAGATGCATGGTTTTTTCTTATTATCTTAACGGCAAAATAGTAAGTTTTAAATATGATTGTTTCGAATCCATCATTTAATAGTGCATAAAATGGATGAAAAGGAGAAATTTAAACTCAGTATAATATTTCCGGCTTTTTTTCTTTTCCTTATGTGGATTGTTAAGTTTATGGAATTTGGATTGGAAACGGATTTTCACTTCCTCGGCATTTACCCTTTAAAGTTAAAGGGTATTATAGGGATAATAACTGCTCCTCTTGTACATTCCGATATGAATCATCTTTTCGATAATTCCCTGCCGGTTTTTTTCCTGAGTTTCGCTGTGTTCTATTTTTACAGTGAGGTTTCTTTCCAGGTATTTTTCCTTGTGTACTTCATTACCGGATTTCTTGTATGGATCGTTGGAAGAGAAGCATACCATATTGGTGCGAGTGGTCTTGTTTATGGTTTTGCTGCATTTCTTTTTGTATCGGGGATAATCCGCAGTAACAGGAATCTAATGGCAATTTCCTTACTTGTTATATTCCTTTATGGAGGATTGGTATGGGGGCTTCTGCCCTACGACTTCCGGATAAGCTGGGAAGCACATCTTATGGGCGCATTCACTGGGGTTATACTGGCATTCATCTATCGCCATGAAGGTCCATTACCGGATATTGAGAGGTTACCGGAGGATGAAGAGGAAGAAACGGGTAATGAAAAATAAAAAAGCTGTCCCAAATATTTTGTTTTGAGACAGCTCAGAAAGTTTTACTGCAATATCATATTTCGCTTAAGGTCTTAGTTTTCTGACAGTTTCACCAGTGCTCCAGATTTCGCTTTCGCGAAGTTCTTTCAGTTCGGCATCCAGTATTTTCTTGTAGTCGGCAGATCCGGTTGATTCAAGCACCCTCACACATTCCTCTCCAGACTTAACTTTATTATAAAGATCTTTAAAGACAGGCAGGGTAGCATCTTTGAATTTGGGTCTCCAGTCTAAAGCTCCACGTTGGGCGGTAGCGCTGCAGTTGGAATACATCCAGTCCATACCGTTTTCATCAACCAGTCGGATAAGGCTCTGGGTTAATTCTTCAACAGTTTCGTTAAATGCTTCACTGGGGGAATGACCGTTTTCACGTAATACCTGGTATTGTGCATCCATAATACCTGCAAGGGCTCCCATCAGGACGCCACGTTCACCGGTAAGATCGCTGAACACTTCTTTTTCAAAACTAGTGGGAAATAAATATCCTGAGCCGATAGCTATTCCAAGTGCAATTGTACGCTCGGTTGCTTTTCCGGTGAAATCCTGAAATACTGCGAAACTGGAGTTGATACCGGTACCGGCAAGAAAATTTCGTCTTACACTTGTACCTGATCCTTTTGGTGCAACAAGTATTACATCAATATTATCAGGTGGAATAACTCCGGTATGCTCTTTATAAGTGATAGAAAAACCATGTGAAAAATATAAAGCATCGCCTTCATTCAGACAAGGTTTTAATAATGGCCATACAGTTCGTTGAGCTGCATCCGAAACAAGATATTGAATAACAGTAGCTTGCCTGGCAGCTTCTTCAATCGGGAACAAAGTTTTTCCGGGAATAAATCCATCTTTCACTGCCCTGTCCCAGTCAGCTTTAAAATCAGGCGACTGCCCAATTATTACATTAATTCCGTTATCTTTCATGTTTAAAGCCTGGGCAGGCCCCTGCACTCCATAACCAATAACTGCTATTTTTTCATTCTTAAGTACTTCCTGTGCTTTCGACAATGGAAATTCTTCGCGGGTAATAACATTTTCTTCTACCCCGCCAAAATTGATTTTTGCCATTTGATTTAGATTTAATAATTTATAATGATTTATGAATTTAGAAGCAAAACATTTTCTTCAGAGTGTCTGATTGCTTCATCCAGATCTTTCAGATAAGATGTTATCTCTTTTATCTGTTTAGTTACTGCCACTCTTCCTGATCTCACAAATTGCAACATCCCAAAGGGAAGTAATTTCTCAAACAGTTCCTGGGTTTCATGCTTATGACCTGTTTTTTCAATAATAATGTATTCGGGTTCAATAGTTAGAATGTGGGCATTATATTTTCTAATGATCTTTTCAACATCACTGCCATGTGCCATTGCCTGTGTGGGAACTTTGTAAAGTGCAATTTCCTGATGTACGATTTCATTCTCTTCGTGGTAGAATGCTTTCAGTACTCCAATCTGCTTTTCTATCTGTTTTACTACTTTACTTACTTGTTCATCAGTACTATTTATTACAATTGTGAACCGGTAAACATCTTTTACTTCGGATTCGGATGCATTGAAGCTATCGAGATTGATTTTCCTCCTTGTAAAGATTGTTGACAACCTTTGAAGAAGGCCGATTTTATTTTCTGTAAAAATTGAAAGTGTGAATTCTTTTTCCATATCTGTTTCTTATTAGTTTTTATTCCAGTCGCATTTCAGATACTGTTCCTCCGGCGGGAACCATCGGGAAAACATTATCTTCTTTTAATACCTTTACTTCAAGCAGGAAGGGGCCATCATTCGCAAGCAGATCATCTAATGATTTATTAAGATCTTCCCGTTTGCTGATTTTCTTACCAGGTATTCCGAATCCTTCAGCAATCTTAATGAAATCAGGATTATGCAGTTCTGTGTACGAATATCTTTTTGAGAAAAACATGTCTTGCCACTGGCGCACCATGCCAAGGAAGCCGTTATTGAGAAGTATTATTTTCACAGCAATTCCTAACTGGGCAATTGTGCCAAGCTCCTGAATGGTCATTTGAAATCCTCCATCACCAATAACTGTAACAACCTGAGTTTCGGGAGATCCAAGTTTGGCTCCTATGGACGCAGGGAGGCCGAACCCCATAGTTCCCAGCCCACCTGATGTTACCCAGTTGTTAGGCCGGTTAAATTGATAGTACCTTGCAGTTACCATCTGGTGTTGCCCTACATCTGACAAGATAATTGCCTGTCCGTTGGTTTTTACCGAAAGCTGGTGGATAACTTCACCCATATGTATTTCACCTGAAGACGGATAGCAATCTTTTTCAATTATTTTATTGAATTCATATTTAGTCAGCTCGTTAAAGCTTTCGAGCCATTCAGTATGGGATGCTTTTTCAATCTGTTGAGTTAGCGCTATTAAAGCCTGTTTTGCATCTGACAATATAGCAACATCAGCATTTACATTTTTATTGATTTCCGCACGATCTATATCAATGTGTATAATTTTTGCCTGTTTTGCATATGTTTTAAGGTTTCCGGTAACCCTGTCATCAAACCTCATCCCCACCGCAATGAGCAGATCGCATTTATTGGTATTTATATTGGGAGCATAGTTTCCATGCATTCCCAGCATTCCTGTAAAAAGGGGATGTTCTGATGAAATTGCAGAAAGTCCAAGCAACGTGCTGGCAACAGGAAGTCCGGCTTTTTCCACGAATTTCCGGAACTCTTCCTGGGCTTCCGACAGAAGTATTCCCTGGCCTGCAAGAACAAGTGGCCTTTTGGAATTATTGATCAGTTCCACAGCTTTACTTACCGACTCCTCATTAAGTTTGGGGTAAGGAATATAACTTCTAATGCTTGTAATTTTTTCATAATTGAAATCAACTTCATTAAATTGAGCATCTTTCGTTATATCAATTAAAACCGGTCCGGGTCTTCCTGACCTGGCGATAAAAAAGGCCCGTGCAATAGCTTCGGGGATTTCTTCTGCCCTGGTAATCTGGAAATTCCATTTAGTAATAGGGATAGAAATACCAACGACATCTGTTTCCTGAAAAGCATCAGTACCCAGAAGTCCTGAGGTAACCTGTCCGGTGATGCAAACAAGAGGAGTTGAATCCAGCATTGCATCAGCTAAGCCGGTGATTAAATTAGTTGCCCCGGGGCCGGAAGTTGCAATGCACACCCCCGGTTTTTTAGTGATCCTTGCAAGGCCCTGTGCAGCATGTATGGCTCCCTGCTCATGACGAACCATCACGTGACGAAGTTTGTCCCTGTAATCATAAAGGACATCATATACGGGCATAATTGCTCCTCCTACATAACCGAAAAGTGTATCAACACCCTCCTCAATGAGTGATAATACCAATGCTTCAGCTCCGGTAACTCTTTTGGTTTTAACCTCCTGATGCATATCCGTTTGTTTTTTTGTTTTGGTTTCCATATTTAACTGAATTAAATGATATTTATATTATTCGCACTGCTCCTTTATCTGCAGATGTTACCATACTTGCATAGGCTCTGAGAGCTGCCGAAACACTTCTGTTTCTGTTATCCGGTTTCCATGCTCCATTCCCTTTTGCTTCTTCTTCGGCTTTTCTCTTTTCCATCTCTCCATCCGGCAAAAGAACATTGATGCTCCGTTCCGGGATATTTATTTCAATAATGTCGCCGTTTCGTATCAAAGCTATTTCCCCTTTTTCTGCTGCTTCCGGAGAAATATGTCCTATAGAGAGACCTGATGTTCCTCCTGAGAATCTTCCATCGGTGATAAGTGCACATTTCTCACCAAGCTTTTTGGCTTTTATAAATGATGTGGGATAAAGCATCTCCTGCATACCGGGTCCTCCTTTTGGTCCTTCATATCTTATAACAACAACATCACCTTCTTTAAGCTCGTTGCCAAGTATGCTTTCACAAGCTGACTCCTGTGAGTGGAAAACTTTTGCCTTACCTTTGAATGTCAGAATATCCGGATTAACACCTGCTGTTTTCACTATGCTTCCTTTTTGTGCAATATTTCCATATAATACTGCCAGGCCTCCATCCTTGCTGTATGCATTTTCATAGTTTCTGATACAGCCGTTTTCCCTGTCAAGGTCATGTTCTTTAAACATGGAAGACTGTCCTCCCATTTTAGTAGTTCTTACTCCTGCAGGTGCTGCCAGGAAAATCTTACGTGCTTCCTCTTTGCATGTATCTCTTGCAATATCATAGCTATTAATGGCCTCCATAAGTGTCAGCCCGTCAACTCTGTTAACACCGGTAAACAGAAGCCCTTGTTTCTCAAGTGATCCCATAATTGATAATATGCCTCCAGCCCTGTGCACGTCTTCAACGTGGTAATGTGAGCTGGGTGATACCTTACATAACACGGGCGTTTTCTTTGAAAGTTCATTGATGTCCTTCATAGTGAAATCTACTCCACCTTCATAAGCGATAGCAAGTAAATGAAGAACAGTGTTCGTGGAGCCGCCCATTGCGATATCAAGAGTCATGGAGTTTAAAAATGCTTCCCGTGTAGCTATAGAACGTGGCAGAACAGATATATCACCACCTTCGTAGTATCTTTCAGTTAATGCAAGGAGTGCATTTGCAGCTTTATCGAACAGATCAGACCTGAACTTGTGCGTGGCAACAATAGTACCGTTACCGGGTAAAGCAAGGCCTATAGCCTCGTTCAGACAATTCATTGAATTGGCAGTGAACATTCCTGAACAGGAACCGCATGTGGGGCAGGCACTTTTTTCAACCCTGTCGAGTTTCTCATCACTTACTGTTTCATCACCCGCCATAACCATACTGTCAACCAAATCGTAAGCCTCTCCATCAGTTCGTCCGGCTTCCATTGGCCCGCCAGATACAAAAACTGCAGGAATATTTAGCCTCATTGCTGCCATCAGCATGCCCGGCGTTATTTTGTCGCAATTGCTAATGCATATCATGGCATCGGCACAATGAGCATTCACCATATATTCAATGCTGTCAGCAATAAGATCACGGGAAGGAAGTGAATAAAGCATGCCATTGTGACCCATGGCAATACCATCATCAATGGCAATAGTATTGAATTCTGCAGCAAAACATCCCTGGTCTTCGAAAATCTTTTTTACGTGTTGGCCTATTGAGTGCAAATGGGTATGACCGGGAACAAATTGGGTAAATGAATTAACTATGGCAATAAGAGGCTTGCCAAATTGCTCCTCTTTCATTCCATTTGCTCTCCATAAACTCCTTGCACCGGCCATTTTCCTGCCGCGGGTAGTAGTGTAACTTCTTAATGGTATCTTCATCGTTTTAAAACTAAAAAGCCATCCTCTTTACCTGAGAATGGCTTGTATGTACTTCATCTATAGTTATACCACCCTCAGGTCTTCATTATTAGAATGACGACCACCACATTGAGTAACAAAACTATAGAAGATATTTTTGACATTTTATATAAATTATTAACGAATAATATAAATGCAAATATAAACCATGATTCTGAAATATAAAATTATTTAGTGTTAAAAAACACTTATTTTTCATACTATTTACTTAAGATGCTGAATCATAATTAAATGCGTGATAAGAGATTCTTGTGTTTGTTTATATTAAAGAGTACAAAAAAACCGGGTAAGCTCCTTACATCGCACCGCTACAACCGCTTACCCTTGCTTCCTTCCGGACCTGGGGGGATTCAGCAGGAGCTGGTCGTATAAGACTTACCCGGAAATGCAAAATTAAGGTTTTTATCTCTCAACTCAAAATATTTGGTGTGAATAGCTATTTCCAATATCGGCATAAACAAAAAGTGTTATTCACTTTTGTTTATTTATACAAACAATTTCAGTATCAGATTTCAACAAAATAAATATCTTTGTTAAAAAACTTATAATAATGAAATCAAAATTCACATCTGATCTTCTCCATCCTGCACTTTTTTATGGTGGTATTCTTGGAGCTTTCACGGTATTTCATTCAGTGATGGTAAGTATACTGGAGCTCAGCTTTTCAGGCTATAATCAGATTTCCAATTATTTAATTCCTGTTGCCGGCCTTATCTATTGCCTTTATTCATACAGAAGGGAATATCTTGGCGGAGTTTTGCCCTATAGTAAAGCTGTTCTTATGGGTTTTTCTATCATGATAATAACTGGTATAATTTCAGGTATTTTTACATTTATTTATCTGAGTTATATAAATCCGGATTTTTTCAGGGAAGCAGAACTGGTAATGGAAGAAAAACTTCTAAATAAAGGAATGGATGCAGCGATGATTGAAAAGGCCATGGAGATATCTGCTAGAATGCGCACTGTGAAATGGGCTCTGTTGGGCTCTTTTATTTTTTATATAATATATGGAGGAATAGTATCCCTGATAGTATCTGCATTTATGAAGAAAGAACCGGCAGATCCCTTCAGGGATGCAATTTAGAGTTCAAATTACAATAAATATTAGTGCCTTAATGGATCTTTCAATAGTTATACCACTGCTCAACGAAGAAGAGTCATTGCCTGAACTGGCTGCATGGATAGAGAATGTCTGCACAGGAAATAAACTGAGCTATGAAATACTTTTTATTGATGATGGAAGCACAGACAACTCATGGAAGGTCATTCGTGAGCTTTCTGCTGTAAACCCAAATATCCGGGCGGTACGCTTTAGCCGTAATTATGGTAAGTCAGCTGCATTGTATACCGGATTTAATAAGGCTGAAGGGGATGTGGTAATAACGATGGATGCTGATCTGCAGGATAGCCCTGATGAAATTCCGGAATTAAGAAGGATGATCATGGAAGAAGGTTTCGATCTTGTTTCAGGATGGAAGAAGAAACGAAAGGATCCGCTTTCTAAAACTTTACCCAGTCGTTTTTTTAATAATACTGCAAGAATCGTAACCGGAATAAAGCTGCACGATTTTAACTGTGGGTTGAAAGCATATCGAAATAAAGTTGTCAAATCCATTGAGGTTTTTGGTGAGATGCACCGTTACATTCCTGTTCTGGTAAAAAAAGCAGGGTTTATAAGTATAGGAGAGAAAGTGGTTATTCACAGAAGAAGAAAATACGGACTTACAAAATTTGGCATAGAAAGATTTTTTAATGGTTTCCTGGATCTGTTAACCATCTCGTTTATATCCCGGTTTGGCAAACGACCTATGCATTTGTTCGGAACACTTGGAACACTGATGTTTCTGATTGGGTTTATTGCTGCTGCCTATCTGGGGGTTCAAAAACTTTACCTTTTGCATAAAGGGATACCCAGCAATTTGTTAACACAAAGTCCTTATTTTTATCTGTCGCTGACAACAATGATCATAGGCACCCAACTATTTCTGAGTGGGTTTTTAGGTGAATTGGTTTCACGTAATTCATCAGAGAGAAATAAATACCTTGTTGAAGAAGAAATTTAAGCTGTAAATTGAAAGTAATCTGTATAGGACCGGCATATCCGCTGCGTGGGGGCATTGCGAGATTTAACGAATCATTTTCATTTGCTCTGGAAAAGAAAGAAATTGATGTAGAGATTTTTTCCTTCAGATATCTTTACCCACGATTTCTGTTTCCCGGGAAAACACAATTTTGTTTTGATACCCCAAAAACCGGCCTTAAAATAAGGAGTATTCTCAATCCATTGAATCCTCTTAACTGGAGAAATGTAGCCCAAAGCATTATCAGCTCAAATCCTGATATGATTGTGTTCCACTACTGGATGCCTTTCTTCGCCCTGCTTTATAGAAAGATGGCATCCATTATCAGAAAGAAAACAGGCGTGCCGGTTATCGTTATCGCCCATAACCTTATTCCCCATGAGAAGCAAGCTTTTTCTCTTTTCCTTGCCCGATCATTTTTTCAACAAACAGATGGAGTTGTAACTCTTTCAGCAAGGGTACTGAGGGATATGGATAGCCTGGTACCAGGAAAAAAGGCAATTTCCCTGTTTCATCCTGTTTATGATAGTTTCGGCGAGAAAGTATCAAGACTGAGAGCTCTTGAAGAACTTGGGCTTGAAAATACGTACAGATACCTCCTTTTCTTTGGATTGGTAAGAGATTATAAAGGGCTTGACATTTTACTTCAGGCTTTGGTGAAAGTTACGTCGGAGGATTACAAACTGCTTATAGCCGGGGAATTTTATGAAAATAAGAATAAATATACAGACAAGATAGCAGAAACAGGGTTGAAAGACAAAGTTATTATCAGGGATGAGTACATTCCTGATGAAGAAGTAAAATACTATTTCTCACTGGCCGACCTGGTCATTCAACCATACAGAAAAGCCTCTCAAAGTGGAATTACACAGATAGCTTATCATTTCGATTGCCCCACTTTGGTAACAAAGGCAGGAGGATTACCGGAAGCAGTGATCCACAATAAAACAGGGTATGTTGTGGATGCTGAGGCTTCAGCCCTTGCAGCAGGTATTGATGATTTTTTATTACATCGAAATAAAGATGAGTTTGTTGCATCTGTCAGCAGGGAGAAAAAAAGATTTTCCTGGGATAGCTTTACGGAAAGATTCCTGGAATTTGCCAAATCTCTATAATTCACCTTTCGCCAGCTTCTCTTTTAATAAGTTCAGAACAAATCTGTCAACCGGAAATGAGAGATCTTTTTCAGAAAGGCTTTCAATAGCAGCCCATCGGAATGACTGGCTGCCATTTACCGGAGCAGGAAAATCGAATGCTTTCCGGGAGATATGCAAATCAGCATATGATTTAAGGTTGATCCGGTAATAGATACTTATAAGCTGATGGTCTTCAAAAAAATATGCTTTTTGATAGAATCCTGTAGTATAAAAATGGTCAATTATTTCAGCATCCTGATTGAATTCTTCCCTTGCCTCCCTTAATAGACATTCTTCTGGCCCTTCCCCAAATTTAAGGCCGCCACCAGGGAATTTAGTCATGTATTGGTCAAAGCAATATTCATCGCTAAGAAGAACTCCTTGCTTTTCATTAATTAGTATTCCGTAAACGCGTATATTGAAATGCTTAAGTTCACTCATTCTCTTCCTCCATTTGCCTTATGATAAAATTTTTTATTTTCCCTGTCTCTTCCGGATGGAACCATGTATATTCATTATTTTTCCTTAACCAGGTAAGCTGCTTTCGCGCGTATTTTCGGGTATTTGCCTGAATTTTTGAAATAGCTTCATTCAAATTCATCCTGCCATCAAAATGTTCGAATAATTCCTTATAACCTACGGTATTTAATGCATTAATATGTTTCCAGGGAAAAAGATTTTTCGCTTCATCTGCCAGACCATTTTCCATCATTCTCACTGTTCGCTCATTAATACGTCTGTACAGTTCCTTTCTTTCCATATCCAGACCTATTTTAATTATTCTGAAGGGTCGTTCTTTTTTTATGCCGGAGAGAAAAGATGAATATGGCTTACCTGTCATAAGGCTTATTTCAAGTGCTTTTTGAATCCGCTTTGGATTCCTGAGATCCGTTTTCTCATAGCTTACCGGATCGAGTATTTTAAGCTCTTTTCTGAGACTTTCAATTCCCTCATGATCAAGTCTTTTTAGAATATCTTTTCGCAGTTCAGGATCAGTATCAGGGAAATCATCTATTCCTTTGCAAACAGCATCAATATACAAACCCGATCCTCCGGTAAGTATTTGAATATTTGTTTTTTTGAACAAATTTTCCAGAGTGAGAAGTACATCCGTTTCAAATTTTGAAGCATTGTACTTATCATGAATACTTACAGTCCTGATAAAATGATGTTTAACTTTTGCAAGTTCATAATGATCAGGGGTGGAAGTTCCAATAATCATTTCTTTGTAAATCTGTCTTGAATCGGCTGAGATGATCTCGCACCCGAATTCTTCGGCCAGCAGGATGCTAAGCCCGGTTTTTCCGACAGCTGTGGGGCCTGCAATAACAACTAAATATTTATTTTTCATGCAGGTTTATAAGGAATTTTAATGTATCCACATTATCGGCATAATCCCACAACATTGGTTTTTGGGACAGTCCAAAACCAACTTTTTGCGGGAACATGGATATATCGGTAACGACGCACTGTAGCCGGTCACTATCATTCATGATTTTTTTGTATAGTTGTTCGGTGTCATCATAATATTCGTAATGAAGACATCCTACAGGGCTGCTGTAATCTGCATCCTCCCTGATGAGAAGAAATCCTGAGTCGAAGTGAGGTGCCTGGTTAATCAGAAAAACAGCACGCTGATACTCATAATTATTTGCATATTTATTATGATTAGCCAGATAGGAGTAGGGTTCGAAATTTTTTAACAGTTCCGGTATATTATAATTGCACGGAACGAAAATTTTTGAAACGCTGCGACATCCAAGGCCGAAATACAAAAAAATATCATCAGCAAGATTTTCAAGCTGAGTCTTTTTTTCTTCCCCGGTAAGAATGGCTGTTGAATTTCGGTTTTTTCTGATTATATGAGGGTATTTACCGAAATAATATTCAAAATACCGTGATGAATTGTCGCTTCCGGTAGCAATAACAGCATCAGGATTTTTCAGAATTTCCTCCTCAAAGTAAATAAGGTCTTCAAATTCAGGTTCGATAAATTGAAGGATTTGAACTAGTGCAGGAATCAGCTTATTGTCTTTTGAAGACAATCTGGCTATTAACTTGTGTCCGGAAAGAACAACAGACATAAGATCATGAAAGCCAACCAAAGGAATATTTCCGGCCATAATAATTCCGATCCTGAGTTTGGAAGATGGGAGGTTTTTCAACACAGGATAAGCAGATAACCATTTGCTGACATTTTCCTCTTTAAGTGATTCTCCTGTTGAGGTTACAGCAAAATTTACAAATTCCGGAGTAAACCATGGATTGTTAATGTGTACATTGCGAATTAATATTTCTGTTATTTTCGCATAGCGCGAATTAATATCTTCTATTGCATGATCTTCCATAAATAAATCGGAATGGAATTGCCGCAGGAATCTGCCAAGGGTTGAAAAAGCCTTTATTTTTTGAGAGAGTTTCAAAAGAAGGTATTTTTTACAAAAATAGTTCTTTTTAGGAATATTATTATTGTGATGTGTTTTCAAAAAAATATCTCCTGAAAACCTGTTTCAATATCTCAAAATCTGCAAAATAGATTATATTTGTATAATCTGCAAAATGGATTATTTTTGTATAATTCACTAAAATTTAAACTCATGAATAATAATTCTTTTTCTTTTATTATCGGTATTATTCTTTTTTGTTTTGTTCCGGGAATTCACATAGTCGACACTTTCGCTCAGTCGCCAAAGATAAGGAATAATATTGCGCTGAATAAACCAGTTGATGCATCATCAGTAATCAATCGTCGAAGATATCCTGCTTTAAAAGCTGTTGATGGAGAGCAGTTGCAGGGATCCAGATGGACTTCGATCTATGCTGCTGATGGTTTGCGCGAACACGATCAATGGCTTGTTGTTGATCTTCTCGAAATAAAGGAGATTGATAAAGTGCGGTTAATGTGGCAGCGGCAGAGATGGGCGGTTGATTATCAGATTCAGGTTTCTTTGGATAGTATAGCATGGGAAACGGTTTATTTTGTTATTGATGAAAAGCCAAAAGGGTGGATACATGAAATCCATTTCAAACCTGTTGCTACGCGTTACGTTAAATTATTCTGTTCAAGAACGGCGCATGATTTCAGAATAAGGGGTGGGAAACGTGAGAATATGAATCACTATTCGGTTATAGAATTTGAGATTTATCCAAAAGGTTTTGATTTTGATGAGTTACAGTATGCAAGTAAGGCATTAAATAAACCCGTATTTGCATCATTTGAGTCAAATAATATGCATCAGGTTCCCTGTCAGGTAACTGACGGTCAGATGACTTCCTTCTGGAGTGTTGGCAGAAGAGTTCCCCCACCTTACTGGATATACGTAGATATGGAAAAGAAATTTACTTTGAAGGAACTTATTTTGTACTGGCACAGGTTACCTGAAAGTTATGTGATAGAGATTTCGGATGATGCAAAGAAATGGAAAACCCTGGCGGTGGAAAAAGATTTTATTGTTGATCCCATTGTTGATGAGGAAGTTGTTGAAAAGCATACATTAGAGCTGAATAAATCTATTAAATGCAGGTACGTTAAGGTATTAATGCCAGTTGGTCCAAGAAATCCGGAACATGAACAGATAATATTACAGGCAATATTGATTAACTGATTAAATAGAAATTGCTGTTATTTTCAACTCCTTAAATTCCTCCTTGGGCGATTTAGGGCTTAGAATATGTCTTAATTGCTTCCCGCATTTCTTCTTATCAGATTTAGGGCTGAGCCTGCTCGGAACCATTCAATCTGATTCTGATTACAGGTATGATCCAGTTGGATTCTATCTACAGATCCATCTGAATGAAATGCCAGCATAAGTAAGGATTTTTTCGGTGCAAAATCTTTCAGACCCTGAATTTCCAATATGTCATCTTCACGGATCTTTTCGTAATCAGAAATATAAGCAAAAGTGAGTGCAAGCATTCCTTGCTTTTTCAGATTGGTTTCATGAATACGTGCAAAAGATTTTACAATCACTGCTCTCACATTCAAATAGCGTGGTTCCATTGCAGCATGTTCACGTGAGGATCCTTCACCGTAATTTTCGTCTCCGATAATTACAGATCCCAGACCTGCCATTTTATATGCTTTTGCTGATTCAGGTACCGACATATTTTCAGCATTGAGCTGGTTCTTTACGAGATTGGCTTTATCGTTAAAACTATTTATGGCCCCTATTAAGAGATTATCTGATATATTTTCCAGGTGTCCTCTGTATCTTAGCCAGGGCCCTGCCATGGATATATGGTCGGTAGTACATTTACCTTTAACTTTAATAAGGAGTCTGAGATTTTTCAGATCTGTTCCTTCCCATGGCTGAAATGGCTGTAGCAACTGAAGTCTTTTGGAGGCAGGGTTTACTTTTATAATTATATTTGAGCCATCAGCAGCGGGCTCCATGTAACCTTTATCTTCAACTTCAAATCCCTTCAAAGGCAATTCTATACCTTCCGGTTCCCTGAATTTAACCTTTTCCCCATCTTCATTTATGAGGGTATCTTTTATCGGGTTGAAACGCAAATCACCTGCAATGGCGAAAGCTGTAACTATTTCAGGACTGGCCACAAATGCATGGGTATTTGGATTTCCGTCATTCCTTTTAGCGAAATTACGGTTAAAAGAAGTAATGATGGAGTTTTTTTCCTGTTTATCGGAATTATGCCGTGCCCATTGACCAATGCAGGGGCCGCAGGCATTAGCAAGGACAACTCCTCCGATTTCCTCAAATACTTTAAGAAGCCCGTCTCTTTCAATAGTGTATCTTACCATTTCGGATCCTGGTGTTATAGTGAACTCCGACCTGGTTTTAAGTTTATTGTCAATAGCCTGCTGAGCGATAGAGGCAGCTCTGGTTATATCTTCATAGGATGAGTTTGTACATGAACCTATAAGACCAACATCAATTTTTGCAGGCCAGTTATTTTCTTTTACTGTTTCCTGAAATTCTGATAAGGTCCATGCACGGTCGGGAGAAAAAGGCCCGTTGATATGGGGTTCCAGTTCGGAAAGGTTTATATCAATCACCTGGTCGAAATATTCCCCCGGCTTACTGTAAACTTCTTCGTCACCTGTAAGGTCAGCTGCTATGTTGTCAGCCATTTTGGCAATTTCATTTCGGCCTGTAAATTCAAGATACTCTCTCATTTTCTTATCATACCCAAAGACAGATGTGGTTGCACCTATTTCAGCACCCATGTTACAAATTGTTCCTTTTCCGGTACATGAAATAGTTTTGGCACCTTCCCCGAAATATTCCAGTATATAACCTGTCCCTCCCTTAACTGTGAGGATGCCTGCCACTTTAAGTATCACATCTTTGGCAGAAGTCCATCCATTTAGTTTCCCTGTTAGATTAATACCAATAAGTTTAGGGAATTTTAATTCCCATGGCATTCCAGCCATCACATCAACTGCATCGGCACCTCCAACTCCAATTGCTACCATGCCAAGCCCTCCGGCGTTAACAGTATGGGAATCGGTCCCGATCATCATACCGCCCGGGAAAGCATAGTTTTCCAAAACTACCTGGTGAATGATACCTGCACCAGGTTTCCAGAACCCAATACCATATTTATTGGAAACACTTGCCAGAAAATCAAAAACTTCCCTGTTGTTTTCATTGGCAGTTGCCAGATCAGCTGCAGCCCCTGTTTTAGCTTGTATCAGGTGATCACAATGTACGGTGGAGGGAACCGCAGTTTGCTTTCTGCCTGCCATCATGAATTGAAGTAAGGCCATCTGGGCTGTTGCATCCTGCATTGCTACCCTGTCGGGATTAAAATTCACATAATCTGCACCCCGGTTAAACTCCGCGAGGTGATTGCTTTCGTTAAGATGGGAGTACAGGATTTTTTCGGTAAAGGTAAGGGGCCTGCCAATCTTTTTCCTTGCAGTATTAATTCTGTCGGGCAGATAACTATATACTTTTTTTAACATTTCCAGATCAAATACCATTGCCTGTATATTTTATTTTTGGTCAGATTTCAGATATAAATAATTTGTCATTCTAAACCGCAAAATTAATCAATGAAAGTATAAATTTGTAAAACATTCTTGATTATGTGACGTCAAAATGATTATATTGTTCAGATTTTTTTACTTTTATATCTGATTAATTATTGAATATTAATGGTTAAGAAGGGTGTGAGGTATATTATAATGTCGGGAACGATTTTCAGTGAGAATTTGAAAATTTCCCTTCAGGCAATAGGAACAAATCGTTTACGTGCAATTCTTACCATATTTATTATTGCATTTGGGATAATGGCGCTGATTGGTATTCTGACTGCTGTTGAATCTATTAAAAAGTCTATTACTGAAGAATTCATGGTAATGGGAGTTAATACTTTTACGATAGAAAGCCGGAGCATGAATGTACAGATAGGGGGCAAGCAATACAGGAGAAAGAGTCATTCATACATAAGTTACAGGCAGGCAGAGGATTTCAAGAAGAAGTATGATTTTCCTTCTGCTGTGTCTGTATGGACAAGAGCATCAAATATGGGAATTATCAAGCATGATAATTATAAATCAAATCCTAATATTTCCGTTTTAGGTGTTGATGAAGATTATTTAAATACTTCGGGGTATGAAATTTATAAAGGCCGTAATTTTTCAGAGGAAGATATACTGAACAACAGGAATTATGTAATTTTAGGTAAAGAAACTGCAGACAAAACATTTAAATCAGGGATTGATCCTGTTAATAAGATTATTACTGTTGGTGCCGGAAAATATCAGGTTATTGGGGTTACAAAAGAGAAAGGCTCAGGCATGGGTATGAGCTCCGACCGGTTTTGCTTTATCCCCTATACCAATGTCCGGCAATATTTTTCACGTCCGGGGATGAGTTTCTCCATAAATGTTAAACCTTTGAATCCAGAACTACTTGAGGCCGCAACAGGTCAGGCAGAAGGAATTTTCAGACTGATTCGCAGGCTTTATCCAAAGGATGAAACTGATTTTAACATCACCAGAAGTGATAACCTGATAAGTATTTTGCTTGAGAATTTAAGAAGTATTACCTTTGCAGCATCAATTATTGGATTAATAACCCTCACAGGTGCAGTTGTTGGTTTGATGAATATTATGCTTGTGTCTGTTACCGAAAGAACAAGGGAGATAGGTGTAAGAAAGGCGTTAGGAGCCAGGTCAGGATTAATTAAGCAGCAGTTTCTTTTTGAATCTGTTCTTATAGGTCAGATTGGGGGGATTGCAGGAATAATTTTTGGAATTATAACTGGAAATGTGGTATCTTACGTGTTGAAAACTGCTTTTATCATTCCATGGGTATGGGTACTGCCGGGTTTTATGTTGTGTTTTCTGGTTGGGATAGTTTCAGGGTATGTACCTGCTCTTAAAGCAGCACGGCTGGATCCAATTGTTGCTTTGCGATATGAATAATCTGCAAATATTTTTTATATGAGTGATTTATATATTCAAAAAACCTTTAACACTCCAGAAGTACAATTAATTACTGCTGAGGGAAACTTTACTATTGAGGGAAGGTCTATTCCTGAAGACCCTGGTGTTTTTTTTGAAAAAATAATCAGGCATCTGAATGAGTACTACAGTAACCCCCAGGACTTAACTACATTTAATATAAAGCTGGAATATATCAACAGTGGGTCTTCGAAATTTTTACTTGAAATTCTCAGAATGGTAAAGAGGGAGTACGACAATGGACACAATTGCCTGGTAAACTGGTATTACGAAGAGGATGATGAATCAATACAGGAACTGGGGCAACATTATCAGTCCACTATTAATATCCCCTTTAAGCTGATAGATTTCTGACAGACCCCCGGTGTTTATATTTCAGATGCCGGTTTAAAGGCAAGAGAAGATTGGAAACTTTAGTTTAATTGTTTTGGAGAAAAAAGTCCTTTTCTTTGTTCAAAAAACAAAATACTTTTTGAAACACACACAAAACGATAAAATAATATAAAAAAGCCGTCTCAAAACTTAAATGAGACGGCTTTTTTTATTGGGGATACGTATTAGAAATTTGATTAAATTCTTATTTGCACTTATTTTACTGTATCCATATAGGCAATCAGATCAAGCAGTTTACAGGAATATGCCCATTCATTGTCGTACCATGCAACTACCTTAACGAAATTGTTGTTAAGGGAAATTCCTGCACCTGCATCAAAAATTGATGTACGTGAGTCTCCAATAAAATCACTGGAAACAACCGCTTCCTCTGTATAGCCTAAGATGCCTTTCAGCGGACCATCAGCAGCTTTTTTCATAGCAGCTTTGATTTCATCATAGGTGGCAGGTTTTTCGAGACGGCAGGTAAGATCAACAACTGAAACATTAAGTGTAGGGATTCTGAATGACATCCCTGTAAGTTTTCCGTTAAGCGAAGGGATCACTTTCCCGACAGCTTTTGCCGCACCGGTTGAAGAAGGGATCGCATTACCTGCTGCAGCACGTCCTCCTCTCCAGTCTTTCTTTGAAGGACTGTCGACAGTTTTCTGAGTAGCAGTTGTTGCGTGAACTGTTGTCATCAAACCTTCCAGAATACCCCAGTTATCGTTAAGGACTTTAGCAACAGGAGCAAGACAGTTTGTAGTGCATGAGGCATTTGAAACAGCTTTCATATCGGCTTTATATGAGTCCTGATTAACACCCATTACGAACATAGGTGTGTCGTCTTTGGAGGGAGCAGACATCACAACCCTTTCTGCCCCGGCATCGAGATGACCCTGAACTTTTTCCTTAGTCAGGAACAAACCAGTTGATTCAATTACATAATCTGCACCTACTTCATTCCACCTGAGATTTGCAGGCTCAGGCTCAGATGTAACCCTGATAGTTGTTCCATTTACAACAAGCTGACCATTTTTAACTTCAACTGTACCATTAAATTTCCCGTGAATAGTGTCGTATATAAGCATATATGCCATATAATCCACATCAATAAGGTCATTTATTCCTACAATCTGAATGTCATTTCTTTCCATTGCTGCCCTGAAAGCAAGCCTTCCGATACGGCCGAAACCATTAATTCCAACTTTAATTTTTGCCATAGTTTTTAAATATTAAATAATAAGATAATATATTATAAGTAATAAAGATTTTCAGAATGCAAAATTAAGCATAATTAATAAAAAACGCAAATTGTAAGGTAAACGGGAGTTTACAGCATAATTGTTTAATAGGGGGAAACAGTTGGCAAAGTGTAAAATATAGTTTAATAAAACCTTATTATTCAGAAGAGTTAGCGTGTATAATATTTAAGATGAATTAATCCTGATCATTATGGAGGGATGGCAAAAAAAAATGTTTCGGCATATTTCGTAAATAAAGAGGAGCTAACCCGGACATAAAGTCATTGTTTGATGGTTAATAAGTTTCTTCCGTTTTTTCCTGTTTTTTCTGTTCTCTGCTGATTTTACGACTGAGCCGTTTTTGTTCCCTGAGAAATTTTCCTGTTTTCGCACGCGCTGCTTCGCTTATGTCAATATATTTACCAACCCGGTAACTTACAAAAAGATTAAAAAACAGAAAGTCATTTTTCTCATTTGCCATTATAGGGACTTTCTTTGCAAATATATCAAGTGACACCCCAGCTTCGAGGGAATGATGTGTAATATCAAGTCTGGAATATTCAAATCCAAGGCCTGTTTTTACCGATACTCCGGGAATGAGGGATAACTCCTTAAAACCTTTGAGGAATGATGATCTTCCGTAAATATTGCTCTGATGAATGGTAGTATTGAATTTTTCTGTTTTGAGATAATATTCATACGGAATACCTTTGGAGTAAAGAACGTCGTAATATACAGGCTTAACAAAACCGATCGCCGGCCCTCCGGAATAGAATGCCCGCACCGAGATCCCCCCTTTATCGTTTTTCCTGTATAATTCATATTGTTTGCCATACATTCCTCTCAACGCAAAAAAAGAATTTTCTTTTCCGAAAACGAACCCCCTGCTGCTGTATATATTATTTGATAATTTGACTTCTTTCGGATGTTTAATAATAAGAAAATCTACTTCATAGTTTACCTGATTGCGGGCATCAATTCTTTGTCCATATCTGTACCCTGCTCCTATACCATTTGAATTGAAAATAACTGCAGCGGATTTCTCATTTCTGTATAACATTCTAGGCTGAAGATCTAACTCCCCCTGGGAAAATAGAGGGGATGCTGTTATCAGTAATGTTAAGAATAATATCAGGTTTAGAATTATCTTCATTATTATCCGAAAATCAAGGTGCCTTATACTAATTAATTAACAAAAAAAACCGCTTATAGTTTAGATAAAATATAATTTAAGGTATAGTTATGCTAGTATATTCCGGGATCTCATGTTTGTTGAAGATCTGATCATATACAATCTAATCTTAAAGAATTCTTTTATTAAGTATCATTAAGATTAACATAAATCATTCCAATACATGATTACTAACTTGAGAATTCATCCTCAAACCAGTGATGCAGGAAATCAATCCGGACGTTTATTTCTGAATCAAATTATTTGATAAGATTTCTTTATCAAATAATTCCGGAAGGAATAGCTAATGCTAATCTCAGCTTTGATTTTCAACCTGTTCAGTTTGCACGCTGGTCCGGTAGGCAGGACAGGTTTTCTTGTTGCAGGAAGAAAAAAGTACGCCTATTGCAAATACAAGCACCAAGACTAGTTTTATTCTTTTCATGCGAAATAAGTTTACGTTATTATAATTTTTCCCTATCGTAAAAGGATAAACAACAAAAGAACAATATTGGTTGCAATTTACAAAAAATATTTTTTGATTTTTCTCTTATCTGTCTTAAATCTTTAATTAAAGTTTCGCAGATGCTCAACTTGTTAAAAAATAAAAAAGAATCTTTAAGGCAATA
>CAZGKF010000032.1:0-41418 GCA_964526475.1 uncultured Bacteroidaceae bacterium
CAGTGATGCCTTCGGGGATATTTACGCCCAACGCTTGAATGCATCAGGAATACCCTTATGGGGCGATAACGGCACTGCAGTATGTACTGTATCAGGATACCAGGAGTTTCCTGTCCTGGCATCCGACGGTGATAAGGGGGCAATAATAGCCTGGTCCGATAAAAGAAACGGAGAGCATTATGATATCTATGCCCAGAGGATTGATAAAAACGGATACGCAGGGGTTTTTACCGATAATGATCTTGATGGAATAGACAACAAAGAGGAACAGGGCCTGGATGGTGATAAGCCTGACTATGATGGTAATTCCGATGGCATTTCCGATGCCCTTCAAAACAATGTAGCCTCTTTCCGCACTTTTAACGGTACAGGATATGTCACCATGGAAGCTCCTTCAGGGACACAACTAGGTGAGGTCTCCGCGGAAGACAACCCTTCCCCCGGTGATCAGCCGCAAAATATTAGTTTCCCCTTAGGCTTCTTTAAATTTTTAGTTACCGGGCTTGAGGCTGGTGGAACTGTGACCATAAATCTTTACTTCCCTGCGGAACTTACACCGCTGACTTACTATAAGTACGCGAAAACGGCAGGCAATCCGGAACCTCACTGGTACGAATTTTTATATGATGGTCAGACCGGGGCAGAGATCAATCCGGGTAAGATAAGCCTGCATTTTAAAGACGGGGCAAGGGGAGATGAAGATTTGACTGCAAACGGCATCCTCATCGATATTGGCGGACCGGGTGTTCAGAAGACCACCGGTGTGGAAATAGAGCCTGTTACACCCACCGGTCAAAATACTGCCATAATATATCCCAACCCGTCCAGGGGAGCTTTCAATATTGGATTTAAGCTTTCTCAGTCTGAACTGGTGAATATCGAGGTTTATGATTTTACTGGACGTAAAGTCAGAACAATGATCAGCGAAGAATTGGCTCCCGGTAATCATAATGTTGAATTCCGGTCTGAATCACTTCCTGGTGGTATATACTTCCTGCATATTGAAACGGGCGAATATCAGGATATCCAAAAGATAATATTATTGAGGTAGTCAATTTGGAAGGTATTAAATCCCTCTTATGAATTTAACAAATATATGTTATGACCTGAAAAACAGTAAAAATTATTCACTTTATAAACCAAATTACTCAAAATGATTTACATTATTATTGCCGCCGTCGTCCTGTTATTGATAATAGCAGGCCTCTACAATTCCCTTATAAGAAAGAAGAATGATGTAGAGAAAGCTTTTTCTTCAGTCGATGTGATGCTGAAAAAAAGGTATGACCTGATCCCGAATCTGGTGGAAACGGTTAAAAGCTACATGAAACATGAAAAAAGTTTGCTTACAGAACTTACAGAACTGAGAACAAAAGCTGTTTCAGGTGGAATCTCTGATGACGACCGTGTTATGGTCGAGAATAAAATTGTGAAAGGAATGGGAGGTTTGATGGTTGCTGTTGAAAATTACCCTGATTTAAAGGCCAGTCAGAATTTTATACAACTCCAGGGTGCCTGGAATGAGGTGGAAGAACAGATTTCCGCGTCAAGAAGATCTTATAATGCTGCAGTGACAACATTCAATAACGGTGTTGAGACTTTCCCTTCAAACATTATGGCCGGGCTTATGAAATATAAGAGAAAACCTCTTTTTGTGATTCCCGAGGCAGAAAAACAAAATTTACATGCCAGAGATCTTTTCAATAGTTAATGTTTATATAATTTACCATGGATACCTATACTAATTTCAAAGAATTCTATGATGCAAAATTAGTCCCCGATCTCCAGGTTCTCGACCAGGAAAGGAAGAAGGTGGACCGCCGTGTCATTCTTATAGCAGTGATCACTGTTTTAGTCATTATTATCGAAGGGAGATTGATCCCGGAGAACCCGGCTTCCTGGATGGTTATAATCCAGGTGGTAACCGGTATCATGGGTTTCATTCTGATTACCATGGCCAGCAAACAGTTCAGACTTAATTTTAAGAACCAAATTATTTCTAAAATAACGGGGTTTGTGGATGAGAATCTTATATATAGCCCTGAAGATAATGTTCCCAGAGAAGAATTCATAAAAAGCGCCATTTTTCAAAAACCATGCGACAGCTATCGTGGCGAAGATCATTTCAAAGGCATGATTGGGAAAACTGCCATTGAATTTTCCGAAGTGGTTGCAAAACATAAAACCACAACCGGCACCGGATCAAAACGGAAAGAACATTATTCTACTATTTTCAAAGGGATATTTTTTGTAGCAGATTTTAACAAACATTTCAAAACCCACACCCTTGTTTTACCCGATACAGCTGAAAGACTATTTGGTAAGTTTGGACAGAAACTGCAATCGATGTCTTTTGGCAGAGGTGAACTGATCAAGCTTGAGGATCCTGAGTTTGAAAAAGAGTTTTGCGTTTATGGGGATGATCAGGTTGAAGCCAGATACATTCTCTCCCCTTCACTCATGAAAAGGATTGTTGACTTTAAAAGAAAATGGAATACAAAGGTGTATCTCTCATTTCGCGATTCAAAAGTATATATCGCCATTAGCATGAAAAAAAATCTTTTCGAAGCCAGACTGTTCAAAACGGTGGTGGATTATAAATTTATTGAAGAGAATATACAGTTTCTTGTTCTGCTTACCGGGATAGTGGATGACCTTAATCTGAATACCCGAATATGGACAAAGAACTAAACTAAAATGCATAAAATTATTCCAGGTGGTGATTTGGTAAGCCTCTGTAAAATCAGTTTATTATTATAAGTCAGACTTTAAAAATGATGCAAATTCATCCCGGAATTTTTTCATCTTTGGCTTGATCACAAAACTACAGTATCCTGCTTCCGGATTCTTATTGAAATATTCCTGATGGTATTCTTCCGCACGATAAAATGAAATTAAGGGAAGGACTTGCGTAACAATTTTCTTTTCATAAATCTTTTCGTTATTTAACATTTCTATCATGCTATTAGTCAATTCTTTCTGACTTTTATTGTGGTAAAAAATAACTGATCTGTATTGAGTACCGATATCTGCACCCTGACGGTTTAATGTGGTTGGATCATGTACATAAAAAAATATCTTCAATAGTATATCATAGGATATTATTGACGGGTCATATGTAATCTGAACAACTTCTGCATGGCCGGTAGCCCCTGTAGTTACTTCCCTGTAGGTGGGATTTCTTACAGTGCCTCCGGAATATCCGGATGCAGCACTGATAACACCTTTTACCTCTGAGAAAACCGCTTCTATACACCAGAAACAACCCCCTCCAAATGTTGCAAGTTCAGTATTTTCTTTCATGAGAATAAATTTTGTAAATGGTTTATTACTTTTTTCACCGTAAATAAAACTAAAAACAATAAGAATATTTATCAGAAGAAAGGGTTTCATTTAAAATAATTTATTATGTTATTGTGAATTAAGATTGTAAGATATAACATTTGATTAGAAGCATACCTGTGCCAATTTTAATTTACAGCTTGTGAACATATCTTTAGTAATGATAACACTGGAATATTCATTTTGTTTTTTGTAACTTATCAATTTTAATAATAGCATGAAAGAAGCCAGATATTATATTAAGCTTGATCAGTTGAATAAAGTAAAGTGTATTCTTTGCCCTCATGAATGTATTATTAATGAAGGTAAACAAGGTATATGCAGGGTTAGGAAAAACAATAAAGGCCGTTTAGATTCATTGGTTTATAATAATCCAGCAGCAATCCATATTGATCCCATTGAGAAAAAGCCATTATATCATTTTTATCCGGGATCAAAAATTTTATCTATTGGAACCCTTGGTTGTAATATGCAATGCTTTTTTTGTCAGAATTGTGAAATCAGCCAGACCTTCCCTGAAGAGCATCATATAACCAGTAAAAGTCCGGCTGAAATAATCAATTTGGCTGAATCTACCCCTGATAATATTGGGATATCATATACCTATAATGAACCTGTTGTATTTTTTGAGTATATGCTTGATATTTCTGTCATTGCAAAAGATAAAGGATTAAAAAATGTAATGGTCTCAAATGGATATATCAGCCAGAAACCTTTGGATGAGCTTCTTGAATATATTGATGCTTTCAATATTGATCTCAAGGCATTCAATAATTCTTTTTATCGCAGACATACCCATTCAAGTCTTGATCCGGTACTTGAAACAATAAAAACTATTGTTTCTTCCGGCCGGCATCTGGAGATAACACATCTTATTATACCCGGACTTAATGATGATTTAAAGCTTTTTCAGGAGATGGCTAAATGGATAAAAGATGAAACCGGTGAAAAAACTGTTCTCCATCTCTCCAGGTATTTCCCCCGCTATAAAAGCGAGCTCCCCCCTACTCCTCCGGAAACTTTATCGGCTATGTTTGATATTGCAAAAGATTATTTAAAATATGTATGTATCGGTAATTTTTATCATTCCGGTGGAAACAGTACTTATTGCCATAATTGTAAAAGTTTAGTAATAGAAAGAAATGGTTATTCCACTAATATTTGCGGCCTTGATAAACATGGTAATTGTAAATTTTGTGGAGAACATGTTATTCATTATATTTAGACGTATATGGAAAAAATCACCAGAGAACCACAGGTTGCCGGCAGGTTTTATCCGGACAATCCGGAAGAAATTGAAAAAACTCTTGACCGGCTTGTTGATCGCGAAAGAAATGCGATCAATTATAAACTCGCATTAAAAAACATCATCGGGGTAATTCTACCCCATGCCGGAATTATGTATTCGGGTTATCAGGCAATTCACTTTTTTGAAATTTTATCCAGGTCAGTTCAGCGATTCGATACCTTTATCATTGCACATCCAATTCACGCCGGAGGAGACTTCCCATATGCAAGTGATGAGCATTCAGCATGGAAAACACCTATGGGTGAAATCCATTTGGATGAAGAATTCATTAACTCGATGAATATGCCACGCTCTGCCTCATTTCATAAATTTGAACATTCTGCTGAAGTAATAGTTCCATTTATTCAAAAATATGTAAAATATTCAGCACAGATTGTCCCTATTGGCATAGGACAGCAAAACCCTCAGATATCCCTGGAGATTTCACAAAAGATATCTGAAGCCATTGATATTACCGGCAGAAAGATATGTTTGATTGCATCATCAGATTTCTCACATTATGTTCCTCCTGAGGTCGGGAAAAAAATGGATGCAAAGGTAACGAGGGAAATATTAAAGTTAAGTTCTGATGGAATTTTCCGTGAAATACTGAAAAATGATATTTCTGTCTGCGGATTTGGTCCGGTCATGACACTTGTGGAATTTGCAAAATCAAATTATTCCGGAGTACATGCCGAAATAATTGCACAAGGTCATTCAGGGGAAATTTACCCATCTGAAACAGTTGTTGACTATATTTCTATTTTGTTTTACTGCTGAATAAGTAAAGAATTATGAACCTGAACGGTGAATTCACTTTAGATGATAAGGAGAAATTTTTATTACTAAAAATTGCCCGTGAAACCATTGTGGAATATATAAACACTGGCAAGACACTGCAATATGATAACAAAGAATTACCGACAGCCATCATTCAGAGTGCAGGGGTATTCGTTTCCCTGCATAAAAAGAATGGGGAATTAAGGGGTTGTATCGGGCGTTTTGATTCTGATGAACCACTTTACCGTCTCATTCAGTTAATGGCAATTTCATCTGCGACAAGGGATTTCAGGTTTAATCCTGTTACAATGGATGAGATGTCAGATGTAGAGATTGAATTATCTGTTTTGAGTCCCCTTCACATGATTCAGTCTCCCGATGAAATTGAATTAGGGAAACACGGTATTTACATGAAAAAAGAAAACAAGTCAGGAACCTTACTTCCTCAGGTTGCTGTTCAAAACGACTGGACTAAAGAACAATTTCTCGGGCATTGCTCCAGGGACAAAGCAGGAATTGGATGGGATGGCTGGAAGGATGCTGAACTTTATGTGTATACAGCCATTATTTTTAGTGAAAAGTGAATTGTGAAAAGTGAATAGTGAAAAGTGAAAAATCAAAAACCCCGCTACGAGAGAAAAGCTATGCTTTTGCAATTAAGATTGTGAGGCTAAGTTAAAGTTTAGTATCAGAAAGAAAAGAGTTTGTATTGAGCAAACAAGTTCTTCGTTCAGGCACTTCCATTGGAGCATTAATCAGAGAATCAGAGTTTGCTGCAAGCAAAGCTGATTTCATCAACAAACTTACCGTTTCGCTAAAAGAAGCTAATGAAACCGGATATTGGCTCATGCTTTTAAATGATACCGATTATTTGGGCAACGAAGAATTCTTACAACTTCAATCTGAATGCAAAGAATTAATTGCAATGCTCATCTCATTCATAAAAACCTCAAAGAATTGAAAAGTAAGATTCAGAGTATCGGTTTCCATTGTTCCGTGGCAGTAGCGAAGGGATATGGCCAATAGTGGGTGAAGTGGTAAATCGAAGGTCTGAAGCTTATAATAACAAAGAATTGAATAATAATTTGTAAGTTGCCTGTGTCGATGCTCTGAATTGAGGATTAAAACCCATCAGAACCATTTGTCCTTTATTTTTTCTGAGCCAGATCAGCAAGGGGGTATCAGCAAGCTTTTCTGTATTTTCACAATACCCGCTCATAAGAATATTGTTTTCGGGGATTTTCCCCAATACCCTTCTGTCCATGTCAAAAACCGGTATTTTTGTCGCAAATGCAGGATTCCCGCGGTAGAAAACTCCGGTTTCTGCTTTCATTCCATATGTTAATGGATGGTTTTCAACAAGAGACATCCGTATTAATGAGCCAGGACAATAAACTTGTATTTTCTGTAATGAAGGGCTTATGTCACGAAAAGGCAATTGAAATTCTTCCTTTATATCTTTTTCAATTATAATTGCCAATGGCCCGTCAAAAAGCAAACATGATCTGCCCCAGGCTACTACTTTACCTCCATTATGAACATACTCCATGATTTTTTGCAGACCTTCCTTTTCCATACCTTTAGAGTAGGAAGGTTCATAATTGGCAATATAAATTTCGTCACCTGATTTATACTTTCCATTGAGCAGTATGGTTTTATCATTATCGGGGAATAAAACAACATCGAATTGCAATAGATCAGTATCTGATATTTCCCCTGGTCTTAAAATAGTGTATGGTATAAAATAAGAGTCGAAAATAAAACGTGTCCAGCCTGCATCCATATCGTGAAAATATGTTTCAATGAGCGCAATGGAAGGGATTTCAACTTTTTTTGTTTTAACAATGAGTTTATGGTTAATATATATTGGAGAAACAGTAAGAATTTTAGAAAATTTTTCCATTACATCCTTCTTACCCGGATAAACAATAAAACTCCCGGTTTTTAGAATCTTCCCATTGTGGCTGGTATTCTCTAAAAGCCTTTCAACTTTAAGATTGTTTTTCAATGCATAAAAAACCGCTTTAAAACTTTCATTATTGTTAATATCAAAACCCCAGGCATGTGCCTTTTCCTGTCCGTAATATAAGGAATAGCCGTCCTTTATCTCCTCAATACTGGAATACAGAGAAAGAGATGGTTCAGTCAACTCAATAGATTCTATACCTCTGTGAAGAGGAAGTGACCAGGAGGTAATGTCATAAGGTTTTATTATATCACCATCGCGTGTATACCGTCGAACAGGGTATTCCTGTTTTTCCATTACTTCTTTTATAAATGCCCTGTAAGGTTGTGACAATGGCAACACAATATCACCCTCGAAGAAGTTTATCCTGCCAGTGGTATAATTATTTTTCAGTTTGTATACCTGTACACCGTGTTCCAGAAACAGATTTATTAAAGCTACAAGCTCACTTTTGTCATGCTGTTTGAGAGATATAAGGTAAAAATAAGGAGGTTGATTTTGTCCGCTTTCAACCTGTTTTTTACATAACTCATTTCTGTATCTGAGTATTTCTTCCTTATAAATATATGCAGTTTTAAGAATTGAAAAAGTTGAGGAAACTTCATACTGAACAATATCTGCAAGCCTCCACCATCCTCCCGGCCATGGGAGTGGCATATTGATACTCTTTTTATATTCAGAAAGTCCTTTTCCGGTTACCCCCAATTCATTTGATTCAACAAAGACAGGGCTGGCGATATTCGCGTTTGCTGCCTCTGTAAGAAAACCGATTATGTTTTTCCAGATACAGGTTTCTGTTGATCCTGGCCAGTAGTTATCAAACAGATAATTTGTAGAAATACCTGAAAGGCCTTCGGTGGTCATATCATACAGCATATTGGCACCGAATACCCTGGTCCAGTTCCATATTCCTTCATCAATATTTTCAGCAATAGGGTCATGATTAGGCGGAACAAAATACCGGGTGCCTGTTGGTCCCATCTGATGTTTTTCAACCAAAACCTGAGGATACCATACTGTATTGTAAGCAGTTGCAACGGCTTTGTTTTCTGATTGGGAAAGTGTGATAAAATCACGGTTAATATTATGACCGACATATTTGTGATAAACACCTGGTAGTGAGGCTCCCTCATATCGGGTGTTTTTTGTTCTGTTATAATAATCCACAATCATGTCCATTCCGTCGGGGTTATGGCATGGCATCATCATGAACACCAAGTCTTCGAGCCATTGATCTTTTTCAGTACCAGATGTAGTCAGGAGGTCGTATACAATTAACGGAACTGCCTGGGAAGGCCCAACTTCATTGGAGTGCATAGATAGTGTTGCAAATACGAAAACCTTACCTTCACTTATCAGCTCATTAGTTTCAATTGGAGTAAGCGAATGGTTGAGAGCAAGTTTTTTATTTATCACCTGAAGCCTGTCCAGATTTTTCAGATTTTCCGGGGAAGAAATAAAGGCAATATACATTGGTTTTCCCATGGAAGATGTACCAACTTCTTTTAATAGTATTTTTTCCGAAAAGCTTTCAAGTTTAATCAGGTAATCAATGAGCTCATCGTAGTTAAACAGCATCCTGTCGCTACCCGGTTTAAAACCAAAATGTTCTTCAGGAGTAGGGATAGTTTGTTGTGCCTGAACTTCCAGTTGGAAGAAGCAGGTTGAAAGGTAAACTGTAAGAAGAATTAGGAATTGCTTTTGCATGTTTTTTTTATATTATATAAAAGTAATAATTTCCTTAAATAATACCATTTTAAAAAATAAAACCTGTATTGGTAATAAATGTTTATATGTATATTTGAAACTTTAAAAAATAATCATCAGACTTATGGAAAACAAAATACAACAGAACAAGACTTTAGTAATTGTTATTGCAGCTATTGCTGCTACCGGTGGGTTATTATTCGGCTTCGACACCGGTGTGATATCGGGTGCTAAACAATTTTTCAGAGCTTTCTGGGATTTGAGTGATAAGCAGGTAGAGTTGATCACTACTTCAGGGCTTATTGGTGCCATAATTGGTGCTGCATTTAGTGGAAGGATAACAGATGTATTAGGCAGGAGAAAAGTAATTCTGGCTGCGGCAGTGATTTTTGGTGTAGGTGCAATCTGGACAGGGGCAGCTGGAAGTCCGGAAAGCCTTTTTGCCGGAAGATTATTTTTAGGGATTGCTATAGGCATTTCTTCCTATACTGTTCCGCTTTACATTGCAGAACTATCTCCTACCAGACAAAGAGGTGCTCTTGTAAGTGCTTTTCAGTTATTGATAACGGTAGGAATACTATTGTCTTATCTGAGCGATAAGGGATTTGTTGTTGAAGGAGATAAGGTCGGAGTTTTAGCAAGATTTATGGGTACCATTGGTCTGGGAATACCTGTTTCAGAAGAATGCTGGAGACCAATGTTTTATATTGGTGTTCTTCCTGCACTTATCCTTCTTGTGGGAATGTTTTTTCTTCCGGAAACACCTCGCTTTCTTTTTAATAAAGGCAGGGAATCAGATGCCCGAAGAATCCTGCAAAAAATTGAAGATCCTGAGATGGTTGAAGTTTCATTAAAGAAAATGAAGGAAGATGTGGAAAGATACAGGGATAATAAGACAAGTCCAAAAGAGATACTAAAGCCATGGTTAAGAAATGCTCTTATAATAGGTATCGGGGTTATGTTTGTTCAGCAGTTTGTAGGAATTAATACCGTTATTTACTACAGTCCTGAGATATTTGAGAAAGCCGGTTTTGCCACTGTTGACAGTCAACTGACTGCTACGGTGGTTGTAGGTATTGTAAATGTATTCTTTACAATTGTTTCTATGTTTATTATTGACAAAATAGGCAGAAGGAAACTTTACTTTATTGGTCTTTCAGGAATAGTGGCTGCATTAATTGCTTTAGGATTCAGTTTTGCTTTCATGGAAACTCTTGGCGATTCACTCAAGACAGTTACAGTTATTTCTGTTATACTATACATTATGTTTTTTGCATTAAGTCTCGGCCCCCTTGGATGGCTTTTGATTTCTGAGATATATCCTCTCAGTGTAAGGGGTATTGGAAGCAGTATTGGTGCATTATCCTGCTGGACATTCAATGCAATTGTAACTTTTACATTTCTTACGCTGACGTCTCTTATCAGTCCTGCCGGGGCATTCTGGTTATATGCATCCATTGGAATAATTGGCTTGATCTGGGGTAATAAATTTATTCCTGAAACAAAAGGAGTCTCACTTGAACAAATAGAGGATCACTGGAGATCAGGCAAGACCCCTTCAGAGCTGAGGGTATAAAATATTTTTGTTAAAAAAATAATAAAACTTTTTTTGTCAGGAACAGGATTACTATCCTACTATATTTGTAGTATAATTTATTAATGCAAGTATGGTAAAGATTTGTCCTGTTTCTGATAGAATTGTAAATGAAAATGTAAGCAGATTTAATGCTCTTTATACTTTACTTTTCGTTCTGGGTTTTATATTCACTGGTAATATCGGGTTTTTATTGATTTTAATTTTAGATTTTTCCCTCAGGTTAATACTTAAAGGAAGCTTCAGTCCTGTTATCAGACTTAATCAGTTTTTACTGGAAAAAATGAACATCCGGAAAACCATGATAAATGCCGGACCAAAGATATTTGCTGCGAGGATAGGAATTACACTTTCCATATTGGGATTGATTTTTATGATACCGGGATATAAGCAAGTCTCCACTGTTACAATAGGGATTCTTGGTTTTTTCTCATTTCTGGAATTTGCTTTTGGCTTATGTGTTGCCTGCAAGATATATCCTTATGCTTTACATTTAAACAATATCAGATTTCCCTTTAGATTCTGATCATCTTCATAATAGCGGTAATCAGGTTATTTACATTATCCTGTGTTTCATCATCAAAGTCAGAAGGTTTTAGTACCTGATTCTGGCATCTGAGAGAGAAGGATGTAGCCATATCCTTTCTTGAAAGTCCGTTATTCCCGATATATTCCAGGTTTGATTCTGTAATTCCGACACGTTTTTGTAAAATGTGTTTTTTAAAATCTAATGTTGAAAAAAGATTTTCCAAACCTGGAAGGTCTTTTGTGATCATCACTTTCTTTCTTATCAAATTTTCATCATCTCTGAAATTGTTTACTTTAAGGATCTTGTAAACATCTCTCAGGGCTTCGTTATCATTTAATAAAACAATATAATGAAGATTCCAGCCAGTCATAATATTAACCAGGATGGGAATATTGGAGATTCCATTTGAAGGAAGAAAAAATATTTCTTCATTTCCTCCAAATATTTTAAATATATTACTCAGGTAGTAAAAGACATGAATATCTTCAACAATAATATTATTTCTTTCCTGCAGAAAATTACTATCTGAAATACGTGTTCCTATAAGTGAATAAACCGGACTAAGGGTGTCACTGGAAGCATTTCCCAATGAATTGGAATCAAAAATCAAACTTGCTGATTTATCATTGTATTCATCAGCCCGTTGAATTGCCAGTACTCTGTAAAGCTTTGATACGTCAACAAGGTTAGGCGAATGTGTGGAATAAAGTATCTGCATATTATCCTTTAAATCTTCAAAAACTTTAAGAACATCTTCCTGAGCTCTTGCATGCAGACTGAGACCCGGCTCATCGATTAAAAGCAGATTGTAACCGGAATTGTTTTGCAGGGAGGTAGCTTTAAGTTCGAGGTAAAAAGAGAGGAACCAGCGGACTCCCCTGCTCCTTTGTTTGGGGTAAAGTCTTTCATGTTCATCTTTAATCCAGAATTCGAGATAGGGTTTTCCTTTTTTCGCAGGATGGCTGAAATCATAA
Source organism: uncultured Bacteroidaceae bacterium (assembly GCA_964526475.1). GTDB lineage: Bacteria > Bacteroidota > Bacteroidia > Bacteroidales > CAYVTV01. Next base: position 12,181 of record CAZGKF010000032.1, read on the forward strand.
TGTTCCAGCTCGAAATTTATTTTGATCTTGTTATTTCTACCCACACTCTGTCTCCAGTAATCCTGGAAATTCAGAGTAATTTCACCGTTAAGGTTTTCGATTTTTTGTTTCATTATTCTGCTGCTGGATTCTGAAAAAAAGGAGGCGTCAAGCCCGGACACGATCAGAAAGTTTTTAACGGCATTATATCCTTCTACTTTGGTATTCATGTCAATAATATCATCAAGATCGATCCTGTTAGGCAGAAGACTGCTGAAATCCTCAAAAATCTTAAACAATGGAATATAATTAAATACAAGTTGGCCAATATCTTCAGGTGATAGTATCTTCTGCTTTTCTATCCGATTTTTAACTACAACTTCCTCTATATTATCAGATGGATTATCAGTTAATGCAAGTGAGAGGCAATCTGTGTAAAACTCAAATTTTTCTTTTATCTGTTTTATCTCATCTTTTTTCTGTACTATAATACCCCCAATATCTTTAATCTGCTTATTTAGTATTAGTAATTTTTTACTTTCGGTACAAAATTTAATTTCCAGCCGTTTTTCGCCTTCCTCTTTTTCCAGCATTTCTATATTTTCCTGAGCAGATTTATAAGTTCTTCCTGAAATGAGAAACAATTCAGCATATTTTGAAGCCCTTACAAGTTCATTAAGTCGCCTGTAAGAGGTATCATATGTATTATTTATATTTTCAATTTGCTTATTAACATTTTCCAGTTCCTCAAGTATTTTTTTGTGATCCGCTTCAGCTTCTTTCTTTTTATTCTCTGAGAGATTCTTTTTTAATGTTTTTGCAGCCTTGGCTTCCCTTTTCACAAGATTCGCATGAACTTTATCTGATTCCTGTTTTTCTTTCTCCAGCTGATTATGATTTAGTTTATGTTTAGAAGTTTCTTCAAGAATGAGATGAATCGTTTCTTCCAGTTCTGAAACAGTTTTTTTTTCCTGTGTTAATTCATTATTATGCAAAGCTGTAAGTTCATCGTCACCAAAAAAGATCTGTGAATTATTCTGATCAGTCCATTTTCTGTTTATGAATAATAATCCTGAGGATAATACTTTTTCATATACTTCAGGTTTTAGCAGATTGGGATCCAAAATGGATGTAATAAGAGTTTTTTCGGCATAAAAACTGCATGATATATCTGGAAGTGTAAGGTCACTTCTCAGGATGTCCTCATGAATCGATCCTGTATAAAAAGAATACAGGGCTTCAAGAACGGTGGTCTTACCTGATTCATTTTGACCGATAATTGTGGTAATATTATCCTGGGACAGTTTTATCCATCCTGTATCAACAATTGCTCTGTAATTTCTTATCCTGAATGCTGTTAATTTCATCTTTTTAAAGATTGAATATTTATCCCGACAACTAAGATATCATCTGTCTGTTTTTTTGTTCCTTTCCATTTTTCCAATGAATCAAGTAATATCTGATATTGATCATTACCCGGAAGATGCTGTATGGAAGAAAGAATAGTCCTGAATCCACTATATTTTAACTTTTTATCCTTTTCTCCGCCAAATTGATCCGGATAACCATCAGAGAACATATAAAGATAATCGGCTTCAGAGAAAGGGATGATATGACGGGTAAAGGATTCTTCTTCAATATGGCTTGCGCCTACCTGCATTCTATCACCTTTTATCTGGAGTAGTTTAGTGTTTTTAAAATAGATAAGTGGAGTAACAGCTCCTGAAAATTCGATATGCTTGTGTTCGAAATCAAAAACACAAACGGCCATATCTATCCCTTCTTTTCTTTCATAATCAAAGCCTTCCTGTTTGAGTGATTTCATAACATATTCACGGATCTGGTTTAAAATTTTGTTTGAGAACGGAATACAATCAGAAGTTATCTGTTGAAGAAAATTTATTCCCATAACACTCATAAAGGCACCTGGTACTCCATGACCAGTACAGTCAGCAGCAGCAAAGACAACTCTGTTCTTTTTTTTCCTGAACCAGTAGAAATCCCCACTAACTATGTCACGAGGCTTAAATAATATGAAAGATTGCGGAAAATACTGATAAAAAAGATTTATGTCTGGTAAAAGAGCCGACTGGATTAAGGCAGCATACCTGAGACTTTCCCGTATTTCCTTATCTGTAAGGGAGGATATCATAAAACTAAACAATATTTAAAACAGTTAAATATATAACATTTGATTTAGTTCTGGAATTAAATGGTAAATTCTTAGTTTACAAAATTATTAATAATATTACATTGATTATTAGATATCTATTTAAATTTTCAACTAATTCCGGTAATCTGAGGTTATTTATTTGTTAAAACTTCAATTCAGAAAATATTGAAGATGATATGATTACCTGGAATTACCTGGATTATTTATTTTTGGTCTGATATTTGAATCTTCATCATTAAAGATACTAAAAACCGGATGCCATGAAAAATAGTTTAATAATAAGCCTTATGTTGGCAGCAGCACTTCAGGTAAGTGCCCAGTCCACCAGAAGCAGAACAAACAGTTCAACTGTTGAACCTGCGAAAAGAACAGAAACCACTCATAAAGCAGAAAAAGAGAGGAGTACTGATAGCAGGAAAGCCATAAGAGAAGTTTCCCCTGCTTCCAAACCGGCTACTCCTGCAACTCCTGCCAGGTCAGCTTCACAGAGACGTGAAACAGCAAGTCCTGCAAAACCAACTGCACCTGCAACTTCAACAACACCAGCAAGACCTGCAACGCAGAACCGAAAGACAGTAAGACCTGCTCCCTCAGGTGGTCAAACTGCTCCTCGTACAGCAACTCTATCCACAACTGTTACCAGGGAACGTTCAGTAACCATGGAAAATTCAAAATCTGCTACAAGCAGGTCAGCACGTTCAGTAAGGGGGAATGAGTACACTCCTGCAACAGAAAAGAAATATGAACAAGTCCGCAGAACCTATGAAACGCCTGCAAGAAAGAAGGTTGTGCGTACTAGTTATTACAATACAGGATATGTTCACAGACCAATTGAATACAGGAGAGTTCATTATTCTTACAGGGCACCTGCAGTAGTTCAAATATACTGGTCAGTTCCGATGTACCATGAATACAGAAGGCTTTATCCGGATTACAGATATTGGTATTACCCCATTGGTTACAGGATTCATACAGTTTCAGCGTATGATGCAGGTTCTTACGTAGGAGAAATAGCGAGGATATATGGAAGAGTTTATTCTACCTGGTATTCCAGTGCGACTAATGAGTATTATCTGTATTTTGGTGGACCATATCCTTATCAGGATTTCAGTATAATAATTCCCAGGAATATTGCCAGAAGATTCAGCCGTAGACCAGAACTTTATTTTACCAACCGGGATATTGCTGTAACCGGCCTCATCAGTAGCTGGGAGGGTAAGCCAGAGTTGCTTTTAAGAGAAAGAAACCAGTTAGAGATTTATTAAAACAAAAAATAAGTTTTATATGTGAAAGAGGCTGTCTAAAAAGACTAATCATTGAATTATTAGATTACAAATTGAAAGTAAAACGCTATTATTAATCAATTATAATATAATATATTACACAGAGGGCCACAGAGGAGACACAGTGGGTCGAAGAGGTTTCTATAGAATAACTTACAAATTGAAAGTGAATTGTAAAGTCATAAGGATTTTTAGACAGCTTTTTTTTCTTAAACTTTCTCTATTAAGGGTAAACATTGATGAATCATCAATCCGGAGATCGTTGTTAATATAAAATATTTATCATTTAGTTGCCTAAAGCACGTAAGTTATGATTATTTTTGTGCTTTATTTTGTCAAACATAATAAACAGCATGGAAATGAATACACCGGATTATATTAAACGTGAAGATAAGTACGGAGCTCATAATTACCATCCTTTACCTGTAGTACTGGATAAGGGAAAAGGTATTTATTTATGGGATATAGAAGGGAAGAGATATTTTGATTTTCTTTCAGCTTATTCAGCTGTAAATCAAGGTCATTGTCATCCAAGGATAGTTGATGCTCTTATTAAGCAGTCGAAAAAACTGTCTCTTACTTCAAGAGCTTTCTATAACAGTGTACTGGGGGAATATGAGGAATTTGTAAGCAGGTTTTTCGGTTATGATAAAGTTCTGCCAATGAATTCAGGCGCTGAAGGTGATGAAACCGCTTTGAAACTTTGCAGAAAATGGGCATATGAGAAGAAGAACATTCCGGAAAACCAGGCTAAAATAATTGTTTGTGATGGTAATTTTCACGGCAGGACTATAACTATTGTTTCCATGTCTACTGATCCGGATTCATACAAAGGTTATGGGCCATTCACACCCGGATTCATAAAAATTCCCTACAATGATATTTCCGCTTTGGAGAAAGCTCTTGAAGATCCATCCGCAGCGGGGTTTCTGGTTGAACCAATTCAGGGTGAAGCAGGAGTATATGTTCCTGATGAAGGATATCTCAGAAAAGCGTATGATCTTTGCAAAACCAGAAATGTACTTTTCATAGCTGATGAAATTCAGACTGGCATTGGGAGAACAGGGAAACTGCTTGCATGTGATCATGAGGTAGTAAGACCTGATATTCTGATACTCGGAAAAGCACTTTCCGGTGGAGTTTATCCTGTATCTGCAGTTCTCGCTGACGACGATATAATGCTGGTAATAAAACCGGGCGAACATGGTTCCACATTTGGAGGTAATCCTGTTGCTGCTAAAGTTGCAATTGCTGCCCTGAATGTGATCAGGGATGAAAAACTTGCTGAGAATGCTGAAAAGCTTGGATGTATTTTCAGGGAAGAACTGGGGAAAATAAACAACGAGATGATAGAATTAATAAGAGGCAAAGGACTGTTAAATGCTATTGTTATCCGGCCAAAGGGAGGTAAAACAGCCTGGGATGTTTGTATTGAACTCAGAGACAATGGTTTGCTTGCCAAACCTACCCACGGGCACATAATAAGGTTTGCTCCTCCCCTCGTAATAAATGAGGACCAGATCAGAGAATCCGTAGAGATAATCAGAAAATCACTGGCGCAGTTTTAATTGATGTCTGTCTTTTAAAACCTTTACAACATCTGACAGATCACTGTTTTTAGCTGAAAGAAGTACAAGTATGTGATATAAAAGATCAGCTGCTTCGTTGAGTAGAAGTTCCTTATTGTGGTCTTTGGCTTCAATAATAAGTTCAATGGCCTCCTCTCCTACTTTTTGTGCAATTTTGTTGATTCCTTTAGTGAAAAGCTTAGTAGTGTATGAATTATCCGGCATTTCTGATTTACGTGTGTGAATAAGTTGCTGTAGTTCCTCCAGAAAACCCTCAGAGAGGCATTGTTTGTTTTCCTCATTAAAACACGTATCATTTCCGGTATGGCATGCCGGACCAGAGGGTATAACTTTAATTAACAAAGTATCCGAATCACAGTCTTCCAATATGTCAACTGTTTTGAAATAATTTCCACTTTCTTCCCCTTTTGTCCACAGGCGTTTTTTTGTTCGGCTGAAGAAAGTGACAAGGCCGCTTTCAGTAGTTTTCTTAAGTGCTTCTTCATTCATAAATCCGAGCATAAGCACTTTCCCGGTAATGTTATCCTGTATAATTGCAGGAATTATTCCGTTTAGTTTATTAAAATTAAGTTGCATGAGCATAATTTATCTTATTTGGACATGATTATTTCTAAGATACTCTTTAAGTACAGGAACAGGAATTTCATTAAAATGGAAAATACTTGCTGCGAGAGCCGCATCGGCTTTTCCTGTTGTAAACACTTCGAGGAAATGTTCTTTCTTACCTGCTCCTCCTGATGCAATAACCGGGATCAGGAGATTTTCTGATAATTGGGCTAATGCATCGCAAGCGAAGCCGTCTTTCGTTCCGTCGTGATCCATAGAAGTAAACAATATTTCACCTGCTCCTCTTTCCTGAGCTTCTTTAGCCCATGAGAATAGTTCTTTTTCAGTTTGTATTCTTCCTCCATTGATATAAACAAACCATTTTCCATCTTCCATTTTAGCATCTATTGCAACAACTAAAAACTGGCTTCCATAGGAAGTGGCAATCTCATTAATAAATTCCGGCCGCTTTACAACAGATGAGTTAACTGAAATCTTATCAGCTCCGGCTCCTAAGAGGCGATCGGCATCTGCCATTTCATTAATACCACCTCCTACAGTGAAAGGGATGTTAAGATGCTCTGCTATTCTTTTCACCAGATCACTGAAAAGTTTTCTTTTTTCATGTGTAGCAGTTATATCAAGGAAGACCAGTTCATCAGCCCCATCCCTGGAATATTTTGCTCCCAGCTCAACAGGATCGCCCACTTCCCTGATATTTACAAAATTTATTCCCTTTACAGTTTGCCCGTTACGAACGTCGAGGCAGGGTATGATTCTTTTTGCCAGCATGTATATTTAAATAAAGTGTTTTATGTTTTTTTCATTAATATGACCTTCATATATTGCCTTTCCAATAATAACAGCATTTAAGCCAGCCGAATTCAAATTCCTGATGTCGTCTGTACTACTTACTCCACCACTTGCAATAAGGAATACTTCCTTAAAAGTTTTCAGAATTTTTTTATATATACCAATGGAAACGCCTTTTAGCATTCCGTCTTTCTCTATGTCAGTGCTAATAACTTTTCTGATACCGGCATTATAATATATTTCTATCAGTTTCAATAAATCATATTCACTATTCTCTACCCATCCTGAAACAGCTACTTTTTCATTTCTGTGATCTGCTCCAAGAATAAGTTTATCCGTTCCATAGTCTTCCATCCATTTAAAAACAGTTTGTGGTTCTTTAACTGCAATACTCCCACAGCTTACCATGGACGCTCCATTTTCGAACGCAATACGAATGTCCTCATTGCTTTTTATTCCACCACCAAAATCGATTACCAGTGAAGTACGAGTGGCAATATCGTTAAGAATCTTGTGATTAATCAAATGAGATGCTTTTGCTCCATCGAGATCAACAAGATGAAGGCGACGGAAACCCCATGATTCAAACATCCTGGCGACTTCGAGAGGGTTATTACTGTATACCTTTTTCTTTGAATAATCTCCTTTTTCAAGGCGTACACATTTGCCATCAATAATATCTATGGCAGGTATAATTTCCATCATAGTTCAATGAAATTTTTTAATATTTTGTGTCCTGTATCTCCACTTTTTTCAGGATGAAATTGTGTTGCATAGAAATTTTTATATTCCATTGCAGCACTGAAATAATCATAATATTCAGATTCAGCTGAAGTGAATTTATTTACTGGCACAAAGTAACTATGCACAAAATACACATATTCTCCTTCACTGATACCTGAAAATAGCTGTCCTTTCAGATTATGCAAACTATTCCAGCCCATATGCGGAATTTTCCCTTTATGCCGGAATTTTTTCACTCCGGCCTTAAATATACCCAGACATTCAGTATTGCCTTCATCTGATGATAAACACATAAGTTGTTGACCCAGGCAAATTCCCAGTAAGGGTTGTTGCAGTCCTGCAATGAGTTTATCAAGTCCATGTTTCCGCAAATAATTCATTGTATTTCCGGCTTCTCCAACTCCGGGGAAAATTACTTTGTCAGCCCTGATTATTTTTTTATGCTCATCTGTAACAGATGAATCATAACCTAAGCGTTTAAGAGCATATTGCACAGATCTTATATTACCGGCGTTGTATTTAATAATTGCAATTTTCATATCTCTCTCAGATCATTCCTTTTGTAGTAGGTAAATTAATATTATCTTCATCCCGGTTGATTGCCATTTTAATTGTTTTCGCAAATGCTTTAAAAATGGCTTCGGCTTTATGATGATCATTTTCCCCTTCAACCCTGATATTCAGGTTACATTTGGCAGTATCGGAAAATGATTTAAAAAAATGACTGAACATTTCGGTAGGTACTTCACCTATTTTTTCTCTTCTGAATTCAACATTCCATACAAACCATCCCCTACCCCCAAAGTCGAGAGCTACCTGAGCAAGGCTTTCATCCATAGGAAGTAAAAAGCCATAACGGGATATCCCTCTTTTATCGCCCAGAGCACTATGAAAAGCTTCTCCCAAAGCCAGTCCTGTATCTTCAATAGTATGGTGTTCATCAACATGCAGATCACCTGTTACCGATATTTTGAGATTACAGCCTGAGTGTCTGGCAATTTGTTCCAGCATGTGATCGAAAAAACCAAGACCGGTATGGATTTCAGATGTTCCATTTCCATCCAGGGAAAGTTCAACATATACATTTGTCTCCTTTGTCTTTCTGGAAACAATTGCCTTTCGCTGGTTATTATGAAGATATTCCCATATTTCGCTCCATTTTTCAGTTATCAGCACACAATACTCCATCAGACCGTTTTTTATAAGTTCTTCCTTTGGTGTGGTATTACCAATCAGAATAGCTTTTGCACCGATATTTTTTGCCAGTTCTATGTCTGTTAGCCTGTCTCCGATAACAAAAGAGGAAGCAAGATCATAGTTTCCTTCAAGGTATGTACTCATTAATCCTGTGCGAGGTTTCCTGGTCGGTGCATTTTCTTCAGGCATACTGGTGTCGATAAGAATATTATCGAACTCTATTTCCTCGTTCCTGAAAGTCTGGAGAAACTTCTCATGGGGCAATATAAAATCATTGTAAGGAAAGGCTGATGTTCCCATTCCATCCTGATTTGTAACTATAACAAGCTCATAATCAAGGTTATGCCGAATCTTGTACAAGTTTCGGAATACTCCCGGGAAGAATTCAAGTTTTTCCAGGCTATCGACCTGAAAATTTTCGGGAGGTTCCATAATCAGTGTGCCGTCACGATCAATGAATAAAACCTTCTTCATTATCTTTAAAAGTAATTTATGTAAACCCGAATTGCATTTCCAATTGCAAAACGCGTTTATTTAATTGTAATTATGTTATTTATTATAGTTCGTTATGAACTTTTGATTTGTCCTCAGGGCATTTATATTGTTTTATTGCTTTAATCAATTTCCGGTTTTCCTTTTTTGTTCCAATAGTAATTCGCAGGCAATCATTGCAAAGGCTTACATTTGAGCGGTCTCTTACGATAATCTTTTGATCTTTAAGAAAAATATAAAGGTCCTTTGCATTCATTATTTTGATCAGAAAGAAATTTGCATCTGAATGATACACATTTTGCACTACCTTCAATGCTATTAATTGACGGGCCATTATTTTCCGTTCTTTCTGTATTGCTTTAACCCAGTTTTTTATTGCGGACTTATTTTTCAAATACTTAAGAGCGACTTTCTGGGAAAGATTATTAATATTATAAGGGTATTTGATCTTATTAAGAATAGCAATGATGTTTTCACCGGCAAATGCTATTCCAAGCCTTATTCCGGCTAGACCCCATGCTTTTGAAAATGTCCGGAGCACAATAAGATTCCTGAACTCATTAATTCGCTCAAGAAATCCATTTGAACCGGAAAAATCAATATACGCCTCATCAATAACAACAATTCCCTTAAATTCAGAGAGGACTTTAATGATATCTTCCTCGTTTAAAAGATTGGAAGTGGGGTTATTCGGGGAACAGAGGAAAACTATACTGGAATTTTCGTCAGCAGAATTTATCAGATTACCGGGATTCAATGAATAGTCATCATTAAGCAATACTTTTCTAACCTCAATATCATTAATTCCGGCACATACTTCATACATTCCGTAGCTTGGATCGGTTATTAAAATATTATTGGTTCCGGGGATACAAAAAGCCCTTATCAATAGATCAATTGCCTCATCACTCCCGTTTCCCAGAAATATCTGATTGATTTGTACGTCAAATATCCTGCTTATTTTTTGTTTTAATTTTTTCTGTAATGGATCAGGATACCTGTTGAAGGGAGTATTAAAAGGGTTTTCATTGGCGTCAAGCAATATAGAAGCCTCACCTGAAAATTCATCACGTGCAGAGGAATACGGTATTAATTCCCTGATATTATTCCTGACAAGTTTGTTAAGGTCAAATTCAGACATTATCATAGTTTTTGGCGGTTCCGTTCATTCTTATTTCTACAGCTCTTCTATGGCCTATGAGTTCTTCGGCGCTTGCCATTGCTTCAACAGAGGAACTAATATTAAAAAGTCCATATTTAGATAATTCCTGAAAAGTAATTTTTTTCATAAAACTATTCAGGTTTAACCCTCCATAAGCTTTTGCTGTTCCATTAGTAGGCAGTGTGTGATTTGTTCCTGAGGCATAGTCACCAGCACTTTCGGGTGAGAAATTTCCAAGAAAAACAGTTCCTGCACTGATAATTTTCTCTGCAATTTGATTATAGTTTTCCACTGCAATAATAAGATGTTCAGGAGCATAATCATTAATAAGTTCTATCATTTCATCAACATTATTCATAAGAATCAATTTGCTATTCGCCAGAGCTTTTTTTGCTATTTCTTTTCTGGGCAGAATTTCCAGCTGTTTTTCAATCTCCAAAGAAACTTCATCAATTATTTTTTTGGATGTTGATACAAGAACTACCTGACTGTCTTCTCCATGTTCAGCCTGTGACAATAAGTCTGATGCAATATATGCCGGTACGGAAGTTTCATCTGCCATAACAGCAACTTCTGAGGGTCCTGCCGGCAGGTCGATAGATACATTTTCCAGGCTTACTTTTAACTTTGCTGCAGTAACGTATTGGTTTCCCGGACCAAAAATTTTATAGGCCTTTGGAACTGTTTCAGTACCATATGCCATTGCTGCAATAGCTTGCGCACCACCAAGTTTATACATTTTCTTAATTCCGATAAGGTCTGCAGTATAAAGGATTGCGGGATGAATTTTACCATTTTTATCGGGTGGTGTACACATAATTATTTCCCTGCACCCCGCAATTTTTGCAGGTATTCCTAGCATTAATATAGTAGAGAATAAAGGAGCGGTACCTCCCGGAATATATAATCCAACTTTTTCAATGGGAATACTTTTTTGCCAGCATTTCACTCCGGGTGTGGTTTCACAAGTTATTGTAACTGGTATTTGAGCGGTATGAAATTGCGTAATATTATTTCTGGCTACATTAATAGCCTTTTTCAGTTCATCATTTATTTCGTCCTGTGCATGTTTCAATTCGTTTTCAGTGACAGCAAAATCATTCAGTTCTGCTTTGTCATATTTAAGTGTGTATTCCTTAAGTGCTGCATCTCCCCTGTTTTTGACTTCAATAAGGATTTTTTCGACAGAATTTGTTAGTGCTTCGAAATTGATTACAGGTCGGATAAGAATATTTTTCCACTGCTCTTTTAAAGGATAATTAATTATATTCATATTGTAATATTTAAAGTTTACTGTTATATAATCATTTTTTCAATAGGAACAACAAGAATTCCCTGAGCGCCAAGTTCCTTCAATTGATCAATGACTTCCCAGAATACATCTTCATTGAGAACAGAGTGCACAGAACTCCATCCATCGGATGCAAGGGGCATCACCGTGGGGCTTTTCATGCCGGGGATGATACTAATTATTTTATCGAGGTTTTTATTAGGTGCATTAAGAAGGATGTATTTATTAGTTTTGGCTTTTTGTACAGCTTTTATTCGAAAAATAATGTTTTCGAGTATAAGTTTTTTCTCATCCGACAGGTTTTCATGGGAAATAATTACAGCTTCTGAATTTATAACTGTTTCGACTTCTTTTAAACCATTACTTATGAGGGTGCTTCCGGAACTTACAATATCGAATATTGCGTCAGCAAGTCCTATTCCCGGGGCTATTTCAACAGAACCGCTAATTTCATGAATTCCTGCTCTTATTTTCTTTTCATCAAGGTACTTTTTAAGTATTACAGGATAAGAGCTTGCTATTTTTTTTCCGTTAAACCAGTCCGGAGTATTATAGGACTCATTTTTAGGTATTGCAAGTGAGAGCCTGCATTTTGCAAATCCAAGTTTATGCACAATCATCACTTTACATAGTTTCTCATAGATTACATTTTCTCCTACAAATCCTATGTCGGCTACTTTGTCGGCCACATATCCGGGAATATCATCATCACGGAGATACAGAATTTCAACCGGGAAATTTGATGAAAGGGATATCAGTCTTCTTTCACCGTTAGTCAATGAAATTCCGGCTTCACCAAGAATTTCAAGTGATTTTTCTGAAAGTCGTCCGGATTTCTGGACAGCAATTCTTAATTTTTCCATGGTATTTCAAAAAAAAAGGTTTGCAGTATTTTGCAAACCTTGAATTACATTAATCTTTTATGTTTACATAAACTGCACATCTAGTCACTCATCATATGATGGTGAGGCCTGATGTAAAAACGTGCAGTAATAACTTTCATTTTGAAAAATTTCGTGCAATAATAGTAATAGTTTTTCATTTTAACAAGAATTTAATAAGAAAAGATTCTTTTTGATCCGGGAATATTGTGTTTTGCAATTCCTCATTGCATTATAACATAACAATGAATCAGGCTGGTATATTGATTATCAGGAACTGAGGGATATTAAGCTGGCAAAATATGCCAGGCCCTTTCGTTAATAAATATAAAAAACAATGTCTCATCTTTTTAAATACTCATAGTTATGGAAAGAAGAAAATTTATCAGGAATTCTATTTTAGCAGCTCCTCTTTAAAGCATGGTTCCTGCAGATATTCACACATCCTGCTGTTTGACACTGATGTTTTTTCCGTAAAATAAGGGATAGGAAGCAGTATAATGGGGTTATTATTAATTTCAAGCATTTATTTATCACTCAGGCTGAACAAGTGGTTTAAATATCCTTAAGTAATATATTATGTTTTGACTTTTTCATTGATTTGAATAATTGATCGTGGTAACCGGATAGTTTATCAAAATCGGAAGATGCTTTAACGATGAAATGATCTCCTCCGGCATAATCAAGATTATCCATAACAAACTTCAGGTCTATTTTATTGATATCCATAGCCGGTTGATATGCATTTTCCCTTGGACTATCCGTTATAGTTTCGATCAGAATCCTTGAATTAACCAGAGAATAAAGAATGTCACGTATTAACCTGAGCGGGATGCCCAGTTTTCTTGATAATTGAGTGGATGTTAAAGGTAAGCCTCCTTTCTGGAAATTCTTAACGATGGTATGTGCAACGAACAGGGAGATCATTCTTTTATGATGATTACTGAGATTAAGTGATTCTGATTCAAATTCATATTTTTCCACATTCTGGCATGCGAAAGATATCTCTGCACCAAGCAATACTATCAGCCAGCTTACCTGTAACCAGGCAAGGAATAGGGGAAGTGCTGCAAAAGTTCCATAAAGAGCGCTAAATCTTGAAACTCCAACCTGAAAATGAATATATGCCCATTGGGTTATCTGAAAAAGGGTTCCTGCAATAATTCCTGCAATAAATGCATATTTAAAACTAACCTTTGTATTGGGCATTACCATATATACTATTGTAAACAGTAACCATACAAGCGCGTAAGGAACCAAAGAAATTAATCTCTCCACAAAAGGAGAAATAACCCTTATCATCTCAATACTATCATTTACATCCTGAACTCTTGTGGATATATAAACCATAACACTGCTGGATAGTATGATAAAAAAAGGCGCAATAAGCATCATAGCGAGGTAATCACTTAGCTTTCGCAAAATAGGTCTGGAGGTTTTAACCTGCCATATTGCATTGAATGAGTTTTCAATGTTGGTTAATACCTGCATAACCGACCAGACTAATATCAGGAGTCCTATTCCTGCCAGCAGCCCTCCTTCCACGTTATTAAGGACAGACTTTGATAATTCGATTATCCAGTTCATCACTTCTTCCTGTCCTTTAAAATTATCAATAATAAAGACTTCCATTTTTGATTCAAATCCAAAACCTTTTGCAACGCCAAATGTCATTGCCACAATAGGAACAACTGATAGAAGAGTATAGAAAGTAAGTGCTGAGGCGCGCATACTTACCCTGTCCTCGACAAACCCTCTAAAAGCAAATATTATTATCCTGACCTGACGAATAAGAAAAAATCTATACCCTGATTTTCCTTCTATATCTGGCATAAAAATTTGTTCTTTCAGAAACCTTTTTATTTTTTTAATCATATACTTAAGTTTTTAAAATGTAAAAATAGTTAATAATTAGGTTTTTATATATTTTTTGAATATGAAAAATCAGTATAATACCGGTAGCTGATAATCCTGATTCGTGATGCATTCTTAAATGTACTATGGTTTTTACAGTGAATTCATAATCAACATTCAGTTCCATTTATTCATTTTTACACCTTCCTCTGTTGTCTTTTGGTTATATTCGCAATTTAAATTTCAAATAAACATGAAGGTAAACATACTTCATCTTATGGATGGTGCATTAAAAGCAGAAGGACTAACAGTTATTATTGATGTATTCAGGGCTTTTTCCCTTGAATGTTATGCTTTTTATAATGGGGCCCGAGAGATAATAGCAGTTGGGGATATACAAAAAGCCTATGTACTAAAAGAGGAATATCCTGAATATATATTATTAGGGGAAAGAAATGAAATGATCATGCCGGGGTTTGACTATGGAAATTCACCTACACACATTTTAAATGTTGATTTTTCGGGAAAAACACTTGTTCATACAACCAGTTCCGGAACTCAGGGACTGGTTAATGCTGTTCATGCAGATATGATCCTCACAGGAAGTTTTGTTAATGCAGGAGCAATAATAAAATTTATTAAATCAGAAAAGCCTGAGATTGTTTCACTGGTTTGCATGGGGTATGCTTCTTTATATCCTGTTGAAGAAGATACATTCTGTGCAGAATATATAAGCAATGAACTGAAAGGTAAAAAGAATAATTTTACGGAAATGAAAAGGATTATAAGGGGAACAAGCGGAAAAAGATTTTTTGAAGATGATAAACAGGTTTTTGCTCCATCTTCTGATTTCGAATTATGCCTTGATCCGGATCGCTTTGACTTTATTATCAGAGCAGAACGAAAAGACAATATGGCAATAATGAACAAGTTTGCTGTTAAATAGGTTTAACAGGTGATTACACTCTGTTTTATATTTTATGACAGGGAAAATAATAAGGCTTATAACTAATTTACACAAAAACTGATAAACAAATTAATACATAAAATGAAGTTAAATCTTCGGGAAAAGCTAAGGATATATTTTGATACAAAAAGCAAATTTAAGATAGCAAGCGACATTATTTTTTATATACTCTTAATTTTACTTTTCGTTCCTGTAACACGTCGTGAGATAATAAGCAATGTAAAAAGGCTTACCCTTATGAAACCACGTATTGAAGCTACACCTTCTCCAGTTTCATTAAATGCGGATGATTATTTATTTAGCTTTGAAGACAAGGAAGGTGAAATCCTTACAATTTCTGATTATTCAGGTGAGGTGTTGTTTATCAATTTCTGGGCAACATGGTGTCCTCCATGCAGGGCTGAAATGCCCTCTATACAAAGGCTTTATAATGAATTTCATAATAAGGTTAATTTTTTGATGATCACCGGAGAAAAACCTGATCCGGTAATAAGATATCTGGAACAATATAATTACAGCTTTCCCGTATTTTTTCAGCGAGCTCATCTTACATCTTCATTTAAAGTAAGTGCAATCCCTCATACTTATATTATAGACAGAAAAGGTAATACTATTTTATCAAAAACAGGTGCTGCAAAGTGGGATGCAGAAGAATTTAAAGAGTATCTTAACATGTTAACAAAATAATAGGGATATTTTAAGTTAAATGAATTTGAACCAATCCCGAAACACTTTCTATGATTGTAAATTAAAATATACCCTGGCATCTTAAGCCGTACAAGCGGTTAAAATTATTAATTTCTTACAGAAGGAATATTCGATAAAATGGTGCTTCAGTTTTTCCAATTTACATATAAAGCACATATCAGAGGTACATTATTTTAAGAATCACAACTGTAACAATCATATAAATAAATGTAAGAGGACCTCCAATTTTAAGAAAATCATTGAATGTATATCCGCCAGGACCATAAACCATTAAATTAGTCTGGAATCCAATTGGGGTCATGAAATTTGCAGCAGAGCCAAAAGCTACAATAAGAATAAACGGAATCGGGTCTAATCCAAGATTTGAAGCCATTGTCAGCGATATTGGCAGAACAATTGCAGCAGATGCTTTTGCAGTTATATATGCTGCAAGAAGGGCTGTGATAAAGAAAATTCCGAATAAAACTGAAATTTTACCAAAGGGCAGGAAAACATTTATTATTGAGTCGGCTACAAGATCAGCGGCGCCAGTTTTAATCATTGCTGTTCCCAGTGCAAGGGAGAGAACAATAATTATAGCAAGATTATAATCAATGCTTTTTGAAAGGTCTTTCGGATTAGTAATTTTGAGGGCAAGAATAGCAATAAGTAAAACCATGAGCCCCATAAAAAGCTTTATTATATGGAATGCTGATAAGAGGATAGCTAAAACCAGTCCTCCGGTTAAAACTGTTGTCTTGTACCATTCAAGCTTCACGAATCTTTTTATTTTTGAAATGAAATAAAAATCAGTGGTTATTTCCGACAATGCCAAAAATTTATCTCCGGTAAAAAGAAGCAGAATATCACCTGCCCGGAGCATAACTGAATTGAGTTTATCCTGTATCCTGATCCCATTGCGATGAATAGCAATTACAGCAGCATCATATTTGCTGCGAAAATTTACAGTTTTCAGTGTTTTTCCGATAAGGGAGGAATTCTGACTTATAACAATTTCAATTATTTCGGTTTTTCTGCGTTTACTCATCATGCCAACTTCGGGTATCTGAAGCCCGCTTTTTTGATTAATTATCTCGGCAATATTTGACTGATCTCCGGAAAAAATGAGAGTGTCACTTTCATTTAAAATAAACTCATCAGAAAAGCTGATAACTTTGATATCTTCTCTAATTATTTCAATTAATTCAAAACTCTTATTTCCACTAAA
Organism: uncultured Bacteroidaceae bacterium; assembly: GCA_964526475.1. Lineage (GTDB taxonomy): Bacteria > Bacteroidota > Bacteroidia > Bacteroidales > CAYVTV01. Next base: position 29,067 of record CAZGKF010000032.1, read on the forward strand.
TCCGGCCTGTTTTATACTTAATCCGTTAATATGTGATCCAGGCCTGATTTTCGCTTCCATAGCAAATTCCCTGCTTGTAATTCCGTTAGAGGAGAGAGGTGCAGCACGGTCAGGCAGCAGGCGGTTTCCGATAAAAATTATATAAAGGCTGCCTATTGCAAGCATAACAAATCCTACTGGTGCAAAAACAAAAATATTGAGTGGTTCCAATCCTGGAATGATAGTTTGTTCGATAACCATTCCATTTACAATCATATTAGTGGATGTTCCAATCAGGGTTGCACAACCGCCCAGAATGGCAGCATAGGATAAAGGCATTAAAAACTTTGAAGGAGGTATTTTATTACGTTTACACCACGAATCAACATACGGCATCATAACAGCAACGAGAGGTGTATTATTCAGAAAAGCTGAGAAACCTCCAATAAGAAATACCATTCTGCTTAGAAATCCTTTTCTGGTTTTAGCTCTGATAAAGACTCTGTCGAAAATTACTTCAATAACCGCTGTTTGTCTGATAACATCCCCAATTATCAGGAGTAAGATTATAACGGCGATTTGTTCGTTTGCAAATCCACTCAGGATTTCCGAAGGTGTTAGTATCCCGATAAAACCCAGAATACTGACCCCAATGACAAAAGTAAAAGAAGGCCCAAGAATACCCCAGTATAGAGAGATGAGAATAAAAACTATAACTACAAAAACCATTATAAGGTCGAATGTAATCATACTGAGATATGTAAGTAAAAAAAGAAAACAAATTAAGAGAAATTATTCTATTTAACCTAATGATTTGGTTATTAATGAAATTTGAGAAACTCCAGTTCAGTGATTATTAAAGGAATCAGAAAAAAACAGTTTCAAGGAAAGAAACAAGATTAATTGTGCATTCCGGAAAGTATATTGATATTTTTATTCTGCGCGAACAAGTCAACATCCGGCCATTCCTTAATTTTTCTCTGGGCGGAAAACATTGTAGCGGCTATTCTGTTATGGATGGAGTTCCTTTTATGTGCAGATCCGTTAAGTAATACCACCCAGGTATTCCCATTTGATTGTTTCATAATCATGGCAGTTGATCCGGACAATGTACCTGTTCTCCAAACTGTTCCGGACCTGTCAACTCCTCTCCAGCCAAATAAACCTTTCCCTGCAATTCCCTTGTTTGTCATCATATCAATTGTTTCTTTTTTCAGAATATCGTAAATAATATCAGAACCATCGATAGCATTAATGAATTTAATCAATTCCGGAGCTGAGGCAATCCAACCCCCTGCAGCGGCAAGAAGTTCCATATTATTACCCCCATATGGTTTTGGTACTAATATGTCGGAACCATCAACAGCCAGACATAATGATGATCCGGGCCGGTCATAATAGCGCACTTCATTGGGAAGTTTCTGATGATAAAAGCTTTTACCTATATGGAAATCATGAATTCCCAGTGGTTTAAGAATATTCAGTATAACATAATCTTCATACGACATACCTGTTTTCAAGGAAATTATCTTACCCAGAATACCGTAACCAAGGTTGGAGTAAGAATAGACTTTACCTGGATCATAGTCGAGTTTTCTTTCAAGAGCAAAGCGTATAATGAGATCGATATCGGCGGGTCCGGATTGATTATATTTACGTGCAATATAGAGTGGATTGAACATAGGATCACCCCGATGACGCGACCATCCGGCCGTATGGTTCAATAAATGCCGGATGGTTATTTGTTCCACCCTTTGGTCGGCGTATTCGTAATAATTAAGAAAAGGGAGTGCTCCATTATAGCCAAAAACCGGATCGTCAAGGGAAAGTTTCCCTTCTTCATATAATTTTAATATTGCAACGGCAGTGATGAGTTTTGAGACACTTGCAATACGAAACAGATGACCTGGCTGAACTCTCTCACCTGTTTCCATATTAGCGTAACCAAAACCTTTGGCATAAAGGAGCTTTTCATTCCGTGACAATGCTATTGAGGCTCCTTTTATTCCATATTTGTTAATAAAGGATATAAAATGCTGATCAATGACAGTTGTATTTTCGAATTCGGAATCAGAGTTATCCAAAGTTAGCGCGAAAGAAATATTATCATCAGTCCTGATTGGATTTTTATTGACTCTATCAGAAAAACTAATTGTAATTTCAACAAAAAAAAGTATTAAAACCAAAAATATTATTTTAAAAAAAATCTTCATTATACCTCCTTAATTTAGAATCATTATAAATTGATTCAATTATCCGATGCAAAATTAGCATCATTTTAGTTAATAAACATTATTATATTATTAACAGAAAAGAGGCAGATGAGGGAAAATCCCGGAAGTGCTATCAGTTCAATCATTCAGGAGATATTGCAGAAGAGCGAAGATATCTCAAAAGGTGTGTAAATCTCCCTCTTCGCTTCATGAAATCTGTCATTAACTTATAAGATTGTTATATTCCATGGAAGAAAAATGTCAGTTTATCAAAAGATATGATCCATCATATCTTTATTCACTTATTAACAATTTTATTTTTCTAAAATTTAACAACTGTTTTTATTTGCTGAGAAACCTTTTGAAGGAGAGTTTATATTTGGTTAATGCAGGGAATAGTTAATTAAGAAGTTCTATAAAACACGAATGGGAATTATTTCCTGACGAAATAATTCCCATTCCATTTTTTAACTGCCGTAGCTTTTAAAAAATGTCAGGCTACGGTTATTATGACCGGTTCATCCTTGTCTGCCTTTACGGAAGGTTTGGAGAGGAACCCTTTGCATTCTTACGCGGGCGTACCTGTTTGGGAATGCAATATCCCTTTTGGCAACCTGGCGGATTCAGGTCTTACGATCTTAATCCGGCGGATTTAATTATTAAGAGAACCTTGCGGTTTCTTTCAAATTTTTGCCTCGGGGCCAGCTATTCAAGGAACATCTTGCGATTTCCTCTGGTAGCGGGGTGAACTTAAACCGAAGTTCTTGCTCACAATGGCTTTCCGGCTTTAAAGAACTGTTCTTGCGAACTTTCTTCCGGTTTGTCTGGCTGAACCGAAGCTCAACTTTTCAGTCCGGGGCCGGCAGCGGCCTTTTATCGCTTACCTGATGAAACAAATGTATAGCATGTAATCTCTTTCTCCAAGAAAAAACTACTTTTAATCTTCACAAGATATTTACATATGATATTAACAATTAGTTGATATCTTAAAAGTTTATTATCATTGAAATTTAGACAATATTTCCTGGTTTATTAACATTTTAAAAGTTGGTTGAGCTGTATTAACTGGTTTGTTGTTAACCGAAAAATTAATAGTATTTCGATAAATTTTTACATTCTTCCATCATAAAAAGGCTCAATTATAGAAGGGCTTGTGATATCTTTAGTACGGAAGATATTTTTGGAAGAGACAGGCCAGGCAGTAAGTATGTCGGAAGGACATGGCTGAAGCATACCTGAAAGTTCATTTTTAGAAAGAATATTGTTTATCCATTCCTTTTCACTTTCAATTGGCAATATTGCAGGCATTCGTTTTTTAAGATTATGAATTTTCTCCATCATTTTATTGGCAGGTGTGGTTATTATGGAATAGGAATTTATTATTTCTCCTGATACCGGGTTAATCCAGTTTTCATATAAGCCGGCTAAAGCAAAGGTTTTATCATCTTTTCTTTTGATATAATAAGGGATCTTTTTTTCGCCTTCAGTATGCCACTCAAAAAAGCCATGAGCGGGAACAAGACATCGTTTTTGTTTCGCAGCCACACGGAAGGAAGGCTTCTCCCAGATAGTTTCAGCTCTTGCATTAAATGTTCCATTAAGGATTTTTTCTGCTGTTTCTTCATCTTTCACCCATGAAGGAATTAAACCCCAACGAAAAAGTTGAATTATTTCCGGCGAATCATTAGTAATTACCGGAAGAAAGGGTTTTGAAAAAGCAGAATGAATAAAACCCGGCATATATCTTGGATCTTCAGGCATGTTTACACCGAACCTTGATTCAAGTTCTTTTCGTGGCAGGTTGATTTCAACAAAGTAGCACATAATAAAAAATTAATATTGAATAAACATTTGCAAACCTTTGTTTGTTGATGTGTTATAACATTACAAATTTAAGAATGAAAACAAAAGAAAGAATAATATCATTTTTCCCATTAAACATATTCTTATTACCAGGAGATGATATTCCGCTGAGAGTTTTTGAACCAAGGTATAAACAATTAATAAATGAATGCAGAGAATCAGGATTAAGTTTTGGAATTCCTTTTGTCAGGGACAAAAAGATACAGGAGTTTGGTTCAGAAGTAAGTGTAAAGCAAGTTGTGGCAGAAAATTCACTTGGAGAGATGGTGATTTTAATTGAAGGAGTTTCTGTATTTAAAATATTAAGTATTGAAGATCCGATAGGCGATAAACTATACAGCGGAGGGAGAATAAAGGGATTTTCTTCAAACCAGGCAGTGAATGATAAGGAATTAATGAACATCTTAATTTACTATATGGATCATCTGGATCATGAGTTTATTAAAGATATCAGTAAGAATGAGATACTTATATACGATATCGCCAGGGCATTAAATCTATCATCGGCAGATAAATATACCTTTATTTCCCTAAAGGATCCTGCACTTAAAGAAAAGTTTCTTTATTCCCGGATGAAATATTTAATCAAGCTCAGAGAGCAGGAAAAGCTCCTGAAGAATGATTATTTCCTTAATTAGGATATTTCATTTTTTTTCGCGGTTTTTCAACATCTCCACTTCCCTTTTCAGAGTTGCCACTGTAAGCAGAATATGTTCACCTGAAAGAGCAGGTTCAGGGATTTCCGCGCTTATATAATGAACAAACCTCCATACTTCTCTTACATCCTTTACATTTACCTCAAAAGGTTCATATGCCGGATTTAGAGAATAAAGCCTTAGTTTTCCTTTCTCTCTGATTTGATTGTCAGCAATTTTAAAAACTATTCCCTCATCCATTGTCAATATAATATATGCATCTCCGCTGGGAATATTCCCCCAGTCCTGCACAAACTCTCCGGTAACCCATGACTTATCGGGGATAGGCAACATCGAATCTCCGACAAGCTGGAATGTCCGGTATTTTTTATTTGAGGAAAGAAAAGGTAGTTTAAAAACAGGTAGTTCACTGATATATTCAGGATCGGCAAATCCACTGGCATAACCTGCTTTGGCTTTTATTGGAACCAGTTCGATGTTTTCGTTATTATTACCGTCAACTGTTGTTGCAAGAACCCGTAATTTTTCACCGGTAATGAAAATATTTTGTCCGAGTTCAAGCTGACGAAGCTGGCTTTCTTTCAATTCCCGCAGGTCTTTCCTTATAAGTGTATCAATAGCAATGCCGAAATATTCCGAATACCTGAGCAAGGCATTTATTCCGGGTTCTGCGACCTTATTTTCATATCCGCTAAGAGTGGAACGTTTCATCCCCAAAACACGGGCAAGATCATCCTGCGTTTTTTTTCTTCGATTCCTGAGGAATTTGATATTTGAACTGAAATACATAATGGTATATTTTATTAGAAAAAGAAATATTTTTTGCCAATATATAAAAAAATGATTAAATTATAATCTGAAAAATGATTAAATATTAATCAAAGGTAAAACAAAAAATAATAGAAATCAACAGTTGGGAAAGAATAATTAAAATTTTACAGGAATTCCCTGTTGTATGAGAAAAGTTGCAGTATTAAATTATGGAGCGGAGCATAGTGCATATGGACATGGATACATTTTTTGTATCTGTTGAGCGGTTGCAGAATGATAATTTACATGGGAAACCGGTGATTATAGGGAGCACATCCGATCGGGGAGTGGTGTCGGGCTGTAGTTATGAGGCAAGAAAATACGGTATTCATTCGGCCATGCCCATGAAAATGGCACGTTACCTGTGTAAGGATGTTATTGTGATACGTGGTGACATGGAATTGTATGCGAAGTATTCCCATATGGTAACGGATATTATCTCGGAGAGTGCTCCTGTGTACGAAAAAAGTTCAATAGACGAACACTACATTGACATAACCGGGATGGACAGGTTTTTCGGTTGTCAGAAGTGGATGCATGAGTTGAGGTGCCGTATCATAAAAGAAACAGGACTACCTGTTTCCTGTGGTCTTTCCGTGAACAAAACCGTATCAAAGATTGCTACCGGAGAAGCAAAACCGAACGGAGAAAAAAAGGTTGAAACACAATTTGTAAAACCCTTTCTGTCCCCCCTTTCCATCCGGAAGATTCCTATGATTGGACCTCAGACATATCATATGCTCAGGTCGATGGGAATAGCCACCATAGGCATCCTGAGCAAAATACCACCGGAAATGCTGGAAAAGGTGATGGGAAAGAACGGAAGGGAAATATGGAAAAAAGCAAATGGTATTGATCCTGCACCTGTAATAAGATATTCCGAAAAGAAATCATTGGGAACGGAACATACATTTGAGCGGGATACTACTGATATAGTTGTTATTAAAAATATGCTTGCAGGCATGACAGAGAAGCTGGCTTATGAGATGAGGAGAAAAAAAATGAACACTTCCTGTGTGACTGTAAAAATAAGGTATTCCAATTTCGACACTCATACTCTGCAGAGGAGGATACCGTACACTTCTTTCGACCATGAACTTATACCCGTGGTAAAAGAGTTGTTTGACAGGCTTTATCAGAGACGTATGCTTATAAGACTTATTGGTGTCAGATTCAGTCAGCTTATACAGGGTGTACAACAGTTTAATATATTCGGTGAAGGTCATGAAATAATGAAACTTTACGGAGCAATAGACAATATGAGGAGCAGATTTGGAGAGGAAGCAATCAGGCGGGCAGAAACATATCAAAGAGAATGGAAGCAAATATAACTAATCATGTATCAATGTATATAAGGGTTTGCTTTAATCCTTCAGATACGGAAGAATACTTTACTGAATATCCAATGCCTCTATACATTTACAGAATATGTATTTAAACAATCATTCATATTACAGCCTTCGTTATGGGACAATGCCGCCGGAAAGGATTGTTACAGAAGCTCTCAGTAATGGCGCAGAAGTAATTGCTCTCACTGATATTAATAATACCATGGGGACTATTGATTTTGTTAAACTCTGCAGGGGGAATGGCATTCATCCGCTTGCGGGTATAGAGTTCCGTAATGGTGACCAGTATATGTATACAGGTATTGCACGGAACAATAGGGGATTCATGGAACTGAATGAATTTTTAACCGCACACAATGAAAGCAGGGAGATATTTCCGGTAAAAGCTCCGCAACTTACAGATGTATGGTTTATTTACAACTGGGGTAATAAACCCGCAAGACTTGCTGATAATGAGTTGATAGGAATCCGGCCGGCAGATGTCAACAAGCTGTGCTCCTCCCCTTTCGCAAAAAAAAGCGGCAGGCTGGTGATATGGCATCCGGTAAGTTTCGGGAACAGGGATGAGTACCTTGTTCACCGGCATCTCAGGGCAGTGGATCACAACACCTTGCTCAGCAAACTTATTCCACAACAAATGGCTGATGAAAAAGATATTATGATCTCTTCCGATTTATTGTTATGTGCGTACGAGGATTATCCTGAGATTATAAGAAATACGGAGAAGCTGGTGAATGATTGTGAAATACATTTTGATTTCAGAACTTCAAAAAACAAAAAAGCATTTACAGGAAGCCGGTATGATGATAAGATATTGCTTGAAAAACTTGCCATGGAAGGACTTGCATACAGGTACGGGAAAAATAACAAGAATGCAGAGAAAAGGGTGAAACATGAACTGGAAGTCATTGATAATCTCGGTTTTTCTTCTTATTTTCTTATGGCATGGGATATAATACGCTACTCAATGGCACAGGGATATTATCATGTAGGGAGGGGAAGCGGAGCAAATTCCATAGTTGCATACTGTCTGAAAATTACCAATGTGGATCCGGTTGAACTGGACCTGTATTTTGAAAGGTTTATTAATCCTAACAGAGCAAACCCCCCTGATTTCGATATTGATTTTTCATGGAAAGAAAGAGATGATGTACTGGATTATATTTTTAAGCGATACGGAAAAAAGCATACTGCTCTTCTTGGTACAATATCTACTTTCAAAGGACGATCCATCTTCAGGGAACTTGGAAAGGTTTACGGCCTTCCGAAGGAAGAAATAGACCGGTTAGTTGAAGAACCTTCCAGTCTTTTAAACAGGGATTCCATTATTGACAAAATATTCAAGGTTGGAAGTATGATAGCTGATTTTCCGAATCAACGGAGTATACATGCAGGCGGGGTAATTATCTCGGAAGAACCGGTTACAGCCTATACTGCATTGGACCTGCCACCTAAAGGGTTCCTCACAACTCAGTGGGACATGTATGTCGCTGAAGAAATAGGGTTTGAGAAATTTGATATACTCAGTCAGCGCGGTATAGGACATATTGCTGAATGTGCAGATATTATCAAAAAGACCCGGAATATCACCCTTGATGTTCATAAGGTTGATGAATTTAAGCATGACATGAAGGTACGCGAACTTTTGCAAAGAGGTGAAACAAATGGTTGTTTCTATATTGAGAGTCCTGCTATGAGAGGGCTCCTTAAAAAGTTGCTATGTGACAACTACACAACACTGGTTGCTGCCAGTTCGATTATCCGTCCGGGAGTTGCTCGTTCCGGAATGATGAAGGAATATATCCGAAGGTTTCATAATCCGAAAGGGTTCAAATACATTCATCCGGTAATGGAAGAGCAATTAAAAGAGACTTACGGAATAATGGTTTATCAGGAGGATGTGATCAAAATTTGTCATAATTTTGCCGGACTTGATCTGGCAGACGCCGATGTACTCAGAAGGGCAATGAGCGGGAAGTTCAGATCCCGAAAAGAATTTGAAAGAATATCTGACCGGTTTTTCAAAAACTGTTCCACACGAGGATATCCTGATAAGATTACTCATGAGGTATGGAGACAGATCAGTTCTTTTGCAGGTTATTCCTTTTCCAAAGCGCATTCAGCTTCCTATGCCGTAGAAAGCTATCAGAGTCTTTTCCTGAAAGCATACTACCCACTCGAATTTATTGTTGCAGTAATTAATAATTTCGGAGGTTTTTACCGGAGCCGGGTGTATTTTAATGAAGCCCGGCGATGGGGGGCAGTTATTCTCCTGCCTTGCGTTAATCGCGGAAAATATCTTACAAGCATTGAAAATGAGAATATATACATTGGATTTGTTCATATAGATAATCTGGAAAGAAAACTGACTGAAGATATTATTACCGAACGTGAAAGGAATGGACCTTATGCTGACCTCGAAGATTTTATAAGGCGGGTAAAGACAGGAAAAGAGCAAATCATACTGCTGATCCGCATTAATGCTTTCCGTTTTACAGGAAAAACAAAAAAGGAGTTATTATGGGAAGTACAAATGTTAATGGGAAGATCGGGGAAAACAGAACATGTTCCTGAACTGTTTGGCCTGCGAGCGAAAAAGTTTGAATTGCCTTTACTTGAGCAAAACAATATCGAAGACGCGTATGATGAAATAGAACTTTTAGGATTTCCTGTGAGTATGAGTCATTTCGATATGCTGAAAACAAAATTCCGGGGAGAAATATTATCACGTGATTTAATTGCTTACATAGGAAAAAAAGTAAGAATGGCAGGAAATCTTGTTACAATAAAGAATGTAATTACCATAAAAAAGCAGTTTATGCATTTTGGGACATTTTTTGATAACGAAGGTGAATTCTTTGATACGGTTCATTTCCCCGATTCCCTGGCGAAGTATCCTTTTCGGGGACAGGGAGTGTATCTTTTGTTGGGTAAGGTAGTGGAAGAGTTTGGTTTTCCTTCGCTTGCAGTGGAAAAAATGGCTAAATTGGAGATAATGGCAGATCCAAGATATTAAGAATTATACACAGAAAAGCATTTTTTTAATTAATAGCCTGATAATCAGTTTAATCTTTTTACGGATAGTACCCCCTTTACTTTTAATAGTTTGCGATTTAGTACTTCAAGATGATCTTTATCTTTTATAAAAAGATGAATTGTTCCTTCAAAAAGACCCTCATTTGAGTCAAGTGATACTGAACGTATCTTAACTTTCATGTCTTTTGATATCACATCTGAGATATTACTGAAAATACCAATATCATCATTCCCTGTTATTCTGATGCTTGTAATAAAATAGTTTTCACAATCGGTATGTGCCCATTTGGCTTTTACAATCCGATAGCCATATTTACTGATAAGCTGGGAGGAATTTGGGCAATTAACCCTGTGAATGGTGATGCCGGCTGTACGAGTAACAAAACCAAATACTTCGTCACCGAATATAGGATTACAGCACTTGCCCAAGTGGTAATCAATATCAGCCAGTTTATTATCAATAACAAGGTAATCCTCACTCTTCTCTGAAGTTTGTTTAATAAGTTTTTCAACTATCTCTTCCTGAATAATTGTGGGTTTATATTCGTCTTTATCTGCTTCGGTAAGCATATCTTTTACTTCCAGCAGGTCAAGTTTTTCTGTTGCAATATTATAGTAAAGATCAATAGCGTCCTTGAATTTATAGTGCTGAAGGAGTTTACGGATATTAGTGTCATTGAAATCAAGTTTCCAGTTTTTAAATCTTCTTCTGAGAATTTCTTTTCCATGTTCCGCTTCTTTGAGTTTAGCTTCTTTGAGAGCTAATTTAATTTTCGTTTTTGCTTTGGACGTCGCTACATAATTAAGCCAGTCGATATTTGGCATTTGGTTTTTAGACCTGATAATTTCAACTTTATCACCATTTTTAAGTTTATACCGGATAGGAACATTTTTTCCGTTTACTTTTGCTCCTGAGCATGTTACTCCAACAGCTGTATGGACGTCAAATGCAAAATCAAGAACTGTTGCACCTTCAGGGAATTTCTTGAGATCACCAAGCGGAGTGAATACAAATATTTCTTTGCTGTAAAGGTTTAATTTAAAATCGTCAAGGATATCAGATATATCCTCCTCCTGGGAATTAATAAAGTCTCTGACTTTTGCAAGCCAGTCATCTATTCCTTTTTCTCCTTTTATTCCTTTATATTTCCAATGAGCAGCCAGACCTTTTTCGGCAATTTCATCCATCCTCCTGCTGCGTATCTGCACTTCCACCCATTCTCCTCCCTCCACGATGACAGTAGAATGAAGTGATTCATAACCATTACTTTTTGGAATAGAGATCCAGTCCCTTAATCTATTAGGATTTGGTTGATATAAATCTGTAATTACTGAATAAGCCCTCCAGCAATCGGCTTTTTCATGTGATATTGGTGAATCAAGTATTATTCGAATTGCAAACTTGTCATAAACTTCTTCAAACTCAACTTTCTGTTTTCTCATTTTTTTCCATATGGAAGATATTGACTTTTGCCTGCTTTTAATATCTGCTTTAAGTCCATGATTTTCAAGTTCTGTTTTTATTGGTTTAATAAACCCGCGAATAAATTTATTTCTGGCCACGTCGGTTGCCAGAAGTTTTTCTTTCAGGGAGTGATATGAATTGGGCTCAAGGTATTTCATGGTGATATCTTCCATTTCTGACATCATGTTGTACAATCCCAGCCTGTGTGCCAGGGGAGCATAAATAAAACTGGTTTCGGATGCGATAATTATTCTTTCTTCCTGAGATATGTATTCAAGGTTTCTCATTAAATACAATCTTTCAGCAATTTTAATCAGGATTACTCTCACATCGCTTGCCAGGGAAAGAATAAGATTCCGGAGGTTTTCAGCCTGTGATGATGATTTTTCTGTTTTTACAGATGATATCTTACTGATTCCTAATAGGATATCAGCAACTTTATTACCAAATTTCTCCTTTATCAGATCTACTGAGATAATATCATCATCGAAATATTCACTTAACAAAGCAGCAATTATGCTTGTTCCTGCAAGTCCGGTTTCAACAGCGACAATTCTGGCTACCCCGATGGCATGAAAAACAGTGAGTTTGCCCCATCTTTCAGGTTTCTCTCTGCAAAGCTCATTCACAAGGTTAAAAGCTTTCTTCAGTATTTTCAGTTCATCAGGATTTGAAATTTCCTTGCAATCACGGCGTAAAGCCTTGTAATGCTTTAATATGTTTTCTTCTAAACTATATTTATTTTCTACCGTCATTAAATATTTAAAAATCTGTTTATCAGGATTAAATTCAAAAAACGATGTTTCCTTTAATTTTCAAAAATAAAACTATTTGTTTAAGAATCCTTGAAATGCAGTTTATTGGAACCTGATTTATAAAGTTATGTGAATCAGCGAAACTTTAATAACAATATTAACCTCTGTGTCTCCTCTGTGTAATATATTAAAGTATAATTGGTTACACAGAGGACCACAGAGAAGG
>CAZGKF010000033.1:0-41009 GCA_964526475.1 uncultured Bacteroidaceae bacterium
TTTTTTTAACGCTTCGCTACATGTTTTTATTTACGCGATTTCCCGAAGGCGGGGAGTTATTCTATATTACAATCACTTCCTAAAAACTCAATCCTACTGCTAACTTTTTTCACTTTGCGACTGCCAACTGCCCTCTGCCAACTTTTTCATCATCGCGATTTCCCGAAGGCGGGGAGTTATTCTATATTACAATCACTTCCTAAAAACTCAATCCTACTGCTAACTTTTTTCACTTTGCGACTGCCAACTGCCCTCTGCCAACTTTTTTACCTTGCCAACCCCCCCCGGCCAAAAAGCCTCAGGTTCGCACAATCCGTGGACGTCCGGCGCACATAAGCGTTAATTTTAAGAAAAAGAGGTTCCCGCTGATCTTGCTGATTATCGCTGATAATTAAACTTCACCAGGTGAGTTTTTTTGATCTCTGCACCTATGGTCGCATAAATACTTTAGATTATCATGATATTATAAAGTACATATTTAAATTATCTTTTAAATCTTACATCTTAAGAATACAGAATTCAGAATGGCTTTCTTATTTGTATTCTATTTTTTCTGTATTCTACATTTTTCATTCTCCTTTATTCTGTAACTGCATTTTCGCCCCCCGCCCCCTCCCTTAAAAAAAGTGAGGAGGGAAAGGCTTAGTGTACAAAGCAAGGGGAGTTTTATTTTAATTTGTAAAACTTAGCTTCCTTTTAATACTTTAAATAATAGTTGTTGTTCCTGATAACGCTGTCAGGTCTGCGACGCTGACAGGTTTTGCTCTTCGAAGTTTTAACCTAGGAGAGTTCCTGAAACTTCCCCTAATAACCCTGTCAGGGTTGCGAACTTTTTTCACTTTGCGACTGCCAACTGCCCTCTGCCAACTTTTTTTACCCTGCCAACTTCTCACCCAAACACCGTTCTCAAAATAATCAACAGGTCTTCGTAAAAACTCCGCTTATGGTAGTAGTCGAGGTTTATCTTCACTTTATCTGGCCAGATGACTTCGTCGTTATATTTTTGTGGATCACCGGCAGCGGCGAGAATTTCTTCTTCCCTGGCATATTTCAGGGAAGCGGGGCCTGTTAAGCCGGGTTTCAGTCGCAGGATCAGTCTGTTTTCTCCTTCCAGCTTGTCGGCATAACCAGGCACATCCGGTCGTGGTCCTACGAAGCTCATATCACCTTTCAAGATATTCCATAATTCAGGCAGTTCGTCGAGTTTGTATTTTCTCAATACAGCCCCCAGCGGCGTTATCCTTTCCTGGCCTTTAACGGTGACAGTGCTGCCGGCGTGTCCGACAAGCATAGTCCTGAATTTGACCATCGTAAAAAGTTCCCCTCCCTGGCCTACACGTTTTTGTTTGAAAAAGACGGGGCCGGGCACAAAGAGCATGATAAGGATAGCTACGAGAAGAAACAAAGGCGAGAGAGCTATCCATAAGGTAAAAGCTATGAACACATCAAACAACCTCTTCAATAACACTTTTCTGTTTTATGAATTCCACAAAAAGGTAGTCATTTTTCAGTTCCTTCAGAACCACCATGGAAGGATTATTGGCATGGGAGCGCATGACAGAAAGATTATTTTTAGAGATAGTTGAGAACACCCGGAAATCTGCTTTCCAGGCTGTGTTGTACATAATGTCATTCATAGTTCTTCCGATGCCTTTTCCCTGGAAAGGTTCATCAATCAACCGTCCTACAAAACATTTTTTGTTCCAGAAGCAGCGTAAAAAAAAATAGCCCACCAGATGTGGGCCTTTGAATGCTCCCATCATGAGAAAGGAGGGATTGTTAAATACCTTTTGCAGAGCTTTTTCATCTAAAGCATGCGGTTTGAAAAACTCGAGTCTCCCTGGCGGCTGTTTTTCCAGCAGTGATCGCAATTCCGGAAGATCGCCGGGATTTAACAACCGGAAGATAAATTCGGATAACCCATATTCTTTTAATACACCCGGTAGCACTCTGTAAATCCTTTGGCTGTGGAAGATGCTGAACAACTTTCCATTCAGACTCTCAATAATTTCCCAGAGGAACGAAAGATGGTGTTTGATGTAGAGGAGAAGGCGAATCAAGGTATTTTCTGATTATTTATTGTCTAAATATTTGTCTAACATAGGTTTTAATCCCTGCTTAACAGGGAGCTGCCATAAAAGTTTACACCAGTTATGATTACCTTCTATGAGTTCGGGACCTGAGGGGGTAATAGCTATGTCCCAGCCGACGGATCGGTTTTCGGGGGTGTGCAGGGCTGCCTGTCTGACCATATCAAGTGCTTCGTGCCAGAAGGGTATCTGAAAACCTACAATAGCCATGCCGGTGATGGGGTGTATGGCCTCATCTGTTTTGGTGATATCGCTGTAAACCCCTGTACCCTTCACGCAACCGGTTTCCAAATCCACCGGGGCAGCCAGGTTGCCGGCAGCCATATTGTCCACTGCTGAGTTGACCGACACCCGCAAGCGAGCGCCCAGGAAATCGACCTGACCCTTATACAACTGGGTAAAGATGCGCAGGGTGTTGAGTCCAGAAGGTGAAAGCTCCATCAGGGCCGGGTGCTGTATCACGTATTCCTCCACCAAGTGATAGCCCCTGGATTGCAACATTTCGATAAGTTTCTTCTGGTTAAGCCCCTCACAAGGTGCCACTTCCACCTCTGCACCCACCTGCCCACGGGAGCCTTTCAATACCAGCCGGCCGGATGCATTTGCCAGCAGGCTTTCTGCCAGGGCAGGGTTTGCTTTAAGCTCTTGCAGGCTGGCAAAGCCCCGCTTTACAAAAGGGCTGAAATGTTGTAAAAAACGGTGCTTGTTTACCAGCAACTCGCGCGCACCCCTGGGGTTCATGTGCAACTGGTACTCATACATGAAACTTGTTCCTGCCCACTTTTTCCTTTCTTCTTCACTTAAATCGTAAAACCTGAAATAGAAATAATCCAACAAAGAAATCTTATATCGGAAAGTTGAAACAATGATATCATAAAAAAGAAAACAACTTGCTACATTAAATTTAATTTTAACATAACTAAAAAATCTACGAAGTCTTTCATAATTCGTAATTTTTAGATAATAGAAAAAATAGAGAAGATTCTTCATTAATCTAATTAGTATTTCGACTTATTGATCTTTCTAGAATTACGAATCAGATCTCCCAGTTCCACCGAAGTCATAAATTCCACATCAGGCCATCTTTTTACAATTTCTTTCAGAAGTCTTTTCAATTCCTTAAGTCCTTTTTCACGGACAGCTGGTTCGATATGTCCGGAGAAGTTCACACGATGAGAGCTAATGACGACCGGGCGATTCCACCGGAAAGCTGCTTCTATCTGTTTTAATGTGAAACTTACCCAATCATAATTTCTTTTTTCTGTTGGTTCAAAAACAACGTTTCTCACAATAAATAGCTGCCCGTCTTTGTTTCTTTTTCCAGTAAAATTGAACATCTTTCGATATTTACCTTCTCCCTGATGTTCCCTTTTTAGCAAGGGTGTATCAATGTATTTTATACCTGCATTAAAAAGTGCCCTATGGATTACCGGATGTTCTTTGCCTCCCGGGGGGTTAAAATGAACTGCTTTTAAACCATAAACTTTTTCAAACGCATCCAAACCATCCTTTATTATAAATTCAAAACCTGAATTTTCCTCAAACCTCCAAAAATCAAATGCTGCTGTTATGGAGATAGTTGGATAGCCTGAATCTGATATGCTGGTATAAGATCTGTTTTTTAAAGCATTCATTATTTCATGATCCCTCTTTACCAATTTTTCTTCAAACACTTTAAGGTTTAAATGTTCCCTTCCGTGGAATTGTGGAACCAGCAATCCTTTTGCCATGCCTTCCTTCCAAAGTTCCCATGCACCCTCGTATGCACAGGTTTGATTAGCAGCCAGTTTTTTATAAGTTTGGGGTAACAATTCATATTGGTATTGCAGGTAATCTTCTTCAGCCATTTTCTCAAAATCAATATTACATGGCACAGCAAAGGAGGTGAAAACAGCATGTCGGCCGTTTTTATCTTTAACTGAACTAAGAGTTTCAAACAACATTTCAAGGTCTTCGCAATTTTCAAGTGAATCAAAAGCGTCAAAACGCCCTTGTATTTTTAATCCAGACCTATTCATTTTTTCTCTTGCTTGCTTAGAATCAACACGAACATTGCCGTAATCATCAACAGAAAAAACTACAATTTTTTTTGGTGTTTTCCAACCAAAAATATTTTTTGAGTTAAGTTTTACTTTGTTTTTAATTATAGTCAGCATGCCTTACCCCTATTTAAATTATCTGTTGCATTTACCAAAACCTTTTCAAACTGAACTGCTAGTATTTTTCTGTTAAATTCACGTTCTGCAAAACTTCTGGCATTTTCCCCCATTTTTTTCAACAAATTTTTATCATATGACATTTTAATTATAGCATCAGCGAAAGCCTCCGGGTTGTCTGGTTCAATGGCTATGCCCAAGTGATTTTCTGTTATCATTTCTGCCAGCCAACCCGGATAGTTATTCAAAACAGGTAAACCTGCTGAAATGTAGTCAAAAAACTTATTTGGAGACGTACCGTAATAATAAGCAGGAATATTTGACAGTAGCATCAACCCAACGTCAGAGGCTTCTAAATACGTATTTAATCGGTTTTTAGCGACAGGATCAAGGAAAATTACATTGCTAATGTTTTCGGTAATCACTTTTTTTTGTAATTGAGGTTTTAGCTTTCCATCACCAACTAAGATAATTTTAATATTTTTTTGTCCTTTTTGAAGTAATACCGTGGCTGCATTTAAAGCTGCATCCAAACCATTGGCTATACCATGTGCACCGATAAAAATAGCCACAAAATCATTTTCAGAACAATTAGGGAAAATAGATTTTGGATGATTGCCTGGCTTAAATAAATCAAGATCAGACCCATTGGGGATTAAATATACGGGGTTCTCTTTATTAAGTTTCTTTTGAATTCCTTGTTTAATTCCTGGAGAAAGGGCTATACAAACATTCGCTTTGTTATAGGATATAGATTCAAGAACATCCATTAACCATAAAACAAATTTATTTTTTATCAAACCCATTTCTCTTGGAAGTTCAGGCCACAGGTCTCTTACTTCAAAAACAAAAGGTTTTCTCTTGCCGGCTAACTTCATGGCGATGCCTGGGATGCCAGCGGTAAGAGGAGTTGATGTAGCAAACAACAAATCGAATTCTTCAGTAAAAACAAACCGAATACTGCGAAAAGAGTACCTTAAAAAGACCCAGGCTCTCGTAATTAGATTCATTTTATTGTTATATTTCAAATTCAGCTCGATTAAATCTATCCCTTCATAGCTGCCTCTTCTCACTCCTTTTTTGTATGGTTTATTTAAAAGAGGAGATTTTAATCTGGGTGATTCAGCAAAAATCATGGTTACCTTATGACCATTCATCACCAAATGCTTTGCCATTTCATAGGAGCGAATTCCTGAATTGCCTTCGGGTGTGCAAAAATATTGATGGAAGTACAGAATTCTCATTAGGCAAGTTTAATTTTTGTTTTTATTTCCGAGTTATTATTTGTTTTTATTACCAAGCGGTTAACCAGGGTTGAATGGAAGTAATATTTGGAAATTATTTTTTTTTCAATAAATATTTCTGCCTCACCATCAATGGTTATTACACCCCAATGTAAATCTAGAGTTTGTTTGTAAGAGTCAAGGGAAAATTTTTCAGTATAGAAGTTAAATCCAATCACTACAGTTTCAGCCTGCCCGTAAAACTTGTCATGTATTACCCAGGAATATGCATCCCAAATTACCCGTCTTTGATGTGTATTTCCTTTATAATTCATATAAGCACCAAGCCAATAACCTTCTTCTTCTGTTGCCAAAACGATAGGTTCAATGAATAAGGGATTGATCCATTGAGCCAACAAAAACCTGCTTATGCGGGGCATTTGCTCTTGATGATCGAATGACAAGGTGTTATGTGAATGAACCGAGCGCAAGTCCACTTCATTAAAGCCCTTATCAGGATTATAAGAGAATGAACCACTGTCACATAACACATTTTCACCTTTAAACCAAAGGTCAAAATGAAAAACATCATTTTGGGTTGGCCTGAATTTAAAGCATGGAAGCCGAACAACTGCCCATGAGTGTAAGCTTCTAATGACACAATATGCCTTGTCAAGGATAATGCTTTCTCTTTTTCCTTCTGATAACGGATAATCATTAGAGTCAATTCCAAGCCACAACATGATTTCATTCCATGGACCGTCATCAAACATTCGTTTATGTTCAAACAAAATGTACCCCAGTTGAATACTTGGCCTGAAATCCCGATAATTACAGGAATGCATGTTAAGGAGCAAAGACCCATCATTTGCACCGAGATTAGGGGCGTCGCCTGAAATCTCATCAGTCATTAACCAAAGCCATTTCACTGTACGTCTGGCTTTTTTATAAAAATCAGCTGATAAAGTTGAAGTTTTGAGTTTTTTCCGCCAATACTCTGCAAAACAAAGGGTATCAAGCATTACCCTGTGATATGTTACTGAGTGCTGCGAAAAACTGCCATTTTCTGCTACCAGTTTATTTACCCTGTTTTCTAACCAATGCCTGCCTTTTCTTTCATATTTTTCAGCCATTATGAAAGACCCAGGGGTATTATTATGAAGCCAACAACCACCAATGAATAAAGCAGTTGCTTCACTGGTACCATGGTTGTTATTTTGGGCTATTGCATACCGGATATTCCCGAAGATACGCTCAAGGTGTAAATAGATAAGTTTTGAAAGTTCAACAGTTGGTTTTCCCCATTGGTTAAGAATTAACGATGCCGTGAGTAAGTTAAACACTCTTATTGATGCTTCCTGTCCGCATTTCCAATTTGGGCCAATGTTCAAGGGATTTTTTTCCACCCAATCCTTCAACCAGGTATTCAAAGTGTTAATATAAATATCAGCACCCGAAACAAAATAAGCCCTGGCAAGGGTTACTACCCAATCAAAACGCGATGCCTCCCATATATTTTTAATGTCACCGACCTTTGGATGAAAATCGGGTAGTTTAGTCCAGTGTAAATTAGGATTGGGATAACGATTACCGTTAAAAGGATTCAAAAACCAATCAGGCGGACTTCCGATTTGCTTCCAATGATGAGAATAATAATGAATTTGACCGGTTACAATATTATCTCCATCAAAAATTATCTGCTTTTTCCATTTCTCCAGGAATTTTGATTTGAGTTTTGTTTCATAAAAAAAAACCTGCCGGATTTCAAATTCCTTTTTCTTAAACCACCATTTTCTCAGTCCGCTTTTTATTGAAAACCTGTACCAGATAACATAGGCTACACTAAAGATACCTAGCCTGAAAATAGTAGAGATGTAAACTAAAAACTTCTTCATATTTTAACCATAATGGTCAAAATGGTTTTTCACAAAAGAATCTGCTCAACGCTTGCTTGCCTTTTTCTCTGTTTTTGTTGCATTTTAACTATTAACGTTGATTAAAATGTCAACAATCCGCTCTGCTGTTTTTCCATCCCAGAGGTCAGGAATGCCACCATTTTTCCATTGACCTGCAAACAGTTTTCCAATGGCAGGTTTAAGAGCCTTTGGATCGGTTCCGAGCAGTTCATTTGTGCCAATGGTAATGGTTTCAGGGCGTTCTGTTGAATCACGAAGGGTCATGCACGGTATTCCCATTACTGTGGTCTCTTCGGTAATTCCACCTGAGTCGGTAATTACGCCCATTGCATTTTCCAGTAGAAACTGAAACTCAAGATAACAGAGGGGTTCGATTAAGTAAAAGGAATTTGGAATAAATTGCTTCATTTTCGATTCCAGAGGCCCTAACGAATTATTGTTAAGGTTATTGATCATTTTTGAGGTTCGGGGGTGGACTGGAAAAACAACAGGGATATCTTTAGCTGATTCAATAATAGCAACGAGCAGGTTTTTGAAATGTTTTTCTTCATCAACATTGGCTGGCCGATGTAAAGTGAGTACGAGGTATTTTCCTTTTTCAAGGCTTTTTTCTTCCCAAATAGCTGGTTCACGAAAGTTTGATCTGTGTTTAAGAAGCGTGTCAATCATGGTATTGCCCACAAAAAAGATGCGGTGATCTTCCACTCCGGCCAGAAGAAGATTTTGATTTGCATTTTCCGAAGTGGTGAAAAAGTAATTTGTGATACTATCTGTTACCAAACGATTTATTTCTTCAGGCATGGTCCAGTCTCCTGAGCGAATACCACCTTCAACGTGAGCTACTTTAATCTGCATTTTTTGTGCTGTAATGGCACAAGCCATTGTTGAGGTAACATCACCAACGACCAAACACAAATCGGGCTTTTCTTCCATACAAAGTCTTTCATATCCAATCATTATAACCGACGTCTGCTCTGCATATGTGCCACCACCTGCTTCAAGATTTACCGATGGATGGGGAATGTTCAACTCTTCAAAAAAACTACCGCTCATGTTTTGGTCATAATGCTGTCCTGTATGAACTAACCGGTAACTTATTTTTTTTCCCTCTTTCTGGGCTTTGTTTATTGCACAGATAATAGGTGCGATTTTTATAAAATTGGGGCGTGCCCCGGCAATAAGGTCTATTTTCATATCTCCACCCATTTTTTTTCTGTCAGACTTTGAATAGCTGCAAAGGATGCTTTACTTACATTAATGATTTCATTTATTGGAATAAGGGGCCCCCCCCCTTCTTTTATACGTTTAATGAACTCCAGAAACTGCAATTTATGACCCTTGTTAATGCGGGTTTTAAGATTTTTAAAACCTTTTACACCAAAACCTTTAGTGGTGCGGAAATTATCGATGACAAACACCCGTTCACGACTAAACACTTCCACTCTTTCCTTGCTGTATGATTTAGCACCATTCGAAAAATAATTGACCGTCGCGTTGCTGCCATTCTTGAATTTAAGCAAGATGCTTACATTATCGGTGTTTTCCTTCGGGTTTTCGCCCAGGGCGTTCATGCATACAGCTTTAATTTCAGAACCTGTTAAATAAACGCACAAATCAAGGTAATGGCAAGCCTCACCAATAATACGTCCCCCACCAACCTGCAGGTCGTGAACCCAGACGTGCGATGGGATAAAACCGGCATTCATGGTTGCAACGATATTAATTGGGCCTGGGTTTTGGCCCAACGCTTTCTTTATTGCTTGCAAGTGAGGTGAGAACCGCCGGTTAAAACCAACCGTAAGGGATGGTTTTGCGGAAATGAAGTTTGAGTTATATGCATCAATAACTTCATTTACTTGCTCTTGATTCAGGGCAAGGGGTTTTTCAACAAAAATATGTTTGCCAGCCAGAAGCGCCTCTTTGACAAACTTTGCATGCGAATCATGCCGTGTAGTGATCAAAACCGTATCCACTTCTTCATCCCTGAGAATTTCTTTGTAGTCGGTGGTACTATGCGTGAAACCGAATTTTTTGGCCAGGGTGGTACCGCTGACACCTCCTGATGATGCAATATAATTTAATCCCGCGTCACTGCCTTTAAGGGCAGGAAGCATGGTCATTTTAGTAAAGTTCCCTGCGCCTATAACCCCGATAACTCCTTTTGAGCCAGCAAAGGAGCGGTCATTTAGCACCAGGGTTTGATTTTGGATGGTTTCTGAAAAATCTGCTTCGGGATATTTCAAAATGCTCGCGATGGATCTAGATTTTCCAATGTTGCCGTAAATCTTATCATAATTGTTAAGATCAACAATTTCGGTAATGAGTTCTTTAACCTTAAGCTTGCCGCTACTCATGGCTTGCAGCACCGCCTCGAAATTTCGTTTTTCGGTCCAGCGCACAAATGGCAGCGGGTAATCAATGCCTTTCTGCTCGTAGCTTTCGTCATAGCGGCCAGGGCCATAGGAGCATGAAACCTGAAATGTAAGTTCCTTTTCATAAAATTCTGTCCGGTTAAGTCTCAGTCCAACAACTCCAACAAGTATGATTCTTCCCCGTTTCCGGCTCATTTGGGCTGATTGTGAAACAATATCATCACTTTTTGCAGAAGCGGTGATGATTACTCCATCTGCACCAATTCCGCCAGTGACTTCCAAAACAGCTTTAACTGGATCATCGCCTTTGGTTGGATTTATTGTAGTAACACCCCAGCCGGCAGCCATATTGCATTTTTCATGGTCAAGGTCAATCCCAATAACCTTGCAACCATTATTCAGTAGCATTTGAACTGATAGCAAACCAATTAAACCCAGGCCAATCACAACCATAGTTTCTCCAAAAGTTGGATTTGCTAATCGAATACCTTGTAAGCCTATGGAGCCGATTACAGTAAAAACGGCCTCTTCCTGACTTACGTTTTCGGGAATTCTTGTCACCAGGTTTTGCGGTACATTAACATACTCGGCATGCTTACCATTCGAAGCTACCCGATCGCCAGGCGAAAAGCCTCGAACCCCTTCGCCCACCTTAACCACTATGCCTGCATTGCAATATCCCAGGGGCAATGGCTCTTCAAGTCGTTTAAAAACTGTTTCCAGAGCAGGAAGCAACCCGTCAGAATTTATCTTATCCAGCACCTGCTTCACTTTATCAGGCTGCTGCCGAGCTTTCTTCAATAAATTTGCTTTGCCGAACTCAACCAGCATTCTCTCGGTTCCTAAAGAAACTAAGGAATGGGTTGATCTGATTGATATTTGTCCTTTGCCGGGCATGGGGTTTGGCACCTCTACCAATGAAGTTTCACCGGTTTTAAAACTTTGAAGAAGCTGTTTCATTGCAAAAGAATTTAAATATTGTTTTCTTTTTCTTCAATATGCGGATTGCTTTTTTTCAGAATGTGAACTTCTGTGTCTAAATCGTTACCATAGTTTCCTATGCTGTATGAAAATAATTTGTTGGTTGGATTGATGCCGGCAGGGAAAAAAATTGTTCCAAATTGGAACAACCGGTACGGCAAAAAATCTTTTCTTTTTGAAAATAAAATCTTAAATCCTTGATCGATTTTTCCAACTAGCACATGAGATTCATTTTTCAAAATTCCGGGGCCTCTTTTCCATTCAAACCATTTCAGAAAAAAGTTATTTCGTATGCGTACAGGCTCTGTTGAGGTTGAGAAAACAAAATAATCAGCCACTTTACAGCCATAAATAACAGACCCGTTGACACTAGACAAACTTTTACTTATCCATTCATTTTTTGCTTTGAATAACAGCCTGATATTATTCGCTTCAAACTGGGTGTCAGTGCCATATAAAAGACCTTTTTCCGTGGGAAAAGCAATAGATGCCCTGAATTGTTGTGCCCCAATCAGAATAGGCTCCAACGTTTTGAAATTGTCTGTTGTACGCCAAATAGCTGCAGCATCTCCAAAGTCTCCGGTTAAAACCCATACACATTTATTAATTTGATCAGGAATAATGTTATGAACATGATTTATCTTACCATAAGGGAAGGTATAAATAACAGAGTATTCTCCCGATAATGATCTTTTAATAATTCTTACTGGTTCTTTAAGTGGATTGCCAAAATATTCCCCAAAATAAAGTCCATCTTCAAAACCCTTTATGTTTTCAATTATGGAAAAATGTAGCGGCCCTTTACCTCTTTCAAGGGAATACTCTTCAATTATGGAGTTATTTGCTAAATCAACACAAAAAATTTTCTTGCTATAACTTAAAAAAACCTTGTTAAGTCCATAAATGCCTGAATTAACACCCAGTCTAAATAATCTTTTTAATAGTTTTATCTTTCCAAGAATTTTTAAATGTGTTTTAAATGGAAGATAATTTAGATGAATATTTTTCTCTTCACTTATGTCATAAAGATAAAGTTCGTTATACCAATTCAATAATATTTTGTGGCCTATAAAAGTGACTGGCTTTTTATTTTTTATTACTTCTATTAGCATTCCCAAACAAATTCAATAAGCTGATTTTTGGAATTAATTTTTGGGGTTTTTTGGTGCAAGGGGGTAATTTGTTGATCCATTTTTAATGTCTGTAATCATTAAATTAACTACTTTTTTGCAATCTACACAAGAAATAAAATTATTTCCAAATTTTATTGTGGAAATAATATCTTGGGTTTTCCATTTGGAAAGAACTTTGCTTTTTGATAAATAATATTTAGCAATATTCAAATCTGCTTTTCGCACATTATAATCTCCGTAATTATAATCTCTATCTTTAACAATTACTTTATATTCTTTGAAAAAATCTTTTATGGGAAAATTTTCGTCTAACACCTCTTCTGCCACATGCATTATGGTTGCCCGGCGCAAAGTGACTCCAAGAAAAATGGCTTTACCACCTATCATTGCAAACCTAAAATAGGGTGAATTCTTACCATGTGGCAGGGGCTTGCTTTGATCCAAATTATTTTTAAGAAGTAATTCTTTATCTTTTCCCCAAGCTGCTACACTTGAAAAAGGGTGTAAGCTTCTTTTTACGCCTTCTGATTTTCGAAAACACTCAGTTAAATAACCTACTGTAGATTTTGAATTGGTTACGTCATAACCAAAAACCCCATTCAACTCATTTAACTTAGGGTGCGTTGGCATTAAGATGTTACCTTCATTTCCGATATATTTTTTTAGAAAAGCAATTATTTCCTCTGGCTTAGCATCAATGTTAGAGAGAGAGCTATGAACGAGAATTGAATCACCGGCTTTTATATTTAAAGAAATCAGGGCTTTTTCAATATCTTCCAGCTTAAGTTTTTGTATTTTCTTTTTCTTTATTCTAAATGGATTGTATATTTTATTTATTCTCAGTTTGTAATAAATAAGCCGCAAAAAAAAGTGCAAGAAATATTTTGTTTCAACGACAAAAAATTCTTTTTTCATTTTTAATTAATTAGTCTTAAACAAGGTTTTATTAAATTTTTCTGTTAACCGGTAAAGGTTTTGGTAGAATTTATTCCTGCGGTTTGTAAGCGCCTCACTACTAAATTGTTTGCTTTTTTCAAACAGTTCCGAACTTAACTCTTCATAAAGATTAGAGTTTTGATAAAGCTCATTTATTTTTTTTGCAAATCCAACAGAATCATTTGGTTGAAATAAAAGAGAATGAGGTAGTAATTCAGGAATGCCTCCTACGGGTGTCGACAGGCATGGCAAACCAGTTGCCATCGCTTCAACTATACAGCGAGGCATGCCTTCAGTTTTGCTGGGGAAAACCATTAAGTCTGATCTTACAAGGAATTCTCTTAACTCATTTAAATCTAAATAGCCAACAAACTCAACATTATCTTTTAATCTAAGGCTTAACGAATACTGATGAAGCTCTTTCATTAGGTCACCATATCCTGCGAATTTTACAACAACATTCTCTAATCCTTTTTCTTTTAAAATTTTTATGGCTTTTAATAATGTAATGTGACCTTTATTATAGGTTTTTATTTGATTGGTAACATGACATATAACAAATTCTTTTCCCTTTTTAAGCACTCTTTTTTTGTAGAAAAAAGCTTGTGGCAACTCCACTGAAGAATAATATGACTTAAAATGATCTTTTTTTTGGGGAGGATATATCCTTTGTAATACACTTTTTGTAACATATGAAACCCCATTAGCATGTTTCAGGGCTTTTTTCAGTTTTTGGTGGATTAAAAATTGAAGTATAAAATGAAAAATTGAGCTTGTGTTTTTCATTTTCTCATAAGGGTTTGCAATTATTTCAACTGCGAGCGGAATGTTTTTGTTTTTTATTTCATTTAAAGCCATAAAGCCTAAAGGAGAAGGGAGTCTAAATATTGCTGCATCAACTCCTTTATAGACTGATTTCAATGTTTTTTTAATTCTTAAGAAGGAACTTGCGTATTGTTTTGGCCCTTGGAAAAATGGAATAGGATAAACCTCAATTCTTTTATCTTCAATCAAGAATCGGTGAATTCCTAGCTCTTTCTCGCTAAAAACAGTCTTTACCCTAACTGCAAAGCGTACGAGCTCAAATACATTTAGATACCGATTCAACAGAATTAAGCCTGACTCCTTCACATAGTATTGCCCATGGAAGGAAAACACATAATGGTCACAAGAAAGCAAAAGTTTTTTCATAATTTCAAACATCTTGAAGAATAAAGGTCCTGTATTTATCTGCAATCTCTGAACTATTAAGATGTTTCACTTTTTCAACAGACCTTTTTGAAAACTCCTCGACAAGCGTTGGAGATTTTATTAATTCCTCAAGGTATTGTTTAAATTGTTTCAAATTGTTTGTTTCTACTAAATAACCATTTTTCTTGTGATTAATTAGATCAGCTGGGCCTGCAATGCAGTTAAAGCTTAAGCATGCGCAACCGGCACTCATGGCTTCAGCTAAAGCGTTGGGAAAACCTTCTGATGTTGAAGGGAATGCAAAAACTTTACTTCGTTGATAATAACTCTGAACATCAGTTGTGTTACCAATAAAAGAAATTCTATCAGAGAAACCTGCTTTTTCAACAATTGTTTTACAATAATCTAATTTTGGTCCTTCACCTACCAATACAAGAGACCAACCTTTTGGGTTGATTTCCATAAAGATATTAATTAGTTCTTTTTGATTTTTTGAGGTGATAAACCTGCCTACATTCAAAATAATGTTTTCTCTTTTTATCTGCTGTTTTTCTATTGATGCAACAGGATTAGGTATGACAATAATGTTTTTATGATGGGTTTTTGAATATATATATTCTTTTGCTACATTTGTTTGTGCAATAATCCCATGGGCCCAGCGATAAACAAAAGGATTAATCAATTCAGAAATAAGGCCATACTTAATGCCCGGACGGCTTCTGTCTGAAACAAATCCCTTTATACCTAATCCTAATGAGGCCGTTAATACCAAGGAATTATATTTACTATTGAAACTAAGAAAAGCCCCAGGTTTGATTTCTCTTAGCTTTTTTCTGATAAAACTAAATATCTTGATAGTATATAACAGCCGTGGAAAATTTTTATAATTGAAATTGATTTTGTGTAAGAATACATTGCTATGGAGTTCGTAGAAAATATCAGGTTTCGCATAAAGGCAAAGATGAACCTCTACATCTGCTTGAAAGGAAAACTCATTAGCCAGTATAGACATAACCCTTTCAGCTCCTCCAGCTGATAAACCAGGAATCATTAAGCAAATTATTTTTTTCAAAATCGTAAAACTTTTTTCTTTAAATAATTCTTGTTTTTAAAATTATTCAGTAATATTTTGCTTGTTAATCGAAAATTTTTATCAACATGGGGTTTATGACACATAAACAATCCTATATCTATTTGATATTAAGTTTTATAAGTATAAGTATTTTCCCTGAATAACATTATTTCATTTATAAACCAGAATCAACTATAATTTGGCATACTCTTAACTCAGCAAACTGACTTCCCAAGATTTTTTTGTAATTCATTTTCGGGTAATTCATCTTTTGGCTCCCACCCAGATTTCTTTTTAGCTAACAATAGTAATGAATCTTTCCATGTTGGGAATACTCTTGTTATTAACAAATATGGCTTTCTGAATTTTTTATTTAATCTACTTATCATATGATCACAACCGTATAATTCAATGATTTCAAGGTTTAAAAAATGAGATAATTTTTTTAAATCGTCAATTACATATTCTCTGACATGACCTCTCCATTCACCAGGATACCAATAATAAGAATCGAAAGTAGGCAAATTAATTTTCCCGAAAATTACATTGATCCGCTTTCTTATATTAACTGCATTTGGAACTGTAATAAAGAGATAACCGTCATCGCTCAATAGTTTTAATAAATTTATTAATAAATCCTTAGGTGAATCATGAAGATGTTCCAATACATGGTGAATCATAATCATATCAAAAGACTTTTCATTAAATGGAAGACTCTTATAACGAACCAATTTAAAATCAATGCCAACATCTTCCGTGAATTTTACAACTTTATCAATAACACCTGGCGTTTTATGCCAGTGATCCATTAAATCATCAATGGCTGAACATTTATACCCCATAAATTTAAAAGCCCAGCTTTATCACAAACCCCAGAGCCAAAATCTAGTATTTTACTCCCCGGATCAAGATATTTCTCAGTTATCCTTATAAGGTCATTATATGAGCTGAGTTCAAAGCCACTAGCTTTCTTTTGTATCTGATCCTTAAATGGAAAGGTTGAGATCAGGGTTTCTAATGCAGTTTTTTCTATACTTTTTTTTTCAATTTCGCTCATAAGATTATTTATAAAATTTCGCTTTAGTACTACTTTACCAGGTTAATTGGGATAATTGTGATCTATGTCTTTAAGTCTTTTTTCGAGATGCTCTTTTTTAAGTAAAAAGCCTTTCCTCGGCTATTACTTCATATACACTTAACAACATAAAATCTATTAAACCCAAGGCCTAGATTAATTGCATTTCATATTTTGACAGGTGTTTTTTTAGCAAAAAGATTCCAGCATCTAGTTTTAGTAAAGAATAAGATAAAACTCAATGTTTTCTTGAATTAAGAATTCGTTGGTCACAACTGGCATTAAACGTTCAACTCCTCCGGCAGATAGGCCGGGGATTATTAAAGCAATTATTTTAGTTGCCATTAAAACACCTTCGCATGACGTTTTATTCTTGAGTATCTTTTTGATTTATCATTAACTGGCCTAAGTCTGCACTGGTCATAAAAACCACATCTGGCCATTTTTTTATTATAGACCGAAGTAGTTTCTTAAAGTTCCCAAGGTTTTTTTCGCGATTCCTAGGGTCAATAAAACCGATAAAATTCAGCCGGTGTATTGAAATAATTGCTGGTTTTTTCATCCGAAAGGCAATTGTAATATCCGAAATACACTTTTCAACCGGGTTGTTGATTTTCAGCGTGAACATTGAGGGTTCAAAAAAAGCGTTTCTGACCAGGTAGGTTTGTCCTAGCCGGTTTATTCTACCTAAATAATAGGTGCGGTATATTGGCTTACTCCCTGGAACGGGCTCCTTCATTTTCCGGCTTCCCTGGAAATATATTACACTTTTTTCAAAAACTGACATGTTAAAATCTGGGCTCCAGATGTAATTTGGAGGCATGATGGAACCTGACCTAAACCCAAAAATCTTTTCAAATAAATCCAAGCCGTCAAGATAGATATTCAATTTTTGCTTTTTATCCTCTTCAGAATGATATCTGGTTGCCTCCACATATTCGTTGCCCCCCAAAGCTGATCCCTTGGGAATACTGCCCGGCATTTCGTTTTCAAAACCCCAAAGAGCAGTTGGGTCGCTTTTTTGCAAAGCTTCCATAAAAAGGCTAACATTTAAGTGCTCCCTGGCATGAAACTGAGGGAAAAATAGTCCGCGCTCTGTCCCTTCCTTCCAAAGGTTTATATTTTTTCCGTGTCTGGGATAACGTTTAAATGTTTCGGTGATTAATTCGTAATGATAATGCTTAAAGCCATCATTTCTGATCTTTTCAAAATCGGGATTAGCCACCACGCAATTGGCCGTTATTACAGGGTGATTCCCGTTTTTATCCTTAAACGAAGTAAGCAAATAAAAAAGCAACTCCAGGTCTTCCTCGCTTGCCAGGGAATCATATCGCTCATAAGGGTTTTGGTCTACAGGATATCCTGCCTTAAGGCATTTTTCATAAACAACTTTTGAAGGCATTCGTATACTTCCCCAGTCGTCGCTTTCAATTACTACGATCTTTCTGTTTGTGCGCCAGCCCCGTAGGTTTGTATAATACTTGCCTAATACGCTTTTAATTTGGGCAAAATCCATTTAAACTAATTCTGTTTTTAGAAAAAGTTCTAAAGAAATTGTTTTTTCTTTTCGTGTTTTTTAATTAGGTATTCAACCATCCATGCATATGGATTAATAATACCCAGTTGCCATTTATAATCGCTATCGTAATACCCGAAGTCCAATTCCCCTTCATCAATTGCAAATGCACAACTTATTTCTGCTATCAAATATGAGTCTTTATATGGAAGAAGGTCTATTGCCAAAGTTTGCATATTCAGGGTTTGTGCTACTTTCTGAGATAATTTAATTGCATTTAAAGGAACTTTTGACCCATCATAATCAATATTTCCCCCACCTGAGGCCCTGAAATCATTATTTCTTACATGCCGGATCATAGCATAGCTTTTTTCCCCGACCATTTGCACACGGATATCATACTTGCAATCTGGAATAAACTCCTGGAAATACACATATCCTTTTTCGCGCCCTTTTGATTTCTCAAGTTGATAGGGATATACCAGGTGTGCTATAGCTCTTAATAATTCCCTTATGCCAGCGTATCCTTTTAGAAGTTTAATGACTTTTTCTTTTATATCGACAATTGGATCAAACTGCCGGAATCCTTTCCCAAAAGCTTTTTTTATTATTCGACGGGCCTCTTTCCTTGTTTTTACAAGTTTGACGTTATAGCTTCCTGCCCCGCCCCTAAGCTTAAACACAGCAGGAAACTGATATTCTGAAGCCCATTCAAGTGCTTCTTTTTTTGAAAAGAACACATAAGTAGGTACCAGAGGTAAATTTAATGCTTCCAGCAGGTATTTCTGGCCCAGCTTGTCATCGAAATGCCATCCGGTTTTCCAGTCCGGATAAACAATTTTTCCTGCCTGTTCAAGAGAAAACAACAATTGTTTGGCAAATAATACATCTTTGGGATTTACATGACTGTGATGCCAAATGAAAATGGCGCAATCATCAAGGTCTTTAACAATTTTTGTGCAGTATGCGTTTACAATTTTATATGGAATTTTTTTTTGTTGACAATAGCTGATCAAGCCGTCGCTGTATGAGCCTTTCCGGTGATGAATTCCAATTTTCATTTAATATCGTATTTCTTTTTTCTTTTTTATAGTAGAATTTTTATCAAAGGCTTTTCAGAAAATTGTAAAGGACTTTCGCCTGAACATCCTTGTTAAAATGCTTTTCGGCCACTTTTCGACCATTGGCGCCTATTAGGCGTGCTTCTTCCGGGTTGTTCAATGCCCTATTGATGGCATTTGCAAATGACTCCACTGAACCGGGTTCGGCAAAGAAAACAGACTCACCATCAACAAGGTAATCCGGAATTTCACCCACGGTTGTTGCGCAAACAGTAACACCTGATGCAAGATATTCACCAAGCTTAGTTGGAAAACCGCCCTGTGCCTGCTTTGAATCAGGACGGGGAAGAACCAACAGATTTGCATTCATAATTACAGAAGGCACCTCATCCCTGGAAATACTTCCTTTGTAAAAAACCCTGTTTTCCAATTTAAGTTGTTTAATTTGCATTGCATGCCCCGGTGAATCATAATGCCAGAAACCAAACAAATAAAGCTTCAAATCAGGAAATTTGGCAGCAATTTGGGCAAAAGCTTCAATAAGAATATTCACCCCTTCCTTTTTATTGTTCATTACCCCAACAAATGCAATGTAAGGTTGTTCCAGGCCTATTGTAAGCGGGAGTTTAATTTTGCGGTTAAACCGCTCCAGATCCACAGTCATTGGCAAATGAATTAATCTTGGCTTTGGTTGTGTTAACCCGGAATAATATTTTATCAGGGCCCTTGTCATTAATGCCATGCCATCCAGCATTGGGAAGGTATATTTTTCAAAAAAACTTTCGCTTATTCCTGCCACCCAGCTCTGGAGAAAATTTCCCTTTTGATATTTGTGGATATCCGGGAACTCGTTACTTTCGGTAAAATATATCAACCCTCTCATTTTCCTTTTTATGGCTATTAGCTGTTCAAGGGAAACAGATGGCCATACTATAGTTCCAGTCTCTTCCTTTTTTAAAAGTCTCCTGATTTTTTTAGCTTTGTAAGGCAAAAGGACAGGATTCAGTAAATATTTGTAAAATCTTTTACTAAAGTAACTAGAAAATTGAAAGGGGAATATGTATTCATATTCAATACCATGTATCTCACCTGCTTTCTTGAATTGATTCTTTTCATCTTTTGACTGATAGCCTTCAGTTAAATAAACCTTAACGGTTACTCCTATTATTGTCAAACCCTCCATAAGGGTACGATACCGGTTTGCTGCTGCAGAGCTTATTGCAAATGGATTATGATTTCGAAAAAAAACAATTTTCATTAACATTTTGGGGGGGTGCCAGAATATGCGTTAAAGGTTTTTCAGTTATTTATGTTTATAAAAATTAAAGAAATTAAGCCTGGAGTTTTTTCCTGCTGACAAAAAATAACTTATTAATAATGGTAGATAAACATACATTATTAACCAAAAATCTAAATTGTAAAACGGATTAAAAAATAATAAAACAGCTAAAACGAAAAACAGATATTTATATGTAATTATGCCATTCTGTGGTACGATTAAAAGCGATCTATTAAATAATTTGTAAAGGACAATAACAAAAAAAAATGTTCCAAATAATCCCAGAAAACCTAATCTGTCCAGAAGATATGAGTGTTCACCAACACTTTTCCAGGTTCCTGAACCAAACCAAAAATTATCTTTAAATGATTTCAAAGAGACATTATAAACCCCGGCTCTAATATTTGTATAGCTACTATCACCTTTTGCCATTAGGTCAAAATCTTTAATTTTTGTTGAATAAGCCGGATTAGGTAAATCTGGTAATATTTTAATTATGAATTCAGTAATATTAAAAGCTAAGATCATCACAACAGACAGAATGGCTACTAAATATATTATGTTTTTTACATTGTACCGGATTAAAACGGCAATTATCAGAATAATTACAGTAAATAATAAAGCAGTTACAAAACCGGCATATAAAAGAGAAGTTTGAATGATTAGAAAAGATATTAAAATCAAAAAACTCTTTCCTCTGTAACAAGCAATAAGAGCAGCCATGATAAATGGTAAACCATAAATTGCCCCAAATGTGTGCGCTATCACCCATATTGGATAGCCTGTTATTGTAATTGTTCTTGTTATACCCGGAAATATGAATTCGGATATTATTGTAAAAATTGAGTTAATAACAATAAATAACAAGGATAATTTACCAGTATTAATTATTATTGATCGCGCTTTTTCTTTTAGAATTAAAAGATTCTCAATAACAAGTGCGGATAGTAAATATGGAAGTACCAGGGAGAAAACGCCAAAGTATGTTAAATGAACTTTTGGGAAATCAGTGAAATAACCTGAAAAATTATAACCAATTAATATGGTAAGGAGAATATATATCCAAAAAAATGATTCTTTTATAAACACCTTTGGGTTGAAAGAAATTGTGTAAACAATCAACAACAAAACGCTTGGCCAGAAAGCAGGGATTCTGGTAAAATGTTTAAAAGCTCCAAATAAAATGCCAATTGTCAGGTAAATCAGTATTCCTTCAAAAATAAGTTTCTTGTTTATTCTCATTAAATAATAGAATTGATACTATTGAATAATATAGAAATTTATTTATAATACTTATAGTTCCTTAATTAAATCATATCACCTATAATTTCAGCCCATTCTGGGGGTGAAAATTTTACAATTCCCCCATTATGATGAAAAGTAAATTCTCCAAAATAAATCTTTTCATTAATGTAATAAAGGTCAATCCGAACATGAAGTATGTTTTGTGAGAGTTGCCTGGCAAGTCTAACCATCTTTTCAAAATTAAAAGGCTTTTTAAATAAACCGGGATCTGCTTTTGATTGACCAGTATAAAAAGGCATAGGGTTAAAATTCATGTCAAAATAGCAAACCATCTTTTCATTCCCCTTATTAGCCGTTATTTGTAATATTCGGGGCTCTCCGTTAAAACAAAAAAACTTGTAATCGGTCAGTTCTGTTTGGTTTTCATCATGCATGTAAACTTCTGCGATTATCCGGGGTATGGCATTCTTGTAAGGGTATTCTCTTGATTTATAAAAATAATTTATTTTCAGTGCCCTGGTTAACTTTTTTCTCGCGTAAGCCTTATCAAAACTTGCTTTGTGTTTACAAATTATTACCGTCCCGCTATCATGGGTAGTTTTTAAAACAAATTGCTCAGGTAGTTTTTCAAAGTTTATTTCTGCAAAAGAATTCCAAACACCTAAAAGCGGAATCAGGTATTCTTCTCCCAACTCCTTCTTAATGATCTCCCTTACCTGGTATTTGTCCACCATTTTCGAATAAAGTGGATTGGTATTCTTAAGCTTTAGCCATTGAATTTTCTGCGTATAAGTTTTGGGATGCTTGAAATCAAGTTTTTCGTGCATGGACAAAAAATAAAATACCTTAACATATAAGCGATCTGAGGGTACCCACCTTGATAACCCCATCCAAAATAAAAATAGCCGGCCTAAAACCACATTGTAAAAAATGTATCGCGGAGAAAGATATTTTCCAGGATTAGTTATTATTCGGCTCAATCTGGACATTAAACGTAGAAAATCAATCAAGAAATTATTTTGTCTGGCTTAGCCTGATTATTTCTTTGTAAATTTTAATTTGATTGTTAACCACATCCGTTTTCAGCTCCCTTTCCTCTGATCTTTTAATTACATTTTTTGAGATTTTTAATGCTAGCTCTTGATTGGATAACAGTTTAATTATTAAATGTGCGCAGTATTTGAAATCTCCTGGAGAAAAAAACAATGCATCCCTGTTATTCTCTGCCAGCTCTGGCATGGCTCCTGCAAAAGACACAACGGAAGGTATTCCGACACTCATCGCCTCGGCCAGTGTTAAAGAGTAGGACTCAATAAAGGAAGGGTTAACAAAAACTGAAGCTTCCTGCAATTGACTGATGATTTCTTTAGCCGTTAATGCACCCAGCCAGGTTACATTATTTTCAAGACCATGGTTCCTGATCATTCTTAATATGAGTTTAAGGTATCCGTCCCCCAGGTAATCTTTTCTACCCGTTTTACCTACCAGCCGCAATTCTACATCCGGGTATTGCTTCTTAACAACAGCAATCGACCTTATAAGCACATGAAGGCCTTTCAGACTGTACCCTACGGCAGCAGAGTAAATTATTGGTTTTGGGTGATCAAATTCAGGCCATTTTTTACAGTTTAAAAAATCAGATCTTAGCGCTCTTGTGGTTCGAAAAAGTCTTGCGTTTGGATTTATTTGTTTTATTTGGGAATCTGTCCATTCGGATTGAGTAATGATATATTCTGATTTTTTTATCATTTGGTCCTCTAATTTGCCTGCAGCATGAAAAGATTTCTTTTCTGTAAGCAGATTTCTTCTTTTAAGCAATTCCCTGATTCCAATGGTGGAAATAATTTCTTTAAGGTTCAGGCCAGACAACATAACCGGTCCGATGCTTCCCAAAACACCCTGGATAGTTAACACTTTTATTCCGGTGATTCTTTTCTCAAAAGGCAAAATTTTCAAAGGGTTTTCGCTGCCCCAAACCTGAATAATGTCAGGTTCAAATTCCGATACAATTTTTTCAAATCGTTCCTGCGTTAAAGTTGAAGGCATACCCCTTTTGTTCACTTTTTCCGGGGGTAACCCCCATTGCTGTACTTTTCCAAAATCACAGCGGGTTAATTCAGATTCTCCAGGTTTCCAGGAAACATTACCCAGGACAATGTCTTTAATCTCAGTAAGTCGCATTGCAAGAGCCTTTAACCAGACACCTGATTGAGTCTCTTCATTTTCATCAAATATGCGGGCTGAAACCCATAATATTCTCATAACTATTAAACTGATTTACCTGCCAAGGTCCTGTATATCAATTATTTTTTAGCTTATTATAGGTTCTAAAAAATGTATTATAAACAAAAGGACAGTAAACAATCCCATTTTTGAGAATCCTTGATAAAAGTTTTTCATTGTAAAAGTTACCGGAATCCTTTGTTTTCTTAATATATAATCGAAAATCTTCCCTTATTTCTGAAACTGAATTATTTGTTATTTTCCCTCTAATAAGAATCGCAGAATTATACAACTCATGTAGTACGCTCAGGTATTTTAACTCTATATGCCCTTTATATTTTGGCGCATTCTTTTCAATAAAACTGCAAAGGAATTGATAAACTCCGATTGTATCTCTGATTTTCTTTTCATTATACTCTTCCCTGCAAACACTGTCTTCTCTTACCATAACATTATACAATACTTTTGAAGTGTAAACCGCCCTGTTGCATT
This sequence comes from uncultured Bacteroidaceae bacterium, assembly GCA_964526475.1. Classification (GTDB taxonomy): domain Bacteria; phylum Bacteroidota; class Bacteroidia; order Bacteroidales; genus CAYVTV01. The sequence continues at coordinate 23,962 of CAZGKF010000033.1, forward strand.
TAGCCAACAATTGAGGAGTAAGCATTTCGTCGATGCCAATGTTTTGTTCAAACACAACAATATTTTTGAAAAGGTCTCGTCTATAGAGTCTTGCCAGCGTCGGATGTTTTAATACTTCAAAGTGTGTTTTAAGAATGGCTTCATTGTTTGTGTTGACTAAATCAATGTTTTTAAAGCTTTTAAGTTTTACTTCTTCCCATTGCGGATTATAAGCTTGAATACCAAATGAAACCATATCGGCATCATTTTCTACAGCCAGGCTTACCAAATTTTCCACGGCATTCAACTCTAGCCAGTCATCACTATCAACAAAAAGTACATAATCACCGGCCATAACTTTGAAAGCAGCCTTGTAAGCAGAACCGATACCCCCATTTTCTTTATGAATGACTACTATTCTTTTGTCTTCTAGTGCGTATTCATCAATGATGTCTTTGGAAGAATCGGTAGAGCCGTCGTTAACTATAATAATCTCAAGATTATTATACGTTTGATTAATTAAGCTTTCTATACAATTATTAAGGTAATTTGCGGTATTGTATACAGGTATAATTATGGATACTGTTAATTCGTTCATATAATTAAAAAATTCTATCAATTTGCACCATTTTAGAAGTTGTTTTATGCGTGAACAGTACAGCATCAAAATAAGGCTGATTATTCAGAATAGTTTGGCCTTGATATTTATGCCAACCTGCTTTCAGATAAAACTTCACTAAATTTTCTTTACATAATAATACTCCATGATGGTCTTGTCGTTTAAGATATAAATTTGCAGAATTCATTACTAAATGCCCATAACCATACCCAGTGTAATTTTTATCTACACAAACATTACCTACTCCGGAATAAATTTTAATAATTCCATCTATTATTATATTAAGATTAACAATGTTGAGGTAAGCAACTAAAATATCTTGTTCATTTTTTATCATTAGATGATGCTCGTGCCCTCTGATGTTTTTCTTAATCCATGCCAAATGAGATTCTTTAGTATAAATCCAATGCTGCATTTTTAGCATTACAATTTTATCAAGATCTTCATTTTTTATTTCCTTGCTTATGACATAAGTGATTATTAGCTTTGAATTCATAACTTAATATCTTTAACCCACCAACCACTTGGCAGTGCTAAAAAACTACTTTGAAAATCTGTAACACCAGATAAAGGTCTTTGGTCTCCAAAAACACTGTAACCATTGTTGTTCAGGTGAACCCCGGATGCATAATAACCTTTGTCCCTGAAAAATTTCAAATAAGCACGCTTGTCGGGAACCAATGTGCCATAAACCCAGTAATTTGGAATGGTATCATTTCGTTTTATTGGGATTAATTCAGTATTATCAGCCAATTGGCTGTCCCAAAGTTGTGCGTTTTTGCGCTGCAGACCAATAATATTATCTGCAAATTTCAGCTGTTGCAGACCAATGTAACTGCTCAATTCCATCGGTGTTGCACTATGACCTGTAATTTCGATATCACAGGAAGGATTTATTTCACCCAAATCATCCCTGAAACGTGACCGATCTATTCCTGCATCCCTTACCAGGATACTTTTGTTTTGTAAGCCTCTGTCTTTAAAAATTACTGCCCCGCCATCCAAAGTGTTAGGGAAGCGTACGGGGTTGCATGAAAAAATCGTAACATCCGAGTCCACATTTCCAATACGTTTCCCTTTGTATTCACTGCCAAAAGCCTCGATACCGTCATCAATCACCGGAATACCAAATTCCTTTCCCATGGCATTGATTTCATCAATAAAACCTACATAACCGCAGAAGTGATTGTGTATAATTGCCTTAGGCCCGTATTGCATGCTTTTCCTTACACTGTCAGGGCAAAGGGTTCCGGTTCCCGGATTAACATCGGCCCATCTTACTTTCAAACCAACCGATAGTAAAGGTTGGGTGGAGGCAAGACAGGCCATTGGTGAGGCAATTACAGTGTCACCAGGTTTTAAACCCAGTGTGGTTAGAGCCACCAATATGGCCATGTTAAACGTATTTGTCACAATGACATTGGGCGTGTTAAAATACTCCGAAAGGGCTTTTTCAAATTCCCTGCCGTATTTTCCGTATGCTAGCTGCCCGCTGTGTAAAATTTCATTAACCAGTGGTACTTCAGGCATAAAAGGTTTGTATAAGGGGATCATTTGTTACCAGCCTTTTTTAATCAGTTCAACAATTTTTACACGGTCTGCATCGGTCACCCACCAGCCACAGGGAATGTGTATGAAGATTTCATAAAAGTCATCCAATGCAGGGGTTCTACCGGGTTGCGCATTGAAAACGGAGTGCCGGTCATTTCGAAGGTGCAATGGCGAAGCTGCTACTCCGTTTTGTTTTAACATTTCAATAAAATCATCTCTTCTTTCAACTTTCAGGGTATAAAGCCAATAACTTGGTTCGGTATCCTTATAGTAGGGAATTAATGTTATACCTGGTATATTTTTCAGGGCTTCGTCATAATACTGTCCGTTTTCAATGTACCTGCCAACGTTTTCTTCCAGGCATTCAAGCTGCACCAGGCCAATGATTGCGTTCACGTTGTTCATGTGGTATTTAAAGCCGGCTTCAGTGATATTATTTTCCGGGCGGGGTACTTTTTTATCCAGCCCAAACCAACGGAGTTTTCTGGCACGATGATATTCTTCTTCATTTTTCAAACATAAAAGCCCCCCATCAACTGTAGTGATATGCTTTATAGCTTGGAATGAAAAACAAGTATAAGGTGAGTTGTTACCAATGTATTGGCCTTTGAAACGACTCATGAATGCGTGTGCCGCATCCTCTATAACAGGTATGTTGTATTTCTCAGAGAGTGCATTTATCCTGTACATGTCGCAAACCATACCTGCATAATGCACCACCATGATTGCACTGGTTTTGGATGTTATGTTTGATTCGATGGAATCTGGTGAGATCAAACCGGTTGCCTTATCAACATCGGCAAAAACAACTTTAGCCCCGGTTAATGCAATGGCGATGTTTGTAGGCTCAGCAGTCAAGGCGGTGCTGATCACCTCATCATCCTTTTTTACCCTGGCAAGGATCAATGCAATATGTAAAGCTGCGGTACCTGAATTAAGCATCAAGCAATAAGGGTTTCCAAGCAATTCCGCAATTTTTGACTCAAATTCAACCGTTGCCTCGCCTTCGGCTATATATCCGCTGTACAGGATATTTTCCAACCTGGGCATAAGCTGTTCACGAGGGGGCAAAAATGGTTTGATAAGAGGAATCATTTGTTAAGTTTTAAGGAAAAAAGCGTTTAAGGAAGTAAATCTTACCAAGATTTGTATGAATAATAACCCTTTCCTCTTTATTAAGTCCTACAAAGTAAATTGTGACAATCGTTAAGACCAGAGAGAATAACGTTATGATGAATAAATTAAGGAGGCCTTCACCAAAAACAACTTTTAAAAAATACTGGGGGAGCAAAAGCATGGTAACCAAAGAAACCGGCAAAAGGGTTTTGGAAAAGTAATCGGATATTTTAAAGTTGGTCAATGCCGTCAAAATTCTAGTTTGCACAATAATAAAAATGATTTCAGCTATTATGGTTAGAAAGATGATTGTATAAGGGGGAAAATTTAATTTGTAAAGCACATAAACCACAGGCAATGTAAATAAAAATAAAATACTGAATACAGTTTTTGTCTTCCGGATATTTCCGGTTGCATCAATGGTTGCATCGAATCCGCTTTCAAGGCAACTAATGAGCCCCGATACCATCCGAAGCACAACAAACCAGGCAGTATATTTTGGCACTTCTTTAAGCCATAGTATTAGGATGGAATCAATTGAAAGTATTATGGGAACTGCCGGAAGAAGCATAATGAAAAAAGTGTATTTAGATAGCTTGTAAATAAGCATCAAGGATCTTTCCTGATTTCCTCCGCTAAAGTTCTTCATGATTTGTGGAATAGCTGCCTGGTTCATGTTTTTAACAAAAGCAAAGACAAACGCATTTACTTTTGATGCAATTCCGAAAGCAGCATTTAATACCGTTCCAAAAAACAGGTTAATAATTATCGCACCACCCTGCCTGGATCCAACAGCGCCGGCAATATATACAAGTTGCCATCCAAAAAACCTGGTAACATCCCTGTAATTATCCCATTCGCGGTTTATTTTCCATTTAACAATTTCAGAATATTTAATCTTGCTGTATGTGAAATAGGCCAAAGCAACTAAGAATTGAATGAAAAGGACATACATGGCGTAAGCCCGTAATTTATTGCCGGTATGATAAATCAGGAGCAAGACTACTCCTAAATGAGCCGATGAATGAACAATCTCAATGATGGCTTTTACACTGAATTTTTCATGTATGGTAATCACTCCCTGATAAGGCATGTTAATGGTTCCAATTACTGCTGACATAACGGAAAGATGGAGTACAAAAAGGGCATCTGGTATTTTTTCGGCCGCAACATTTAAGTAATTGTTAACATACCAAACACCTGCTATTTCAACAATAAGAAGAAGTAGTAAACTAAAAAAAACATGAAGAAGCAGGAGTGTATTAAAAACTTTGTTTGTGTTTCTTGTTTCCTTTTTCCCAATTTCAACAGCAATAAATCTGTTCGAGGTGGAAATCATGCTAGTGCTCATTAAATTCATCAAGGCTACAAGTCCACCAACAACTGCATACAATCCAAAGTCATCAGCGCCCAACTCAAGAAGGATAATTCTTGATGAATACAAGCCAATTGCTGTGGTAATCAGCAATCTGGAATATAGAATAATACTGTTTTTAGCTATGAGCCTGTTTTCACTCATATTCTATATTTGGTCATATTATTTATCTGCAGTATCATTAACAACAATTTAATTTGAATTGTATATTCTCCCATTTAAGCTAAATAACTCCTTCAATCACAATTAGAACTCCAGACAGTTCGTTTCACATAATCAGTATAGCTTATGATGATGCGAACTATGTCCAGAGCTAAGTCAATGCTATATAATATTGACTTTCGCCATCTAATGACCCCACCTGTCGGTATTCGGTGGTGTTGTTAAATTAGAGCTAAGGGCTAATAGTGAACAGGTTCTACTTCATATCGTAGTCAATAGTATTCGGTATGTTGTTATATCATAGCTAAGGAATAATAGTGAACAGGTTCTACTTCATATAGTAGTCAATAGTATTCGGTAATCGGTAATCGGTATTCGGTGGAGTTAAGTAGTTCAGAGCAAGGTCAATGGTATTTGGGGTTAAAGAATTACTATTTTAATAACCCTTTTATTTACAAAAGCTGGATGCTTTTTTTATCATACTCTGAACCATTTTACCTATGGATTCACACTTTCTTACCAGGTTTTCTGATTTTTCTGAATCCAAATATTTACATTCTTCGGCAATCTCCAGCCAATGCTGTGTTTCAAGCTGTTCTGCATCAGAATCTGTTAACTTTAAAATGAAATGCTGTTCATACTTCCTTTTACCCCATGCCTCAGCTATCTGCGCCCCAACAGATCTCGAGGATCTTCTTATCTGATCCGTTAATGAATATTTTTCCTCCATAGGAAAACTTTTACTTAAAAAATAAATGTCTTTTGAAACTTCCCTTTCCAGCTTATAAACCTCCAAATCCCTGAAACTCTTTACATACATATTTTTCAATTAAGATCTCATTTTAAAATTCTCTGATTACTGAATACCGAGTACCATAGTCAATGGTATTCGGTAATCGGTATTCGGTATTCAGTGAATTTGTTTAAATAATCAGAATTGTTTATAAACAACAAGCTACCAGTTAATGATTACCTTTCTGTACATGTGTAATGTATTCGATGTTGTAGCATCAGTACCAAATCAATGCCCAAAAATTACCGACTCTGCCCCATTAAAACAAAAACCACCGATTACCGAATACCGAATACTCTATTCTATGTCCACCTCGAAGTTATTGCCTGAATAAAGTCAATTTTGCACCATCCAAACAAATACCGAATACTCTATCCTACTTCCTCCGCTAAATCAATGCCCAAATAATACCGACTTTGCTCTATCCAGGACCTTATTCCTCATACTCCCTGTAATACCCGTACCTGTAACCGTAATCGCCGTTGTAATACCTGTAACCATTACTATAGTAGCCTTTATACCTGATATCGTTCATCACTATGCCCATATTTTTTATCTCCCCTTTCTTTGCAAGGTCCTCCAGCAAGTCGAGGATGCCTTTGCTGGAATAGTTCTGGCGGAGGAGGAAAAGGCTTGCATCAGAAAGTCTGGCAGCCAAAAGAGCATCTGTTACTATCCCGAAAGGAGGAGTATCCAGAATGATGAGGTCATATTCCTCACGTACGGCATCCATGATCTCTTTCATGCGATAACTCTCAATGAGTTCTGCAGGATTGGGAGGAACAGGTCCCGCAGGAGCTATCCGGAGATTCTCAATGGCGGTGTCGCGGATGATCTCCTTACAGGTACTTTTGCCAATAAGGCAGGTACTTATTCCCTTACTGTTATCCACATTAAATATCTTGTGTATCATAGGCCTGCGCAGGTCAAGTCCCATCAGGAGTGTTTTCTTTCCTGCCATGGCAAAAATAGCCGCCAGATTCACCGAGCAAAAGGTCTTTCCCTCCCCGCTGATGGTGGAGGTAATCGCAATTACTTTCTGCTCTTTTTCCCTCATAAGGAACTGCAGGTTGGTGCGGAGTCCACGGAAAGATTCGGCAATGGCCGACTTCGGGTTTTCAAAGACGGGAAAAGCAGTTTCTAAAGTACTATGTCCAATAGTGCTGATGATGGGAACGGAGGTTTTGTTTTCCACATCCATGCGATTCCTGATCTTATTGTTGAGCTGATCAATCAGAAACAAAAGGGCAAAGGGGATGAAAACTGCCAGCGCGAGTCCCAGCAAATAGTTTGTCCGCGTTTTTGGGGCTATCCTGGCTGCATTTTCCGGCCTGGCAATGTCGAGCACCTTATTATCCGCCACATTAGAGGCTTTGGCAATGGCTGCTTCGGCTCTCTTCTGCAGGAGATAGGTGTATATCTGGTCGTTTACCTTGTACTGCCGCTGGATGCTTATAAGCTGCCTTTCGGTCACCGGAAGTTTCATCAGCTCCTGGTCTGCCAGGGCTATCTGCCGGCTGACTCCCTTCAGGGATATCTTGTTGTTCTGAATAAGGTTTTCGATGTTTTCCACCAGGGCCTGGCGGGTGGACTCGATGCGGGAGTTTATAAGCTCAAGTCGTGGATTGCCTACCTGGACCGTAAAGGCAAGTTCCGCTTTTTCCGCCAGCATCTGGTTAAGCTGGGTGATAAGCCCGGTGAGAAGCGGATCGCTTATGTCCACCGTGGAAGGAGCCACTATCTCGTTAAGGTTGCTTTTGTCCTTCACATATTGCACCAGGTACTCATAATACCTGCTCTGCAGTTCCAGCATGGCTTTCTGCTGCATATAGGCTTCCATACGTGTATATGCCATACTTCCTTCCTGGCTTATGCTGATAAGCCGGTTGCTAAGCCGGAAATTCTGCAGATCCATCTCTGCATCCCGGAGGGTGGTATCAATGATCCCCAGCTGTTCATCAATGAAACTCACGGTGTTGATGGCTGTCTGGTTCTTGTCCTCCAGTCCCTGAAGGATATACACCTCCATAAGCTTGTTCAGGTAGTCGGTAAGCTGCTGAGCATTATGCCCGGTCATGGAAAGAAACAATACTGACCCCCTCCTTTCATCATTGGTGGTGATATTAATTGCATTTTTATACCGGTTGGAAAGGGAATTCAGGGTGTTCATAACGAAATAATACCTGCTCAGTGCAGAACTTTGACTGAATGTTTCCGGATCACGAAGGGAAAGGGTAAAATTGAAATATTCCGATTCGAACTTCTCTCCATACGCAACTTCCTCATCAATACCATAATTATCGTCTATCATCAGCCGGTAATGCGTATCACTGAAGAGGTCAACATACACGGGGTAGCCAAAGCGATTCGGAAGGGTAGTGTCGGGCACCACAATGAACGGACAGGAATTGTACAGATCCATCTCCAGTATTCCGCTTCGGCCAACTCCTGTATAGGAAATGCCGAAGTCCAGTTCCTGCAGGATACGGTTGGCGAGGGAGTAGGATTTAAGTACTTCCGTTTCGTTCATCACCCTTTTCATGTTCCGGAATATCTCCATACCCGGCATAAGGTTCTCATACCCGGAAAGCCCTCCACCCCTGTTGCCTTCCTCGATGATGAGCGAGGCCTGCGCACTGAAAACCGGTTTGGTATATCTGTTCACCAGCCAGGCAATACCCAGGGCAAGGAAGAGGGATATCACAAACCAGTACCAGTTGGCAAGGATAAGGAAGAAATACTTCCTCAGATCGAAATCATCCTCCGGATAGGGGGGCGTGGGGTTTTGGTAGTGGGGTTCCATGGTTTTTTTTATATTATTATGATATCAGTCAGAAAAAAGTGGGCAGTTGGCAGTTGGCAGTGGCGGTAGGTAGTAGGCAGTTGGCAGTGGGCAGTAGGTAGTTGGCAGTAGGTAGTTGGCAGTGGGCAGTGGGCAGTGGGCAGAAAAAAATAGAGAAAGTAAAAAAAGTTGGCAGTAGCAGTTGGCAGTAAAACAAAGAGAAAGTAAAAAAAGTGGGCAGTTGGTAAGCATAGTGAGTAATTATGCAGGTCAATTTTTCGGAATAAATTTTTCTGGATTTTCTACCATATGATGTAATATCCTTCCTATCTCCTCTGATTTTTCGATAAGATCATTGTATTCTTCCTGTGATATGTAATTACAGGTTTTTGCAAAATCAAGAGAAACCTGTGATTCAGTATTTTCCATGTCTGCATCACTCATTTTGCTCGAGAAGTGCTTTGGATATTGCCTTTTTCTATATCCCTCTCCAATTGCCCTGCAAACAGCACGCGACGATCTCCGGATTTGATCTGTCAATTCATATTTTTCTACAGAAGGAAATCTCTTTGTAATTTCAAAAATGTCCATTGCCAAAGCAAATGCTTTTTTAAAAACGATCAAATCCCGAAAACTTCCAGCCATTATCAAGTATCAATTAATATCATCCTTACTTTTTTATGTCAACTGCCTACTTTTTATTCCGCTATTCTACTGCCAACTGCCCACTGCCAACTTTTTTCACCCTGCCAACTGCCCACTGCCAACTTTTTTCCCTCTTAGCCGACTGCCAACTGCCCACTGCCAACTTTTTTCACCCTGCCAACTCCCCCTCAATTAAAAAACCTCAGTATCACCAAAGTCGTAGAAATCGTACTGAACATGGTAGTGAGCACCAGGGTGATGGTGGGGATATTCAGCTTGAAGACTTTGCTGGAGATGGGTTCCACTATTACCACATCGTTGGGTAAGAGGAAGAAGGCTTCGGAGGAAAGCAGTTCTTTCTTTTTCAGGTTGATGCGGTATGTTTTTGTACCTTCCTCTGCCGGGCGGAGTACCAGTATCCTTTCCCTGTCGCCGTGGTCTGTTATGTCACCGGCCATGCCAATGGCTTCGAGCACGGTAAGCTGGTTGTTGAAGTTGCGATACGTACCGGGACGGTTCACTTCGCCAATGACGGTGAACTTAAAGCTGATGAGCTTAACTATAACGGCTGCATCCCGCAGGAATTCCTCCGATCTGGTTTCTATCTCGCTGGTGGCTTCATCAACGGTTTTACCAACAACATTTACCTTGCCTACAATGGGAATGGCGATGTTTCCTTCATCATTCACCGTATAACCGTTAATGAACAGGCTCGTTTCGTTCTGGAACATCTGGTTGGTGCTTCTTCCGGATTCCATATTCAGTATGGTATTGATCTCCTCGTTGAGGGTGATGAAGCGGATATACAGTATATCCTGTTTCTGTATTTTGTATCCGGGTTTTTCAATATTGAAAAAGTTCTCCGCTCCCCCTTCGTCTATATCCTGCAGATAGGTAAGCTGTTTCTGTGTGGTACAGGAAAAGAGGAGAAAGAAAAACAGGGGGAGGTATGCCAAAGATATCCGGCCATGAGGGAATAGGCGGACTTTTTGTGGCAGACAAACAAATTTGGTTTTTAGCATAGATGAGGGTACTTTAAATAATAGTTTTTGTTTCTGATAACGCTGTCAGGTCTGCGACGCTGACAGGTTGCAATCTGCTGATAAAGGTGACTCATTCTAAAATAGTTACTACTTAATTTTCAGAAATTGGAAATATCATTAAAAAAATGGTAAACCGCCTGAAGCTTCCCCTAATAACCCTGTCAGGGTTGCGAACCCTGACAGGGTTTATGAAAAACAAAAAGAATCCAACTTTTTCTACCCTGCCAACTTTTCAACCTCCCCCCCCCTCCCACAGCTCCGCCCCGTCAGTCACAGGCTGAGCATTTAACCTGACTGATAAAGCGTTTATAATCTGTGTTTTACTATACACTTAAAAGTATAGTAAATATATTATGCAATTAGTTACTTTTCCCTTCTTTTTCCCATAACAGTAGTACATTTTCTGCATTGAACTCCCTGAACTCATCCCTGCCCATTACGAGGTATCTAAGTTTTCTTTGTATCAGTTTTTCAGCTTTTTCAACAAGACTTAAGAGGTAAGCTGTGTCGAGCTTTTCCCCCACAAAGATAAAATCTATAATGCCATTATCACGTCCCATTGCAAAATCACCTGTTAAAAAAACCCTGTCCAGTTCACCCAATTTGTGCACAACGTTCTCAATTACCTGATCTATACCTACATACTTCAGTATGATGTTGTGAATATCTTTAAAGAGTGGATGGGTTTTGTTTGCATGGAAATATTTCTTATTACCCTGCATGAACGATTTTAAAAGTCCCGCTTTCTCAAACCTGTTCAACTCCACGCGTATGGCATTCGAGGATTCCCCGAATTCGCTTTCCAGACTCCGTAAGTATGAACTTGAGTTGCTGTTAAGGAAAAACTTCAGGAGAAGCTTTATCCTTGTCTTTGATGTAACTAATGCATCAAGCATCTGAGTCGATATTGAGTAATAAATTTACTCATATTATATTCTATTTTCCAAATAAATAATAAAGAATTATGGTTATTTAGAATTTGTATAAATAAGAACGTTGAATGGAAGGGGGAAAAGTGAGCTCTTACTTTTTCTCCAGGTAGTAACGTGCTACTTCCATATCGATCGGATAGGTGATCTTTATATTTTCCGGATTACCTTCCACCAGGTGTATCTTCACTCCCCGCTTCTCAACCACTGAGGCATCATCTGTGAATTCTGCGCGGTATTCCGAAGTATATGCTTCTCTCAGAATATCTCCCCTGAAGACCTGTGGTGTTTGTATAATTTTAACCTGCTCTCTTGGCAGGGGAAAATTATTTTCTCCTTCAACTTTTCTTAATGACTCACTTACCATTATTGCCGGAACAGCATTGCCGTTTTTTTCAGCACCCGTATATGATCTTTGAATAACTTCCTTTGAAACAAGCGGTCTTACAGCATCATGCACGCCGATAATGCTTTCGGAAGAAACTACTTTCAATGCATTCCTCACCGAATGAAAACGTGTTGACCCGCCGGAAACTACTTTAACAGCTATCTCTTTTAAATGGGTATCGTTAATCCTTTTCCATTCATCCAGCTGATCTGCCGGCAGAACGACAATTATCTCTATATCCGGGTCAAACTCATGAAAAACGGAAATGGTATGTACTATCAAGGGTTTACCGGCAATTTTGATAAACTGCTTGGGAAGGGATGTTCCCATCCTTACCCCGCTTCCTCCACCACAAATAATGACTGTTCGTTTCATTGAAATTTTAAATTCATTTATCCTTCTGCCAACTACTCCCTTCCAACCCGGCTAAGCCTTCCCCTCCCTCGCTGGGTTAGGAACCAGGGGTGGGGTAGTCACCACGGATTCCAACAATTTCATTCCTACTTTTTTCTGCCACAAAAAAGTAGGCAAAAAGTCACCACGGATTACAACCTTCGGCTTTTTTTGTCGCACAATTCCCGCCCTGCCCCGGCCAAAAAGCCTCAGGTTCGCACAATCCGTGGACATCCTGCGCACATAAGCTTTCTTTTTGCCCTTCTGCCAACTTTTTTCACTTTGCGACTGCCAACTGCCCTCTGCCAACTTTTTTTACCTTGCCAACTGCATACTGCATACTGCCAACTTTTTCATCAACGCGATTTCCCGAAGGCGGGGAGTTATTCTATGATTACAATCACTTCCTAAAAACTCAATCCTACTGCCAACTACCCCCCTTCCAACCCGGCTAAGCCTTCCCCTCCCTCGCTGGGGGAGGGGCCAGGGGTGGGGTATGTTTACCAATTATATTAGCTTTTACTTTTTATTTCCCATTTTGCCAAAGGTCACCAGATTATTGATATAAAAACCTCCTTATATTTCTCTTCGGGGTTTTTTCAAACTCGTTATCATGTATTCTGAACTCCGAAACCTTCATGTAAGCAGGGACAATAGCATTAAGGTTTTTACGGTGTTTTTCCATGATCTCTTTTAAGCTGTTCTCATCAACACCTTCTTTCTGCATCCTGTCTTTATCGGGATAGATAAGCGCCACAAGTTTTTCATCTTTATCAACTACAACCGCTTCGGCTACAAACGACATGTTATTGATTTTATCTTCGATTTCTTCCGGGTAAATATTCTGTCCGGAAGGTCCCAGGATCATACTTTTACTTCTGCCTTTGATGAAAATAAAATTCTCCTTATCAATAACTCCCAGGTCGCCTGTATGCAGCCATCCCTCATCGTCGAGAACTTCTTTCGTGGCCTTTTCGTTCTTGTAGTATCCCTGCATAAGGTTATCACCTTTCACCATAATCTCACCTATCTCATTATATGGATCGGGTGAATCAATTTTTACTACCAGCGTATCGACGAGTCTTCCCGCAGATTCAACTTTTGTTTCCTTCCATCCTGCATAGGAGATCAGGGGTCCGCATTCCGTCATCCCGTAACCAACGCTGAAAGGAAATTTAATTTTTGTGAAAAACAATTCCGCATCCTTATTGAAGGCGGCACCACCAATAACCACCTCATGAAAATTGGCTCCGAAAACATTCACAAGTTTCTTGCGTATTTTGTTAAACAGGAGTCTGTTCACTCCGGGAATTTTCATCAGGATCTTCATTACAGGTTTCTGAATAACAGGAAGAAGCTGGTTTCTGTATATTTTTTCAATCACCAGCGGAACAGAAAGTATAAGTCTCGGTCTTATCTCCTGGAAAGCCTGTATCACAACCTGCGGTGAAGGGATTTTTCCCAGGAAGGTTATATGACAACCCAGGGTAAAAGGGAAAACAAATTCAAACGCACAGCCATAAGCATGGGCAAGGGGTAGGAAAGAAACGATCCTGTCTCTCGGTACCAGCGGCATATGATTGTGGGCAAACCTCACGTTGGCAATAAGGCTGAGATGAGGTATCATCACTCCTTTGGAATGACCTGTAGTTCCGCTTGTATAGCTTATCACAGCAAGTTCCTCACTGGGAATATGTTCCAGATTAAAAGCAGCAGCATTAAAACCGTCAGAAAATTTCTTTTTGAATGAATCATCCAGAGTATTAATAATATCTGCCAGCCCCCCATCCCTGTCGTGTATTATACTTAAATCCTGAAGGTTAATAATACCCTTTAGTGCCGGCATTTTTTCCTTTTCAAGGGTTTCGTAAATGAAGTCATGAACAAAAAGAAGGTTTGAGTCGGAGTGATTTACAATGTGATGCACATCTTCCGGTTTAAAATCAGGAAGAATGGGAACTATCACAGCTCCATAGGAAATTACGGCAAGATAAACATTAGCCCAGTGTGCTGAATTTTTTCCCAGCAGGGATATTTTATCCCCTTTTTTGATGCCTCCTTTCTCAAGGATAATATGAATCCTGGCAATTCTGTCAGCCACCTCCCGGTAAGTATAGGTATCTCCTTTATAGTCGGCGAGGGCTTCAATATCCCAGTTCGATTTAATACTTCTTTCAATAAATTCTACAAGGTTTTCTTTTAACATAGTTCAGTTTTTAAGTTTTCTTAAAAATACAATGAAAAAAACAGTATGTCAAAAATATTTTTTATACCGTGTTAAAATATGCTGTCAAACCTTTCTTTTCTTTCTGCACTTATTTTTTTACTATTTTTAACTCTTCGTTAATCTTATTTCATGAGTAATCTTCCATTTATCATCTCTGCTGTTACCGCAACATTTGGGTATGTTGTATATCTGGCAATCACTTCATCGGATAACATACGGTATTATTTCTCCCCTTCATTGGATAACAATACACTTCATGTGCTTTTTCAGCGGCTTACAGGAATATGTATTTTCGGTTTTATCCCTGTACTTTTCATAACGGGGTTTGGGGAATATTCATTGGCAGATTTTGGCATAGGCTTTAACATAAGTGGCGAATCGGTTTTATGGACAATCCTTTTTGTTGCTATCATTTTTCCGGTGAACTATTTCAACAGCAGAAAACCCTCTAATCTTGATGTTTATCCCCAGATCAGAAAAACAGTCTGGTCCCGTGAACTTATTACAGTAAGTGCCCTGAGCTGGATAATCTATTTGCTGGCGTATGAGATGCTTTTCAGAGGATTTTTGCTTTTTTCATCATTGGAAATAATGGGATATTGGCCGGCAATTGCTTTAAACACAGGAATATATTCTATTGTGCACTACCCCAAAGGGAACAAAGAAGCTTTCGGAGCTGTTCCTCTGGGTATTTTATTATGTGTGCTGACCATTAAAACAGGTAATATCTGGATTGCTTTTTTTACGCACGTAGCATTAGCTCTCTCCAATGAATGGTTTTCCCTGTATTTCAGAAAATATCAACAAAAAAATGGAGGACAATGAATATTTTCATAAGCGGAGCAACGGGATACATAGGAAGCCGTCTGGCTGTCGCACTGGCCTTGGAAGGACACCTGGTACATGCCCTTTACAGATCTGAAAATAAAACCCGCGGTCTGCAGCATCCCAATATCCGGCTTTTCAAGGGTGATATACTTGAAAAGGAGAGTCTTGAAAAAGCCATGGAAAATTGCAGTCAGGTTTATCATGTAGCTGCTTTTGCAAATATATGGGAAAAGGATAATTCCATTATTTACCGTCTTAACATTGAAGGTACGATGAATGTTATACAGTCAGCCATAAAAAGCAAAGCAGGAAGAATTGTATGTACCTCAACAGCCGGTGTGATGGGGCCATCAGATAATGACCCTCTGGATGAAACTTCACCTCCCCCTTCCTTTTATTTTCTCGATTATGAAAGGTCAAAAGCTATCCTTGAAAATATACTTAAAACTATTTCCCTTACCGGCCCGGATATAATTATCGTTAATCCCACGCGTGTTTACGGACCGGGGCTACTAAGTGAAAGTAACGGCGTAACGCGTATGATAGACAGCTATATCCTTGGAAAATGGCATTTTATCCCCGGAAATGGGAAAAGCAAGGGTAATTATGTGTATATTGACGATGTGGTAAGAGGTCATATCCTTGCAATGGATAAAGGACGTAATGGGGAAAGATATCTTCTGGGAGGAGAAAATGTGTCTTACAACGATTTTTTTCAGTCACTGAAAGAACTTACAGGGAAAAAGTATTTTCTTCTGAAACTTCCGTTATTCATAATGCTTTTTTTTGCCAGGATGGTTATGATAAAGACATATATATTTGGCACAAAACCTCTGATCACCCCGGCACTTGTGCGAAAATTCAATTATAATTTCAATATTTCATCATCAAAGGCAATCAGCGAACTTGGCTATGCTCCTGTAAAACTAAGGGAGGGACTCCGGAAAACTATTGAATGGCTCAGTCTTAATAAATAACTCAGAAAACAATCTGATTACAAAGGTTCATTTTAACAATATTTCAATTTACAATAGATGGAAAAAAAATTTACCCTCATCACAGGTTCCAGTTCCGGAATTGGAAAGGAAATGGCTTTTTACTGTGCACGGAAAGGCATGAATGTGCTATTAACGGCTCTGCCGTCAACAGGTCTTCAGGAAGTAAATAACCATATAAAAAATACTTACCCTGTTGAAACCGATTTTTTTGAAACAGATCTCACTACACCTGATGGTCCGGAGAAAGTATTTAAATGGGTAGAGGACAAGGGATATGGGGTAGATTTTCTTATCAACAACGCAGGAATGGCAGGGACATGCATATTCAGTGAATCGACTTTGAAATATAACGATGATCGTATATTGCTGAATATACGGGCACTGGTATTATTAACACGATTATTTATCCCGGTACTTAAAAACCATTCCATTTCCTATATTCTCAATGTGGGGAGTCTGTCGGCCTTTTATTCCATTCCTTATAAAAGTCTGTATGCCGCTTCCAAGGCATTTGTTGTTAATTTCAGCCGAGCATTACGAACTGAGCTGAAGAATTCAGGTATCAGCGTTTCGGTAGTATGTCCGAATGGTGTAAGGACTAATGAGGGAACTCATGCGCGCATTGATGCACATGGAGCAAAAGGCAAATTAACTTCCGTGCCTGTGGAGGATGTTGCCATGATTTCAGTGGAGAAAACATTAAAAGGTGCATTTCTGATAATCCCTGGCAGGATAAATACTTTATTGCTCTTCATATCAAAATTTATCCCGGTTTACATGCAACAGAAAATTCTTTTTAAAGAGTTTGATAAGGAAGTGAAGGTAAACGTCCTACGCACATAAGCTTTTAATTAAAATTTTTTCTATAGCTTCCTTTAATACATTAAATAATAGTTGTTGTTCCTGATAACGCTGTCAGGTCCAAGGACGCTGACAGGTTTTGCTCTTCGAAGTTTTAAGGTAGGAGAGTTGCAAACTGCTGATAAAGTTGACTCATTCTAAAATAGTTACTATTTAATTTTCTGATATTGGAACTACCATTAAAAAAAATGGTAAACCGCCTGAAACTTCCCCTAATAACCCTGTCAGGGTTGCGAACCCTGACAGGGTTTATGAAAAACAAAAAGAATCCAACTTTTTCTACCCTGCCAACTGCCCTCCCACGGTAAAGGAGGGATTAGTGAATCTACCAACTTTTTTCACTTTGCGACTGCCAACTG
>CAZGKF010000034.1:0-40947 GCA_964526475.1 uncultured Bacteroidaceae bacterium
GTTGGAAACCTGACAGCGTCGAACTATGAAAAACAACCTGCCACCAATTCAACGCGGTCAGCGAGCAAGACCCTCCTTGGCTGCAGCTTCGGATGCTGAAACCTGACAGCGTCGAATTACAACCCCACATACACCTTATCAACCATCTCCGCGTATTCCAGGTTTGCATCACTCATCACGGTAATCCCACCACCGCTCTTGAAATACAACCTGCCGTCTCTCTTTTCCATAAACCTGATCATTACCCCGGAATCAATCTGTGTGCCATTATCAAACCCAAATACCCCGCTATAAAACCCCCTGGCATGGTTTTCAGATTCTTTAATAATCTCTACGGTCCTTTTTTTCGGAGCTCCGGTAACAGATCCTGCGGGAAGAAGCCTTCTGAAAATTTCGCCGGGCCGGTCTTTCATCTCTCCGCTTAAATTTCCCCGTATTTCCGAACTCACCTGCAACAAGTCTTTATCACTGGTAACAAGTCTTTCAATATACCTGTATCTCTCCACCCTTACATTCTCCGCAACCTTACTGAGATCGTTGCGCAGCAGGTCTGTAATTGTGGCATGCTCTGCCATCTCCTTAATATCATTTAAAATGACCTCATATGCGTTTTCTGCTGAGGCATCAATGGTTCCCTTCATAGGAAAGGTAGCTATTTCTCCATTATTAACAGTAATAAATGTCTCCGGCGAAAAGACCACAAAACGATCCTTGTAAAACAGTTTGTATTTGGCTTTGCTAATCAAAAAAATTTCCCAAAGGCTTCTATCCGCCTCCACGGGAGTTTCAAAAGTAAGGTTAACAAGGTAGGTGTTACCTGCCTTAAGATGTTCCAGCACCAGCTTATATGATTCCTGGTAGATATTAAAATCAATGGGAAACTTTTTTAGCTTTAAAGTTGAATCTGAAGGAGGTGATTTTTCCTTTATATTGGACATGCCGTTGATATCAAAATAAATATCCTCACCGGCGACTTCTGTAAGCGGCAGAACAACAGGAGTGACTATGTCAAAGTCGATAACAAAAAGATAAGGAATTTTTTCCTGCCGGTATTTATCCATTAACTCCAACATAATTCATTACCTCTCCATTTCTAATAAGATTTTGAGCTATATTCTACTGAAAATAATTCCTCGTTCCCCAAATTCACCAATAATTTGCTTTACCGTTTCCTCCATACAGAAGTGGGTGAGGCGCACCTATACAACCCCTAGCTCCTTCCCAACCTTAACAAATGCTTCCACTGCCTTATCCAGTTGTGCCATCTCATGTGCAGCAGAAAGCTGCACCCTTATCCTTGCCTGATCTTTCGGAACCACAGGGTAATAGAACCCTGTTACATAGATCCCTTCCTCAAGCAATTTAGCTGCCATATCCTGGGATAGTTTTGCATCATACAACATGACAGCGCAAATAGCTGATTTAGAGGGCTTTATATCAAAACCCGCACTTATCATCTTAGTTATAAAATATTCAGTATTTCTGTGCAGTCTTTCCTGAAGCTCGCTCGTCTCACTCATCATCTCAAGCATTCGTATCCCTGCATTTACCACAGCCGGTGGTAAGGAATTTGAAAAAAGGTAAGGACGGGAACGCTGCCTGAGTATCTCTATTATTTCTTTCCTTCCTGTGGTAAACCCACCTATAGCCCCTCCAAAAGCCTTTCCAAGGGTTCCTGTAATAATGTCCACCTGTCCGCGAATATTGAAAAGTTCCGTAACTCCCCTACCGGTTGCTCCAACAACACCAGCTGAATGGCATTCATCCACCATTACAAGTGCATCGTATTTCTCAGCAAGTTTACATATCTGATCCACCGGGGCTACATTGCCGTCCATAGAAAATACCCCGTCAGTGACAATAATCCGGAAACGCTGTGCCAATGCCTTTTGTAGCTGTTCTTCCAAATCCGCCATGTCGGCTGTTTTGTATCTGTATCGCTGAGCTTTGGATAATCTTACTCCATCAATGATGGAGGCATGGTTCAGAGTATCAGAAATAATTGCGTCCTCTTCTCCCAGCAAGGGTTCAAAAACGCCTCCGTTTGCATCGAAACATGCGGCATAAAGTATTGTATCTTCAGTTCCAAAAAATTCTGCAATTTTTTTTTCCAGTTTCAGGTGAAGATCAGTAGTGCCACAGATAAATCTTACCGACGACATGCCATAACCATACGTATCGAGAGCTTCTTTAGCGGCCTTAATCAGTTCGGGATGGCCGGAAAGACCAAGGTAATTATTGGCACAGAAATTCAATACTTCCTGTCCTGTATCCAACTTAATTACCGCACCCTGCGAAGAAACGATTATCCTCTCCTTTTTAAAAAGTCCAGCATGGCGAATATCATTTAACTCATTTGTGAGATGTTCTTTTATGTTTACTGTCATATGCGCAAATTTTTATTTCTTAACAAGTTTGAATTTTTTTCCTATCTCTTCCAACATTAGAAGTGTTATTTCCTTCAGTCCATTTTCGAATGAAAAACCCCAGTCGTGCTGTGCAGTGCTGTCATCAATACTTTGAGGCCAGCTGTCAGCAATAGCCTGACGAAAATCAGGCTTATAAATAATCTCGAATTCTGGTATATGTTTCTTTATTTCCAGGTAGATTTCCTGTGGGGTTACGCTAATACCCCCAATGTTATAACTATTGTGAATAGTCAGTTTTGTTCTGTCAGCTTCCATCAGTTCGATAGTAGCTTTAATGGCATCCGGCATAAACAGCATTGGAAGAGCAGTATTTTCAGAGAGAAAACACTCATATGAACCTTTACGCACAGCATCATAATAAATCTCTACGGCATAATCTGTTGTTCCCCCTCCTGCTTCAGTTTTATAACTAATAAGTCCAGGGTACCGAAGACTCCTTATATCCAAG
Source organism: uncultured Bacteroidaceae bacterium (assembly GCA_964526475.1). Classification (GTDB taxonomy): domain Bacteria; phylum Bacteroidota; class Bacteroidia; order Bacteroidales; genus CAYVTV01. Next base: position 2,878 of record CAZGKF010000034.1, read on the forward strand.
CCATACCTTGCATGATAATAGTCACACCATCTTTCTCCTGCCAGCTTTGAAACGCCATAAACTGTAACAGGTTCCATTATTGTAAGTTGTGGAGCATTATTACGTGGAGTAGTCGGACCAAATACAGCAATTGAACTGGGCCAGAAAACTTTTTTTACTTCTTCTACCATCTTTGCTATTTCAAGAACATTCATCAGACTGTTCATGTTAATATGCCATGCCTGTGTAGGAAGTTTTTCTGCATTTCCGGAAAGAACAGCTGCAAGATGATAAATCTGGTTAATTTTATTTCGTATGATGAAATGTATAAGCTGTTTATCGTCCATAACATCCAAAACCTGGAATGGCCCTCCCTGCATTATATCGGGAGAAGAATGCTTAATGTCGGTTGCATACACATTTTCTCCGCCAAATATTTTTCTCAGTTCAATCACAAGTTCGCTGCCTATCTGACCTGCAGCGCCAATAACCAGAATTCTGTCCATAATTAGGAAGGTATTGTTTTACAGAACGAAAATAGAGTTTTTTAAAATTATATAAAAAATGATTAAGAGCATATGAAGGATAAGAATAATTATAAAAAACAAAATGAAGCTTTTTATTGATTATCCTCGTGGCAAGCCTCAAGAAATCATTGATACGGAAATTATCCAAATATATCTCGAATACCCCGCCTCAAGTTACGGAATGCGCTCACCGAATTCCATATAACATTTCTCTTGGAAGCTAAGATTTTTTTTCAATATCTTTAATGCCTCTTTATTAATTATGCACAGCTTTCTTTTGAATTCTTTCATCATGATGCCATCTCTTACGGATATAGCAAATGGGCTGATCCCGGGAATACCCGATTCATCGGATCTGAGTGACAGTGGGGGAGCTCTTTTGGTTACAGCAAGTATGGTTGGTACTACTGTTGCTTCTATCATATTCATCATCAGATCAATACTTGTAAAGGAAGAAGGATGGAAAATACAGGATTTAAAAATCCAGAAGCGCGATGCAGCCATTAGTGCATCCCTGATGTTCATCCTAAGCGCTGCGGTAATGGCCTCTGCAGCAGGAACTTTATATCTTAACGGAATCGCCCTGAATAATGCTTCCGAAATGGTCAGTTTACCTGAATCTATTGCAGGAAAAACAGCTGTCGCAATTTTTGTTATCGGGATCACCGCTGCTGGTATCTCATCCCAATTCCCTAATATTCTTGTAGTTCCATGGATATTAAGAGATTATAGTTACGATCCAGGAAATCTACGTCAGAAAAAATACCGGATAATAGCTTTCTTCATGGCTTTACTGGGACTTGTTGTTCCGGTTTTCAAAGGAAGCCCTGATTTTGTTATCTGGCATCACAGGCATTTAGTGCGATTGTGCTGCCTGCAACAGTAATATGTATTTTTTATCTGACTTCCAAAAAATCAATTATGGGCGTACATGCTAATAATTTATGGGATAAAATCATTTTGGTTTTGATTACTATATTCTCAACTTTTATGGGATCAGTAGGTATCAGAGGATTTATAAGTGATCTTTTTTAAACGGTAAGCTAATCACATATTTTTTACCTTTGTTAAAAAAAATAATCATATGTCACAAGTCAGGGTGAGATTTGCTCCAAGTCCTACAGGTCCCTTGCATATCGGAGGCTTAAGGACTGCTCTTTTTAATTATCTTTTTGCCAGACAAAATAAAGGTGCTTTCATACTCCGCATCGAAGATACAGACCAGACGCGCTTAATTCCGGGTGCTGAAGAATATATCATCGAATCTCTCAAATGGTGTGGGCTGATCCCGGACGAAGGAGTTACATTTGGCGGAAATTACGGACCTTATCGTCAATCCGAACGCAAAGATATTTATCGTAAATACGCCGATATTCTGGTTGAAAGAGATCATGCCTATTACGCTTTTGACACACCCGAAGAACTGGAGTATATACGTAAAGAATATGAACTAAAAAAAGATACTTTTACCTATGATTCCAGGATCAGGATGTCACTGAAAAATTCTCTTACCCTGAATGATTGTGAAGTAAAAAATCTTATAAACCTTGGAATTCCCTATGTTGTAAGGTTCAAATTTTCTGAGAATAAGGATATTGGAATGCATGACCTTATCAGGGGGGATATAGTGGTGAATTCATCCACTCTTGACGATAAGGTTCTTTTTAAATCCGATGGTATGCCTACCTATCACCTTGCCAACGTTGTAGATGACCACCTCATGGAAATAAGCCATGTTATAAGAGGAGAAGAATGGCTCCCCTCACTACCATTGCACTTATCGATGTTCAAAGCTTTCGGATGGCAGGAATCAATGCCCCGGTATGCGCACCTGCCACTTATATTAAAACCCGATGGTAAAGGAAAACTTAGTAAAAGAGATGGCGATAAGGGAGGATTCCCGGTATTCCCACTTTCATGGAAAGACCCCGGATCCGGTGAGGTATCCCCCGGTTATCGTGAATCCGGTTACTTCCCTGAAGCATGCCTGAACATACTGGCTTTCCTTGGTTGGAATCCGGGATCGGAACAGGAACTGTTTTCACTCGAAGAACTTATAAATTCCTTTTCTCTGGAAAAAACAGGTAAATCCGGTTCAAAATTCAATCCGGAAAAAGCCAGATGGTTTAACCATCAGTATCTGCAGAAAAAAAGTACAGAGGAACTGACGTCATTATTTATAAAAGTCCTGGAAGAAAAAATGATTAAATGCGAAACCGTATTTGTTGAAAAAGTATTACTTTTGGTTAGGGAAAGAGCCTTTTTTATCAAGGATTTATGGGATCATTCCCACTTTTTTTTCCTGCCACCAGAAGAGTACGATGAGGCAGTAGTGAAAAAAAGGTGGAATTCAGAAAGTCCGGAATTGTTATTAAAACTGCTGTCTGTATTGCATTCAGTAAAACCGTTTGACGCGAACCTTATTGAAACAGAAGTAAAAACCTGGGTGGAGAAAGAAAACATTTCTTCCGGAATACTAATGGTCGCCTGGAGACTTGCACTGGTTGGTGCATCAAAAGGGCCGGCAATCTTTGATATCACTTCTTTGCTGGGATTTGATGAGGTGGAAAGGAGAATAAAAAAAGCCATTAACGAAATAAAAACCTAATGAACCTTTTTCCTTCAGAAGAAGATTTTATTGATGTCCATACGCATAACACAGAAACACAGTTACATGTTTACAACATCCTAAATGTGTTCCTGACCGATTTTCCTGATATTCCTTCAACAAGACCTTTGTCAATCGGGTTACATCCCTGGCATATCGATCAGGAAAGCCATGCATTAATAGAATCCACACTTCATGAAGCTGCATCCCTTTCATATGTCATTGCTATAGGAGAAACCGGACTTGACAAAGTTGTTAGAATTCCCCTTGCCCGGCAAATAGAAATTTTCAAAAAACATATTATTATCTCTGAAGAAGTTAAAAAACCTTTGATTATTCATTGCGTTAAGGCATACCAGGAACTCATGGGTATAAAAAAGTCTGTTAAGCCTTCCATGCCATGGATCCTGCATGGTTACCACGGAAGCGAGGAATTAATATCAGATCTTCTAAAACAGGAATTTTACTTTTCCATGAACGAATGGATTATAAAAAACCCTGATAAAGCAAAAAGCATAATTGAAAGAATTCCAATGGATTTTCTATTATTGGAAACTGATGAATATCAGGCAAATATATCTGATATCTATTTTTTAACTTCTATTCTGAAAAAAATGGAGCTTAATGATCTGAAGATTGCCATAGCCAAGAATTTCTATTCTGCTTTCCTGAAGAAATAGTTATGAATATTCCCGACTGGCAAAGCAGAACCAGGTTATTACTTGGAGAGGAATCATTGAGAAAGCTTAAAGAATCTCATGTTCTGGTAGCCGGCCTTGGAGGGGTTGGGGCATATACCGCAGAATTACTATGCAGGGCAGGAGTTGGCAGGATGACAATTGCCGATAAAGATAAGATACAGTCATCGAACCGAAACCGTCAGCTGATTGCCCTGAAAAGTAATGAAGGACAAGACAAAGTAAAGCTCATGGGTGAAAGACTAATGGATATAAACCCAAATCTCATACTTCATTCTGTAAATGAACTTCTTAAGGATAAGGGAGTAGAAGGGATTCTCAATACAAGGTTTCATTATGTGGTGGACGCTATTGATACCCTCTCACCTAAAATAACCCTCATCTCTAAAAGCCTTGAAAAGGCCTATCCTCTTGTAAGTTCAATGGGATCAGGAGGAAAACTTGATCCAATGCAGGTAAAAGTTGCAGATATTTCTGAATCGTATAACTGCAGACTGGCATATAATATAAGAAAGCAACTGCACAACTTGGGAATAAGAGATGGTTTCAAAGTTGTATTTTCAACTGAAAAAGTATCAAAACAAGCGATCGAACATGGAAGTGATGAAAGCTTTAAAAAATCAACAGTAGGCACAATTTCCTATATTCCGCCTCTTTTTGGCTGCATACTGGCATCCGTAGTTATACGGGATCTGATCGGGATAAATTAAAGATTCTTATGAAATACAGGTAAAAAGACAAAACCGGGGCTGGATAAGTAATAATAAACTCTTAAAATACTCCCTGATAATAAGTATTTTTCGTACTTTTTATTAATTTTGCTTAAATAAAAACCTTTCATTATGAGAAAAATATTCATACTGCTGGTGTTGGCTTTAGTTTTTTCCAGTTCAATATCAGCACAGTTTATAAAATTCGGCGTAAAAACCGGGGGTAACTTCAGTCAGTTAAAATTTGATGAAATAAAAGATATCTCTACCGGAGGCAGTGAATATTCATTGTCAGAAGATGAAAACTTCATGGGGTTTCATATTGGAGTCATGACAAGAATAAAAATTTTCAATGCATTCCTTCAACCGGAATTATATTTCAATACTTCAGGCGGGAAAGTATTGATAGAAGAGGCAGATGCAGGGATAACGAAAGAATATGTTAAGAACATAAAGTATAATAAAATTGATGTACCTGTCCTTGTGGGGGGAAAACTCAACTTTCTGAGATTATATGCCGGACCGGTTGCCTCTGTTATACTTTCATCAGATTCCCGGCTTGACGAGATCATTCCGGAAATGGAAACCCTTTCTAAAGGTGCTTCTATTGGATTTCAGGCAGGAACCGGGTTTGATCTTTTTAAAACCCTCACTTTTGATTTCAGGTATGAAGGGGGATTAAGTAAACTTGGAGATAAATTGTCAATCGGGAACCAGAATTTCGCATTCGATTCCAGGGCAAGTAAATTTATGCTTAGTCTTGGTTTTTTCTTTTAAAAAAATAAGAACTTTCGACTGTCTGCAGGTCAAATTACTGAAAAAACAGGTCTTGATAAAAAGAATGTGGATAAAGCTATGAAAAAACTCAAAAATGACGGGAAAATAGTCTCTTCCAAAAATTCTTATTGGGAACCAAAATAGATTTATTCAGGAAAAACCTTACATCCTAATACTATTTTTTTCATTAATGGAACTTATCATATCCATGAATCACGGATTATATCTCCTGAAACTGACACAATCATTTCTTTAACAGGAACCTTTGTTAATGTATTTTCTGAAGCTTCCTTCACAATTTGAAGTAATCCTCCGCAACATGGAACTTCCATACGCATTACAGTAATAGTATTTAATCTTGCTTCCTCAATAAGCCTTTTAATCTTCTGAACGTAATTCTCAAGTCCGCTGTCAAGTTTCGGACAGGCAATAACCAGCTTCTTATTTTTCAGATATGTGTTGTGGAAATTCCCTACTGAATATGCCACGCAATCTGCAGCGATCAACAAGTCAGCACCAGTGAAATATCCCGCTGCAGGATTAATAAGATGTAACTGTACAGGCCATTGTGTCAGCTCCGACTGTTGATGCACTGCATCCTCCTGTACCTTGTTTTTACTTTCAAAATGTAATGATCTGGAACCGGGACAAGCATGAAAGGCGCCTGTTTCTTTTTCAGCAACAACAGAAGAAGCTTGAAATGGCTTACTAACCGGTGTGAGACCATATACTTCCTCAACAACCTCTGCTGGATTAAAATTCAAATTATTCTTATTGTCCCAGAGAAAACGTATTCCCTGCTTTAGAAAAGTCTGTTCGTCATGATCTTTCAAATGCTTTAAATGAGCAATTACCACATTTTTTCCCTTACCTGCCATTTCAGTCATTACTTTAATTTCATCGTAGGATTCAGCCTCACGTTTTTCTATTGTAAGCGCTCCCTCCGGACAATGACCAATACAGGCACCCAAACCGTCACACATTAACTCGCTTACAAGAACTGCTTTACTATCAATTATCTGAAGTGCTCCTTCATGGCAGGTCGGCACACATAGCCCGCAGCCATTACACTTCCCGCCATCTATTACAATTATTTCGCGTTCCATTTTATTTTTTAGATATATTCAGGTATTTAATTACCCAAATATATCTAATTATTTTTTATTCGCAAAATAATTCTTCGATTTTCATAATTAAGCTATACTAAAACCTGCCTGATCAGGATTCTTTGGCACTAACTGCACCCTCCCTGTATTGTAATGATTTCCCTTTTAACAGGCTGGCCTATATTTTTTAATGAATTAACAAGACTCTCCATGCTTGCTGCTGACTGTGACCTGAAGGTATACACTTCAAGCTCATGTTTTGAGATATTACCTGTTGGCATTTCCAGCTCAAAAAACATTTTTCTGAAATCCTCTGAACTTTCTTTAAGGATCATATTATCTGATTTTCCAATAAATTTCGCTTTTAAACAAGCCATCTTCACCAGGGTGTCATTATCAGCATAAAAAACATTCGTTTTCATTCTTTGTTTAAACAGGCTTTCCCACTGGCGATCCATAATCTGTTCAAAAGGAATATTGATAGCCATTGGCAGATGATATTCTTTAAATTCCTCAGGTGAACGGACATCGATTATATTCAACTGGTAATAATGGTTTACTATCTCCGATGCAAGTTTATCTGCTGAAATTTCCTTAAAAACGCATGTTTGCTGCCGCTTAGCTTCAGCAATCCTGCTCTCAATGATATCTGTCCTTCCGGGTAAAAACGATACTACTGACATAACTGCAAAAGGCAGTAATGCCAGGATTATATACTGGCGAAGGCGGGAAGAAGAAATGAAATTCCGGCGATTATTTATTTTATTTTCAATGAGCCAGGTAACATAAAAAGCAGAAACCGCTACCATGGTTAGTAGAAAGCCGAACAACTCCATTGATATTCCCAGTTGATCATTAATTCTTACCTGACCAATATTATCGGCCAGATAAAATTTTTCAAGGAAAGGATATCCTTCTGTAAAACCAAAAATTCCAATTATTGATCCCCCCACAAATGCCATTGCATCGAGTTTTCCAATTGCAGCTGCACAAACACTTGTTCCCGGGCAAAATCCTCCGATAATAAATCCTGCACCCATAATGGCTCCTCCCGTCAGCGCAGACCTCAGAAAAGCCGGATTAATATAAATGATGTCCAGATCAAGTAATCCATAGTGTCCCAGCAATAATACTCCAACCATAGCTGTAACACCTGCAGTAAAGAACACCCGTAAAACGGTAAAATCATACCCATAGAAAAGACCCACCAGTTTTTTTGTAGAAGAAAACCCGGCCTGTTCAAGAATAAACCCAAAAGCAATGCCTACTAAAAGGGCAACTACAAGGTTAAATTCATTACTGATAATATACGGTACTAAAGGCCCCATAATCATTTAATTTAACCAAAGTTTTCTGAAAAAATAAGCTAAAAAATATCCCCCACCAAAAATAGCCATCATGGTTATTATCCCTCCAAATGACATTACAGCCATTCCGCTTAGTGCCGATCCGCTGGTACATCCTCTGCCAAGCTGGGATCCAAATCCGAACAAAGCTCCTCCGGTAATTGCCCCTGCAATTCGTATGGCAGATGTGGTACGCGGACCTTTTTCAAGTTTAAGGCCTACTCTGTTTGCTATCACTCCTGAAAAGAAAGCACCGATAAAAACACCAAGAACTTCAAAAACAAGCCAGTTTCTAAGAGGACCTTCAGGATTGGTCTCAGCAAACTCCTTGTAATAATGAGTGTTTTCAGCGTGATGCGGGGCTGCCGATTGAACAGTTGCAACAACAACTCCCCTGAAAGCTCCGCTGGCACCCAGTCCCCTGCCGGTAATAAATATTGTTACCAGCAAAAGCAAGCCAAGAAGAACACCGGCCAGATATGGATTCATGTAAGGTTTTGGTTCCATATTTTTTATAAATTGAACTGTGAATAATTATATTTCATTTTAACACCTTTTTAATTCAACAGGAATAAATGTATTCATTTGCCAGGCTGAAAAATTCCACACAGATCAAATCCTTTCAAATTTCATCCTCCAACTCCTCATATCCGGTAATCATGGCCTTTATATTCGATGTTGGCGTTTTGCCTGTGGTTGTCATATATACATGAATAACCAGAAATACCATCAGAAGAAATGCACCCAGGGTATGCCAGAATGCAATGCTTTCAAGGGAAATATCCCTTATAACGACAATATCATTCTTATCAATTGTTTTATGAAACATGTAAAGCAATCCTGAAATAACAGTCAGTGGCACAAGAAGAAGCTTAAAACCAAGATAAACTATTCTCTGCAGCGGATTTAACTTCGATAATTCTGTTTTCTTTACAGGATGGCTCTCCCCTTTGAACATTCCGATGGTATAATAAGTAATCTGCTCCCTGAGATTCTTGAAAGTGGGAATATATTGTTTCCATTCGCCGGTAACAATGTGCCAGAATATGGCAAAAATAATAAGAGCTATAAACAACCATGAAGCATACCTGTGAAAACGGGCTGCATGTTCAAATCCGAAAATATGAATATTACCATGTACCTCAAACCCTGTAACGGCAAGAAAAAAAATAAGCGCTGCTTGTGTCCAGTGCCAGAACCTTTCAAAACCTTTATAAATATAAACCTGCTTCATATTTAGACTATTTGATATAAGATCCTGTTGTTATATAATATATGCTCTTGTAAAGCCTGAAATCAAAAGTGGGCAATTAATTCTTCCCTCATTAAAATTAATTACTCATCAACAGTAGAAAATATTCTGATGCTTCATTTTCCCCTGATCCCTTACTAATCCCTTTCATCCCTTCATTCAATGGTCACATATCTCCCTTATCAGACAACCCATTAATGCCACTATTCCCGATCATCATAATCAATCTGCCTCACTTCGTATTTCTTGTTCTTAACAGAAACAATTACTCTAAAAACAGCATGAATGATTACCGCTACGAAAGCCGCGAAAAACAGAAATGCACCAATTCCGTCAAGGGTCCTGTTAAAATCACGTCCGGGAAGATAAAACCCCGCAAGATTCTCAAGCCTGCCTTCATAACGGGTATGGCATTCAGCACATCCTACCGCTTCAGATTTTGGCGCAACCATGTGATTTACAGGCCAATATGTTACGGTTTCAACAAAACCATATTCTCCGCTGTAAGGAAGTCCTACTCTCTTCATGCCCGCCTCTGCAGCTTTATTCCAGTCAAACTCCCTCCAATAAGCACTATCACCCATTGTTTCGGAATATAGTTTTGGCTGAATAAGCCGGTTATACTTTTTGTCATAGATCTGATCGCCCACATGGATTTTTATAGGAACAATCCGGGAATTTTTGTCATCGTGGGAGCCAAAAAGTTTATTCATCGCTACAGGTATCTCCCTGATCGTATCACCAAGTATATAATGGTCAGCTGTGCCATTAAACCAAACATAATCGGGGGTTACCAGAGTATCCCATCTGAAGGCCCCCTTAATGGAAAGGTAGGTTGCATTTCCATTCTCATCTACTTCCGCATAAGGTTCTCCATCCTTAAGTCTGCCTGCTTCAGACCACTTCCACTCCATTTTTGTGGCATTCACTTTGGCAAACTCGGGGATATGACATGCCTGGCACGATACTTTTCCATTATGCCTGTTAAGGATATTATCGAAATGCGGAGTATTTGTGTGACATTGCTCGCATGTTGCTCTCATTGAGTTAGTAGATGACACAGAATAGAGTCTTCCAAGCATCTGGTGATTTTTTGCAGTATGACACGCCACGCAGGATAAATCCATACCATTAACAGCCATGTGAACATCCACTTCCCTGTCACATGAAAGTTGGGCAGCTTCCAGATCACCATGCTTAACATTATTCCCCCCACCGCTGAAAAAATGACAGCCTCCACAATTAAGACGGGTGGGGGCACCTACACTCTGAGCAACATTTTTAAGGTTTACCATCCGATCGGGATAACCCGCCAATGATACTCCTTTTAAGTATTCTTCACTCTTATCATGACAAACCATACAATCAACATTTCGGGCATTATTAAAATCAAAAAGATCATTGGACATACCAAAACCTATATGACATTTTGCGCAAGCCTGTTCATTTGTACGGGAGCCAATACAATAATTATTCAAAACATTCTTTTTCCCTGCTGAAGAAATACCACGTCCTTCCACATACGAAACCCTCTCCCAGTTCCAGTGTGAAGAGGCCATTACTTCTTTGTGACGTTCAGTATGGCAGGAATTGCATGCATCCGTAACCTCCTGAGGAGTTTTAAAATCTTTTTGCAAAGCAGGCAGTTTGCTGTGATCAATAGATGTTACCGGCTTAATTGCATACTCCTGTTTTAACTTTTCAAGTTTCAGATTATAATATTCTTCCGTGTGAAAAAAACCTGTTATAAACAATACCAGGAAAACAGAAAAAATTGTGATGGTAATAGCCTTATTCATAAATTAAATATACCTAAAGACTTGTATCAGAAACATGTATATACATTCCTATAATTGCATTTCGTAATATTACATACAAAATGTAAATTTATATAAATATATAGATATAAACAGAATTAAAAATATTTTTTTCCTGTTATTTCCAAATAATTATTTTATATTATTGATCTTTAATTATTTCCTGCAATAAATTACTAAAGTTTCGCAGAACCTCAACTTGTCAAATAATGAGAATGAACCATTATAGCAAGATTTTTGTTCATTTTTGAAAAGGAAGGTGAAATTCAAGAGAGGCCTTGTTCGCCACGCTTTCGCCTGACATTCCACGATCGCTATAACCAGTCTTTGGAGGCACCAGCCTGTGCACCCGTATCTTCTGCTTCGTAGAATTACTTCGGAGAAGAGGCTACGCAAAGGCCTTTAGAAATAATTTTATAAGACAAATTTTGTGGAGTTAACTACAAAATTTATTATTTAGAATCCTTCTAAATTACAATCTGCTTATCGGAATATGGTAAAAAGCAATATTTAATTTTTGCTTAATCTTATTTTTGTATTTTGATTTTAAAGCGGAAAGTTAGTTAAGTAAAGAGACCATATAATATTTCATTCTCCCCCAATGTCTGTTGACACATCTATAGAACATACAGGTATTATTGACAGTATCGGTGATAAATCTGTATTTGTGAGATTTACCTCTTTTTCTGCATGTGCATCTTGTCATGCTAAATCGCACTGTTCTGCTTCAGAAATGGAAGATAAAGTTGTGGAAGTGATAAGATCCCGGGAAATACTCAGGATGGGAGAACAGGTAAATGTTATCCTTTCAGTTTCCCAGGGATATAAGGCTTTGCTCATAGGATATGTTTACCCTTTTATCATTGTAATAAGTTCACTGATAATATTTTCAGCTTTTGGTTTCAAAGAATTATTCACCGGTTTGTTTTCTCTTTCACTTCTCATTCCATATTACTTGTTTATTAAATATTTTAATAAGAGTATCAATAAAAAATTTCAGTTTACCATTCGTAAGTCAGACACGCTATGAACCCGATCGTTCTCTATACAATTCTAACACTCAGTCTCACAGGGATATTAGCAGCAATAATACTTTTTCTCGCAGCTCAAAAATTTAAAGTTTATGAAGATCCGCGTATTGAGGTTGTTGAAAACGCCCTCCCGGCCGCAAACTGTGGTGGATGTGGATATGCCGGATGCCGCAATTTTGCTGAAGCACTTGTAAAAGCAGAATCGTTTGAGGGATTATACTGCCCTGTTGGAGGTAACGATATGATGGCTCTTATTGCAGGCATATTAGGCCGGGAACCTGTACTCCAGGAATCTAAGGTTGCCGTTATCCGGTGTAACGGAGCACCCGAACACCGCCCCAGAACTAATATTTACGATGGAGCATCATCATGTGCTATTGAGCATATCCTGTACATGGGAGAAACCGGTTGCCCTCACGGCTGCCTTGGGCACGGCGATTGTGTTGTTGCATGTGATTTTGATGCCATTCATATGAACCCGGTTACCAGACTACCCGAGGTTATTGATGATAAATGTACTGCATGCGGTGCCTGTGTTAAAGCTTGTCCCCGCAATATTATTGAACTCAGAAAGAAAAACCCTAAAGACAGAAAGATCTTTGTTTCATGTATTAATGAGGAAAAAGGAGCTATTGCTATAAAAAACTGCAAAATAGCCTGCATTGGTTGTAGCAAATGTTTTAATGTTTGTCCGTTTGAGGCCATCACAATGTCTAATAACCTCGCGTATATTGACCCGGTTAAATGTAAGCTTTGCAGAAAATGTGTGCCGGAGTGCCCAACAAATGCTATTCTGGAGATAAATTTTCCTCCAAAAAAAGAAAAGGCTGAAAAGGAAAACACATTGAGTGCTTAAAATTAAACAAAAGGAATAATGTTAAAGACATTTACCATAGGAGGTGTTCACCCTGCAGAAAACAAATTTTCCGCCAGTAAAAAAATTGATATCCTCCCGATTCCTCCATCCGTTACCATCCCGGTTGCACAACATATTGGTGCCCCGGCTAATGTTTTGGTAGCTAAAGGAGACAAAGTGAAAACCGGTCAGCTAATTGCTAAGTCATCAGGATTCGTGTCTGCAAATATTCATTCTTCCGTATCCGGTACCGTTACAAAGGTGGACATTTTTCTTGACAGCACCGGATACCGTAGATTGGCCGTACAAATTACCACAGAAGGAGATGAATGGATTGAAAGTATTGACAGGGACCCTTCCTTTAATGATAATTTTAATCTTACTGCTGAAGAGATTATTGGTAAAATATCTGAGGCAGGTCTGGCAGGACTTGGAGGCGCTACTTTCCCCACTCATGTGAAATTATCTGTTCCCCAGGGGAAAAAAGCCGAATACCTTATTGTGAATGCGGTGGAATGCGAACCCTTTCTTACTGCCGATCATTCCCTTATGCTGGAGAAAGGGAATGAAATAATAACAGGTACAAGGATTATGATGAAAGCACTCGGTGTGAAAAAAGCTATCATAGGAATTGAAAATAATAAACCGGATGCTATCAGATATCTTTCGGGTTTAATCAAAAATACAGATGGCATATCTGTCCAGGGACTGAAGGTGAAATACCCGCAGGGGGGTGAAAAACAATTGGTAGCAGCTTTACTGAAACGTGAAGTGCCTTCAGGAGCGCTACCTATTGATGTGGGAGTTGTTGCATTTAATGTTGGGAGTATATTTGCAGCTTATGAAGCTATACAGAAAAATAAACCCTTATTTGAAAGAGTGGTGACCGTAACCGGACTCTCCCTGAAAAATCCTTCAAATTTTCTTACACGATTAGGGTCCCCGGTTTCATATCTCATTGAAGCAGCAGGAGGATTGCCTGAAGATACAGGAAAGATCGTGAACGGTGGCCCGATGATGGGAAAAGCTCTGAATAGTCTGGATGTACCGGTTGTAAAAGGAAGTTCCGGTATCCTCGTCATTCCACAGAAGTTTTCAAAGCGAAAGGAAGTGCGAAACTGTATTCGGTGCAGTAAATGTGTAAGTGTATGCCCAATGGGGCTTGAACCCTACTTATTAATGAGCCTTGCAGAAAAAGAAATGTATGAAAGACTTGAAATGGAAAAAGTACTTGATTGTATGGAATGCGGTTCCTGCAGTTATATCTGCCCCTCAGGAAGACCCCTGCTGGATTATATCAGACTGGGGAAAACAAAAACACTTCAAATGATCCGCATAAGAAAAAACTAATAATGCGTCTCTAAGTATTGCAGCAATATGAATATGTTAAACGTATCTCCTTCTCCTCACGTCTATTCTGATGAATCTGTCCCAAAGCTGATGTATGGTGTAATATTGGCCCTTCTGCCTGCATTCCTTGTTTCTTTTTATTATTTCGGGCTGGGGGTGCTTGTTGTTACATTTGTTTCTGTTGCCTCTTGTATTTTATTTGAGTTTGCTATACAGAAATACATTTTTAGAAGCAATCCCACACATCTCGATGGCTCTGCGGCTGTAACCGGATTACTGCTTGCTTTTTGCCTTCCTTCCAATCTTCCGGTATGGATTATTCTTATAGGAGCACTTGTTGCCATTGGAGTTGGAAAGATGTCTTTCGGAGGTTTAGGAAACAATCCTTTCAATCCTGCCATTGTGGGACGTGTTTTCTTATTTATTTCCTTTCCTGCTGCCATGACGAAATATCCTGAACCGCTGCAATGGTTTGCTTACATCAACGCATCCACAGGAGCAACTCCCCTGAGTAAAATGAGCGAGAAGCTTGCAAATGAAATCCCGGTATCTGAGATCATGTCTGAAATGCCTTCACACCTTGATCTGTTTATGGGCAGGATGACTGGTTCCTCAGGAGAAATTGCTGCCTTTGCCCTTTTTATAGGACTGTTTTATATGCTGTGGAAGAAAATCATTACATGGCACATACCCGTAAGTATTCTGCTGACTGTTGTTTTATTCACCGGCGCATTGTGGATGACAAATAAAGAGAGCTTTGCCGATCCGTTATTTCACTTGTTAACCGGCGGACTGATACTGGGAGCTGTTTATATGGCAACAGATTATGTAACTTCTCCTATGGCTGTTAAAGGAATGATCATTTACGGTACCGGTATAGGAATTATTACTGTGCTAATAAGAACTTTCGGTGCTTATCCTGAAGGTGTTCAGTTTGCCATTCTGATAATGAACGGATTTACACCTCTTATAAACAAATATGTTAAACCTAAACGTTTCGGGGAACTGAGAAATGGCTAAAAGAGAATCGAATTTCGTTAACATGGTTTTCGCCCTTTTCGTCGTTACCCTTGTAGCATCAGCTACTCTGGGTTTTGTCTATGAATTGACAAAAGAACCTATCAGGCTGGCAGAGCTGGCCAAAAAAAACTTTGCGATTAAATCCGTAGTACCTGAATTTGATAACAATCCTTCTGAAGATTTCATTCGTGTGCCCTCAGGAAATGACAGCCTCAGCCTTTATTCAGCGAAGAAAAACGGAGAGCTGGTTGGCACAGCAGTTGAAACTTTTACTATGAAAGGGTTCAGCGGACTGATCAAGCTTATGGTTGGATTCGCTCCCGACGGGAGTATCATCGACATTGCAGTTCTTGAACATAAGGAAACACCCGGACTCGGAGATAAAATAGAGAAAGGGAAATCGGAATTCAGTACCTTCTTTCAAAATAAAAATCCATCTGAATACAAAATTGCTGTCAGACAAGATAACGGGGAAATAAATGCCATTACCGCTGCTACTATCTCCTCACGAGCATATTGTGATGCTGTGCAAAGAGCTTATAAGGCATATATGTCTGCCCGATAATAAACATTGTAAAATATTTACAATATGAATAATTGGAAAAACTTTAGCAAAGGCTTTTTTAAGGAAAATCCGGTATTTGTACTTTTCCTGGGACTTTGCCCGGTACTTGGAGTAACAACTACTGCTGTCAATGGTTTAGGGATGGGACTGGCTACCACCTTTGTGTTGTTTATGTCGAGTGTATTTGTATCACTTATTAAAAATTTCGTACCGGATAAAGTCAGGATTCCTTCGTTCATAGTGATAATTGCAACTTTTGTCACTGTTGTGGAACTGGTAATGAAAGGCTACTTCCCGGATCTGTACAAAGCCCTCGGCCTTTTTATACCGTTGATAGTAGTGAACTGCATAGTTCTGGGCCGTGCCGAAGCTTTCGCATCGAAAAACAAATTTTTTCCGGCAATTCTCGACGGACTCGGAATGGGAGTGGGTTTTGCTTTTGCACTTACTTTGCTTGGTGCTGTTAGAGAGATACTAGGCAGTGGTTCATTTTTTGGATATAAATTCATACAGGGTGACGGAATACTGGTATTTGTGCTGGCCCCTGGTGCCTTTCTGGCATTGGGTTATTTGATTGTAATTATGAATATTGCGAAGAAGAAGTTGGAAAGGTAGAAGTTAGAAATATTAATATGAATTATTCAGTATATATTTATTACACAGAGAGCCACGGAAGGTTGCACAGGAAAACACGGAGGTATAAAAACTCTGCGCATTGCTTTAAGACACTTTGTTAAACACAATATTACAATTAAGTTAAAAATTATTTTAACATGGAATACATAATAATAATCATCTCCGCTGTTTTTGTAAGCAACATTGTATTGGCACAGTTTCTGGGAATATGCCCTTTCATGGGGGTGTCAAATAAAGTGCCTACTGCAATCGGGATGACAGGAGCAGTTACTTTTGTTATGGTAATTGCAACCATTGTAACATATCTGTTGATGCAATACGTACTATTACCTCTGGGAATTGAATTTGCCCGTACCATCACCTTCATTCTTGTTATTGCCTCGCTGGTTCAACTCGTTGAAATAATTCTAAAGAAAATAAGTCCTCCTTTATACCAGGCACTTGGTATTTTTCTTCCCCTTATAACAACTAACTGTGCTGTACTTGGGGTTGCCGTGCTTGTGGGGCAGAAAGAATTCAGGCTTTTACAAAGTGTTGTTTTTGCCATAGGTAATGCTCTTGGTTTTGGTCTGGCCCTTATCACATTTGCCGGAATCCGCGAACAACTTGAATTGCTGAACGTTCCAAAATCCATGCGGGGTGTTCCGATAGCATTTATTGTGGCAGGCATTCTCGCCCTTGCTTTTATGGGTTTTGCAGGAATTGTTTAGGAAAGATTTCCTCCGTGAGAAATATGAAAGAAGAAGAAATAATCCAAAGATCAGAGGACTTTGTCAAACAAAGTCTTTCATCGGCCGAAGGAGGTCACGACTGGTCACATACCTGCAGGGTATGGAGGCTGTCTCTTATTATTGCAATGAAGGAAGGCGCCGATACTTTTATTACAAGCCTGGGAGCACTGTTTCATGATATTGCAGATCCAAAGTTCAATGATGGAGATGAGAATAAAGGAATCATGATCACCAGGAAATTTCTGACCTCTCTCGATGCAGATAATAATATCATATCTAAAGTGGAAGATATCATAAAAAGAGTTTCCTTTAAAGGGGGAAGTGAAGACCCAACGCCTAAATCTCCTGAACTACAGTGCGTTCAGGATGCCGACAGGCTTGATGCAATGGGAGCAATTGGTATTGCAAGGGCGTTTAACTATGGAGGGTATAAGGGAAGAAAATTATATGATCCTGAATATATCCCAAAAAAATATTATACAGAAGAGGAATACAGAAACAATAACTCCCCTACCATACATCATTTCTGCGAGAAATTACTGTTACTAAAAGACCTTATGAACACTAAAACAGGAAGAAAACTGGCGAAAAAGCGGCACCGTTTTATGGAGAAATTTCTAAAAAGATTCTTCCAGGAAATAAAATAAGCCATCCCCCGGCAATTGGGTAATCCAGCAACATACCGATTCAGTAAAATTAAACCTGCTATTTTGAAATTTACGGGGCTAAATTTTCCGGGTTATTCCAATTTTTTGAAGTGACTCCTTGCAGATAAAGCTGCTCCAACGATACCTGCCTCATTAAGGTATTGAGCAGTGACTACTTTTGCCCTTGTATGAAGGAAATTCATATAAAGATCCTTCTTTTTGGAAGCCCCTCCTCCAAGAATAAACATATCGGGCCAAAAGAGATCTTCCAGAAGCTTCAGGTATTCGTCAAACCTTCCTGCCCATTCTTCCCAACTTAAATTAAGATCTTTTCTGGCAGCATCGGAAGCATATTTCTCAGCATCATCCCCCTTAAGTGTGATATGTCCGAACTCCAGGTTAGGCACAAGCTTTCCATCAATAAACATCACTGTTCCCAAACCAGTTCCAATGGTGATAAGAAAGGCTACTCCCCTGAAACCTGCTCCTGCTCCAAATACCATTTCCGCCATACCAGCAGCGTCAGCATCATTTACTACATGAGTAGGGCACTTGGTAATACCAGTTATTAATTTATTAATATCCTTGTCAATCCATGTTTTATCAACATTTGCAGCTGTTCTGACGATCCCGTTCTGAACAACTCCGGGGAACCCGGCACCAATAGCACCCTTCCAGTCAAAATGCACTGCAATCTTACGGATTACTTCAGCCACCGCTTCCGGCGTTGCCGGAGAAGGTGTTGCAATTCTGTACCTATCTGTTATAAGCTTACCTTTCTTTGTGTGTACAATAGCTCCTTTTACGCCGGAGCCTCCAATGTCAATACCTAATATCTTTTTATACTTCATTGTGAAATAGTATTTTATAGAAAAAAGGAAAAATACTCATTTTTTTTTTAATTAATATACGAACTTTAGAATTTATGTAAGTTTTCACTAGTAATTAGTAATTTTTTAATAAAAAATAAGTTTTTCTTGATTCAATCCTCAAACCATACAAGTGGTTTTAAATAACTCAAGTTTCGCACTTATTTCTATTATATACGCAAAGGAGAGAGCCCTCACTGGCGTTGTTAAAAAAAAATATTATCTTTAAGTCTATTAACCTACGAAACTTAAATAAAATTTTCAACCAAACCTTTACAAATGAGATCCCCCCTGTATTGTATCATTTTTATCGCATTCATTTTCACCGGATGCAACAAAAAAATTACAACCGACTTTGCAAAACCCCAAATTATTATTACTAACGATGGTGAAGTTGATGACCAGAACGCCTTCATCAGGTTTCTGTTATACTCCAACGAATTTGATGTTAAAGGGCTGGTATATAGCAGTTCTCAATGGCACTATTCAGGTGATGGCAAAGGGACTCTTTTTACTTCCGGAATGCCTAATACAGCAAAATCATATGGTGAAAGAACCGAACTGCGGTGGACCGGGACCGAATGGATGCAGGGTTTTATAGATTTATACGCTGAATCCTATGATAATCTCCTACTGCACGATAATTCATACCCGAAACCTGAATATCTTAAAAGTATTATAAGAGTTGGAAATATTGAGTTTGAGGGAGAAATGGATAAAATTACTGATGGCTCGGAGCTTATCAGGAAGATTTTACTTGATGATAATCCCGATCCGGTTTATGTTCAGGTTTGGGGTGGAACAAATACCCTGGCACGCGCTTTAAAATGCATTGAGGAGAAGTATAAAGGAACTGATCAATGGCAGGAAATTTATAACAAAGTAGTCAATAAAACCATAGTTTACATTATCCTGAACCAGGATGTGACCTTTCTTGAATATATCCTGCCAAACTGGCCCGATATTAAGACTATATTCAATCGCAGCCAACCCAGAGGTTTTGCATACAGCTGGCGCCGGCTTGTACCTGAAGAGTTGCATGCCTTGATGGATGGTGAATGGTATGCGGAAAACATCCTTTTCAACCGTGGCCCCTTATTGAAGAGATATTATACATATGACGACGGTCAACCGGTTGAAGGCGATTATATGGTTAAATATCATGATTTTGAGTTATCCCCTCATTACGCTGAAAGAGGACATATCCGATATGATTTTATTTCGGAATGGGATTCCCCGGCCTGGCTCTATTGCTTAGATTTCCGCTTTGGATTGAGAAATGAAGAGAACCCTTCTTACGGAGGATTAGGGGGCCGTTTTGTTCAGTCAGAGAAAAACCCCAATGTATGGGCAGATGTCTGGGAAGATGTCCCAACAGTTAAGGATATCAATCCTTTTACCGGAGAATGGGATGCTTATTATCCACAATTGCGTTGGATCCCGGTACTCCAGAATGATTTTGCAGCAAGAGCTGAATGGTGTGTTAAAAATTTTCAGGATTCCAACCATGCACCTGTTGTCAGGCTGAATCATCCTGCCATTATCACAGCAAAAGCAGGGGATATGGTCCGTTTAAAAGGAACTGCCAAAGATCCGGATGGTTATGAGCTGACATATACCTGGTGGCAATACAAGGAAGCAGGTACTTACAGTAACGATATAATAATCAATGATGCCGGTAATAAAAAGTCTTCTTTCACAGTTCCATCAGATACAGAGCCCGGTGATACTATCCATGTCATCCTTGAGGTAAAAGATAGCGGAACTCCTGCACTCACAGGATTTCAACGTGTGATTATTACGGTAATCTAAAAAGAAAGCTTATGTGCGTAGGACGTCCACGGATTGTGTGAACCTGAGGCTTTTTGGCCAGGGCAGGGCGGGTTGGCAAGGTAAAAAAAGTTGGCAGAGGGCAGTTGGCAGTCGCAAAGTGAAAAAAGTTGGCAGTTTCAGTGAATCTTACTTTTCAGAAGCGTCAGCGCACTGAAAAGTACAAATGAACTAATCCCACCTTTACGGTGGGAGGGCATTTGACAGTAGGAAAATTCATGGCTATTTTCCTGAATCCGGATTTTATTTTGTTTACTTTCTTTTTTTTCTTATATTTAAAATATTGTAAGGGAAGCTTTCATCCTTAACCATTATTAATGAATAAGAATATAATTTTCAAAGACTATAACTGGACTGGTAAAAAGATTCTTATAGTTGAAGATGATATCTCAAGTACTTATTTTCTGAAAGAAGTATTGGAAGAGACCGGTGTTTCACTTGAATACGCAACAGATGGGCTTACAGCTTTAAGATTCTGTGAAGAAGATAGAACCATAGATATGGTTTTAATGGATATACAAATCCCCTTCCTTAACGGGTTCGAAACATCTGCCAGGATCAAGTCCATTCGTCCTGATATTACCATAATTGCCCAAACTGCCTATGCATTTGTTGACGATCGTGAAAAATGTCTTCAGGCAGGATGTGACGATTATATATCCAAACCGATGGACCCTTTTGAACTGTTGGAAAAACTTCATATATATCTGAAATAATCATCCTGTATCCGGACATATTTTTCCAATTCATTTCATTTAAATACATACCTGTAAATTGCTTTACCGTTAATTGCATCAGCTTCCTTTAAAACAGACACTTTTGTTTCCGGGGGAAACAGATATTCCATTACTCCCCGCATTATCATTTACTGCCCATTGCCGTTTCCATGGGAAACTGCATCCTGCTTAATACAGCCCATTGCTATCAGGTACTGAGCAATTAAATATGTGGACATTGTAAGTATTCGTGCAAAGTCAAACTTCTGATAAAATCTGTTAACCGCAACCATAGAATCTGAAAGGACAAAAAAGGAAGCTCCGAACACCACAAGCATATAACTTACTCCGTTAACTTTTCCATGCCTGTTAAATGCAGCAAGAAGCATTAAAAGAATTACCGCTGCATAAATAATAACCGGAATCCGGATATCACCCAATCCTCTGTATAATAGCCAAATCATAAGTACACCATATCCAATTACAAGGAAAAGAAGATAGATCCTTCGGTTAAAAATGGGATTTCTCCCACGTGGAAGGCTGAAAGCAATTATATATAGCAGTTGTGTTAACAGGAAAAAGCCAAGGCCGGTAAGAAAAAACATTTCCTTATCAAGACTTAACCCAATCTTATTATCTGAAAGGTAAACCAGAAAATCTCCAAGCCCTGAAAAAAACAATCCGGACAAAACTAATGCATGAAGCAGATAATATCTTTCTTTTACCTGAAAATGATAATACACCATAAGCACAGGTATTATCATCGCTCTTACAATCATTGCAGGGTAAAATAACTTATAATGCTCCAGAATAAAAAAAACAATTCCTAAAGCAAAATAATAGACTGTGAAGCCGGGATTTTTCATAAATTCATTTAAAATATGATAAATGAACAGAATATTATGCTAAAATTACATATTTATTAAGTTAAAAACAATTAGTGTCCTAAAATCACTTATTTGATAATAATTCTTAAATTGCCAACCCTAATCAAAGTTTCAAACCATATGAAAAACAGACTTTTACTTCTCTCAGGCATTCTTATTCTCACCTGTTTGCCTGTTAACGCTCAGGAAAAGGAAAACATTAAAACCGGCTGGAATCTGGGGGCACTGCCCACCATCTCGTTTGATACCGATCTGGGATTTCAATACGGCGCCCTAGTGAATCTTTATCAATATGGTGATGGAAGCCGGTATCCAAAATACAATCATTCCCTTTATCTGGAGTTATCAAGGTATTCAAGTGGTAGTGGCATCAACAGGTTATTTTATGATTCCGACCAGTTGATTAATGGAATTCGTACTACCTTCGATTTAAGTTACATTACAGATCCAAAACTGGATTTTTACGGGTTTAACGGTTACGAAACATTCTATAATGCAGCTTTTACTGATGAGGATAATACCAATGATTATATTTCAAGAGTTTTTTATGCGCAAGACCGTAAAATGTTCAGGACGAAAATTGACCTTGCTGGAAAACTTAACGGTGAAAACCTATTCTGGACAGCCGGGTTTGCAAGCTATAATTTCCAGACTGCACCTGTTGACCGTGAAAAATATGATATGCCAGCAGAAGAGACTTTATATGAAAAATATGTAAACTGGGGTATTATTGGTGAAGATGAAAAGGATGGTGGCTGGGTTAATTACCTTAAAGCAGGCTTATCTTATGATACCCGTGATAATGAACCAAACCCTATGAAAGGGCTTTGGACGGAAGCTGTAATCCAGACAGCTCCGGGTTTCCTTGGGAACGGTGAATTTGCACATACCAAATTTGCAGTAACACACCGGCAATATTTCACACTTCTTAAGGATGATCTGTCATTTGTCTACAGACTAGCTTACCAGCAAACTTTAGGTAAAGGGAAAGTGCCTTTCTATGCTCAACCTCTGGTTATTACGTCATTTCTAAGAGGATCTGCTTCGCAGGGACTAGGAGGATCAAAGACCCTGAGAGGAGTTCTTCGTAATCGGGTAGTAGGTGATGGATTTTTCTATGGAAATGTTGAACTTCGTTGGAAATTTGTACGTTTTCAGCTTATAAACCAGAACTTCTATCTTGCCCTTAATCCTTTCTGGGATTTTGGAAAAATCACACAAACTATTGATGTTGACGTTTCTTCGATTGTTCCGGGGGAAGATTTTGTTCTCAGTGATTTTTTTACCGGAGATACTGATAAATTGCATCATAGCATTGGGGCCGGCCTTAAAATTGCAATGAATGAAAACTTTATTATCTCTGTGGATATGGGGAAAGCACTGAATGATCAGGATGGAAGCTCAGGATTCTATATCGGACTGAACTTTCTTTTTTAAATAAAAAAACCTGAGTCTGTCTAAAAAGACTAATCATTGAATTAATAGATTACAAATTGAAAGTAAAACTCTGTGCCTTCTCTGGGGCCCTCTGTGTAACCAATTATACTATAATATATTACACAGAGATCACAGAGGAGACACAGAGGGTCACAGAGGTTTTTATAGAATAACTTACAAATTGAAAGTGAATTCTAAAGTCATAAGGCTTTTTAGACAGCCTCAGGTTTTTTTAAATTAGTGGTATTTAATAAGTGCAGAGAAAAGTTAAAAACTAAAATCAACTCCAACAGCAATTACCGAAGCTTTTCGATCATAAACTTCTTTGTAGGTAGTCCCGAATAACTTGGTATACGTCTCATACATGGTGTTCATATATCCAAGATTTACACCTATATTCTCATTTACCATAAAACGTCCGCCCAGACCTATAGAATTAGTACTCAGACTGTGGCTGAGATCACTCTGATATTTGTCATTTACTCCGGTTTGAGTACGCAAATATCCGGCACTAACAAGAATTCTGTCACTTAAGGCATATTCCGCACCAAAAGAAGCTTCCCAGAAATTTTTATCCATCACTTCTGAGTTATCAACAGGGACTTCATTTACTTTCTTTCCATAATTTGCATTCTTGTCAAGATAGAAGTGATAACCTGCTGATAAACTAAGTTTGCTAACAGGTTTAAAACCAAGCCCAAATGAAATATTTGCAGGCATATCGCTGGAGGTCTCAACACCGTCAGGATACATGTTTTCAACATCACTAATGGTTTCGTTTACCAGGGTAATCTTGGCTTTATGTTCATACCTTATGGCAATATTTAAATTGTCACTGAAAATATAATTTAGTCCTATTACGGGAGCATATCCTGTTCCTGTTTGTGTAGCTTCTAATTCCTTGTCTGCAGTAGCAAGAACATAACCTGCCATTGTTGTGGCACTTTCTGAAAAAACAGGAGCGGCATCATCCAATATTGCCTGGGCAGTCTGGATGTCAACCCCTGCAGGGTTCTCACCAGCAGCCGTTATAAGTCCTTGTATTTGCCCTATTTGCTCAGTAGTTAAGCCAACACTTGTTCCATTTGACAATAAAGTTTCTCCAAATCCTCCGCCTACGATGGGCTGAAGACCTTCTACAAAGGAAGAAGCTCCTGCTGACCAGCCTGCCAGAGTGGTTGAAGCATCAGTGAAGAAAACAGGAGCAGATACCATATTGGTTCCGTTATAATTGGTGCCAAACGCAGGTTGATTCGGGTTAATGAGTATATTCAGGAAACCTTTGTAAGTATTAGTAGCGCTTAATAATCTTACGCCAAGGCTTACAGAAAGATTATCCATAATAGCATAGGAAAGATTAGCCTGTAAACCCCATATAAGAGAATTGCCATCAAATTCAGTTTCGGTGGCATAAGCTGTTGTGGGAATACCTGCTGCTGTAAGTGCTGTCGGTAAATTTGCGCTTGCTACCATTTGCTCCAGGGAGGGAAGACCTTCTTCAAAAAATGCACTGCCTCCTCCACCAATAGGATTTAATCCCATGGAAAAAGCAAATTTATCCTTCTTAAAAACAGCATAAACTGAAGGAAACAGAGGTGCAGAAACTGTTCCGATAAATTCATCCGAGTTCATTCCCGGGAAAGTGCTGTTAAGTGTCCTCGTTTGAGAAATGATCTGGTTATTCATTGAAAGATGAAACCCGTTCCGGAGAGAAAGCAATCCGGAAGGATTATAATAAACTGCATCAATACCCAAAGATGCATCCCGGGCAGGCATTCGGATAAACGACGCCGATTGATTGGTATTCGTTACAATACCACCGGCAAAAAGACTGCCTGTAAGAAGTACAGCAGTTGTAAAAATAAGTAGTTTTCTCATGTTCTTAAGAGTTTAAAATGCGGACACTAAGTTAAATCTATAATAAATATATCCAAAAAAATCGACTGAAAAAATATAAAGGCCAAAAAAACACAAACCCTTCAATTATATACATCTCATTTATAACGTTTTAAGCGCCTTGCTTTGCAACAATAAAACAATCAAAATTCGAATAAAGAAAATATTCTGAATAATTTTTTCAGTATTTAGTTAAACAGGTATCAATTCTTTCCCCGCACTGAACCTCCGCTAGAGGTACTAAAATTTATTTTTTCAGGATCTGTGAAATAAACTATACTTCCTGCATCCCTGATATATCAAGTTCACTGAAATTTTTTACTGATCTTAATTCCGATAAAACATTGCCATTTCCGTTAACTGAACCTGACCAATTATAAACACAAGAATTAATAGAAAAGAAAAGAAATGTTCCAATGAAAAAAAACAATGTTCCGTGTTTCATAGTTTTATTTTTTTTTGCAAGTTAGTAATTTAGAAAAAATCTAAACCCGCATGCTAAGAAAAATCTTTATATTTTTACTTTTCAGAATAAAATCACTTTTCATAAAAAGACCCGGAGAAAAAAACCCGTTTGTTTCTGAGTTGCTGAATAAAGTATTTGTTTATAAAGATGATGAAAACCTTAAACGGGTTAAGATATGGCGTAAAAAGATACTTAGCGATAAGACAGAATTATCCGGAAATACTTTGGGTGCAGGAACCAGAAACGGAAATAAAAAAGGCATTAATACAGGCAGAATTGCAGCAATTTCAGGACTGCCACATAAATATGGAATATTGCTTTATAAGCTTGTAGATAAATTCAAACCCGCCACAATTCTCGAGTTGGGAACCGGACTTGGTTTAAGTACTGCCTACCTGGCTATTGCAAGGCCCGAATCAAATGTTATTACCATAGAAGGAGTTTCTGAAAAAACAAAATTTGCTCAAAGCTTCATTAAAAAATTAAATCTTAAAAATATACATTTCCTTGAAGGAAGATTTGATGAATTACTTCCACGTTTATTGTCAGATTGCATGCATCCTTTAATGATTTTTATTGACGGGGATCATACTTTTAACTCAACAGTACGATATTTTAATCTGATCTCCATATATGCAGAAGAAAGAACTATTATTATCTTTGATGATATTCACTGGTCTGAAGAAATGGAAAAAGCCTGGAAATTTATCATAGAAAACAAAAAAGTTTCCCTGAGTATTGATCTTTTCCGCTGTGGAATTGTTTTCTTTAGCAAAAAAGTGGACAAACAACATCTATTAATTAACTTTTAACACAATGAACCCTATTATTCAGCTTGAGAGTATTGTTAAGAACTATCTTATTGGAACAATCATTGTTGAAGCTCTTAAATCTGTATCAATACATATATCTAAAAATGAATATGTTGCCATCATGGGGCCTTCCGGTTCAGGAAAATCAACCCTGATGAATTTAATCGGGTGCCTTGATACTGCCACAAAAGGGAAATACATACTGAATGGAACCGACGTTAGCAAGATGGAAGATGATCAACTGGCAGAAATCCGGAATACTGAAATCGGGTTTGTTTTTCAGACATTTAATCTTTTACCGAGATACACTGCTCTTGAAAACATAACTCTTCCATTGATTTATGCTGGTAAACCAAAAAGTTACCGGATAGAAAGAGCCTTGAAAGTAATTGAAGATGTAGGGCTAACGGACAGGATGGATCATCGTCCCAATGAATTATCAGGTGGTCAGAGACAAAGAGTAGCCATTGCCCGTGCAATGGTTAATGACCCTTCAATAATTCTGGCAGATGAACCAACAGGAAATCTCGATTCAAAAACATCTGAAGATATACTTGGTCTTTTCGGGGAAATTCACAGCAGGGGCAATACTCTTATAATTGTTACACATGAAGAGGACATCGCCCGGCATGCTCAAAGAATAATTCGTTTAAAAGACGGAATGGTAGATTCTGATACCATTAATGAAAATCCGGTAGAAACCGTTGTAATGAACAAAACATAATATAAAATTGAAAATATATACAAAAAGCGGCGATAATGGGACTACTTCACTTCTGAGTGGGAAAAGAGTTCCTAAATCACACCTCCGAATTGAGGCATACGGTGCAGTTGATGAATTAATATCCTACTGTGGCCTGGTAAGAGATTCGTATAAAAATGTTCATTACAGTGATCTGATTCTTGAAATTCAGGACAGACTGATGACTATAGCCTCACTCCTTGCTGCAGATGATATCTCAATTTACGATAAACTACCCCAAATCATTGAAGAGGATATTTTAAGGCTTGAAAAAGAAATAGATATAATCGATAATACAGTCCCGGCATTACACTCATTTATTCTACCCGGAGGAAGTCAAACCGTATCATTCTGCCATATTACCCGAACTGTTTGTCGCAGAGCTGAAAGAGATATAATAAAATTATCAGAGGAATATAAGACAGATCCTCTTATCATCAAATACCTCAATCGTTTATCAGATTTTCTTTTCATGCTATCACGATTGATTTCCAAGGATTTAAATCAAAAGGACATTCCCTGGGAGCCAAAGTTGTAAATAATAAAAAAGTTTTTATATTTTCGCATTTTTAAAATAAGCGATTTTTTATTCTCATATAGATAATTGTATTATGTATTGGACACTTGAATTAGCATCTAAACTTGAGGACGCTCCCTGGCCGGCAACTAAAGAAGAGTTGATCGATTACGCGATAAGATCAGGTGCCCCGCTTGAAGTTATTGAAAATCTTCAGGAAATTGAAGATGAAGGTGAAATTTATGAAAGCATTGAGGACCTGTGGCCGGATTATCCCAGTAAGGAGGATTTCTTTTTTAATGAGGATGAGTATTGAGTATATTCTCCGGTTTATAATCTCTCTTTTTCTGCACATTACTGGTTCCTATAAGATGCAATTCTTCTTCTGACACCTCTTCGTCAGGAATGTCCCCGTTCAACTTCTTCCAAATAAATATTTCATCCCTGCTCTCAGGCCGGTATTCACCAAACCATTTAAAATTATCGAGTTGCGATTCAGAAGTAGTGATCTTTTCAATGGGATAATAAGTAGCATCCGGATTACCCAAAAACAGAATTCTTTCAAACTTCCGGTCTTTTAGATAAATTACCAGGTTTGCACTTGTCGCCTTATTAAGTCCGATGATTTCCTCATTTTCTCTTGCAAAATAAACAGTTTGGCCATTCCCGTCAACTTCAATTCTTGTAAGTTCATTATTATCGAAGAAACCAAGCATATCTCTTCCCTTAACCTGGTTAAACCTTGTTTCATCTTCCATGGAAATGATAAAGGCAGTATTGGTCAATTCTATTTTATCCAGCTTTTTATCATTTGTATAAATAGTAATAAACTCTGCCGTTAATTGGTTCTCATCTGACCATAAGACAGGTTCTCCATAAAAGTGGAATGCTGAATCAGCATCAGTATAAACAAGGGAATCGCATTTGGCCTGAAAATCATGTCTGTATATTTTTACATGCCTGTATGCTCTAATGATCCGTTTGTCAGGTATAGTGTCCTCAACTAATTTCAGGGTATCTGCATGAACAAATAAAGAATCCAAATTGTCAATCTGAATCATCACAGCCTTCTGTGTAAGGACAGCATCCCCTGTTTTTTCATGATAAATTGCATGATCGCCAAGTAATACAATGTTTTGAGCGGAATCGATAAGCTCAACATTTTTGATCCCTTGTCCGAATCCGGTTTCTCTCTCATAATACAGGCTATCACCTTTTAATATCCGGTTTTCAGTATGAAAAGAAGCATTCCTGCTGAATCTTGAAATATTATTTCGGGTATCATACCATCCATTCTCGCAAAAAATAATATTTTCTTCTGCAACAATTTTTGTCGGTCCGAGAAAATAGGCAACTTCCGTCTCGGTATTATACTTCAATGTATCTGAATACATTATGTATTCAGGATTTGTAACAATCACACTATCCTTGAAAAAAACCATTTTATCCTTTGCATAATAATACCCCTGCAAACTTTTTATATTGTTGTCTCCATTGTCGATATCACCACCACCAAGGTAATAACCTATATCAGTGGTAAGATCATAGTCAATATGATTTGTTTTCAATTGTGTTTCCCTATCCAACAGAACAACATTATTTCTTACCTCTGTTGTACGCGTATTACCCTTATATCTCAGAAAATTTCCAAATAGTTGTAATGAATCTTCCCTCCACAAATGAACACGACTGAAGGCATCAAGTGTGTTTGTTTCGGGAAAATAGTGTGCACTATCACAATTCATTAAAACATCTTCATGCAGGAAACGTACGTTACCTATTAATCTGCTGGCCTGATAACCGAGGGTGTTATCAAATTCAGTAATATCGGCATTTAAGATCTCTATTTTCCTGACGGTTTGTGCTGAAAGAGAAAAATATGCAGTAATACAGAAGATTACCAGCCATCCTTTTAGCGGAAGGAATATTAAAAAACCTCTTTTCATGTTTCAGACTTTAAATAGTCATCTGACTAACCAGCCATTTTTTAAAAACTCACATGAATGCAGCGAATCTTCAATACGAATATAGGTTTCTTCCTGTTTGTCAATTATCCAGTTTTCAATGATCATTCGCCTTTTTTCCTGTAATGCAGCATTCTGAAATAATGGATAATCCAGTTTCAGGTTGGCGCGATGAGGTTCAATTCTTGATTTCAGCATTATTACCTTATAGATAACCTTACCATTTTTATTTACAGTCTCATATGGCTCCGATATATCACCAATATTCATGTCCCTGACAATAAGATAATCTTTGGTATCAAGTTGATTATACTCAAAATTTGAAGAATTGGTATGTGGGTTCACAAGAAGTCCTCCGCTTAACCTGGTATCTTCATCCTCTGAATACAACCTGGAAGCGAGAGTAAAGGTCATGCTATCAGCTTTTATCAGATTTATTATTGAATCGAGCCGGCTTATTGCTTTTGACCTTGCATCTGATGTAACAGTAGGTTTCATCAGGATATGCCTTGTATTAACCTGCTCATCCCTTCGGGCAATTAACTGTATAAGATGAAAACCGAAGGCAGATTCCACAATCTTTGATACCTGTCCTTCCTTCAGACTGAAAGCAACTTTCGCATATTCCTTATCAAGATCAGATTTGGAAGAAAAACCGATCTCTCCTCCTTCAGTTGAGGAACCATCTTCGGAATATAGGATTGCCAGGGGTTCAAAACTCTCACCTTCAATAATCCTTCTCCTCAGATCCAGTAATCTCTCTTTAACTTCAAAAACAGCCTGATCAGATAATACCGGAAATAATACTATTTGTTGTATTTCAACCTGTGCATCTATAAAAGGAAGACTATCCACCGGAATTTTATTAAAAAAAGCCCTCACTTCAGAAGGAGTAACCCGGGGATCATCTATTATTTTTCTCTGCATTTCATTTGTGATATTCTGGTTTTTAACAGATTCCCGGAAGTCTGCTTTTATCTCAATAATTGACTTATTAAAATATTCTTCCAGGTCTTCCCTTGAGCCTATCATATTTATGAAATATTGCATCCTCCTGTCAAGCTCAAGTTCCACTGTTGCATCCGGAACCTCAATACTGTCGATCTTAGCCTGATCTAACAACAATTTTTCCTCCATTAATTCTTTAAGTACCATACATTTTAAATCCGGAATATCATGGCCCTGTGCACGATACTGCATATACTGATTTTCAATATCCGATTGAAGTATCATGAAATCACCTATAATTGCTACAACACGGTCAAGAATGTAGGGTTGACTGTGCAATATATTCCCAACAAAAAAACAAATCAAACATGAAACTAATAACTTTCTCATTTTATAAAGTATTAAATTATTCTACAGTCAATTCTATTCAACGTACTGACAACCAATTTATTGTTCATGAACAAAACTTTGGCCAAAGAAGATTTAAGCCTTGCTATTTATAAATTTCAGCCATATTACGGCTTATTCCTTCTTTATATACAAGATTTTCAAGCTCCTTTATCAGGGTTATCTTTCTTTTATTCAGCAAAACATTCCTGATATCCCCTGCAACCATTTCTACTGGAGCGGTTTCTTTCTCAGGGATATGTTCAAATATATGAATGAAATAATGATAAAGACTGTCTCTTGCTTCAATATTCCTGTTATATATCAAAAATCTTCCCGGATTTTCAATTTTTATGGGGGTTTGTTGTATGAAATCTGTAAACCTTATCCAGTTCAAACTTTTAATAATAAAATTATCGGCATAAGAAATACAATATTGTTCAAGTTTTGCAAGATCTTCATCTCTCTCTGATCTGTAGAGAGTTCTTACGAGCGATATCTGAGGAGCATTTACCGGGAGTTTAACGTAAGTGAGTTTTACTACATCGGTATTAAGTATATAATTGGAAGAATTCTCTGAATAATATCCTTCAATCTCTTTTTCATTAATTAATGTATCAAGTCTTTGCAATAAAAACTCCTGTTTGTATTTAAATGTCAGTAAGGAAGCCCGGTAATTTTCAAGTTGTTTCTCTATGGAATAATTTGATCCTGCAAGATATTGTTCTGCTCTTCTTAAAAGAAGTTTATCCCTTATCCACTCTTCAATTATCCTTCTTGCAATTCTTATACTATCTTCTCCAGACAATCCTTTTGGCATCAGTTCTTCCATATCAACAGGGTAAAGATACATATCGAATACCCTGGCAATCGGTTTTTCTAAAGGCTCTTTAGCAAAGTAATTACAAGAGCCTATTATTAATAATACAGAACTAAATACTGCAACTAACGATTTCATTTCATTCTGTGATTTTTGAAACTACTTCCCGGTTAATAAACACCGGATATTTGTTTCGGAGTTCATCAATCCATTCTTTATCAAGAAACTCCTGGTAATCGGTAAGGACAAGGCCTCTTGTTTCTTCAAGTTTTTTATATTCAGGAGGTAATATCCGGCGAATATATCTAAAAGAAAAAACTCCGTTATGTTCTATGTTCTTCCCTAAGCCTTTTTTCCATCTGGCAGCATCAATATGCTCATTGTCTCCTCTCTCAAATTTACCGGAGATAATTTCAACACAGGAAACAACTGTGTCATCCGGACATAATTGCCGGGCAAGCATTTCTTCACTAAAATCCATATTACCGGCATTTTTAGATGTCAGTCTTCTCGCTCTTGCCAATAATGCAGGGTCTTTCACATTGATGATATAAGCATCCGCTCTGTTGTTCCATTTATAATTTTCAATATTATTATAAAAAAAATCTTCCAGACCAGAAGTATCTTTAACTGCTTTGCTCCATACCATCTTATCTGTCAGATCAAATAAAAGTATTCCATCATGATACTCCTGTAAAATATATTTAATTTCCGGATACCTGTCTTCAAGTAAAGATTCTTCATATTTATATACTATTCCTTCGGAAAATTTTTTAAATTCATCATTAATAAACACCTTTATATCATAGGGAGGTATTTTATGCTGCATCTTTTCAAGATGCCCGGCAAAATCACGCTGCGTTATAAGAATATCACCAATGGAAAATAACACATCATTGGGAATATCGTATTTTTCCGGTCTCCATCTGGCATTAAAGATACTTGTATCTACGATGGCATAAAAAATATTCAGGTTTTCAGAACTTAACTTAAAATTATGTATCTCTTTTAACTTTTTAATGAACTTTTCTTCAATATACTTTGAAAAACTTGCTGAGTTCATTCTTTCTTCTATAACCTCTCTTTCTTTTTCAAAACTTCCGACAGGTTTTTTATCCATAAGTTTTATAATATGCCATCCATAGAACGATTTAACAGGTTCTGATATCTGTCCGGGGATTTCAAGAGAAAAAGCCGCATTTTCAAACTCCGGGATCATTTTTCCTATGGTGAACCAGGGTAATTCGCCTCCACTTGTCGCAGTACTTCTGTCGTCTGAATAAACTCTCACAATACTTTTAAAACTGGCTCCATTAATCAGGCTGTCATGTAAGCTATATATTTTCTCCTTTGCAGCATCAATCTTATCTTCCGGGGAATCCTCGGGAACGCTGATAAATATATGTGCTACCTGAACAGAACCTCTTGCAGGCCTTTCCCTTTGAACCTTAATAATATGATATCCGAACCTGGTTCTTACCGGCATGGAAATACTTCCTGGCAATGTTGAGTATGCAGCCTTTTCAAACTCGTAAACCATCTGGAAAACAGTAAACCACCCCAGATAACCTTTATTTGTTCGGGCAGATGGATCATCGGATTTTTGCTCAGCAATTACGCTAAAATCTTCCCCGTTAATTATATCAGACCTCAACAGCATAATATTATTCCATGCTGCAATTGTATCCTCAGGTGAAGCTTTCGGATCAAGATTTATAAGAATATGGCTTACTTCAAGATCTTTCAGCATTCGTTTATAAGCATCTGTATAAAACTGCTCCCTTATAACAGTATCCAGCATATAAGGCTTAATAAGTTCCTTCCTGTAGGCATTAAGCTCCTTTAAAAAATTCCCGGTAGTATCATATCCAAGGCTTTCAGCTTCCGTTACTTTAAGCTTGAAGTTAATAAATCTCTCAAGGAATTCCTCCATATCCTGCGTTTCATCCTTTATTAAGAATTTATTCTTATTATATAATCTTTCAAATTCAATACGGCTGATACTTCTGTCCCCTATTGTTAAAATAATTTCGTCCTGTGATAAAACAACAGGGATACCAAAGAAAAAAGATACAAGAATTAATATAATCTTCATTTTCATTATTCAGTTCTAAATGGTTTGGGATACATCATAATTTACTTCTTAAAAAAACAGAAATGTTATATTACCTGCTATAATTTGGAGCTTCCCGTGTTATGGTAATGTCATGAGGATGACTCTCAACAATACCTGCATTAGTGATCCTTACGAATCTGGCTTCCTGAAGTCTGCTTATATCATGTGATCCGCAATATCCCATACCTGCTTTTAAGCCGCCTGTCAATTGATATAATACTTCTGAAAGAGTCCCTTTATAAGGTACTCTTGCTTCAATTCCTTCCGGAACAAGTTTTTTAATGTCATCTTCAGCGTCCTGAAAATAACGGTCTTTTGATCCTGCCTGCATTGCTTCAATAGACCCCATACCCCGGTATGATTTATATTTTCTCCCGTTATAAATAATCGTATCTCCGGGAGATTCTTCCACCCCGGCAAATAATGAGCCGGTCATAATGCTGTCGGCACCCGCAGCAATAGCTTTAACAATATCGCCACTATAACGAACTCCACCATCAGCAATAACCGGAATACCACTTTTCTTTAAAGCTTTGGATACTGAATAAATAGCTGTTAACTGAGGAATACCTACACCGGCTATAATTCTGGTAGTGCATATAGAACCCGGACCAATTCCCACTTTTACTGCATCAGCTCCGGCAGCTGCAAGAGCAAGTGCAGCACTCTCTGTTCCTATATTTCCAACCACCACATCAATTTCAGGATATGCACTCTTTATCGTTTTTAGTGTTTCAATCACACTTTTTGTATGACCATGTGCAGTGTCAATTACAAGCGCATCCACTCCCGATTCAACAAGGGTGCCTGCAACCTCTGTTACATCCAGGCTAACCCCTATAGCAGCAGCAACCATAAGCCTCCCCCGGTTATCCTTACAGGAATTAGGCCGGTCTTTTGACTTGGTAATATCTTTATAGGTTATTAGTCCTATGAGCTTATTATCTATATCAACAACAGGAAGTTTTTCAATTTTATGTCTCTGAAGAATTTCAGAAGCCATGTTCAGATCCGTCTTCCGGGTTGTAGTAATTATATTCTCCTTTGTCATTATTTCCCCAACAGGTCTTTTCATATTGGTTTCAAACCTCAAATCCCTGTTCGTAACAATACCTATAAGCACACCCCGGCTGTCGATTACTGGAATACCGCCAATCTTAAACTCTTTCATCAAATTAAGAGCGTCCGCAACACTTGATTCCTTTCCAATGGTAATAGGATCATGGATCATCACGCTTTCTGCTCTCTTAACTTTTTTTACCTGCATGGATTGTTCATCCAGTGGCATATTTTTGTGAATAACACCTATGCCTCCTTCTCTGGCAATGGCAATAGCCATCTGAGCTTCGGTCACCGTGTCCATTGCAGCCGATACAATTGGAATATTGATGGAAATATTACGGGAAAACTTCGACCGAATCTCAGTATCCCTGGGCATAACCTCTGAATATTCCGGGATAAGCAGAACATCATCAAAAGTGAGCCCTTCGAAAATAATTTTATCTTTACTAAATGACATTGCCTAATTTTTATTAAATTTAAATTGTGCCAAATTACAAAAAAATGAACAATTTCCTGTTTGTTTTATCCATCCATTCAATATATATTAATAGCAATTCAAAGAATAGTCTTTTATTTCATATGTATATATTTTATTTTTTACTAGAAATATGGAACTTCCATATTTTTATTCATGTGTTTCCGTTTGCCACAATCATGGAAGTTTCATCATACCAGATGTACAGATAATGGATAAATTCACGGAAATATTGTCTTTATACTGGGGATATAACAGGTTCAGACCCTTGCAGGAAGAAATCATCCAGTCAGTCTATTCCGGTAAAGATGCTCTTGCCCTTATGCCAACCGGAGGAGGAAAATCTGTTACCTTTCAGGTGCCTGCTTTAGTAATGGAAGGTCTGTGCATTGTTGTAACACCTCTTATTGCACTCATGACCGACCAGGTTGATAATCTCAAAAAAAGAAAGATCAAAGCAATTGCCATTCATTCAGGAATGACAAAGGAAGAAATAGACTTTTCCATTGATAATTGCATTTTCGGGGATTTTAAATTTCTATATGTCTCCCCTGAGCGTCTGGGAACTGAAATTTTCAGAACACGTCTGCCAAAAATGAATATTTGCATGATAGTGGTAGACGAAGCACACTGTATATCCCAGTGGGGTTATGACTTCCGTCCTTCATACCTGAAAATTGCTGAACTCAGGGATTTCATTCCTGAATCACCCATTCTGGCACTTACAGCTACAGCAACACCTGCAGTGATCAACGATATAACGGAAAAACTCAGGTTCAGGGAAAAAAATATTTTCAGAATAAGTTTCGAAAGAAAAAATATTCTATACAGAGTAGATAAAGTAGAGGATAAACTAAACCGGATGGAAAAAATCATTAATCAAACCAAGGGAACCGGTATAATTTATGTCCGTAACAGGAAGAAAACAGCTGATATTTCAGATTTCCTGAAGAAGAAAAATATAATCGCAGATTATTACCATGCTGGTCTGAGCTATGAAAACAGAATTCTTAAGCAATCTGCATGGCAGAAGGGAAAATTAAGGATCATCGTCGCAACAAATGCTTTTGGTATGGGTATAGATAAACCCGATGTACGTATAGTCATACATTTCGACCTTCCCGACTCTCTGGAAGCATATTTTCAGGAAGCAGGAAGAGGAGGCAGGGATGAGAAGGAAGCGCTTGCCGTACTCCTGTATAATGAAAGTGATAGAAAAACAGCCGAAAACAGAATATCTGCAAATTTCCCGGAATTAAAAGTAGTTAAGAATGTATATCATGCTATCGGAAATTTCCTTCAGGTTCCCATCGGTTCCGGGAAAAACCAAAGCTATGATTTTATCTTCTCTGATTTCCTGTCACATTGCAAGATCAATGCACTGGTGGCCCACAGTTGCTTCCAGATCCTTCAGAGGGAAGGTTATATTGAATTAACCGAAGAGATCAATAAACCATCAAGAATTCATTTTCTTATCCATAGAGATGAATTATATAAATTCCAGGTTGCAAATGCCCACTTTGATGGATTTATCAAACTCCTTTTACGATCATATACCGGATTGTTCTCCAGTTATGTTCCTGTTGACGAAAATATACTCGCAAAAAGATCCGGATTGAAAATCAGGGATATATATAACTATCTCAACAAGCTTAAAAACCTCGGTATTATATCCTATATCCCGTCCAAAAAAAATCCGGTTATCATTTTTACCGAAGAACGACTTGACATTCAAAACCTTAGCTTTTCAGTTGAAAATTATAAATTCCTTAAAGAAAGGTATATTGAAAAAATGAATGAGGTGTTAAATTATGCCTCTTCCGTGAACAAATGCCGAAGTCAGATACTATTAGCCTATTTCGGAGAAAAAGATTCTGTAAGGTGCGGACAATGCGATGTGTGTCAGACAAGAAACGAAATTGGACTTAGCACCTATGAATTTGATATAATTCTTGAAGATCTTAAAAATAAAATTCTTAACAATCCTTGCCCGTTAAGGGAACTTATTGACCATGTTAGAGCTCCTGAAGAAAAAGTTCTGAAAGTCTTCAGGTGGCTGCTGGATCACGGGAAAATTATAAGAGATAAAAACAATCTTTACAGATGGAACAACTAATAAAGAATTAGTATTTGCAAGTAATGGTGCCTCAATAATAAAAATATTGATTTATTTTGTACACAAAATCTTTGCTGGTGGTAATTTCAATTCCGTAAACAAATATCTTTAGAATAATAAGAACTATCCATTATAATGCTTGTAACATGAATTTAATGGAAGAATATTAAAAGAATCATTGGTGTCCGGTTAAAACTTATGAGTACTCCGTAAACCCTGATTCTATCTCGTCCCTACGGGACTTATGAAGTTGAAGGCTTACATTATTTTTCTACCAATATTTGATCCCTAACGTGGAAAAGCCAGAACCAAACAAATAACAAATCTCAAAATACAAATAACAAATAAATTTCA
>CAZGKF010000035.1:0-40511 GCA_964526475.1 uncultured Bacteroidaceae bacterium
ATTTTGATACATTCTTAATTGCCGAAAATCGAACATATTTGTTTTCCGGTAACATTTAATGGTATGAGGAGAAGTTAATGTGTCGGCAATGGAGGGATAGAAATATGAGCTTGTGCTGACTACACCCGGGCCGGAGAAAACACCCCCTGCAGGACTTGCCTCAAGTTTGAATGGGGGTGCATCCACACTATAAACTGTATTAAGATTTGTTATTGCAACATCAGTTTTCTGATTAACAGTAATATTTGCACTACCAGTACCAGTGCTTTTCAATCCATAGATGTCCGATATGGAATCAATAATATAAACGGAAGAAAATTCAGGAGCAACTTTAAATGAAAATACGGAAGTATTAATATCAATAAAAGAATAATTATTTCCGCCTCCTGAAATGTAAACTGCCCATGGACTTCTTCCTGTAAGGTTAACAAATATTTCAGCAGAATCCCCTGCACATATTTGTTTGTTTCCGGTAATCGTTCCGGTCAGAGCTGTTGAAAGAACCACCAGACTCTTGTTACCGTGATAATTCCCGCTGCCTGTATATTTCAAAAGAGAAGCAGGAATATTAATATTGATGATTTCATCAGAAGATATGTCATAGGTGGGCACAGGGGGTAATGTAATAGTAACAATCCAACCTGATACTGATACTTTGGATGCTCCGTTATCGGAACCGAGTATCGCTGGTTTTACTTTTGTATTCCATTCAAAACTTCCGCTGATGTTTGAAATGAGTGTGGATGTATATGAATTATTTTGCCCCAGGGTATTTACCCATTGATCCTCATTAAGTGTAAGAATTATAGTTCCTCCGCCGGATCTGATATTTCCCTCCTGATTATCTGCGCCGGCTTCAATTGAGCCAGTGACAGCAATGCTTGGGTAAACATTGGTAATAGTTAAGAAAGGGGTAGCTGTTAAAGGGTCTCCCGGACTATTGAGAGCCTGCACGGGTATGACAAGCTGTACAGTTTCATCAGTGTCAATGTAATAATCGGTAGTTGCGGGAAGGGTGACTGTGACAAGAGTATTACTGTTACGGACAACAGAGGAATGATTAAGAAGAGCCGAAACAGCAGTCCAGTTTTTATTACCGGTAAACCCTGCAAGAAAAGCCGTTGTTGTATCATTATTTTCACCTAATGCGGGATTCCATTCATCACCTGTAAGTTCAATTGTGATTGTGTACCCTCCTTCTCTCACATTTGTTTCTTTGTTATTTGGAAAAATTGTTCCTGCCATAGTGGCAGTTTGTGCCATCAGGGGAGATGGAAGCAACAGAGAAAGAAGTATTACTGTATTTCGAATTTTTTCATTCATAGGAGTGTAATTTAATTCAGAATTACCAGATATCTCCGTTTCTGTCAGTTTTAATGAGAGTAATCATAATATTCCCTTCATATCCATTTGCGCCGACAATTATAAAACCACCGTCTCCGGTGATCTCAAAAGAGGATGCAGTCTGATTGCCAGATCTGCCGTATTTTTTAGAATCCAGAATAGTTCCGTTCTGATCAAGAAAATACAAAACGATATCGGAATCTTCTGCAATGATCAATTCTCCCAGAACCACAATTATTCCGTCATCCCGCAAGAGAACATCCCTGGCAATAAAGCTGCCATTCCCGCTGATCCGGTCATTGGTAAGTGTCACTTCCGTTTGCTCTCTGGTGATTTTTTTAATAATAATCTGCGATTGTCCGGAAAGAGGCAGGTTATAAGTGCCAATAACAATGTTTTTCCCATCGGAGTTCTTTGTTAAACCTGCACTGCTAACATCACCCTGGCCTCCAAAATATTCAGGATCATTTACAGAGCCGTACTGATTGGTATAACTTAGCATAATATTGTTTTGTCCTTCCGGGAAACTGCCTGTTGTTCCCAGCACAATAAATCCGTTCCCGTCCGGTATTATTGTACTCCAGTAATCGTCTTCATTGCCTCCGTGTGTTTTACTCCAGAGAGAATCTCCATTTTGGGATACTCCCATTATCAATCCGTCTTTTTTACCCTCACCGAAACTTTCGGTGTACCCGCAGAACACAAACTGACCTGTTTCTGCAATAGCAACAGAATATGCTTCATCGTTATTTGTCCCTCCAAATTTTCTTTCCCATATAAGATTACCTGTAATATCAGTCCGTATAAGCATTGCTTTTCTGTTTCTGATGCCGGATATTGTTGTGTCGGTAAATGATCCGGCAATGATATAACCGTCGGAGAGCACCTTAACGGAATATCCAAAATCATCGTTCGCACCACCGAAATATTTTGGGGACCATGACTCCTGACGGCCGTATTTATCTACTTTCATTAACATGATCTCTTTTTTCTTCTGTGGTTGTTCAGATGTTCCGACAATAATATATCCTCCGTCATTTAAAGGTTTTATATCGGAGCCTGAATCGGAACGGTGGGAACCATAAAATTTGATGAAATAGTGTGATTGTTTTTCCGATATTTCATTTTTTTCGCATGCATGGAGAAGCATTAATGCGAGAAGTATTTTGAAAACGGATATGTACTGTTGCATATACATTATTTTTTCCTTGGACTGTAAAATGTTTTCATAAATCCCGTTTTAATGGAAACATCGTTCAGAAAAAAGTCATTATCCATATAGTAATAAAGCCAGGTATTTTCATCTGAGCTGTTTTTTCTGCTGTTTTCCTTTACCTGATTCCGAAGGGACAGGTTATAAGCTGCGTCAATAAAAAAATATCCTCCCGGAACTTTATATTTCATTCCACCGCCAAAGCTGAACCCGTAATTAATTCTTTTTCTTCTGTCCTTCATCCCGACAACAGGCCCCTGAATCTCATTAAAAAAGACACCTTCGGTATTTTCATATTTTCTCAGGGAAGATTCTTTTGCTTTTAAGAGCACATTTGCAGAGATGCCTGTCTTCAGGAAAGGATTAAACTTATTATCCGTAAAGGTATAGGAAAATGTAAGGGGGAAATCGATACGGTTTTGGATCTCATTGATCTGAACCAGGGCAAAAGGATAGGGACGGTTTTCATATTTACTTGAGACCTGTTTAAATCCTGGTTCAAATCCTAACTCATATTTTTGACCGATATTTTTCATAATAGCCACACCGGATTGAAAGCCCAAACCGGAAGGGAGATAATTCCCTTTGACACTTTTAATATTATGAACACCATAAGATTCAAGAATAATTGCATGTGAGGAGTTCAGCCCGCCAAAAAGACCGATACTGAAACGAGGGGTATTATCAAATTCTGTCATCAGGTTTTTAAAGACAGCAGGATCAGTAGCAGTTGGGGTGTATTCAGGAAATGACTTCAGAAATTCTTTCATATAATTTTCTGCTGATTGCAAATTATCATCAAAGATGTATGCGTTTATCAGAAGTTTTAAAGCCTGAAGTTTTTCTTCACGTGTAAACTTTGTATGAAGGCATTGCAGTATCAGATCAGGTATTTTCTCAATCTGACCGGAGGAATATGATTCCTGAGCCTGTCTTAGTTTAAGAGCACAATCTTCCTGTGCATGAAGAAAAAAGGGAAGTAAGGTAAGAGTAGTGACCAGCAAGGTATGTGCAAATTTATTATGTATAAATCCGAGGTTCATATTTACCTGATTTCTATTTTCATATTTTCATTTTTCTTACAAGTTTGTTCATACGGGATGTCTTCACCAACATAAGTGCGCCATTCTTCTTCTGTCATATTGCGTTTAACGAGGCTGCATATTTGTCCGGCAAGGATAGCTGATTGGGTAGGACGAGCGATCAGCTTATCTCCTTCAGAACTGCCGCTAACCATATAGTTCCCGTTATGATTAACAGCTGCAGAAAAAACAAATCCTGAATGATCATCGAGTACAACAGGCGGACCCGTAAGATCCTCCATATTCCA
Source organism: uncultured Bacteroidaceae bacterium (assembly GCA_964526475.1). Lineage (GTDB taxonomy): Bacteria > Bacteroidota > Bacteroidia > Bacteroidales > CAYVTV01. Next base: position 3,888 of record CAZGKF010000035.1, read on the forward strand.
TAAAAGTACATTTCCGTCAAAGGAAGTACTAATCATTTTCTTCCCGTCGGGAGTGAAATTCAGGTCTGTTATCCTGGCTTTATGGTTACTTAACATCCTTACCTGTTCGAAATTATCTGCACGGAAAATCAGTATTTGCCCTTTAATATTTCCTGCAACAATATACTTATAATCAGGAGAAAAGGCAAGGCTGTGAATTGGATTAACGGGGTCTTCTGTAATCACGGTTGTTATAGTTTCGCTCTTTGTTCTCCAAACCATGAGTCTTCCATCACGGGTGCCGCCTGCAAGAAGCAGTCCATCAGGAGAAAGTGACAAAGCATTTACACGGGATCCGGGATCGGTAAAGGCCCGGGTTTTTCCGGTACTTATATCCCAGTAATCAATGACTGGTTCCATCCCGGCAGTAAACATAGTATTATTATCGGGAGCAATGGCAATCGCGCGAATATTCTTCTCTGTGCCGGCCAATATTTTTGGGTTCCCGGTTTGGGACGTAAGGTCAAAAAGAAGTAAGCCCGATTTGTTGTCGGCACAAACCAGCAATCTTCCGTCCTGACTGATACGAATAGTTTCTATCAGGCTGTTTCCTTTATACAATGTAGAATAACTTTTTTCTTTGTCGTGTAAATTCCATTTTAGTATATTTCCGTCATTTCCTGCACTTAGAAAGGACTGAGATCCCGGAATAAATACAACTGATTTCACCTCACTGTCATGTCCATGAAAAACGTTATAGGAATTTCCAAGAGAGATTTTAAGAGCTTTGTAAAGTCCGGAGAAGATATCAACATCATTGGAATAGCCTTTATATCTTTCGTTAAAAATAAACCCCTGGTAGGCCAGAAGTGACCGCAGATCGGCATCGGTAGAAGCCTGCTGCGACTTAACAGCAAGTGTTTTGGCGATTGTCAGCATTCGACGCTGGAAAGCTTCTTCTCTTGCTTTTTCAGCCTCCATTTTTTGTTTGTTTGCTTCTTCCTCATTAGTTTGGGCAATACTTCTTTGCCGGTTTGCTTCTTCAAGATTAATTGTAGCTATTGTAGCCTGTTTGGTTGCTTCAAGAGCGTTTCTTTCTGCTTCATTTCTTTGGATATCAGCTATTGTTGACTGTTTTTCAGCAATCTCACGTTGTTCCTGTGCTTCAATTGCTGCTTTTTCAGCCCTGTCACTTTCCTGTTGAGCTTCCAGTGTTTTTAATTCAGCCAGTTGACGCTGTGTTTCAGCCCGCTGAAATTCTTTTTCTGCCTGAACCTGTAACTCTCTTGTCCAGATAAATAAGCCCAAAGCTATAACTGCAGCAGTTCCAAGTACAAGGGCAAAAAAACGTGTTCTTTTCAGCTGACGTTTTTGGAGGTATATTTTATTTTCCTCTTCTTTTTGAAATTCTTTTTCACTTGTTTCGAGGAATACCATTGAAAGTTCAAAGGCAGGATTAATTCTTTCTGCCCATGCCAGGGTTGGGTTGGTTTTTCTTCTCCAGTTAATTGCCAGTTGAAGATCCGGAGGGCGCCAAAGGCCGGAACGACCAATTTGATATTGGTTTGCTGACTCAGCCAATCTTTTATACATCTGCACAGCCGAGCTTTCTTCGTCAACCCAGGTTCTGAGACGATCCCAGATTCTCATTAGGGATTCATGAGAAATGTCAATAACAGTTTCTCCGGTTAACTCAGTCTCATTTGAAGGTGTAATAAATGATCTTCCAGGGGACCGGAAAGTGTCCAGAACTTTAATAACTTCCGATTGTGAAGCCTGACAAATTTCAGACAATTTATTAAGGCTGGCCGGTTTTCTTACACCTTTGTTATCAGAACCTTTTTCAGTAATGGTCCGGAATATTTTTTCACAAACTTCTTTCTCCCTTGCATTCAATTCATCATATGCTTCATTGGCATGCTCAGAAAGGGCTTTCTCAATTCTTCCCACTGAATCATAATCAGAAACAGAGATGGGTCTATTAATGTCATTATGAAGTTTCCAATAATTCCATGTTCGCATCAGTGCGTGTTGCAGAACAGGTAACTGATCGGGATTGTCGCCCAGATCTTCAAGCAGCTTTTCAACAAGAGAACTGTTGATTGAAGCTCCGGTAGAAATTACAGGACCTTCAATTACCTCAATGAAGTCATCTCTCGTCATTCTTGGAACAAGGTAATTGCTGCTATTTATCAGAGAAGTGAACTCCGTGAACCTTGAACACTCCCCGATAAAATCCGAACGCATGGTAACAATAAGGTAAACAGGAATATTATTATGCTTAATAAGATCAGTTAATACATCTGTAAAGAAAAATGGAGAATCAATTGATTTTCTTTGTTCTGTTTCCGTGTATCTGAAAACCTCTTCAAATTGGTCAATAATAATGAGAATCCTTGTTTTTTTTTCCACATAGATATTTCCAAGCAGGGTTCCGAAATCTTCTGGCTTTTTAATAAGCTCTTCAGTTCCAATATCTGATAATTGGCCAAGTTTATTCAGAAGGTTACTAACAGGGGAATTACCGGGTCTTGAAGTCAGAATTTCCCAGTTAAGGGGATTTTCAGTAAACTGATCAAATAGGGTAGGTATAACGCCACAATAAATGAGTGAAGATTTTCCGCTGCCAGATGCCCCTGTTACTGCGCAAAACCTATTATCAAGAAGATTTCTCACAATTTCATCGGCTTGCTTGCGTCTGCCAAAAAACAAATGCGATTCATCCGTCCTGAATGGTCGGAGCCCCGGAAATGGATTATCAGGAAAAGTAATTTCCATTCTATTCGTATTTGCCATTAGGTCAGGTATTTGACCCGGTATTTTTATTATTTAATAATTAAAACCTTATACCTATAACTAATATATCATCAATCTGGTAACTTTCGCCTTTCCAGTCCATATGGATCTGTTCCAGAATTTCCATCTGATCTTTCACTGGTTCGGGATGAATTTTTAATAAAAGTTCCCTGAAACGTTTAATAAGGAATTTGGTATCATCTTCTCCTCCGAACTGATCAGCATATCCATCGGAAAAAAGATACAACATATCGCCATCGTGGAATTTAACTCTATGATTGGTAAATTTGCGCAGTCTTTCTCCCATATATCCTCCGATAGCGAATTTATCTGCTTCAACTTTTATTAATTCATCATTCCTGATTATGTATAAAGGATTAAATGCCCCTGCATATTCAATGATCTTTGACTGCCTGTCAATGGATATAAGTGCTATATCCATCCCGTCGCGTACGGAAGTGCTAAGCCGTGTTTGTCTCAAAGCTTTTGTTACACCCTCATTAATAGAATCAAGTATTTCTGCGGGGCGGGCGATTCCTTTTACATTTACCGCATAGTTGAGCTGGTTGTTCCCAACAATAGACATAAAAGCGCCGGGAACGCCATGACCGGTACAATCCACAGCTGCCACAAGTAATTTTCCATGGATCTCTGCCATCCAGTAAAAATCCCCACTTACAATATCCTTTGGTTTATAAAGAATAAAAGCTTCAGGCAGTAATTTCTTAACATGTTCATTGGGAGGGAGAATCGCATTTTGAATTCGTCTGGCATAATGAATACTGTCTTCAATATGTTTTTTCTGTTCTTCTATTTCGAGATAAGCTTTTTGCAAAGATTTGTTAATATCTGATAAAATATTCCTTTGTTCCTGAATGGCATCACGCTGAGCTTCTATCTCTTCTTTTTGTGCCATTATTTCGGCAGTACGCTGTCTTACTTTTTCTTCCAGTTCATTATAATAGCTTTCCAGTTGTTCTATCATTCTGTTAAACTGTTCGGAGAGAGAAGCTATCTCGTTGTTTCCACAGATCTCGGCTCTTTCGTTAAGATGTCCGTCAGTTATCCTGTTTACTTTTTCAACAAGTTTCTTTATCGGGTCTGTGATTACTCTTGTTTTTCTATATAACAATATGATAACTATAAACATTGTAATTCCGAAAAAGACGAAAAATTTAAAGAGTTCCTGTTTTAAGAGGAGTTGTTCAGCTGCCCTGTCGGAAATAATTCTGATAACAGACTCACTGTAGAGGCTGGTATTTTTTCTGCCCATATAGATGAAATTGTAAACAAGCTTCTTCCTGTCTGTATTTTCAATAAACTGAAGATTTTTCTTTCTTTCAAGCACATTTTTATAGTAAGAAAGATGATGGGGGGGTATTTCTGCTTCTTTATTCAGTGAGAAAGGTTTGTCTGAACCAATAAAAAGATCGACAGAAATAATATTATCATGCCGATCGGATAAATTATTTATTCTTTTTTTGATAGCAGAAATGATTGTATCAGCAGGTTTTGAATAAAAACCAAGTTCAATTATATATTTTCCATCGAGGGTTGGTTGATAGGTAAATTTCTTAAGACTTTTTGTTTTATGCTCCACTGCAAATCTTTCATTAACAAATTCGCCACACAAGAAAACCGATTCAATAAGCTGTTTATGATCCTCCCCAAGATCAAATAATTTCAGATTTTTGTCATCTTCAAACGTAGTATTTACTATAACCCCCAGTCTGTTGATCACATAAATGTCTTCAGATTCAGGGTCCATCCCGATTTTTTCTCTGATCCTGTCCAGATCAATGGTATCGATCCCTATTGTGGAATCAAAAATATTATTTACAAGTATTCCTGATTTTTGTTTCATCCGGGGCTGAAGTTCATCTTCCAGAATGTCAAGAGCCATATCCTGCATTTCATGTATATTCATTATTTCATCAATGATAATAATGTTTTTATTTTCATTGGCCTCCAGAATGATACTTCTGGTATGCTGGTAGTTTAGGACTCCGAGTACTATCAGGGCGATAACTGCAGGTAAAACAACATTCAGAATTAGTTGCCGGAAAATAGTTGTTCTCTTATTCATTTTGGCTTATTAGTTCGAGACCTTCTCAGATAAAGGATTGCAAATTTTGTAACGACAGTATCTCTTCATGTGATTCTGTTAGTTTATTAATAAATGGGTCAGCAAATTCGTTTTCATAATCAAATAAAAGTTCCCTCAAATTATTTTCTTTAATACGCATAACCACTAAATCTTCATTATTATCAACAAAAACATTCTCTCCTAAAGCCTTTTTAATTTCTGATATAAACAAGATTTCATCCTCCTTAACAACAATCGTCTTATCTTTTTCATTATGAAAAAAGATTTCTCCCTTGCACAAAAATATCATCTCATCTTTACCAAACATTTCTGAAATCTCCCTTTTAGAAAAAGATGATAAACATGACAATTCGAAATTTTCAGCTAATACCGGTAATAATGTACGATTTAAAAATGAAAAAGTTATGGAATTTTTTAAGTAATAAATTTTTTGCCATTCGATTCTTTCTACAGAATGATTAATTTCCCTGAATGATAATTTTATATTATAATCATCTGACAGTTTACTGATACGTTTTTCCAACTCAGGCAGGAGTTCAGGCTTACGGTTTTTTATAATAAAAAAGGCAGCTTCTTTTATCGCGGGGAAAGGGTGAAAAGCTTGTGCAATAACATCGTTTGTAAACGGGTATTCATTTAATTCATTAAGTTCATTGAGGGCAGAGATCCTTGCATAGTACCCGATCTGATACTTACTGCTGTTTATGATCGAAAGGAGGACTTCAGGAACTTTTTGTATTTCAACAGGGTATTCTGCCTGAAGATTATTAATCTTTTCCTGGTCAGAGCTGTCCTCAAAAAGAGGGAATAAGAAAGGATTTATTGTATCATCAATAAAGAGATCCAGTAGTTCTATTGCAAAACCAATACCTTCTGTTGTTCCACTCTCATAATTTTGCCTGATATGGTAGATTGACTGGGGATCATATGCAATAGAAAGGAAATTGAAAATCAGATCAATATTATCTTTGAATTCTTCTTCCATTGCATTTCTAACTTCAGACGCCGGTAAATAAGTTCTTAAGCTCACGACTAATGCAAAATTCCTCGCTGCAATTTCAACAATTTTGCGCAGGGAACTGATATACTTGTTCATTTCTTTTCCGGAAGGGCGGTAAGCTGTTTCTATAAGGCCTGTTAAAGCTTCATTTATGACCGCTTTATTTGAATGATCGAGTTTATTGAATAAAAAGGATATTTTTTCAGGTGAATTAATCCTGGCAATAGTTTCAGTAATCCTACGAAGACCTTTATCAGTAAAATCTATTCTCAGAAATGCATTTTCAAGGGCATCAAGAGCATGTTTTCCCGCTTTTGTGAGTGCATGAAAGGCAACCGGATATAAATATTCGTCTTCCAGCATTTCAGCAAGATAATGCATCAAATCTTTATTAGCGGTGAACCCTGCCGCGCGGATAGCACTTGCTCTCACTTCAGGGTCATAGTCCCTGAATAAAGGAATTAGACGTGTATGAAGTTTCCTGTCATCAGATACGGAAATCATAAATATCGCTTTCTTCCTCAGTACAGCGTCAGGGGAGTTTATGAGTACCCGTATATCTGTTGCAGGATTTTCGCTGTTGAAATGATTTATTCCGTAAACAGAGGGAATAAGGTCTTTTTGACTTGCATCTAAGGATTGTTCAAGTTCTTCTTTTGTGATCCCAAGTCGTTTAATCAGTGTTATTGTCTCAGTTTTGATATCATTTTTATCATTATTTAAAAGAGATGGGATTTTTTCCGTAAAAAAACCATTCCATAACTGAGGAAGTAACCTGAGCGAATAAAAAAGTTTTTTTCCTTGTAAAGCATACTTATCGGGAGTCCCGGATGAAAGAACCTCATGTTCCTTTCCGGATTCCCTGAATCTTTTTAATGCTTCGTATAAAGATCCTCTGTATGCTTTGTAAAGCAATGCACCTGATAATAACCAGCAAAAAAGGACAAAAACAAGTACAATGGAATAATGCAGAAGATTTATTGCAGTAATAAGTCCTAATCCGGCCAGAAAAAGACCTGAGAAGAATGCTGCAACCTCATTAATAGTTCCGTCAATTTGTGCCTGCACATCATACTTTATTTCAGGTTCCAGCGACTGATAGAGTATTTTGGAGGATGGAACTTCTATGGAATCTTTAAGAGACTTGACGAATAGTTTGCTCATTGCCAGTAATAGAAAAAACAGTGTAAAACCGGCGGTTCCAATTGAGTATCCATACAAACCACCAACAAATAAAGCAATAATTGTGAAAATTCCAATCAATACAGGGGTAAGCATTAGAGCAAGCCGCAAGCCATACATTTTCATTATCTTCCCATAGAGAAAAGTCTTTACAATAACTGTAAAGACTGTAAGTGTTCCCATAAAAGCCCCAAGAAATGAAGCAAGATTTCCGGGTTCAGGATAATTTTCCTGCGCTACTGTAATAAAGGAGTAATGGACAAAAAACGCAGTTATAACTGAGAAAATTACAAAAAGAGTTATGAGAAGAGTGTATCTTGAAGAGAAAAGCTTAAAGAAACCTGTTTCGTTAGTTTTTAGCTCTTTTTTTTGCTTAGATTTTTCAGTAAAATCGGCTTTTCTGCTTATAAAAAGCTGGATCAGCAAAGCGATAAAAATGCTTGTTGAGCAGATCAGAAGCGTATCACGAATAGCAAATTTTAAGCTCATTAAGACCGGAATGGCATAAGAACTCATAATAATTCCCACGATCTGCCCTGTATCAATTATCCCGAATAATCTTTTCCCCTGTCTGAGGGTGAAAATTCTGCTTACATTGCCCCAGAAACCGAGGAAGCTGATAATAGTGAGAGGTCCCATTAACACAAAAATAGTGAAGATGAGAACTTTAGAATAGCTTAAGGTGAAACCAAGACGTAATAAAAAAGTTATAATAGCAACGAGGGAAAGATTTATTATAGCAAATACAGAAAATTTCAAACTTCTTTGCAAACGGGTATAAAAAGATGTGATAACAATTCCGGCAAGCCCTGAAATAACAAATGCACGTGGAATTAAGGATGCGTCAAACGCTTCCAAAAATAAAGAGTGAGCACCAATATCAAAAGCACCGGCAAAAATACCAAGAAAAACAGACTGTAATAGAAGTAGTGAAACAACAGTTTGTTCATCTTTCTCTATATTCAGTAACCGGGTTAGTTTTGCATACATTAAAGCTTGAATTCTGTAAAAATATGCACAAGATAAAAAAAACGATCATGTTTTGTTAAAAATATCGGGGAAATAAAATGAAAAATGAAAAAAACCATTTCTTTTTACTCCAAAACTGCGAGTATGGTTGAGCAGCCGGTTACTTTTTGTCCGGGTACCACTTTAATTTCAGTTCCTTGTGGGAGAAAGATATCCACCCTTGAGCCGAATTTAATAAAACCCATTTCTTCACCGGATTTCACCATGACTCCTTCTTTTGCATAGCTTACTACCCTTCTGGCAACGAATCCTGCAATTTGCCGGGTCAATATTTCCTGCTTACCATCATCACTTATAACAATGCTTGTCCTTTCATTAAGCTCCGATGATTTGGGATGACGTGCAATGAGATATTTGCCCGGATGATATTTGTAGTAATTAATTTTCCCTGAGACAGGGTACCAGTTTATATGAACATTCCATACCGACATAAATATTGAGATCTGCAATCGCATATCCCTGAAATATTCAGGTTCAAATACATTGTCTATTGCTACGATGGTGCCATCGGCAGGAGCATACACATTAGCTTTGGAGTGATCGGTCTTTCTTATTGGTTTCCTGAAAAATCTGAGAAGGAATAAAAGGAAGAGCAATGATGACAAAAGAATAAAAACAATTATTGAAAACGCAAGGGGTGTAAACAGGATGATTATTGTATTTAGAACCGTCAGAATTGCTAAAACAGTAATTATTATTTTATTACCTTCTTTATGGATTGCTATCATAGTAAATTAGTAAATAGATAAACAAAGATAAAAACAAATGGAATTACAAACAAAAACGAATCAAAACGATCAAGGATGCCACCATGGCCAGGTAACCAGTTCCCTGAATCCTTAACTCCTGCTTTTCGTTTCATGGAAGATTCGAAAAAGTCACCGGTTGTTCCAGTGATTACAATTATCATGGAAATTACAATCCATTGAATGGTGGTATATTCCTTGTTGAAATGCGAAATTATCAGGGCAGTCAGTATAGCAAATATACTACCCCCGATAAACCCTTCCCATGTTTTTTTTGGTGAAAGGGAAGGGAACATTTTATGTTTCCCAATCGCAACTCCCGTGAGGTAAGCAAAACTATCGTAACACCAAAGAATAGCCAGGATGGAGATAATCAAGGCCGGCTGATAACTGTTGTTTTTACTTTGAGAAGCAAGAAAAGGGAGAATGCAGAGAGGAAGAATAATATAGAATATAGCCGTAAGAAGAATGCCTGTGTTTTTTTTAACGGATTTTTCTTTTACGAGAAAGAAAAAAACTATCAAGGAGAATATAATCAAAACAGGTATAATCAAAATGGATAAATGAATATAGCCCATTGATACAGCATAGGAAGCTGCGAGAAACAATATACCTGTCAAAACAGAAATTTTTTTCAGAACAGATATATCTGATAGGCCTTTAAGATAAAAGAACTCAAACAGTGCAGCTATCATTATCAGGGTGCTGATCGCGAAGAGAGAATAAAAACTCCACCACACTGCCGAGAGCATTATTATAGCAAAAACGGCTCCTGTAAGAGTCCTAATAGCAAGTATTTTCAAGACTTCTCAAATTTCTCTATGATGACTTTTGCTTTCAAAAAATCCGTGCTCATAACATAGATTTCAATATCTCCGAAAAGATAGGAAGAATCCATTTTATTTATCAGAAAACAGGGGATTTCATTATCTTGAAGTATCTGCTTTAAAAGGTTTGCCTGAAAAAGCTGATTTGTTGTATAAGCAAGAATTTTATCATTTTCCATTTACACACTCTTATACTGGTTATTCAGGACCCTGTTTTTTTTCTTTTGTAACTGAAGCTGTTTTTTCTTTGGCAGTTTTCTTTTGTTTACTATTTTTTATATCAGCAGGATTCTGATTTGATGTTTTTTCCAGCGTTTCACCCTTATTAATGTTTGTTTCAGGCAGATGTCTTATATCCTCAGGTTTTTTACCTTTTCGCGGACCAAATATAGCTTCAATATCCTCACTAAAAATGACTTCTTTATCAAGCAGTAATTTTGCCAGTTTTTTAAGTCCGGCGAGATTTTGATTTAGTATTTTCTTTGCGCGGATATATTCAGTTTCTATAAATCTTTTAACCTCGTTATCTATCAGTTCTGATGTTTTTTCACTATAAGGTTTATTAAACGAGAACTCTGTCTGACCAGTAGAGTCATAGAAGCTCAGATTACCAATAGCCTTGCTCATTCCAAAAAAGGTAGTCATGGCATAGACGGTTTTGGTAACACGTTCAAGATCGTTCAATGCGCCTGTAGATATCTTGTTGAATATTAATTCTTCAGCTGCTCGTCCTCCGAGTGTTGCACAAAGTTCATCGAGCATTTGTTCGGTTGTTGTTATCTGTCTTTCTTCCGGGAGGTACCATGCAGCACCAAGGGATCTGCCCCTTGGAATAATTGTAACCTTAAGAAGAGGATTGGCATATTCAAGCAACCAGCTGAGGGTTGCGTGCCCTGCTTCATGGAATGCGATGGTCTTTTTTTCTTCCTGTGAGATGATCTTGTTTTTCTTTTCAAGACCGCCAATTATCCTGTCAACCGCATCGAGGAAGTCATCCTTTTGAACAGATTTCTTTCCTTTTCGTGCGGCAATAAGTGCTGCCTCGTTGCAAACATTTGCTATATCAGCTCCCGAAAATCCGGGAGTTTGCCGTGCGAGGAATTTAACATCAACATTTTTATCAAGTTTCAGAATTTTAATATGAACCTTGAAAATTTCCTCCCTGCCATTCAGATCAGGCAGTTCAACATGGATCTGCCGGTCGAATCGGCCTGCACGCAGTAATGCACGATCGAGAATATCAGCACGGTTTGTGGCTGCCAGGATAATAACTCCGCTATTTGTGCTAAAACCATCCATTTCAGTGAGAAGTTGATTAAGTGTATTTTCCCTCTCGTCATTAGATCCGAAATTTGGATTTTTTCCTCTGGCACGCCCAACAGCATCAATTTCATCGATAAAGACAATGCAGGGAGCTTTTTCTTTCGCCTGGCGGAAAAGATCTCTTACCCTTGAGGCTCCAACACCTACAAACATTTCAACAAAATCGGATCCTGAAATGGAAAAAAACGGAACATGGGCTTCCCCGGCAACAGCTTTAGCGAGCAAGGTTTTGCCTGTTCCGGGAGGTCCAACTAAAAGAGCTCCTTTTGGTATTTTCCCTCCCAGGTCGGTATATTTTTTTGGATTTTTAAGAAAGTCAACTATTTCCCTGACTTCTGTTTTTGCTTCTTCCAAACCAGCAACGTCCTTGAAATCAACTTTTACTGAAGTATCTTTGTCGAAAATCTGTGCTTTTGATTTACCAACATTAAAAATATTACCGCCTGCTCCACCTGCTCCTCCACTCATTCTTTTAAAAATGAATAACCATATGAACACAAGAAGCAGGATAGGGATTACCCAGCTCAAAATTACCCCAAAATAATCATTCCGTGTTTCTGTTGTAAAAACAGGTCTTTTGTCCTCCGGAAGATCTTCAAAAATTTCATTGATGAGTTCAACAAATTTATCCTGGGAGATAATGGTAAAATAAAATGAAGGTGATTCCTGGCTGAAAGAAGAAAAACCTCTTCTTGGCTCTTCGGTAATGCTTACATTCTCATCGGAGTCTTTATTTACATATATTTCAACTCGTTCCTTGTTTACAACAACTATTTTTGAAACCTCGTTGTTCTTTAACATCCGGGAAAACCTGTTCCAATCGATCTCTTTTGCACTTTCCCCGAAATTGATAAATTGAAGGCCAATAAAAATTGCAGCAACAATTAAATAAATCCAGTAACCACTGAATTTAGGTTTATTCCCCTGGTTTTTATTAATACTGTTGTTATCTTTTTGAGGATTGTTCCCGCTAACATCATTTTCCTTATCGTTCCTTTCCATTATATAGGTATTTGCTTAATAATTAACTTCGTATTTTGTTGTTACCCCATCAGCCCATAAATCTTCCAGTCTGTAAAAGTTACGGAATTCAGGCTGAAAAATATGAATAACTATGCTATAATAATCCAACAGGATCCAATGTGCATTCTGGTCTCCTTCTATATGTCCTGACCTGATGCCAGGATTTTCTTTAACATTTTCTATTATGGAGTCGGCTATTGCATTAACCTGTGTTTTTGAATCACCGTGACATATAACAAAATAATCGCATACTGAACTGCCGGTTTTCTTCAAATCAATACTTACAATTTCCTTGCCTTTTTTTTCTTTAATGCTTTCAATAATGATCTCAAGCAATTTAACTTCAGAAATCTCTTTCTTCTTTCTCATTAAATATTAAAACAATTTTATTCAATACAAAGTTAGCTATTTTTAATGTAGGTTTTACTTTTCTTTCTCCAGCCGTTAAATATATGATTTAATCATTTCATAATTTCTGAAAATTTACTTATATTTAATGAATTTGAAAGAACTTTTTAATAATTCAGTTTGTCTGTCATGCACAATTTTACAATTATCCGGCTTGAAAAAACAGATTCTACAAATTCACATTTGTCTGCCCTTTTGTCAGAGAAAGCTGTTTCGCAAGATTCTGTAGTTATGGCGAAATATCAGAAATCCGGAAAGGGACAGGGTAATAACAAATGGGAGGGAGAAAAAGGAGCCAATCTTTTGTGCAGCATACTGATAAAACCTGATTATGTGAAGGCACAGGATCAGTTTCGTTTATCCAAGATCATTTCTCTGGCGCTGATCGACACTTTGCATGATCTGAACCTGAAGGGACTTATCAAATGGCCAAACGATATCATAGTAAACGGCAAAAAAATTGCAGGTATCCTTATTGAGAATTCCCTTTTAAATGACTCCATTCTCACAAGTATTATCGGGGTAGGGTTGAATATAAATCAAAAATCTTTTCCTTCTTTTCCTGTCACAGCGACATCTGTGCTGATTGAAAAAAAAAATAAACAGGATATTGACAAAGTATTGAACCTGCTGCTGGATAAGTTTGATTATTGGCGGGAGAAACTTAAAGATAGTGCAGTTGATGAAATTGATATTGAATACCTTGAGAATCTTTATGGTCTTAATAAAGTTTTAACTTTTCGCAAAGGGAATAAAGAATTCAAAGCCATGATTGCAGGGGTAGGAGAATCCGGGAGGTTGTTCCTCAGGCGCGATGATGGAAAGATAATGAAAATATCTTTCAGGGAAGTGGAATTCATCTGATCAGAAACTGAATTTTTCAGTCTGGTCAACTAACTGATCTATAAAGTTTTTCAAGGGAGTTTTCACCATCATCCTCAGTGCAATATTTACTTCCGGATCAATAGTGATTTTTATCCGGGTGTCATCAGTAGCCAGATTCTTTAATTGTATCCACATAGTAAACTTTATGGGTGTATTTTCATCACTGCAAATTTTTATCAGTTTGTGAGGTTCTCTTTCAATAATTTTCAGCCCGGCTTTTCCAATTCCCGTAACGTTAAAACTGCAGTTATCTGATGTAGCCTGCCAGCTTTCAATTTTATCGATGGGGATAAGGTTATTGAAGTTAGTGAAATCAGATAAGAAGGAGAATACCTTTTTATCTGAGTGGTTTATCTTACCTGTCCTGCTTTCAATTTTACTCATGGTAACTCCAGTTTTGAGGGTCTTCTCTCCATGTCTCAAGGATATTGAGTTGATTTCCGGTTATACTTTTTTTCTCAAGTAATAATTCCAGCAAAGATGTATAATCACTAAGGCTCACCAGTTTACAGGATGCAGATTTAAATTTCTTTTCTGCAACCGGAAAACCGTATGTGAAAACCGCAGCAATCCCCATTACTATAAATCCGGCATTCCGTAAAGCTTCCACTGCATGAAGACTACTACTTCCGGTAGACACCAGATCTTCTATTACAACTACTTTTTTTCCGGGGATTACTTCTCCTTCAATCATATTTCCAAGACCATGTGATTTTGCAGCAGGTCTGACATATACAAAAGGAATTTTCAATGCATCCGCAACAAGAACTCCATGCGCAATTGCTCCTGTTGCCACTCCTGCAATCACATCAGGTTTGCCGAATGTTTTATTGATCAGGATAACAAATTGATCTCTTATGAAACTCCTGACCTCAGGATAAGACAGAGTTTTTCTGTTGTCGCAGTAAATTGGCGATTTCCATCCTGAGGCCCATGTAAAAGGGTTTGCGGGTTCTAATTTAATTGCATTACTTTGCAGTAAATATTCTGCAATTTTTTTCTCTGTATTCATCATGTGGCAAATGTATAAAGTTTTTTTTAACGACAGAACAATTTTCTTAAGTGACGATTTTTCCGGATCATTTAAGAAGAATAGCGGACTTTTCTATAAATATAAAAGTAAAGAAGAATTAAGAGAAATAATTGATGCTTTTTTCAGACTTGAAAAAATTGAGCACCTGTTTCTTTTTCATGATAACATTGAAATACTTAGAAATGAATTTTCATCCTGTTTCAAAAAGATCAAAGCTTCCGGAGGGATGGTCAAACGCAATAACAGGGAGATACTCATGATTAAAAGAAATGGAATCTGGGATCTTCCAAAAGGAAAAAATGATGCAGGGGAATCAGCAGAAGGAGCTGCATTACGTGAGGTTTCTGAGGAATGTGGTTTGGATAAACTTACTATTAAACATGAGATTACGAAAACATATCATATCTATATTCTCAACCATCAGCCTGTTCTTAAGGAAACAACATGGTTTGAGATGTTCACAGAAGATATTAATGACCCTGTTCCCCAGATAACAGAGAATATTACAGAAACCCGCTGGTTTGTTAAGGAAAAACTGGAAAGCATTCTTGGCAACACTTTTCTTTCCATAATTGATGTTCTTAAAACCGCGAAGTTTCTTGATTAAATATCTCCTCTTTTTCGCATTACTGAAAAAAGCACTTTCTCAAAATTTTCTGAAGGGAGCGGGGCAGGCGATAATGCAATATTGCCATCAGGCCCGATAAGAAAAAACTGAGGTCCGACTTTAATATTATAATCCTGTTGGAACTGATATGGCACGACAGACTTTGTTAACAGCCATCTGTAATTGTTTATTTCTTTAAATATTTTCAACTCTTCAAAAGATAATTCATCGAAAACAGTAACAATAGCAAGATGCTTATTATGTTTCTGATGAAGGTATTGAAGGTATTCAAATTCTTTAATACATGAGAGTGAATTTGGATTGCAGAAGCCAATATATAGATATTTATCCTTAAAGTCACCGGAAGAATATGTCACCCCTGATAAGTCCCTGAGAATAAAAGAGGGTGCCGGTGCCCCGGGAAGTAATTTTATATTTTTTAGTTTAACTGCTTCAGAAAGTTCCCTGCAAAGTGATGAAGTTGATTGAAGTGAAATGGAATCCAATAATGCCGATAAGACAGAATGAGAGATGTATCCTTCAGGGAAAATGTTATGCAGTTCCTTAATTAAAACTAATTCTCTGATGGTATCATTTTTCAGTCCCGGATCTTTTTTGAGCAATATATTCAATGCCTGATAATCGGAAGAAGCAATTGTTTCGAACAAATCTTTGAAATTTCTACTGTTGTTAAGTAAAGTAAAATATTTATCAAATACCATGTTAAATAACTCCCACCAGGAAGGTACATGCGTCAGTACAGGACTGCTGGTAAAATAATTTATGATAAGCTGATTGATTCCGGGTTGATCTACTGTGAATTCGAGTATACCTGTCTTATATTTAACATATTGACTGAAGTATTCATCGTTACATGGGCTTCCGGGCAATTGAGGCTGGATATTAAAAGAATCGAGTTTTTCACGGTTACTTTCAATTGTGTAATATCTCAGTAATTGTGAATTATAGAACGGATCAAAAGCCTTATCGTAAAGCCGGATAGCTTCATTCAGTTCGATACAGCTTCCCGTGTCAATTATGGATTCAGACTGAACATTCAGATGAACCGGAGCCGGTTTAAAAAAAGGGTTTGTTTTATCTTCAGGACTTTTTATACACGGCTCAGGAAAAGTCAGGTGGTATGTATTGCCGGGTTCGGCATAAAAGAAGAATTTACAACCCTCATGTTCAGAAAATAGATATGTTACAGTATTTAATTTTATTTCTGTTCTGAAATAGCTATTTTCATCGGGATGAATCCGAAAAACCTCCTTTTTCCGGTAAAGGATTTTTTCAGTATATGCATAAAATATAAGTTCTTTTCCTTTGTAGGAGGGAGCCTTTACGTTAATAACTGTGTTTTTCGATAAAAGATTCAACGGGATTAACAGAAAACATATCAGGATTAATCTGTTCATCAAGTCTTTAAATATTTCTTAATGTTTATACCCCTGGGAATAAAGTTTGATGCATCACCTCCATACATTAATATATCTCTTACAATTGTTGAAAAGACATGCGAATGTTCAGAAGCAGTGAGAATAAAAACGGTTTCCACTTCGGGTTTCATCGATTTATTGAGATGACTGATGGCACGTTCGTATTCAAAATCAGCTGAAGTTCTTAAGCCTCTGAGAATGAATCCTGCGTTTATTTTGATGCAAAAATCAATGGTAAGCCCTGAATATTGTGTCACTTCGATTTTTTTTTCGTTTTTGAAGACATCTTTTATCAGTTTCAACTTTCCTTCTAAAGGAAGGAAGGATTTCTTCTGGGTATTGGTACCTACTGCCACAATTATTTTATCGAACAGGGGCAGAGCTCTCTTGACAACTGATTCATGGCCGACAGTAAATGGGTCGAATGATCCGGGGAAAACAGCAATTTTATCCATATAAAATGTTTATTAAAGAAACGAAAGAAAATATCTTCTTAATATACTTTCACATCTATTCCCCCAAAAACAGCTTCCAGTTTAAGATCGAGATAGGGGAGACTTGCATCCAGGCCGGGACTTTCATAAGTGGAATTTCCAAACACTGCTGAATTGCCATTAGGAAGATTAACCCCGGCAAAGGCTGCATCCACCTTGATCCTTACCGGTGTTTCTCTGCTGATTTTCACTTCCGCACCACCAAAAACCACATTTATACGAATTCTCTTTTTCCCTTCAGTCAGGTCAAAATCTCTGAAATCATATACTCCGCTACCAAAAACCACATTGTATTCTTTTCCATTGGAAGCAGCAGAATATCTTCTTTCACCGAACAGAATATTTTCATCATTCCCCTTTTTATTATTAAAACCATTACTGCCAATTAATATCCTGATGCCAATAAAAATAAAGAAGAATGCCACAACAATCTTAAAAAGGGGGAAATCGACATTAAAAACTATTTTAAAGATGAGGCTGAATCCAATGAGCATAAGAAGCAGACCCCAGAAAAGTGCAGATCCCATTTTCATGTTTTTTTAGTTAATGATTAATACTCAAAATTAAAGAATTTTATTTTAAGTAGTAGTCATAATTTACTGTTTCATGAATTTCCTTGTAAGCCTGGTATCTGCCAACTCAATCGATATAAAATATAAACCTTTATTCAGGTGTTTAATTCCGATCTGAAAAAATTCATCAGTGGAGTATCCCTCATTGAGACTCAGAAGGGTTCTTCCGGACATATCAATAATTTTAATTTCGTGAACAGGTAAATCAGCTGAGTTTCTTATTTTAATATAATCGTTTGCAGGATTCGGGAAAACCCTGAAACTTTCTTTAATACTAAAAGTTTCAGTTGAAGTAGATTCACTTACGGTTATCGTCCCCTTCATTCCGGAACCAATATGGACGGTGCAAATATAGTAAAACGTTCCAGTTGTATTTGGATTAAAAATCCCGGAGCCGGAGGGGAAAGAAAAACCGCCTTGAAGGGGTGTGCTTCCATTGGAATTCCATGTGGATTGACTTACCTGTAAAACCGGATGTTCAGAACCTGTGTTGAATTGCACATTATTTCCGGGTTGCACATTGAGAATAGATGGATTAAAAGTTGTTCCATCTGCAGATATAGTAAAAGTTTCCTGCGCATTTAATGAAAAAGATATTGCAGATATTAGCCATATAAGTAAAATTTTTTTCATAGATTGTTTTTATATTAGAACAATTTAAAAAGCAAATTGTTTTAGTCTGATATTTAAAGATCATGACCTTATACCGGAGATATGCGGAATAAGAACTGAGGGTAAAAAAGTGAAAAGTGAATGGATTAATTCAGATTGAGGGGATTGTCTACTTTTTGGTCTAACAGGGCGTAATCCAGCACCTGCATGATGGTATCTGTATAATAAAAACTTAAACCTTCACGATATAAATTTTTAATATCCTCAACATCTTTTTGATTTTCGCGGGCCATTATGATTTCATTAATGCCGGCACGACGGGCTGCCAGGATTTTCTCTTTTACACCTCCCACCGGGAGTACTTTACCCCGAAGGGTTATTTCACCTGTCATTGCAACACTCTTTTTAATTTTCCTTTGAGTAAATGCAGAAGCAATGGCAGTAACCATGGTTATTCCTGCAGAGGGACCGTCTTTAGGGATGGCTCCTTCGGGTACGTGAATATGAACATTCCACTTTTCGAATATTTCAGTATTAAGTTTCAGGTTTTCCGAATGCGATTTAATATATTCGAGAGCAATGATAGCCGATTCTTTCATTACTTCACCAAGGTTGCCGGTAATTGTAAGATTTCCTTTACCTTTACTGAGACTGCATTCAATAAATAAGATATCACCTCCTGTTGCCGTCCATGCAAGTCCGGTGACCACACCTGCAAATTCATTTGACTCAGACTTATCTTTAAGGTATTTTGGGATTCCAAGAATTTCTTTGATCTCAGCAATTTTAATAACATTATTGTATTTTTCTTCCAATGCTATTTTTTTCGCGATAACTCTGAGAAGTTTGGCAATTTGCTTGTCCAGCTGTCTTACACCTGATTCTCTTGTATAAAATTCCACTATATGTTCAATGACTCCCGGAGAAAACCTGAGATCTGATTTTTTAATCCCATGTGCTTCAAGTTGTTTGGGGATCAGATGTCTTTTGGCTATTTCAACTTTTTCTTCAACAAGGTAACCGGAGATATCAATAATTTCCATCCTGTCGAGAAGAGCGGAGTTAATGGTGGAAGTTGTATTGGCAGTAGCAATGAACATTACTTTTGATAAATCATAATCGAGTTCAAGATAATTATCATGGAATGCAATATTCTGTTCCGGATCTAATACTTCAAGAAGAGCCGATTCGGGATCTCCATGAAAATCACGTCCTGTCTTATCAATTTCATCAAGCACAAACACGGGGTTTGAGGTTTTTGCTTTTTTTATGTTTTGTATAATTCTTCCCGGCATGGCTCCTATGTATGTTTTCCTGTGCCCTCTTATCTCTGCTTCATCATGCAGTCCTCCGAGTGACATCCTGATATATTTTCTGTTAAGGGCAGAGGCTACTGATTTGCCGAGAGAAGTTTTTCCAACTCCAGGAGGTCCTACAAGGCAAACAATAGGCGATTTCATATCACCTTTTAATTTAAGGACAGCCAGATGTTCGATTATCCTGTCCTTTACATTTTCAAGTCCGAAATGATCACGGTCAAGGATCTTCTGAGCACGTTTCAGGTTAAAATTATCTTTAGTATATTGATTCCATGGGAGATCAAGAAGAGTCTGAGCATAGTTTATCTGAACGGAATATTCCCCCGATGCAGGATTCAGCCTTTGCAGCTTGTCAACTTCTTTATGGAAATATTCATTGACCTCTTTTGACCATTTTTTCTTTTTGGCTTTTTCTTTAAATTCAATAATCTCCTGCTCCAGCGGGTTCCCTCCCAATTCGTCCTGGATGGTTTTCATCTGTTGGTGCAAAAGATACTCACGTTGCTGCTGGTCGAGATCGTGTTTTACCTTAAGCTGAATGTCATTTTTAAGTTCCAGTAACTGCACCTCTTTTGAAAGATATTCAAGTAAACGGATCCCTCTTTGCTTAAGGTCATTAATTTCCAATAGTTTTTGCTTATCCTGAATAGACATGTCGTTATTGGATGAGAGAAAATTAATCAGGAAGGAAGTACTTTCAATATTCTTGACTGCAAAAGTTGCTTCAGGAGGGATGTTGGATGATAGTTTTATGATTTTTAAGGAAAGATCCTTCAATGATGCTGTTATCGCACGAAGTTCATCGCTGATACCTGATTTTATGTCAGTTATTATTTCTATTCTTGCCAGATAATATGGATTGTCGGATACCACATCTGTCACCTCAAATTTCTTTTTACCCTGGATGATCACAGAAGTGGAACCATCAGGCATTTCCAGTATTTTGAGTATTTGAGCGATAGTTCCAATTTTATACAGATCAGAATGTTCCGGATCATCAATTGAGGAGTCTATCTGAGCCACTGCTCCCATTATCTTATTTTTCTGATAAACTTCTCTGACAAGTTTCAGGGATTTTTCTCTTCCAACGGTTATTGGGATAATAACACCAGGGAAAAGTACGGTATTACGCAAGGGAAGTATGGGCAGTACATCGGGGAATGTTTGCTTCTGGTCGTCCTCTTCTTCTTCATCAGTAATTATTGGGATAAACTCAGTTTCTTCATTATCTGTAATAGATGACATAAAGCCTCTGAGTTCCAAATTTTGTGATTTTGTCATATTCTTAGTCCTATCTTTCTTCTGTCAATTCGTCTGGTTTCTCTTTAAAAATAAATAATTTGTCAGGAAAAGAGATTATGCAAGTCTTGTGCCAAATGTACCAATTATTATCCCGGGTTGTTTGCGGTATGCCAGGTACGGTATTTCTCTGTAAGTTGATAAACTGAACATAAAATTGACTGATCTGTTTCTCCGAAAGATAATCCTCTCCTTTTCATAACCGTATCCGCTACTTCGAAAGCTTTTTTAACGGGGTAAGTATTAAAGCCTTGTTGTGGACTTCCCTGACTAAATGAAGGAATAAAATTTCTTGGAAATCCTGTTCCGAAGAGATTTACATTCACTCCTACTACTGTTCCTGTGTTAAACATTGTATTTATTCCACATTTGGAATGATCTCCCATAATAAGTCCGCAATACAGAAGTCCGGTTAATATAAATTTTTCTTCAAGGTAACTCCATAGTTTAACCTCTGCATAATTATTTTTTAGGTTGGAATTATTACTGTCAGCTCCGAGATTACACCATTCACCAAGAACGGAATTACCTAAATAACCATCATGAGCTTTGTTTGAGTAAGCCTGTATTACGGAATTTTTAATTTCTCCTCCAACAGTTGAATATGGGCCAATCGTTGTGGCGCCATAGATCTTAGCTCCCATTTTTACAGTTGCCCCTTCGCAGAGGGCAAATGGCCCACGTATGGCAGCTCCTTCCATGATTTCACTGTTTCGCCCAAGATATATTGGTCCGGTGGAAGCATTCAGAGTTGTATACTCTGCCCGAACGCCTTCTTCAATAAAAATATTCTCACCTTTTATAATACTATTCGAATGACCAGCTTTTTCTGTTTTTCTATTTTTTGCAATCAGTTTAAGATCATTTGAAATTTCATCGCCGTTATTAACGAATATATGCCAGGGACGCTCAATAACATTTATATTTTCTTTAAACCATATCTTTTCATAATGCTGTGTATCTGAAAAATTAAAATCCTCCAGAGCTGTTTTTGTTAAGCGTAAAGCAATCAGTTTATTTTCTTTCCATAATGATTGCATCATTCCTAGTTCTTTTATTGCCTGAACAACTGAAGAGCCAGGAAGAACAGAGCTGTTAATTAGTAAATTATCATTTCCGGGAGTGTATTTATATTTGCATTTTAGATAATCACGGCTTAAATTTCCATTTATTTCGTTGAAAAAGAACTTCCATTTTTCACTTATCCTGAGAATCCCGACTCTGAGTTCAGAGACAGGGCGGGTAAAAGTTAGGGGTAATAAGGATTCCCATGAAATGTCATCGAAAAGAATAATACTCATATACCTTTTCTTGTTGAATGAATAAAAAAACTCCGGTATTTGCGTTGAAATAACCGGAGTAGAATTAATATTATTCTGGACTAGTTATCTGTTTTCTTTTTTTTGTCGAGATGACTTTTATATCTGTTCATGAATTTATCTACTCTTCCTGCTGTATCTACAAGTTTCATTTTACCAGTATAAAAGGGGTGGGAGGATGAAGAGATTTCGAGTTTTATTAATGGATATTCCTGCCCGTCTTCCATTTTTATAGTTTCTTTTGATGTGGCGGTAGATCTGGTGATATAGGTTTGTTCATTCGACATATCCTTAAAAACCACCAAACGATAATTACCGGGATGTATTTCTTTTTTCATTTTCTTATTTTTTTCAATAAAATAGGCTTAAAAAGCGGACTGCAAAATTAATTATATGATTGATAAAACCAAAATAATTCTATAAAAATCTTTTCCCTTGGGTAATCTGCGATAAAAAAGAAAAAGAGTTTCGACCCCCGCAAAAGGGTTGAATAATAACAGCGTTTTGCTTTCAATTTGTAATCTATTAATTCAATGATTAGTCTTTTTAGACCCCCTCTAAAAATGGGTATATATGTTAACAAAAGTAAAAAAGTTTTGTTACTTAGATAATACTATTTCAATGGAGGATACTCTGAAAACATGAAAAAAAATTTCACAAGACAACAAATCAAAGTTTTTTTCTTTGCCCGACGCTTTAGCCCAGACGATTGAAAAAATTTGTGATTAGGGGCTTTATTTCAACCTTATTAAATACAGGGGTGGTCTAAAAGCGTATTTAGGGTAAACTAACAGTGTGAACTTTAAAAAATAAAAAAAATGATGAAAAAAGATTTAGCAGAAATTCATGATTTAATAACTGACATTTTCAGTTGGCCTGCAAATGAGGATGAGTTAAACAAATATAAACTTACTGATGAGCAGCTTAATTTTTATAAAGAAAATGGCTATATAGCCGGTATACAGGTTTTAAATAGTAAACAGATTGAACTGCTGGAATCTGAATTAAGTGAATTTATTCAGCCGGGTTATTCAAACGATCTTTTTTATGAATTCAATTCCAATGAATCCATGGATAGCACCCGTACATTATTTCATGCATTGGGGGCATGGCGTATTTCCAAAGGATTTCATGATATTTTATGGAACCCTGCAGTAGTTATACCTGCAAGCCAGCTTCTTGGGGACAAGTCTGTCAGATTCTGGCATGACCAGATATTCTATAAACCTGCAAAACATGGTGGTGTGGTAGCATGGCACCAGGATTATTCATACTGGACACGTACCGTCCCTATGAATCATCTCACTTGTTGGTTTTCCCTGGATGATTCCAGTACAAATAATGGCTGCCTTCACTATGTTCCAAAAAGCCATAAATGGGGATTTCTTGATAAGGTAAACCTGGGCGGGAGTATGGATGACCTCCGTGCTTATCTTACCGATGAGCAAAAAGAATTGTTTAAACCTATACCAATTGAATTAAAAGCAGGATTTGCCACCTTTCATCATCCTCTTTTGGTGCATGGGTCATTTGAAAACTCATCAGACAGACCGAGAAGGGCTTTGGTGCTCAATTTCTTTGAGGATGGAACAAAATCAGATACAAATGAACTCTTGCTGGATACCACCCATATCATTCCTAAAGGGCAAAAAATGGAAGGTAAGTTTTATCCGCTTTTATATAGTAAAGTGTAATGGAAAGTGGTAATCAGGACCCACCCCCCTTCCCCCCTCCCTTTTTTAAAGGCTACTCTTTATACATAAGTATAAGTATAGGGGAGATTGTTGATAATTTTGTTTGTTTAGCATAGCGAAAGTACATTAAATTGCGGAAAAACCAAAAGCTATGGACACCAAGCAATTAGAATTAGACTTCGGTATAGAGTTTCACGGGTTGTTTCGAGATAAGCGACTCGAAAAAAGGGGCTCCAGATATTAAGTAAAATGGAAGAAAAAGGCACTGTCATAATGAACCAACTGGCGGAGAATCATTCCGATAATATGGCATACAGTCGGTTTTTCAATAACGATTCAGTTTCGATACCTTCCATAAAGCAAGCTCTTCAGGACAAAGTTAAAGCCGTAAGCAAAGGGAGGCATGTACTATGTTTACAGGATACCAGTGAAATTAATTATCAGAAGCACAAGAATTTCTTCCATTTAGATGATGAAGATATAGGCCCGGTAGGGAACAGCTATGATGTGGGATTTTTTCTTCATCCCATGCTGGTTGTTGATACGGCAGGATGTTTTCCTTTGGGGTTATCGGATGTACACATATGGAACCGGCACAAAGACAAACAGGATAAGCACTCCAGGAATTACAAGCAGCAGCCTATTGAGGAGAAGGAGTCCTTTCGTTGGATCAGCAGTGGTCAACGCAGCATTGAGTTATTGAGTGATACGGTAGCACACATGACGATTATTGGTGACAGGGAGAGCGATATATATGAGGAGTTTTTGGCATTAAAAGGTACGCACAGTGATGTTTTGGTCAGGAGTAAAGAGAATCGGCTTTTATATGGTCAGGATAAAAAGTTGTATGAATATTTATCCTCACAGCCCATTGCAGGCACATATAAGGTCAAGATAAGGACGGATAAAAGGGTTAACCGGGAAAACAGAGATGCTCTCATAGAAGTTAAGTATTGCAAGGTAAGAGTTTCCCGACCAAAGAGCCAGAATTGCAGCCAGATCTTTCCGCGAAGGATACAAGATTGCCACATGAAATAACCCTGGTGAATTAGGTGGAGCGGGTGTAGCATTCTTGCTGAACCATGTGGTCCCCAGACATCACTTGGAGTTGTTCCAGTTTCTGCGTCATAGCTTAAGGCAAACATGTTAGGCAAATCATCATGATCCATCTCTATTCCATGATCAATAAATGCAATTACTATATCATCACAACCAGAAGAAAGTTCCCATGCATCACATATATTAATATCAACACCACTTGTTCCTCCATACTGACCGGTATTATTTAAATTCCATTGATCAGAGAAGTAGTCGTCATCTACACAATCAATTAAATTTACTGGCATTAAATCAGGTTCTGCTGCTTTAAATATACCGGATTCATAAAATGAATTTGCCATTTCAAGTGCGTTACCTTTTGAGTATCTCGTACAAGCGAGAGTATACCATAGCGGCATAAATTTATCCTTCCCCAGTATCTCAACATTATTTTTACTTGCCATATCCTCAAGTTTAACGATATCTTCATCCTTGTGAAGCCTTACATAAAAGAGATGTGATAATCCAGCCTCATCTCCTGATAGCGAAGAAAAAAATGATGAGACATATAGCACATTGGATGACAATTGGAGAGCGGTTGAATCTGAAATCTGATCTGATTCACCGACAATAACAGCCCATTTTTTTGATTCAGATCCTGTGGTTCCATTATATGGGATTAATGCATTAGTAAGATTGACCTCTTTTCTTTGAATTACTTCCCATGAGTTGCTGGCAAAGTCCGATATAACCTGATCTTCATCTTCCTTTTCAAAAAGGATAAATTTCTTTTGTTTTGCCATTAATAAGGGTACTTTTTCACCTTTATACCAGTAATAAGAAGCATTTTGCCCAAATAAATTTATGGACAAAGAAATAAATCCAAGTAAAAGTATAGCTTTCATAGCTAATGAGTTTCCAGGGTTAAATTGATTTATGTGTGGTCTTTGACAATTACCTCAACCCGAATATTTTTTTCTCCGGAGGGTTTTCCAATTACAACATGATACTTAACTCCTCCAACCACTAAGGATATATCAGTTAAGATGGTTACCGTGTATACAATCTCCTCGTTGTTTTCCTCAAGATTTTCATCGTAAAGTGAAGCACCTGTAGTAAATACTATGCTACCTATAATCACATTATATTTTGAAAAATTAATCTTGGGAACACAATCACTTGTAATATATTTTTCAAGTTTTTGTTGAGAATTAACGATATAATGGTTATTGGTATATCCAGATCTAATGTGCCATCCCTCATTGGGACATCCAAAATCGGAAAACTTGAGAAACGGCTTTTCGATAAATTCACCAGGATATCCTACTTTTTCGCATCCTGCCCCCATTATAAAAAGAGCCAGAAAGCCAAGTGCGATTTTAAAAATGATTTTTTCCATATCTTAAAATTATGTTAGAAGAAAATTGCAAAAACCAATACCAGTTTACTTATCAAAAAAGTAGTAATTCATTGGTATTAGGAAAATTACATTAATTTTTTGGAATAATTTATGAAATTTACAGGAAATTTTTACCCCCCCCCCCCCCTCTAATTTAGAATGGTTCTGAATAAATTATTACTAATCGGAACCCAGACCTAGCATGGAGAGTTAGGTTCGTTTTTCCTAAGTAAATACCTGAATAAAGAATGAGGTTGTCTAACTTTAACCTCATTTTTAACCGGAATGTAGCCTTCCCCCTATTTATACAAATTATAAATAAAAATAATCTCTGAATTAATAAAAGTTAGTGACCAGTTGGAAATATACAGGATGTTGGATAAGAAAGGCATTCTGAAGTCTTCTGACTTCTGATTTCTGTATTCTGTCTTCTTTAATTAAAGCTTATGTGCGGCTGACGTCCAAAATAGTGTGAACCTGAGGCTTTTTGTCCGGGACAGAGAGTCAAAAGATGTTAGATTCACAAACTCCCCCATCCTTTTTCAAGGGAGGGGGGCTGGGGGGGGTGGGTCCGATTCAACCTACCACTTGTAGTGTCTCAGAAAGTGTCATCAGAAACAACTTTTTCTACCCTTTATTTTGTCCCGCAGATCACGCTGATGTGCCAAGAAGGATGATCGGTAAGAATAGAAAGGAAATGATCGTAGTCAAGATATAATCCCCGCCTTCCTGAAACAGTATGATGGGCAGGTTGCCTACTTTTTTATGGCAGAAAAAAGTAGGACAGTTGCTCAATATTGTATCTAATTACATCCGCAATCGTTCTGGTATCATATAGTCCGGGAAAATTCAACAGCATTGTATAATGAGCGTCTTTCATTACTTCCCTCAATGGACCGCCTACCGGATTATGTGCATTATCGATGATGAGGACGGCGTTTGAATTTATCAGTTCAAAGATTTGTTTTGGTTCAGGAGGTGCTGGTCCGAAAACTCTGTTTGAATTGATTCCCATTTCATCAGCAAAAGATTTCTGAAAAAAATGCACTAAGGCTGGTTCTTTATCAAGCCCCGTTTCCTGCACCACCGATCTTGCTTTTTCAAATAATTGCCGTATCTCTTCAATATTTCTAAGAGCAGTATCTTCTGTTCCCAACTTCTTTGCAATTATCATCACCGATTCTTCGATCTCAGCAAAGTTATAACTAGTTGAAATCAATAATAATTTTTCATCAGGGATTTCCAATCCAGTTTTGATCTGATGCATCATTACTTCGTAACCTGCATAAATAATCAGTTCAGCATTTGCCAGCCTTCCGATATCCCCGGCCCGCAATTCATATTCACTTGGATGTGCCATTTCGTAAGCGGCAAGAACCGTTACGTTTTCAGCTCCTGCAGCAAGGGCATATGCTGCTGTCCATGCGGTGGTTGCTACCAACCCGCTTTTGGGTGATGTTTTGCTTTTACAGGATACAAACAAACACATAAAGATCAGAAAATATATTGATGCTTTCATTTTTTTCGTGTAAGATATATTACTATGAATACGAAAGAAGCTAGTCCTGCAACTGCTGAACTTGCCGGTATGTCAATTGCAATTGATAATAAAAATCCTCCGAGGGCAAATATTCCTCCCCAGATTACCGAGCTCAGGATCATGCCTTTCAGACTTTTTGCGTGGAATGATGCAATTAAAGGAGGTAATAAGAGTATTGCATCTAACAGAAGCGCTCCGATCAGTTTCATTGCCAATGCTACTGTGATTGCTACAATGAGTATGACTGCATAATAAAGCAGAGCTTCGTTAATTCCTGAGGTATAGGCAATTTCCCTGTCGAAAAAGAGCGCCCGTAACTGGTGGCGGAAATAATATTGAAACCCTGCGAGCAAAAGGCAAAATATACCAATCCCGATTACTTCTGTCCAGCTTAATACAAACAGGTTACCCCAAAGCAAAGTGAGTGTGTCCTTAGCAGGGACATTAAACTTATAAATAAAAATAAAGGCCAGCGAAATGGATATCACCATAAAAAAGGTGCTCATCTGTCCTGCATCAATTTTCAGTGACCTTGATGATTTGGCCATAAAAAGTACCAAAAGAAGATTTACTGCAATGGTTGTCCAAAAAGGGTTAATATGTATGGCTAATGCCATAGCACCTCCCAGGATGGCTCCGTGCATGAGCATGAAACGCATCGGCAGCAAGTTCAGCCGGAAAAGATATACTCCTGTAATAGGGAAGGTTAAACCAGCCAATGTAAGTACGATGAATCCCTTGAGAATGGGCGTAAGTGAAAGCAGTTCTAACACAGCTTACCTCCTTTCAGTTCTTTAAGACTCCAGTTTAATCTTTCGGCCCATTGAAGTTCATGGGATACTATGATAATCGTAGGCGCTTCATTAAGGCTTAGCTCCTGGAGCAGCATCAGCAAATCTTCTTTACCTTGCTGATCAAGAAAGGAAGTAGGTTCATCCATCAGAATTACTCCTGCATTCTGGCAAAGACATCTGGCAAGCGATACGCGCTGCTTTTCCCCTCCCGAAAGAGTGTTGTATACCTGATGAATCAAATGAAAAGATCCAGTCCGGCGCATGGGGACCTCTACCCGGTAGTCCCTTTCAGCCTTTGGTAAGCGTGATTTTCCCAAACCAATTTGCACTACTTCTCCTGCCGAAATAGGGAAAGTACTTTTGATATTTTCCTGATGTACATAAGCAATGATACTCCTGCTTTTTTTCCATTCCTGACTCCCGACAATAAATTCGCCGATTGTTGTCTTCCCTTTAGAAGTTTGGATAAGCCCCAGCAGGGTACGTAGCACTGTTGTTTTCCCCACACCGTTTGCCCCATGAATAATCAATTGTTCGCCACGTCCCACATAAAGGTCAAGTTGATCAAGTATAGTTTTTTCTTCAAGCCTTACTGTAATATTTTCCAATTTGACAGATAATCCCTGAACTCTTCCGGCACGTTTTCTCAGGAAAAGATAAGCGTCTGCAATGCTCATTTTATCGGTAATTAAATCTTCTGTACGACACTGAATATGCTCAACGAGCAGGTCGTATGTAAATTCAATTCCGTTCTCTTTAAAGACAGGAAGGGCACGTTCACTCAGCAATTCGATATGACAGCGTTTGATTCCAAGGAAAACGATCAGGCATGCAGCTGCCTTGCCCGCAATTTTATCTCTTAAGAACAACTGATCTGCACTTATCCTGGTATGTTTCAGATAGTCTTCGAGTTCAAAGAGTGGGTATAACCAATGTTGATCGCTTGTAAATATTGTTTGTTTGTCTAAACTAACAATTAATGAATGCTCCAAAATTCTGTTTTTTTCGTTATTAATTGGTTCTGCTTTTCCCGTTTACTCCCCAGGGTTCTCATAGGCTTGTCATTCTGAACGAGGTGGGCAGTATCTAAGGATTAATTATCAAACCTGTCACAAATATATACATTTCCTGACTTGTGACACTTCGCATAAATAGTGCGGTTTTATTTTCTAACATCCTGAATATGCATGATAAAATAATCATAGAATTGATTTTCACCGCACTACCGCCTGTTTTTGCTCAGTGTATAGGATTAGAAAGGTCAGGACTATATCGGGGCTAGCGGTAATTCCATGTGGTTGAATATATAGGGCATCATTCAAAGATTGCTAACATATTTGTATTGCTAAAGAGGGCATTGAGTTTGATCAGAAGTCAGGACATTTTAGTGATTGCATTGTCTGCATTTTCCAATAAAGTTAGTGCAGAGTTGGAGCGGAAATATACTTTGATAAAATTTTCCAGCTATACCCTGTGTATTTTGCCTTGTACTCCCTGTTCTTCCTTTTATGTGCCAAAATATACCCTGACCTCATTATCTTCTTTCATATCAACCCAGTGTTTGTATCCAAGGCTAAGTGATTTATCGATCAGCGGAGCTGGTATAAAAGGGGCAATGATTTCAAGTATTTCGTTATTTTTCAGTTTTTTCAGATTTGAAAGCACTTCATGAACGGGTTGCTCCCCTGCATTAAGCATTACACGAATATCAATGCTATGAACGATATTTTGTTTTTTATACCATGAGGGACAGCTTGTGATGTAATCGGAGCCACTCTCAGTAAGAACATTTATTTTGTCTTGTCCGGCTTTTTCCCGGAGAGTGTTCACCACTTCTTCCACTTTTAACCCGCCAATAGTGGCAGCCTGACTCAGGTTGGTTATCCGGGTAATGGTTTTCCTAAGTATGGGATTTTTCAGCTTTTTAAAAGCGGGAGCCAGTTCTATAAGGGTATCCTCAAGCTCAGGATAAGCTTCCAGCAAATCGTAAATCTTTGTTTTGGGAGTTATGATAAGCTTTTCCATAAGGGTTCACTGTTTTTCATCTGTATAAGATAATATCCGTTTCTCCCCATCGAGTTTACGGTGCTCGGTTAGGTCCTGCGATACTTCAAGGGTGCCGAGGTATTCTCCTTTTTCATCTTTTAAGGCAAAGTATTCAATGTAAATGAACCTTCCTCTCATTTGTATCCAAAAGGGGGCATGAGATGCCTTCCCTGACTTAAAATCTTCCAGAATTTTTTCAATGATATGAACACTTCCGGGAGGGTGACAAAGGCGCACATCACGGTTTATGATAGAGCGACTGCGAGTAAATATCCGATGATTTCCCTGGGTGAAATATTTAACTTTGTCGTTCTTGTCCACGAATGTCATATCTACAGAAGCGGTATTCAGTATGGCCATAATTTCCTGTGCGGTGAAACTTCCTGAAGGTAACTGAATAGTTCCTTTCTCAACAGACATTCCTGAGCCAGGTATTTCCTCCATGAAACCTTCCGGTTTCCATTCTACCTGAGGATCATACAGAGTAAAACCGATTTCGAGGGTTTGTTTGCTTATGTTCCACCAATCTTCGGTTGTAAGTGTATCCATGCACATAGGGAAGAGAATTTCCTCTTCTTTTTTTACCATATCATTCAAACCTTTTAACACTGGCTCAAATAAGAGTTCAATGGTAGCCGACAGCTCTTCTTTGGTAAGTTCTTCGGTTCTCAATATCTCTATACATGCTTTTAACTGTTCCCGGATTTCATCGTGTTTTCCCCACATGACTTTCGGGGGACCTGTTATATTGTTCTTTTCAAGATAAGGAAATACAAGGTATTCCTTGCGCTGGTAATGTTTGTCCACATCCATGAGTTCGTTGAAGCATCCTCTGAGAGTAAGTAAATAGTTTTCAAATTCAGTACTCTTAACGGCATGCAAATTTCCCAGAAATTCTTCCGTCTTCCGGACTAGCTTTAAAAGCTCTTTGTTTTCCTGGATAAATACATCTACGGGATGGCCCTCCGGAACACTTTGTGCACCGCTCAGATCGATATGCCCTTCAAGTACCTCACCATGAACATCGCAAAGTTTCAAAACTTCCGATTCGGGAAGACCCTCATTAATAAGTTCCTGTTCCACCTCTACAACTTCACCATAGGGGATTTTTTTTAATGTATTTTTAAGTTCTTCCCGTACTGAATCAGGTGATTTTCCTTCATGAAGTTTAAGGATGAGTTCCTTTAGTTTTTCTTTTCTGAAACGGGAATTATTGATAAGTTCGCTCATATTTCTATTTATTTTAGGTTAAAAACACAATGAATGAAAGTGAATTGAAACTCATAATTACATAGGTCAAAATTACAATATAAGAAGATATGCACTAATTGTCATATTATTTTATTCTAAATAATGTCTAAATTAGTGTTAATAAGAAAATTATTAAAAATATCAAAATGCCAAGGCTCACCCCTCAATCCCCTTGGGGGATTCCAGCCTGCCGGCTGGCAGTTAGGGGAGCAAGATCCGCAGTTGCTTTACCCCTCTAACTCCCCCGGAGAGGGAGAACCAAACAAAGGCTTAATTCAATATCAATGAGTTGAAAAGAGTATTGATAACGTGATTAATCAAATCCAAACAACTGTTATACAACTGCTTAAAAGTCCCCCTTGGGGGATTTAGGGGTGGAATGGTTGTTAAATGAATATTATGAAAGATTTAATTTTTTTTCTTTCAGACTGTAAATAGCCCTTTAATTTATTGATCTGTTTGGTCAAATATTAAACAAAAGCAGGAAAAATATAAATAAAAAGCTATCTTTCGTGCAT
Source organism: uncultured Bacteroidaceae bacterium (assembly GCA_964526475.1). Lineage (GTDB taxonomy): Bacteria > Bacteroidota > Bacteroidia > Bacteroidales > CAYVTV01. The sequence goes on from CAZGKF010000035.1 coordinate 36,167, forward strand.
TCAAAACTTATCAATATGACAAATTTTAATCTTGGTATCGACATAGGCTCTGTTTCAATAAATCTTGTAGTTCTTGACCAAACTGAAAAGATTCTCGAAAACCATTATTTTTACTGTCATGGGAAACCGTTTGAGACATTGAAGAATGCTCTTGGTGATGTTCTTAGCAGATATAGCCCGGATAGGCTTGAAAAAGTAGCCTACACCGGTACAGGCGGCAAACTGGCTTCGGAACTCACAGGTGGAATTTTCGTCAATGAAATTATTGCCCAGTCAACTGCTGCAGCAAGTCTTTACCCTGAAGTAAAGACAATTATTGAAATGGGAGGGGAGGATTCGAAACTGATTTTTATGGAAAGAGAGAAAGGTGCAATAAGTTCGTCTCTGTCCGACTTTTCCATGAATACATTATGTGCTGCCGGTACGGGATCATTTCTGGATCAACAGGCAAAGCGTATAGGGATATCCATCGAAAATGAGTTTGGAGAACTGGCTATGCAGTGTGAAAATCCCCCCCGTATTGCAGGCCGATGTAGTGTGTTTGCCAAAAGCGACATGATCCATCTCCAACAAATAGCCACTCCGGTAAGTGATATTGTTGCAGGTTTATGTTTTGCTGTGGCCCGTAATCTGAAAAGTTCCCTGGGCAGAGGGAAAAAACTGGTTCCTCCGGTCCTTTTTAACGGGGGTGTTGCTGCCAACAAAGGCATGGTGAAAGCTTTCAGGAAGGTGCTGAATCTGAATGATGGGGAATTGATTGTTTCGACATACCACGCATCCATGGGTGCTATTGGAGCAATTTTATACTCTTTGAAGGAAAACGGTAAGCAGGTGAAATTCCATGGATTGAAAAAACTTTCTGCATACCTTATATCAGATAAGAAGAATGAAAGCACAATGGAACGACTTGTAGAGTCAAAAGCAGTTCTGAATAAAGAAGTGTTTCCTCTTAACGGAATGCCCGATAAACCCGAAGTTTACCTTGGAGTGGATGTAGGTTCCCTGAGTACAAATGTTGTTCTGATTGATAAACACAATCATGTAATTGCCCGAAGATATCTGCCAACTGCGGGTAAACCTCTGGAAGCAATAAAGCGGGCTATAAGCGAAATATCTGAGGAGGTTGGGGAAAAAGTGAAGGTTATGGCCTCCGGGACAACTGGTTCAGGCAGGTATCTTACTGGCGACTTTATAGGAGCCGATGCCATAAGGAATGAAATTACTGCTCAGGCAACCGCTGCTATTGCTTATGATCCGGAAGTTGACACCATTTTTGAGATTGGGGGACAGGATTCGAAATATATACGTATCCAGAACGGAGTTGTTGTAGACTTTGAAATGAATAAAGTTTGCGCCGCAGGTACAGGATCTTTCCTTGAGGAACAGGCGGAAAAACTGGGAATCAATATAGTAAAAGAGTTTGGAGATATGGCTTTGTCTTCTGCATGTCCTTCAAAATTAGGCGACAGATGCACAGTGTTCATGGAATCGGATCTGAATTCGTTTTCACAAAAGGGGGAAGGGGTAGGAAATCTTGTAGGAGGTCTGGCTTATTCTATTGTACATAATTACCTTAACAGGGTAGTTGGGAAAAAAATAATCGGAAACAAAATATTTTTTCAGGGCGGTGTTACCAACAATAAAGCAGTGGTGGCTGCTTTTGAAAAAGTAACAGGGAAACCTATTATCGTTCCTCCCCATTTTGATGTTACAGGAGCCATTGGTGCAGCCATTCTGGCAAGAGAGTCTATGAGTAAAGGACAAAAAACCCGCTTTAAAGGTTTTGATATCAGCAAAAGGAATTACACAACTGACCATTTCGAATGCAAACGTTGCAATAACCATTGTGAAATACGACGGGTACGTCTGGAGGGTGAAAAGAAAGTCTTGTTTTATGGCAGCAGATGTGATATTTACGATGTGAAAGAAAGAAAAAGAAAGGAAAATGATATCCCCAATTATTTCAGGGAACGCGAACAGTTGCTGCTTGAAGGATACAGTACTGATAATAATCCAGGCAAACCTGTAATAGGTATCCCCAAAGGATTGTCGGTCTATTACCAGCAATTTCCCCTCTGGAGACAGTTCTTTGAAGAACTGGGTTTTAGGGTGATCATTTCTTCCGATACAAATAAATCATTGATAACTAAATCAATGGAAAGTTTGGTGGCGGAAACCTGTTTTCCTGTAGAAGTAATGCACGGACATATTCTGGATCTGTATGAGAAAGGGGTTGATTATATCTTTGCCCCCTTTATCGTTAATGCAAAAGCTGAAGAGAATAATCCAACATCCAACTGCAATTGTCCCTGGGTACAAACATATTCTTTTATGATAAAGGCTGCTTTTCATGGGAATGATGATTTATGTAATAAAATTCTTTCTCCGGTATTACATTTTCGTTTTAGCGGGGTGGTAAAAAAGGAGCTTTCAGACTTCATTAAAAGCAGCTTTGGCATTTCTTCTGTGAGATGCTCCGGTGCCCTTGAAAAAGCGTATTCGGCACAATCATTTTTTGAACAGACAATTAGGGAAAAAGGTGAATTTGTGCTAAGGAATCTTCCTGTGGATAAACAGGCCCTGGTAATCATTAGCAGACCCTATAATTCAGGAGACCCATTTCTTAATCTGGATGTGGTTGAAAAACTTATTCAGAAAAATGTTATTCCTATTCCCATTGATTTTTTGCCGTTAAACGGTGAATACATTTTCGATGACTATAAAAATATGTACTGGCCAAATGGTCAGAAAATTATTGCCGCGGCAAGGATCATTTCCGGGGATAAGCGTTTATTTGGTGTTTATCTGGGGAATTTCAGATGCGGGCCTGATTCCTTCCTGCTGCATTTCGTGCACAAAGAAATGAAGGGTAAGCCCTACCTTCACCTGGAGGTGGATGAGCATAGTGCAGATGCAGGAATGATAACCCGTATTGAAGCTTTTCTGGACAGTTTGAATGGTTTTTCCAGGCAAGCTTCTCTAAAGGAACCTCTAATTAAGAGAAAATCTGTTACACCGGTTAATCAGCAGCGTACACTGTATTTTCCATATATGAATGATGCGGCTCTTACTACATCGGCTGCATGCAGGGCCTGCGGATTACCATCTGAAGCTCTGCCAATGCAAACAGCGGAAGATATTGAACTTGCCAGGAAATATACTACCGGGACGGAATGCTTTCCCATGATATGTACAACGGGAAGTTTCATTAAAAAGCTACATGAACCCGGTATTGATCCGGCCAGGGTAAGCTTTTTTATGCCCGATCATAATGGGCCGTGCAGGTTTGGAGAATATAATAAACTACAGAAGCAGATATTCAACCAGATGGGAATGCCTGAAGTGGAAATAATCAGTCCCAGCAATGAAACTTCCTATGCTGAAATGCCGGTTAAGAATCCGGCAAAATTCCGTCTGCTTGCATGGAAAGGATTTGTTGCCGTGGATGTCCTTCGGAAAATGCTTCAGGAAAAGAGGCCTTATGAGTTGGATAAAGGGGAAACAAACAAAGTGTACCGTAAATATATTAATAAACTGGTCGATGATATTGAGAAGGGAGCAAAGCACCTTTCGTCAATACTTGAAGCTGCTGCCAATGAGATGGATGCAATTCCCCGGACAAACGGACGGCCAAAACCGTTAATAGCTGTGGTAGGTGAAATATTTATGCGCGATAATCCATATTGCAGTGCCCGGCTTGTGGAACGACTTGAAGATCTTGGAGCAGAGACATTGATCATGCCCACTTCTGAGTGGTTGTTTTATTCTACTTACCGGTATATACGCGACAGCAAATGGAAGCGGAGTGTAAAAGGATTTTTAAAGGCGCATCTGCAAAGAGTCTCTCAGAATATAACAGCTGAGATGGTTACCAAAAAGGTAAGGAAACGTTTTGACAAAAATGGTCATATACACTTGCACGAAATTCTTAAATCCTGCGGACCATATATTCATAAGGATTACGACGGAGATCCGCCTCTTTCTCTGGGGAATGCCGCAATACTTTCAAAATCACATATTTCCGGAATAGCTAATATCCTCCCCTTTACCTGTATGCCAGGTACTGTTATTTCGTCGGTTTCTGAGATCTTCCGCAAGGACCACAACCAAATACCATGGGTTAATATTGCCTATGACGGACAGGAGGACACAGCTCTTGAATCACGCCTTCAGGCATTTATGTACCAGGCCAGAGCTTATGCCGCTAAGTACATATAGTAAATATCAGTTTATTCCTAACGTGGACAAGCCACATCCAAACAAATAACAAATCTCAAAATACAAATAACAAACAAATCTCAAAATACAAATAACAAATAAATTTCAATCAACAAATGACAAAACA
>CAZGKF010000036.1:0-38662 GCA_964526475.1 uncultured Bacteroidaceae bacterium
GGCGAATTTGATGGAAAAAGAAGAAAAAGAGTACTTGTAAAAATAATAGGAGAATAATAGGCCGCTCTGTTTTAAGAAACAAGAACATACTGTTAACTGAAAAATTCTTCCGGAAAATTCACCAGGTAAAGTCTTTCAGACGCCCTGGTGATTGCTGTATATATCCACCTCAGGTATTCAACTGAAATCATTTCCCTCCTGAAGAATCCCGGATCCACAAAAACCGCCTTCCATTGTCCTCCCTGGGCCTTATGGCAGGTAACAGCATAAGCGAACTTAACCTGCAGGGCATTAAAAAAAGGATTCTCCCTTGTCTTGAGTATCTTAAGTTTCTTTGTTTTCTGATCTTCATATTCTTCCATAATGGAATAAAAAAGTTCTTTCTGGTTTTCCACAGACATAGAAGCTGTTTCCATAAAAAGTGTATCAAGAAATATCCTTGCATCTATTTCCATGCCATAATCAGTCATTTCCAGTGTAACATCAGCAAAACGGTAATTATATTCGCTATGGTACCGGTTGATACGAACAAGCCTTGCGATGTCTCCATTTGCAATAAAATCGGGAGATTTTTCAGCCATTGTCCAGAAATAATTATTTTTTACGATCATCAGCATATCACCTTGTGATAATTCCTCCTCTCTCCACAGTATTTTATTTCTGATACCCTTATTAAAACTGATTGCCTGTTTATTAGAGCGGCTTATTACAATTGTATTATCTATGCCAAATTGTTGATAACAATATTCTACATTTTCTGCCATTTCACTACCAGATATTCTTATTATATCTGAATATCCATTAAGTAAAAAGGAGGGGGGCTCCACCAGGCTGTTATCAATTTTCTGCCGGATGTTAGTAGCATTTAACAGAATCCCCGAATCCATGGCCTGTCTGACTACATCTTTTAGTATGAATTCATTTACCGTCAAACCCATACCTTCGAGATAATAGCTATCAAGAGCTGGTGATACAAATCGACCTACCGGCGGCAATTGTGCAGTATCTCCAATAAATATCAGTCTGCACTTTTCACCGGAAAACACATACTCAATTAAATCAGCAAGCAGGTTACCCGAACCAAAAATATTGTTTTCCTGATTGCCATCGCCTATCATTGAAGCTTCATCGATAATAAACCATGTTTCTTTATGCAGATTCCGGTCAAGCACAAACTCTCCTAAACCATCCCTTCCGCTTTTCTGTCTGTAGATCTTTTTATGTATGGTAAATGCAGACTGGGAAGTATATAATGATAAAACTTTAGCTGCTCTGCCCGTTGGAGCTAACAGGACATTTCTTCTGCCATTTGCGAGTAAAGTTTTAACCAGAGAATTTACAACAGTAGTTTTCCCTGTCCCCGCAAATCCTTTAATAATGAAGATATTTTTATCTTTATATGATAAAATAAAATCCGCCAGATCCTCCATCAGATCAATTTGACCGGGGGTAGGATCAACATCAAGATGATCATGTAATTGCTGAATTAATAATTTTTTCAACATCCTTATAAAAGAAATGATAAATTTAAAATTTATAATTTGTTTTTTTTACTAAATTTGTCGCACCTTCTAAAACATAATAAAAAAGAATCTAATGAGAACAGTAATCCAAATCTTCCTGGTTATAGCCATCATCATTTTAGCCTTTCTTGTTTGGGAAAGTATTATGGCCCCTATCCGTTTTAATAAAGAAAGAGCTATCAGAGAAAGTGCCACTATCGAGAGATTGATACAAATACGTGAAGCACAAAGAGCATACAAGGACAAAAAGCTGAAATTTACTGCGAATTTTGACAGTCTGTTGAATTTCGTTAAAAATGACTCTTTCACCCTGATAAGAGCTATTGGTGAAATACCTGAAGAGCTTATTGACCAGACTAAAGATATCAGAAAAGCCAGGGAAATGGCTCTGAATGAAGGATTAATTAAAAGAGAAACTACAAAAGTAAGTGTCCTTGACTCCTTATTCGGAAAAAGCTTCCCTGTTGATTCTCTTCGTTTTGTACCATTTACCAACAAGGTTGAGTTTGACATGATTGCGGATGAATATGAATCTTCTACAAGTCTTGTAATTCAGGTTCTGGAGGTTTCAGTTCTATATAAAGATCTGCTTTTTGGTCTAAATCCTCAGCTTGTTATTAATTATGCTGAGCAGAGAAAAAAAATCACCAGGTTTCCCGGACTTAAATTCGGATCATTAAGCGAAGGGACACTAACCGGAAACTGGGAATAGATGCCTTTTATAAATCTTCAACCGGAATCAGTTTCTTTAAAGAATACCCTTTTGCAAATAAAGAAAAGTGATTCCGGGAAAGTTTTTGTTTTTGCCGATAGCCTGAAATTTACATTAATCCCATTTATTTTTTATTCCAAAGAATTAAGAGATCAATATTTTACCTTTGCCCACAAGCTGGAAGATGATGAAATTATTCTTGAAAATGAAGCCATTAAAGGAAAATATATTATTCTGTTTTCCATAAAACGGGATTTAATAAATAATATAGAATTCAGTTTCCCGGATGCTGAGATATTTCATTTTACAACAGTTCTTTCATCACGGATTATAGAAGCCCCGATTGACAATTCTATTGTTTTAATAAACAGACAGAAAGACCATTTCTATCTCCTGATAAGGAGGAAAAATGAGATCGTATTGCTGAATTCATACAAAATAAATCATGTCAATGACATTTGTTATTATATCCTTAACGGATTACGCGAGGCTGTCCTAAAACCAAATCACACAACTATATGGTATTCAGGCAGGATGAAGAGAGAAGACAAATTAATTGATATTCTGCAGAAATACACTCTAAAAGTAGAAAAACTTCCTGATTTGGACCCTGCATCTGAATATAATCCGATTTGTAATTATTTTCAGTTTCATCAAACCGAAAATACCATTGAGAATAATCAGCGGTAAATACAAAGGTAAACATCTCTATCCTCCACGGAATCTCAATGCCCGACCTACTACTGATTTCGCCAAATCAGGTCTGTTTAATATAATCTCCAACTATTTTGAATTTAATAAAATTGAAGTTCTTGATCTTTTCTCAGGAACCGGTAGCATTGGCTTTGAATTTGCTTCAAGAGAAGCGGAATATGTGGAACTGGTGGAACAAAACATAATTCATTATAATTTTATCCAAAAAACCATTGAGAGCTTGAGCATACATAATGCAAAAGCTATTAAAACGAATGCTTTTCATTATCTATCCCGAATAAAAAGAAAATTTGACATTATCTTTGCTGACCCTCCTTATAATCTGGAAAATATAGAAAGCCTCCCTGAAATTATATTCAAAAATCAAATTCTGAAAAATAAGGGATGGTTTATAATAGAACATTCCCGCGATCATGATTTTTCAACCTTCCCCTACTATTCTAGCACTCGAAATTACGGGAATGTAAGGTTTAGTTTTTTTTCATATTTTTTATTGGATTCATGCGCTAATTAAAAACACTTTTTTTATATTTGCGATGAAGATGTAAAGTTTTTCTCACTAAGGGGGTGCCTTAACAAAACGGGCTGAGATCATACCCTTAGAACCTGATCCGGGTAATTCCGGCGAAGGGATAAAGTATGAAACAGTTTATAACATATTAATTCTTAATCATGAAGCATGTACTCTTCGTACTTGCCTGGATATTTTTTAGCTGCCAGGTGAGTTCTCAGTTATTTACATTTTCCGGCAGTGTTGCAACCGGAGAAGGTCTTCCCCTGGCAGGAGCAAATATATGGTTTGATAATACATATATTGGGGCAGTCAGCAATCTGAAAGGGGATTTCAAAATTAAAAATATACCTGCCGGAAAATATTCAGTTAATATCTCTTTTCTGGGTTATGAAACATTCAGGAAGGAAATAACTCTTGATAAAGACCTTCACTTTATCTGCCAACTGAAAGAATCAATTGTAATGGGAGAGGAAGTGGTAATAACTGCTATCAGGGCAGGACAAAAAGACCCCATAGCTTTTACAAATATCTCCGGGGAGGAAATTGCAAGAAAAAATTCCGGAAAAGATATCCCCTACCTTTTATCCTTAACACCATCGCTTGTTTCCTCATCTGAAGCCGGAAATGGAATTGGATATTCCGGATTCAGAATAAGAGGAACTGATGCAAACAGAATAAATATTACAGTTAACGGAGTTCCATTAAACGATTCAGAATCACACGGCGTATGGTGGATTAATATGCCTGATCTTGCATCATCAGTCCGGAATATGCAGATCCAAAGAGGTGTAGGAACCTCCTCAAATGGAGCAGCTGCATTTGGAGCTAGTGTGAACATCCAAACCCTGGCAATGAATGCTGAACCATACGCAGAAATATCAGGCTCTGTTGGATCATACAATACAGGGAAAAGAACTATTTGTCTTGGCACCGGATTAGTCCAAAACAAATTTACCCTGGATATGCGTCTGTCATCCATTCATTCCGACGGCTATATAGACAGAGCTACATCTGACCTCAACAGCTATCATATTTCTGCAGGTTGGCATACTTCAAAAAGCAGATTAAAGATCATAACCTTTTCAGGAAATGAAAAAACTTACCAGGCCTGGGATGGAGTATCTTCCACAATATTAGATTCAGCAAGAACATATAATGGCCTTGGGAAATACATTGATGTAAATGGGCAGGAAAAATTCTATGATAATCAAACGGATAATTATAAGCAGGAGCACTACCAGATTCATTTTTCGAAGGATATTTCCAGGAATCTCATAATGAATACGGCTTTGCACTATACCAGGGGTGCCGGTTATTACGAACAATACAAAGAAAAAGTCAAATTTTCCAACTATGAATTACCTCCTTTAATAATCGGAGATGAAACGATTACCCGTACAGACCTCATACGCAGAAAATGGTTAGATAATAACTTTTATGGAACAGTATTTTCAGTAATATGGAAACCGGGGAAAATTGACGGAATACTTGGAGGAGGCTGGAATATCTATTACGGTGATCATTTCGGGGATATAATCTGGGCAAGATATGCAGGAAATACTGAAAATAAGTACCGGTGGTATGAAAACAAAGGTGAAAAAAGGGATTTTAACTTGTATTCAAAAATAATATTTAAGCTTACAGACAGGCTTCGTCTTTATTCTGATATCCAGATGAGAGGTATATATTACCAAATTAAAGGCATAGATGATGACCTAAGAGACATCTCACAAAATCACGAATTTCTTTTCTTTAATCCAAAATTTGGATGGAACTATGATATAGATAATAATCAAAGATTATTTTTTTCATTTTCTGTGGCAAACAGGGAACCCAACCGAAGTAACTTTACCGATGCAAAACCAGGCACTCCCGCTCCATTGCATGAAACATTATATGACTATGAGGCAGGTTATGGTTTCCGTACAAGAAACTGGTCAACTGATATTAATTATTATTATATGAATTACCATAATCAACTTATACTTACAGGAGAAATAAATGATGTGGGAGCTCCCATAATGACAAATGCAAGAAGCAGCTATAGGACTGGAATTGAATTTACCAATGTCGTAAATCTACATCCCAGATTAAAATGGAGCTCTAATCTTACCGTGAGTCAAAATAAAATAAGAGACCTGGATATTTATGTTGACAACTGGAGTTATTGGGATGACCCTGATAATGAGCCTTTTCAATATGTTGCCAATGAGGGCACAACAACTATCGGTTTTTCTCCATCAGTAACAGGCGCAAGTTTCTTAAGTTATCAAATGTTTGATTTTTTATGGATTGAACTCCAATCAAAATATGTTGGCAAACAATATATAGATAACTCCGCATCGGAAAAACGAATGCTTTCACCCTATTTCATTAACGATCTGTATATCTTCAGCCAGTTAAATAATCGATATAATAAATCCATTGATATTTCTGTTTCTTTACAGAATATCCTGAACCATAAATACTCGTCCAATGCATGGGTATATCGGTATTACGAGGGTGGTAATGAAAAAATTCTTGATGGGTATTTCCCACAGGCTGGCACTCATTTCCTGGCTTCCCTGAGTCTGAAATTCTGAGTATAATATTGTTTAAATTTGTAAAAATATACTTACATTTTGTCACATTAATTTAAAGGTATTATGAAAGATCCTATTCAAACGAATCTTCCGGGTTTCGCTATTAAATGGGCAGAAAAAAAAGATGTTCTGCTTATTAAAAAGCTTATTTATGAATTAGCTGTATATGAAAAACTTACACATGAAGTTGTTACAACAGAAGAAAATCTGGAGAAATATCTTTTTGGTGATAAAAAAATTGCAGAGGTGCTTATTGGTTATTTAGCGGATGAACCTGTGGGATTTGCCCTGTTCTTTCATAATTTCTCAACATTTATTGGCAAGCCGGGTATTTATCTGGAGGATCTTTATGTAAGGGAACAATATCGGGGTAGAGGATATGGGAAAGCATTGCTGACCTATCTTGCAAAAATTACCGTTGAAAGAAACTGTGGGCGTCTTGAATGGGCAGTACTTGACTGGAACAAACCTTCCATAGATTTTTACGTTTCACTCGGTGCAAATCTATTAAATGAATGGGTAATAAACAGGGTTTCTGGAGAATCGCTTAGGAGATTGGCTGAAATGTTCCATGAGAACTGATAAAATCAATTATACATATTATCACAGGCACAAAGAACTCAAGATATTTGCGGCAAATCGAATGTTATAGTATGCCATTCTGAAAAACTGAAAGTAATGACTCTTCTGTATATCTGAATCTGTTATTTTTGAAATACTGACTTAAATCATATCCATTCTCATTAAAAAGTTGGGCAACTCTTTTTGAGTTCTGTGGTAAAAGTATGAGTGGATTGTCTTCAAATTGAACAAAGAACATTTCTGGCTTCTTAATAAATGACGGAGGTATATAATCATCGTATCCACTTGAGGGTATTTTTTCCGGCTGGTAAGAAACAGGTCTTTTTACAAACAGATTACATGTACCGTTGTATAACTCTATAAAATATCCTTTATTTAAATTCCCTTTTTCAACATAGGTAAGGTATCTATACTTTTCAGAATTTAATAAAATGCTGTCGACAGTTTCTTTGTTTCTGATAATTAAAAATTCTTCTGTATTATCAGATTTCATTTCCATCTCGTCAAAGCAATTATTGTATCTAAGCTGCATAAAGGAAGTGGCGGCTTTTCCTGCCTGATATACAACAGCATCAGAGAATTCAGAATTATAATAAGGAGACCCGCTTACAGATCTCAGAAAGCTGTCTCGCCGTCTGGCATCCAGATATTCATTATAAAAACCTGAAAGATCCTGCTGGCAAAAAACATCAGCAGGCATACATAAGTAAATTGATATCAGGATAAATAGTGTTTTCATAATAATCATCTTTAAACATTTTAATGATTATGCTATCTTTAATATGCAAAAGTTAAACCAATAGTATATAAAAGGAAATTAATATCTCAAATATATTAAATTTTATTATTATATGTACCGAATTATGAGCTTCTGTAAATTCAATCCGAAAGATAATTTTTAAAATGCTGTGAGATTAATTGATATTTTCTGCTTAAATAGATCTTTTACGAGTAAACTCCCAATGGTTAAAACTGATTCAATAATCATATTTTCCTGATATCATTTACGAGCCACCTTATCTGAAAATAATTGATTTTTCAGATCATTTTTTAGTCAAAGTCGTTATGATTCATATTTTTCGCAAATCATTTCTGCATTTTTTTCTAAAAAATATCCTTTCTTTTAAAGAATTTGAATTAGTTTTATAGAAATATATTAACATACATTATTCAATACCAATATATTACATTTAGCCGCACAAGCAGTTAAGATTATTATAAAAATTGAAACTATTTAAAAAATTCGATATAAGCAGAACTGATAAGGGTATAGAATTCTTAATCAGCATCTCTGCAGGATTTTTCGCTTATCTGATTTGCAGTATTGCAGGGATTTTACTCCTTTACGATGATTATGCAATATCCATGATAACTCCTGCTGCCGCATTAGCCATTTATTTGACATATAGCAGGGGATTGATGGTTTTGCCGGGAATTTTTATTGCATCCTTATTTATCAACAATTATTTGTTTTCAGGTTATCTTGATTCCAATGTATCAATAATTGCTATGTCGCTTTTGCTTTCTTCTGTTAATATATTTGTGGCTTTTACAGGAGCAAAATTTCTTCAGAATAAAGTCATAATAAACCGGGGAAACCTCTTTAGTTTATACCACATTAATCGTTTTGTTTTTTATGTTGTATGTTTCCCTGCGCTTATACAGGCAATATTAGGTACAACTATTTTGACTGCGTTCATTATATCTCCGGAAAACCATCAGATACTCCATGTAAAATTTTTTAGCTGGTTTTTATCAGATTCAACAGCTTACCTTGTCTTTATACCTTTCCTTTTCTCATGGAAAGCTAATCCTGTTAGCCAGACAAATATACCTACCCGGATAGAAATGATCCTGCTTGTCTTCTCTTTACTACTTCTCCCTCTTCTTATCATAATTAGCACATTTCCTATATACCTGTTTATCATTGCCTTAACGTACACGCTTACTCCTCTTTATTTATGGCTTGCCTTACGATTTAATTCCCGCTTTGTTACTTCTATATTACTATGTACTTTCTTTTATTTCTGCTTTTTAATACTATACATTAGTAATGAAATGATCAGAGATTTTACAGGAACGCCTTTAACTCTGATACAAGCCTTCCTTTTCATACTTGGATTATTGGTAGTTATTGTACATTCTATTATCAATGAAAGGAATAAAAGTCTTCAGGATGTAAGTGAGAGCGAGAAGTCATTAAGACATATTCTTTCAGGCATTCCTGTTCCAATTATACAGATCAGTGAAAATGAGAAAATTGATTTTGTTAATGAAGAATTTACAAGAGTTACAGGATACCATCCGGATGATATAAAAACAAGTGCGGATTTGTATAAAAAAGCTTTTCCTGTTCCTGATATTCGTGATAAATTTTTAAAAGAGTTTCAACTTATCAAAAACTCATTAAATTCTGAGATGGAACATGAATTTACAATCAGAACTTCTTCAGGAGCCTATAGGGATATCGCATTAAGACTTTCAGCGACTAACGGGAAAGATATTCATGTTATGATTGATGTTACACATAAAAAGAAAATGCTTGAAAAGATAAGAGAGAATGAAAGAAGAATGGCAACTCTTATTGGGAATCTCCAGGGAATGGTTTACCGGTGCAGATTAGATAAAAACTGGACTATGGATTTTGTCAGTGAAGGAACATATAAGCTTACCGGATATTTGCCATCTGAACTAGTTCATAACCGCATTACAAGTTATAATGACATTATAATTGAACGATTCAGGGATTATGTTTGGGACTCAATTAACAAGTCTATCATGAAGGGGAAATCATTTACTCTTCAATATCAGATCAAAACAAAAGATGGCCTGTTAAAATGGGTATCCGAAAGAGGATCGGGTGTCTTTAATAAAGACGGTACATGTAAATGGGTTGAAGGCTTTATTTATGATATTACGAAAAGAGTACAAACTCTTGAATCACTCAGAAAAAGTGAAGAAAAATACAGGCTTCTAATTGAAAATCAAACTGATATAATAGTAAAAACCGATCTCTCCGGAACTTTGCATTTTATTTCCAGCAATTACTTTTCTTTATCAGGTAAAACAAAAGAAGAACTCATTAATCAAAAATTTGATCCTGAAATACATCCTTCAGACAGGAAATTTGGGAAAAATGAACTGGATCTTTTAAAAGTGCATCCCTACTCCTGCAATCTTGAACAAAGAATTAAGACAATAAACGGATGGAGATGGTATATCTGGAATATTAAAGCAGAACAGAATAAACACAAGAAGATCAAGAGTATTATTTCGATCGGCAGGGATATTACAGAAAGAAAAATAGCTGAAGAAAGATTAATTGAGAGTCAAGAGCGTTACACACTTGCAACAAACGCTGCCAATGCCGGTATATGGGATTGGGATATTAAGCTTAATGAAGTTTATTTTTCACCCAAATGGAAGGAGCAACTTGGGCATTCTGATCATGAAATCCCTAATGATTTCAACGAATGGACGAAAAGGCTGCATCCTGATGATAACATACGAATGGTGAATGCTGTTCAGAGTTATCTTGATAATCCATTACCATTTTTCGAGGAGGAATTCCGATTAAAGCATAAAAACGGAACATACAGGTGGATTCATAACAGAGCTCAGGGTTTATTGGATCAAAACGGGAAGGTTTATAGGATGTTCGGAGCTCATTATGACATAACCGATAGGAAAAAAGCCGAGAACAAGCTGAAAAAAGCTGAAAAAGAAATCCGTGAACTTAATAAACAACTGGAATTAAGAGTAAAAAAGCGAACACAGGAACTGGAAAGGATAAATCAGGAACTTGAAGCTTTCTCCTATTCTGTTTCACATGATCTTAAAGCCCCACTCCGTGCAATTAAAGGGTTTTCTTCACTATTTCTTGAGGAACATGGCAATAAACTTAAGAGTGGAGCTTTGCATTACATGAATAACATTTTGAGAAATGCAGAAAATATGACAAATCTCATAAATCATCTCTTGCATTTTTCCAGACTGGGAAGAAAAAGTATGATAATAATTCCTGTTGACACTAATTTAATTGTTAACTCTATAATTGAAGATCTGAAAAAAGCAAATAATAAACACTATTCCTTTATAATAGGAGAACTTCCTGTGATAAATGCAGACGAAACATTGATACGCCAGGTATTTGAAAATATCCTTTCAAATGCCTTTAAGTTCTCCTCTTTGCGTAAAGACCCTGAAATACGCATTGAATATAGCCAAAACACTGAAAAACACATTTTCAGTGTTTCAGATAATGGGATTGGGTTTAATCAAAAGCTGGCCGGAAAAATCTTCAAGGTTTTCCAGCGGGTGCATTCACAGGAAGAATTTGAGGGAACAGGCATTGGTCTGGCACTAGTTCAAAGAATTGTTCACCGCCATGGAGGGGAAATATGGGTTCATTCAGAGGAAGAAAAGGGAGCAATATTCTTCTTCTCTCTGCCATTTATAATTGAATCAGAAGGGAAATAATTTTTTTTTTTTGATAAAGCCTGTCTGATATCCCATGATTATTTTTTATTTTTATTTACTTGTAAAGGATTGTAATATTTTAACTGTTAAAAAATTTTATGATTATTAATAATCAGATCTTAAAGGTTTTAATTTTAGAGGATAATCTATACGATGCTGAACTTAATATTAAAAACCTGCAAAAAGAATGGAATATCGAATCAAGAATTGCCACAGATGAAAAAAGTTTTTATCTCGGGCTTGAAAAATTTGATCCTGATATTATTATTTCTGACTATAATCTCCCCGTTTTCAACGGTTTGGATGCACTTAATGTCGCAAAGAAAAATAAGCCACTTACTCCGTTTATCATAGTAACCGGCTCACTAGATGAGGAAACTGCTGTTGATTGTATCAAGAAAGGAGCATGGGATTATGTTCTTAAGGAGCATCTTATCAGACTAAATCCGGCAGTTAAATATGCATTACAATATAAGGAAGAAATACAGCAGCGGAAACTGGCAGAGGAAAAAATTCTTCAAACAGGAGAACATTATAAAGTTTTAACTGAAAACTCCCCTGATGTTATAATGCGCTTCGACAGGGATTTAAAGCACTTGTATGTGAACCAGGCTGTTACGAAAATTGTGCCTTTAAAACCAGAAGCATTTCTTAATAGAACCCACAGGGAAATGGGTATATTTCCTGAGCTTCTTTGTCAGTTTTGGGAGAATAATATTGAAAAGGTCTTTCTGACCCAGGCGCCAAATGAAGTTAATTTCGAAGTTGAAGGAAAACAAGGCACCATCTATTTGGAATGGAGGCTTTTCCCCGAATTTAATAAAGAAAAAAGGGTTGAAACTGTTTTAGCTATTGCGAGAAATATTACCCAGCAAAAAACAGCAAAGGAAGCATTAATAAAAAGTGAAGAAAGACTCCAAATGGCTCTTGATGCAACCAGTGATGGAATATGGGATTTAAGCATAGATTCAGAGGAAATTTATTTCTCTTCAAAGTACTTTACCATGCTTGGGTATAATTATATGGATATTAACCACGATATTCCCGGCACATATCGCCTTTTACACCCGGCTGACCGGTTACCCATCAGAAAACAACTGACAGAATTCCTCAATGGGACTTCAGAATCTATTGAATATGAAATGCGTATGAAAAAGAAGGATGGATCATATGCATGGATATCTTCAAGGGGGAAAGTATTTAAAAAAGATAAACTCGGGAAACCCCTCAGAGTTGTCGGAACCCATGTGGATATTACTCAAAGGAAGAAACAGGAAAACATTCAAAATACCCTTTTTGTTATTGCCAATGCCATAAATACAACCCGAAATCTTGATGAATTATTTATTAGTATTCAGGAAGCACTTGGAAAAGTAATCGATACAAAGAACTGTTATGTGGCTTTATATGATAAAGCTACTGACACCATTACTCTGCCATTCCATAAAGATGAGAAAGATACTTTCACTTCCTTCCCTGCCGGAAAATCTCTTACCGGATATACAATAAAAACCGGTAAAGCTTTACTTGTTGATAAGGTAAAGGCAGAAGAACTTGAAAAAACAGGAGAGGTAGAAAGGATTGGTACCCCATCAGAAAGCTGGCTTGGTGTTCCCCTTAAACATGGTAAAAAAATTATCGGAGTCTTTGTTGTTCAATCCTATAACAAAAATACTGTATTTACAACAGATGATGTTCAGATCCTTGAGTTTGTTTCAGACCAGATAGCACTCGCTATAGAGAGGAAAAAAGATCATGACGACATCCTTGAAAACCAGATAAGACAGAGCAGGATCATCGAATCCTCACCTGATGGACTTATTGTCATTGACGAACCTGGAACAATATCGGAGTATAATACCAGTGTGCTGGAAATATTGAATATCCGGGCAATAAATTTAAAAGGAAAGAATTTCCTTGACTTCATTATACCGGAAGAAAAAAACAAAGTAATAAAAATATTGTCACAGACAAAAAAATCAGGTTACCGGAAAAATATAGAATTTTCAATGATAAGAAATGACGGTGAACAATTCTATGCTGAGGCATCATTCGGACTAATCCCTGAACAGGAAGAATTATCCTTATCCTATGTTGTTATAATTAAAAATATAGATGATCGAAAATCTTATGAAACAAATCTCAGGTTAGCAAAAGAAAAAGCTGAAGAATCTGACAGGCTTAAAACGGCATTTCTTTCAAATATGTCGCATGAAATAAGGACCCCCATGAATGCAATAGTTGGGTTTGCAGGGCTATTATCATCAAAGGAAATTTCCGATATGGAAAAAAAGGAATTTATCATGCAAATCAATCATAGTGCGGATTCCTTAATGCATTTAATTGATGATATAATTGATATAGCAAAAATTGAAGCCGGACAGGTCATAATGCAACCAGCAGAGTTTAAATTTCCAGTTTTAATTAATGAGCTGAAGTTTATGTTTAAAAAAATACTGGAGAAATTTAACAAACAGCATATAAAGCTTATTGAATACCATAATGATTTCCAATCTGATATACCAATATTTGCTGATCAGTTCAGACTTAAACAAATCTTTTCCAATTTAATTAACAATGCTATTAAATTTACAGAATTTGGCGAGATACGATTTGGAATAAAAGATGTTAACAATAAAACAATAAGCTTTTATGTCAGTGATACCGGTATTGGCATAGAGCCTGATAAAGTAGAATTGATATTTGATCGTTTCAGGCAGGGACATGAAACCAATGCGAAATTTTTTGGAGGCACGGGTCTCGGTCTTGCTATTTCAAAACATTTAGCAGAAATGATGGGAGGTAATATCTCCGTAGAATCAGAATTGAACAAGGGATCTGAGTTTTGCTTTTCCATTCCATTCATTTCACCTAACAAAAAAGAAGAATTTCCGGATGAAGCTGAAGCGGATATTGATTTAGACCTTTCAGATAAAATAATACTCATTGCAGAAGATGAAGATTCAAGTTTTACATTCCTGGAAGAAGCTTTAAAAAAGAAAGGAGCTAAGCTCATAAGAGCAAAAGATGGTTTAGAAGTGGTATCTTTATTCAGACAAATTCCCGGAGTCAGTATGGTTTTAATGGACATAAGATTACCTCTTCAGGATGGATATAAAGCAGCTCGTCTTATTAAGGAAATTAAGCCGGAGATTCCTGTTATCGCTCAGACCGCCTACGCTATGGTAGGAGAGAAAAAACAGAGCCTGCTTTCCGGGTGTGATGATTATTTGGCAAAACCAGTTATGCTGAATGAACTTTATACAATTGTAAAAAAATACGTCTAACCTGCAATGAAAAAACTGCTTGGGATTATCCTGACAGCATCGTTTATACCAGCTTGCATGCCTGATAATACTGAAAAGGATGATCTGCAAAAAGTTTTTAGATATAATGAATCTAAGGGTATTTCCTCACTTGACCCGGCTTTTGCCAGAAACCAGACTCTTATATGGCCTGTAACACAACTGTTCAATGGTCTGGTTGAGTTGGATGATAAGCTTGATGTAGCCCCCTGTATTGCAAAAAGATGGGAAATAAAAAACAACTCTACAGAGTACATCTTCTACCTAAGAGATGATGTTTTCTTTCACGATGATGAGTGTTTTCCCGGCAGCAGGGGAAGAAAAGTTACCGCTCATGATTTTGTTTACAGTTTTAGCAGAATTAAAGACCCATCGCTTGCATCTCCGGGTTCATGGGTTTTTGCCAGAACAGAAGATAAGGGCAAAAATAATTTTAAGCCTTTTCATGCTCTTGATGATACCACGTTTATCATCAGACTTAGTGAACCCTTTCCCCCGTTTTTAAATATGATGAGTATGCCATACTGTTTTGTTGTACCTGAAGAAGCTATTTTAAAATATAAAGATGGATTCAGACATAAACCAGTTGGAACCGGTCCGTTTCAAATCCATTCCTGGAGAGAAGATGAAAAATTAATTCTATTAAAAAATGAGAAATATTTTGAAACGGACAGTGCCGGAGAAAAACTGCCATATTTAAATGCTGTTTCAATAAGTTTTATAAAGGACAAACAATCGGAGTTTCTCGAATTTCTCAAAGGAAATCTGGATATACTTATAGGTATTCATCCGGCTTATAAGGATGAATTACTTACAAGATCAGGAAAACTAAATCCAAAATACAGAAACAAATTGAATCTCATTACTGAAGAATATCTGAATACCGAATATCTTGGATTTCTACACGACACAACGCTCTCTGATAAAGATTCAAATCCATTACTTAATATATATGTGAGAAAAGCGATAAACTACGGTTTTGACAGAAAAAAAATGATCAAATACCTCCGTAACAATATTGGAGCCCCTGCTCTCTCGGGTTTTGTGCCGGATGGGCTCCCCTCCTTTAATCATGAGTTCAAAGGATTCTCATATAATCCGGATACAGCAAGATATTTTCTGGAAAAAGCGAATTTCCCAAATGGAAAAGGGATGCCTGATATCCTGCTTACAACCACATCTGATTATCTCGATCTTTGTGAATATATTCAGTTTGAGCTTGCCGGAATTGGTATCAAAATCAGAATTGAAGTGGCAACAGGAGCAGCCTTTAGAAACAGAGTAGCTAATTCGAATCTGACATTCTTCCGTGGGTCATGGATAGCAGATTACCCTGATGCGGAAAATTACCTGATGTTATTCATTACAGATCATTTCAGTCCATCCGGACCTAATACCACGCATTTCTCAAATAAAGAGTTTGACAGGCTTTACCATAAAGCCCTAAGCACTGAAGACCAAAATGAAAGATATGCAGTATATAACAAGATGGACAGTATTGCAATAGAGCATGCTGCTATTGTCCCTCTATATTACGACAGACTTGTAAGGTTCATCCCAAAAGAATTATACGGATTGAAATCAAACCCCATGAATCTGCTTATCCTGAAACATGTGAAAAAATCACATTGATCAAACATTTATGTTATTTCGTCAAAAAACGTGCATTCAACAGGAAGATTTTACTTAAAAATGGAATTAACAGGTAGTAATACTATTCAAAATACAGAATAAGAAAATCATTTCTTTGAGAAAAGATCGTCTTTTATATTTTTGGGCACACTGTTTTTGTCAGATATTACTAATAAATAATTTACTGTTCAGCTTATTCTATTTCTGTGATTGGGCACACTCAAGTAAATGCTTATTAATAGTATATAAAAAATTCAGTTAATATGTTTTGCCATCTTTGGAAAAATAGTTTTCCTTCAGTTTGTTCAATAAACTTTTTTGGATCAAACGGAGCAAAAATTCTTGCTCTCACAGGTTTCAAGGTAAACGACTTTATTGTCACAGACGACCAGATATACGATTTGCCTGAAGCAAAAGAAGTGAAAATTGTTTTTTATGAGGAAGGCGGAATAAACATAAATCTGGTCATTAAGCATTCAATGAATGAGTTTCTAACGATTTTGCCATCAAAAAATGAATTTGATATGCTTGGGTTTGCCATGATCCCCGACACTTTACCTGAACTTAATGCCATCCCTCCCCTCACACTGTGCAAAAGTTGTCATAATTCAATCGGGAAATCTGTATGTATTATTGGTTATCAATCAGAAAACAATAATCTTTCCCTTAAAACCGGTGTTATATCTTCCTTTACCTACGATGATAAAGGAAATTCTTATGTTCAGTTTGACGGCACCGTGAAACCAGGTAATTCAGGTGCTCCGCTCATTAAAAATGAAAGTGGAAGTGTGATAGGTATTGTAAGAAATAAATTTCATGGGGTAGTTCAGAGTCTGAATGAAATAAAGAATATCATTGATGCTAATCTTGAAATACTTAAGGAAGCAGAGGGGAAATTTACACTAAACGATATTGACTTATTTCAGGTTCTGATGGCCAATCAAACCCAGATAAAACATCTTAACAAAGAATTAATCAGGACTAATGCTGAGAAGGCAGGCTATGCTCTTGACATTGGTCATCTGAGTGATTTTATTGAGTCAAAAACAGAAACTGATTTTTGACCAGCTTAATAATCCCGGGTCAGGATAGCTCCTTGTTTTTATCATCTTCATCAAGAACTTTTTTAATTTCTTCCTCGGTAGTCTGAAGTTTTTCCCTGCATAGCCTGACAAGGGAACCTGCTCTTTTTGCAAGAACAGCCAATTCATCAACATCAGGTTCTCCATTTTCTATTTTAGAAAGAATACTTTCGATTTCTTTAACTGCTTCTTTGTATGATGGCATTTTTTCTTTCATTTTTTCCTTCATTTTTTATCATTTTAAAATCAGGTTTATTGTTTTTTAATCTACTCTTAATTTTTCAGATCATCAACAACAGAATAATCATACATATTTTTAATTAACTCTCCTCGCGGATTGTCGCCAGCAATCATCAATACGGAAATTATCCCAATGGTGATTTATTTTCGTTGCAAATTAACTTTGATATTTCCATTTGAGTTTTTTCAACTCTGCTGCTTATCTTACCATTATAAAACACAGTATCAAGGAGTTCTCCCTCACAAAGGATAGAAGGATCTTTAATGATTTGTCCGTCAAGGCAGGTAATAGTGAATCCTCTTTTCAGTATCCTGACAGGATCAAGGTATCCCATATTCTTTTGCAAATTATCCAAATCGGTTTTCTTGTTTTGTAAGAAACCTGCAGAAGATTTAAGAATGATATCAAATGTATTTTTCAGCTTATACATTTCCCTGCTAATATAGCCGGAAACATTAAGATGTAAAGTATTATTAAAGCGGTTAAGCATTTCTGCTCTAATCTGAGTAAAAAAAGATACGTTCGTGTTAATGGACTTATTCAGCATTCGGAGAAAAATATACTCTTCATTAACTATTGTCATTAAACCTCTTGATAATTCCCATGATATTTTATTTAAATAATTATTGGATAATATTATTACACCAGATACAGCAGAAACAATCTGGTTATTATATTTAGCAAGAAGTTCAAGAAATTCAGCATTTCTGCTGTTAATAAATTCAGCCACAGCTGTAGGGGTCTTAAGGGAAAGATTTGCAACAAGATCTGTCACAGTATTATCCCTTTCGTGTCCGATTCCCGTTACAACTGGCAGAGGAAACTGTGTGATATGGAATGCAAGCTTATAATTATTGAAACATTCAAGTTCAGATTGTGCACCTCCTCCTCTGATAAGCACCACGATATCAAAATCTTTTTCATTCTTAAACACCCTTTCCAGTGAGCTGATGATGGAGGTTTCTGACTTTTCTCCCTGCATAATTGCGGGAAAAAGTTTAGTAGAATATTTTATTCTGCATGGATTACTATTAAGAGCATGCATAAAATCACCATAACCAGCTGCAGTCTCAGAGCTTATAATAGCTATGCGCTGGGGTACCAGGGGAAATTCAATCAAGCTGTTCATATCAAACACACCTTTTTCTTTTAATTTATTAACAACCTCCTGTTTTCTCAAAGCTATTTCCCCGAGAGTATAAGAAGGATCAATATCCCTGATGTTTAATCCCAGACCATACACTTCATGAAATTCCACCTGAACAAGAAACATTACTTTAATACCTGCTGAGAGACGCAGTCCGGTTGTTTTCTCGAAAAAAGGTTTTATGTTTCTATATACACTTGCCCAGATCATAGCTCGCATACGAGCGGTTATACGCTCCCCTGAGCTATCTTTTTCAGCAAGTTCAAGGTAGCAATGGCCAGTCTTATTTTCGTGTAATTCAAGTATTTCGGCTACTACCCATAATGAATCCGGGAAGTTCCCGTATATGGCTGATCTTACTATCAGTGTTAACTCACTTAATGTCAGACTGTTTGTCATTGCTTTATTATTCGGGCATTGCGTTGTTGCGAGTTATTCCTTCCAACAAGGATATACATACCAGGACTAAGCTTATCAGGTATGATAACTTTCTTTTCATAGGGTTTCAGATTAACCGGGATTGATATAATATCTTTCCCTGTAATATCGATAATTTTTATCTCCGTAACCTCTATATCAAAAAAAACTTCAAATGAAAAGATATACGGATTAGGGAAAACCCATACTTTCATAGTGGTATCATTAAAATTCTCAAGGCCATAAAGGGCCAGCAGAAAATTCGGAATACCATATCCCCTGTCGTTATCAGGGGAAGCATATCGGTCAGAGGATTTTATTATTGCCTGCATTATTTCCAGGTTACTTTTTTCCGGCATTGCCTGCCATAAACATGCAGTGAGGCCTGCAATCTGGGGGGCTGAATAAGATGTTCCGTATCCCAATCCGGGGATACCTGCAGAATTTATTATAACCGTTTGGTAACCTACAGCCAGCACATCCGGTTTAATCCTTCCATCATATGACGGACCTCTGGAACTAAATGCTGACAGATAATTTGAAGTATCAACAGATCCTACGGAAAGTACATTTTTGGCATCAGATGGAGCCGTGATTTTTTTCCACGATTTATTTCCTTCATTGCCGGCACTCAAAACAACTATTATTCCTTTCCTGAAAGCTTTCTCAGCTGCCCTGGTAACAAGTGTTGTTTTTCCATCCATATCTGCGAATGAATAATTCATTGCCGAATCATTAAAAATGTTGTAACCTAAAGAACTTATGATAATATCAGCTCCTGCACTATCGGCATATTCAGCAGCCATAACCCAGTTTGCTTCTTCAATTTTAAATTCAGACCCACTATCTTCTGTCCGCAGCAACCAATAGCCAGCTTCGGGAGCAGTACCAATCATTAAACCCGGCAGGTAAGCAGCCATAGTGGACAGCACTCCCAGTCCATGTGAACTTTCACTAAAAATATCCGAATCATTATTTACAAAATCTTTATATCCCAGAATCCTGTTCTCGTTCCAAAGTTTTTTAAAAGCTTCCAGGGAATCAACGCGGTAAAATCCGGCATCCATTAGAGCAATTTTCATTCCCTGACCTGTATAACCTCTATCGTGAAGACTTTTGCCCTGCAACAATGATATTTGTTTATACGCATTACCGTAATCATGGTCATTATGAAAAAAATCCAACCTGCGCAAATTAACCGGCATTGAATCAGCAAAAGAGAGAGTGCCACCTGGTATCCTGAATGCATTATCCGGATCGAAATCCCTGACAAAAACTAACTCCCTGACTTTTCTTATCAGATCAATATCTTCAGTAAACACTACAGCAGCATTAAACCATCTTGATGTACCAAGGATATCCAACCCCATGGACTTAAGACTATCGATGTATTCTTTCACAACAGGTATATCTTCCTGAATAACAGGTATTCCTTGTTTGCTTCTTCTTTCCAGTGCTTCGGGCGATAAAAATTCAGTGGGTTTGTTTATGGAATATTCGGAATTATTTTTATCAGTAAAAGGAATCCAATACTTATCCGGGGCAAGCCATTGGGGGAAAGCAGGAGATATAAATATAAAAACTAAAAATAAAATAATGCTTACCTGCATATTCAATTGATTAAAATTTTAACTATGCCTGATCCGGAAAATTTATCTGAAATGATTGAATTCCGGTTCGGAATACTTTCCAATACTTTCTTCCACCCTTCTTGAGAACTCCTCCTGTAATCTTTCTATATCTTCATTTGGTTCCATTACACCATTCCTGTATAAAATGATAATATCGACCTCCCCGTCCTCATTAAAATATTTCCATTCCCCATCCATATCACCATTCTCATAAAATCCCATAACGGAAGGTTTACCTTCAGCATTCCATGTACGAAATTCACCTTGTCTTTTGCCGTTTAAATAATTTCCATCAAGTCTTTGTGTTCCATTTTCAAAATATTGTTCCCATTGACCGTTGAGGAGATCAGATGTATAATGCACCTTTTCAGAAACCTTATTACTCCTGTAATATTTAATACTTTCTCCCTGTCTTTTTCCTTTCAGATAATTCTCTTTTAAGGCAAGATGACCGTCATGCTCGGAATAAAAATTCCATGTACTGTCTTTAAGCTTTTCAATATATTTCCCCTGAGCTGCAATTTTACCGTTCAAATAATATAATTCAGCATATGTTTCTCTCCCATCCTCGCTATATATAATTTTAGCCTGAGGAATACCAGTTTTATAATATCTGGTAAATTCTCCAACAGGATGGTCGTTCAGGAAGTGGCCTTCGTACCGGACCTTCCCGTTATCGTAATACTCTCTCCAATAGCCGGTTTTTTTTTCGTTTTCATCAGGAATATTTATGCAGGTGTCCTGCGACAGCATATTTGCATTGATAAATAATAAAAACATCAGATAAATAAGAGAAACCTTCATAGATTTTTCATTAAATGAAAAAACATTAAAATTTTTTGCTGTCCAAATTGAAAGTTATTCAATTACAGATACTTCAAATATGCCAATATAAAAACTCCGTACCACTTTGTATAAACACAGAGGCTCTCTGTTTCAATAATGCAAGATACAGAGATTAAGCATAAGTTCACAAAGTAGTACAGAGTTTTTACAAAATTTATTATATCTGTAAGCTCTCAGTTGTTTATTTCACTTCTTCGAAATCAACATCCGTTACTTCCTGATCTTTTTTATCATCCTTTTCCTGATTTGCATCGGCAGTTTCCTCCTGAGGCTGACCGGTTTCAGATGACTGGGCCGATTTATACATTTCTTCAGATGCTGCCTGCCACTGCGTGTTCAATTCAGCTGTGGCTTTTTCAATTGCTTCCATATTTTCACTTTTATGGGCATCTTTCAGATCCTGTAAAGCTTTTTCTATTCCTCCTTTTTTATCTGCGGGAACTTTATCACCAAACTCTTTAAGCTGTTTCTCTGTCTGGAATATCAGGCTATCGGCAGCATTAAGTTTATCAATTTTCTCTCTTGCTTTTTTGTCATTTTCCTCGTTTTCTTTAGCTTCACTCTTCATCCTTTCAATTT
The DNA here is from genome assembly GCA_964526475.1 of uncultured Bacteroidaceae bacterium. Classification (GTDB taxonomy): domain Bacteria; phylum Bacteroidota; class Bacteroidia; order Bacteroidales; genus CAYVTV01. The sequence goes on from CAZGKF010000036.1 coordinate 21,987, forward strand.
CATCATCCGTTAATCCGGATGATGCTTCAATTCTGATACTTTGCTGTTTACCTGTTCCTTTATCTTTTGCCGAAACATTCAGTATCCCATTTGCATCAATGTCGAAAGTTACTTCTATCTGAGGAATCCCGCGAGGTGCCGGAGGTATCCCATCAAGATGAAATCTGCCTATAGTTTTGTTATCCCTTGCCAGGGGTCTCTCACCCTGAATAACATGAATTTCTACAGACGGTTGGTTATCAGAAGCTGTCGTAAATGTTTCAGCTTTTTTAGTTGGAATTGTTGTATTTGACTCAATAAGTTTTGTATGAACACCACCCATTGTTTCAATACCGAGTGACAAAGGGGTGACATCGAGTAGAAGCACATCCTTTACTTCTCCGGTTAGTACTCCACCCTGTATTGCTGCGCCAAGAGCAACAACCTCGTCTGGATTGACTCCTTTCGAAGGAGTTTTACCAAAGAATTTTTCAACTACCTGCTGAATTGCAGGAATCCGGGTTGATCCTCCAACGAGTATAACTTCATCTATGTCGGAAGTTTTTATCCCTGCATCGGAGAGGGCTTTTTTGCATGGCCCAATTGTTGATTGAATCAGGGAATCGGTAAGGCTTTCAAATTTAGCTCTTGTAAGAGTTTTAACAAGATGCTTGGGGATTCCGTCAACAGGCATAATATACGGCAGGTTGATTTCAGTTTGTGTTGAGCTTGACAACTCAATTTTAGCTTTTTCAGCACCCTCTTTCAGACGCTGCATTGCCATTGGGTCTTTTCTCAGATCAATCCCTTCATCTTTTAAAAATTCTTCCGCCAGCCAATCAATTATTAAATGGTCAAAATCGTCACCTCCAAGGTGAGTGTCCCCATTTGTTGATTTCACTTCAAAAACACCATCTCCAAGTTCAAGTATCGAAATATCGAATGTTCCGCCACCAAGATCATATACCGCTATCTTCATATCCTTGTGCCTCTTGTCCAGGCCATATGCCAGAGATGCAGCTGTAGGTTCATTAATGATCCTTTTAACATTCAGTCCTGCTATTTCACCTGCCTCCTTAGTTGCCTGTCGCTGTGAATCACTAAAATAAGCTGGAACTGTTATTACAGCATCAGTAACTTCCTGGCCAAGATAGTCTTCTGCTGTTTTTTTCATCTTTTGCAGAATCATAGCTGAAATTTCCTGTGGGGAATATTTTCTCCCGTCAATTTCAACTTTTGCTGTATTGTTTTCACCTTTACTGACCTTATAAGGGACTCTTTTTATCTCCTTTTGAAGATTATCGTATGCTTCCCCCATAAATCTCTTAATGGAAAAAACTGTTTTTTGAGAGTTTGTAATAGCCTGTCTTTTTGCAGGATCTCCAATTTTCCTTTCATTGTTTTCAACAAAAGCCACAACCGATGGAGTTGTCCTTTTTCCTTCACTATTAGGAATAACAACAGGTTCATTGCCTTCCATCACAGAAACACAGGAGTTAGTTGTTCCCAGATCAATTCCAATAATTTTACCCATATCTTTTTTTTTTATTTTTAATTCTGTTTTCTTATTTACGGGTCAAATACGTCAATCATTATGCCATTAGATATATTAAAGATTTCAATGTGACAAAACGTCATTCTGACTCAATAAAAACTGTCATGATACCGGATATTAAGATATTTATTAGCAATTTTGCATTTAAAAGAATATAATATGACTAACTGGTAGAATTTTATAATTTTACACATATTTAGATTTCATTTTATACCTGCATAATGTCAGTACACAAAACTGTAAAAAAAGTAACTACCCATGTGCTGAATGAGATGAAGCTGAAGGGTGAGAAAATTGCCATGCTAACCGGTTATGATTATTCCATTGCAAGAATCCTTGATCAGGCCGGGATTGATGTCATCCTTGTAGGTGATTCAGCATCCAATGTCATGGCCGGGTACGATACAACTGTTCCCATTACCCTTGATAACATGATATATCACGCGGCATCTGTGGTAAGAGCAATAAAAAGAGCACTTGTAATAGTTGATATGCCATTTGGGACGTATCAGGGAAATTCAAGGGAAGCTTTACATTCCGCAATAAGAATAATGAAAGAAACAGGGGCTTCAGCTGTAAAAATGGAGGGAGGAAGGGAGGTGAAAGAATCTGTTGAACGTATCCTCAGTGCAGGTATTCCTGTAATGGGGCATCTGGGCCTTACACCCCAGTCGATACATAAATTCGGCACCTATACTGTCAGAGCAACTGATGAAGATGAAGCCGAAAAGCTCATGGAAGATGCTTCTATTCTTGAAAAAGCTGGAATCTTCGGACTTGTTCTGGAAAAAATCCCTGCAAATTTAGCTGAAAAGGTTACTAAAAATATAAAAATACCTACAATCGGTATTGGAGCCGGAAATAAGGTTGACGGCCAGGTACTTGTGCTTCATGATATGCTTGGGATAACACAGGAATTTTCTCCGAGATTTCTGCGGAGATACCATAATCTTTATCAGGAAATCCTTGGTGCAGTGCAGAACTATATAGAAGATGTGAGAAATATTGATTTCCCCAATAAAAAAGAACAGTATTAATAATGCAGGACATATCTCTCCTGACAATCTATGAGGACAATCATCTTATTGCTGTAAATAAAAGACCAGGAGAGATTGTTCAATCAGACAAAACCGGTGATATCTCACTTGACTTTATGATTAAGGAGTATATCAGAAAACGCGACGGGAAACCAGGCAATGTATTTTTAGGTGTTTGTCATCGCCTCGACCGACCAGTTTCAGGAGTTGTTATTTTTGCAAAGACCAGCAAAGCCTTATCCCGTATGAATGAATTATTCCGCAAAAAGGAAGTAAAGAAAATTTACCGGGCTATTGTAAAAAGCAAACCTCCCAAATCAAGTGATACTCTGGTACATCATTTTTACAGAGATACCATTAAGAATAGATCATACGCTCAGGAAAAACCAGGTGAGAAAACAAAGGAGGGAAGCCTTTCTTATCGCATCATTGGAAAATCCGATAATTACTTCTTACTTGAAATAGAATTGCATACCGGCCGGCATCATCAGATAAGAGCACAGTTAGCAAAGATCGGATGTCCTATAAAAGGAGACCTTAAATACGGTTTTCCCAGATCGAACAAAAATGGTAACATAAGTTTGTATGCCAAAGAGTTGAGTTTTATTCACCCGGTTTCAAAGGAAAACATAGAAATTACTGCAAATCCGCCAGTTGAAGATATTTTTGAAAAATTCAAACTTTAATTCCGCTTCTTTTCTGATATTCTTTTGTTACTCAAGTTTCGCAGATGTTTATAACCCCTAAAATCCCCCAAGGGGGACTTTAACCAATTATTTCTCTGTGTAACTCAGTGCCTTCTCTGTGAATACTCTGTGTAACCAATTATACTTTAATATATTACACAGAGGGTCACAGAAGAGACACAGAAGGGTCACAGAGGTTTTATAGGGTTTGCTGATAAATTCAGCAAACCAGTTTATAATAACTTACAAATTGAAAGTGAATTTTAAAGTCATAAGGCTTTTTAGACAGCCTCTATCCGTGAATTTGGAAATTCAACCCTTCCAGGGTGAATGAAATGGCATATTATTGATCCGAAAATTTAAAGGAAAACAATTCAAAAAACTGCGAAACTTTAGTTTTGTTACAATATTAAGAATCTCTATGAATAATTCGTTTTACCACTTATGAAAGACAGTACTCATTTGTTAATATTTTAAAAAATAAATTTCATTTTTTAAGCTTATATTGTTTGCCTGAAAATGCTTATTTAATAATAAGAGGTTAAAAAAAATAAAAAACAATTGAAGAATAATACCTTTTGTAGCAATAATAGTTCGTTAAACTTTAATTAAACACTAAGGCGTAAAATTGCAAAATGCTGATTATTAACAACTTGCTCAATATTTAAATGAATTGACAAAATGCTCATTATCAATTTATTATAAAAATATAACGAAGTATTGAGTAATAAAATTACTTTTAATTAAATGAGAAAAATATTTATTGTATTTCTTATGGTATCAGGCTCGTTGGAACTGAGTGCCCAGGGAAAAGTCATGACCAGGACGGAATATATTAACAAATATAAGGATATTGCCATCAGTGAGATGAAAAGAACAGGAGTTCCTGCAAGTATTAAGCTGGCACAGGGGATGCTCGAATCAGGAAATGGAAATTCCACACTGGCGGTAAAAGGCAATAATCATTTTGGAATTAAATGTCATAATAACTGGAAAGGGAAAGGGATTCGTCATAATGATGATAAAAAAAGAGAGTGTTTTAGAAGATATAAACATGTGGAAGAGTCTTTCATTGATCACTCCGATTTTCTTAGCAGTACCTCAAGGTATGCCTTTCTTTTTGATTTAGAGCCAACGGATTACAAAGGGTGGGCAAGAGGATTAAAAAAAGCCGGGTATGCAACAAGTCCAACTTATGCTGAAGCACTAATAAGAATAATTGAGGAAAATGAACTATTCGTATATGATCTTACAGATATGAAAAAACGTATAAAAGACGAACCATATAGAATAGCTGAAACTGCTGAACGTACTGTTTATCAAAGAAATCGCGTAAAATATATAATATCCCGGGAAGGAGATAGTTTTGAAAGTATCAGGAAAGAGATGAAATTACTCCCCTTCCAGCTTTTCAAATACAATGAACTTGAACAGGGCGACAGTATATATCCCGGACAGGTGCTCTATATACAACCTAAACGAAACAGAGCGGAAGCAGGGAATAATTACCACATAGTAAAGGAGGGTGAAAAAATGCATGATATTTCTCAGCAATATGCTATCAAACTGGATAAGCTTTATGAGAAAAATCTCATGGAATATGGCACAGAACCAGATGCAGGAAAGAAACTTTCACTGAGAAAAAACCTTAAAGGTGAAAATTTTCCGGAACCGAAAGGAATAAAAGAGAAACCTGTTGAAAGGAAAAAAATTGAATTTGAATTTATTGATTGATTACAGAAACCTGCACTCGCTTATTTCTCTGAAACCGGCAAGGAAATCTGATACAACCATCTGCCTTCTTCCCTCAATCTGAAGGGTTTTAACAGAAATACGGCCATTTCTCACTGTAACATACATGAATTTTTTATTATCTGAACATATAGTTCCTGGTTTTGTATGAACCGGAAACTCTTCAAAACCAGCTTCTATAATTTTTATTATAAGCTCCTCACCTGATTTTTTTTTCAATAATGAGAAAGATGCGGGATAAGGACTTAACCCCCGTATAAAGTCCATCAGTTCCTTTCCATTCTTATTCCATTCTATTCTACAGTCGTTTTTAAAAATCTTTGGAGCAGGTTTTAGTATCTCATCAGGTTTGATTAATTCACTCTGGGATATACCATTGTATTTCCCGGCACCGATATGCTCAAGAGTTCTGACCACAAGACCGGCACCTATGATCATTAGTCTGTCATGAAGACTTCCAGCATTATCCTTTTCACTTATTTCCACCTTTTCCTGCAGAATTATTTTTCCTGTATCAATATCCTTTTCTATAAAAAATGTCGTAACTCCTGTTTGCTTCTCGCCATTGATAATAGCCCAGTTAACAGGTGCCGCACCCCGGTATTGAGGTAAGAGTGAGGCATGAAGATTGAAGGTTCCGAGGGGAGGCATATTCCATACAATCTCCGGCAACATTCTGAAAGCAACCACCACCTGAATATCTGCTTTTAATTTTTCCAATTCGTCGATAAAAATTGCATCTTTTAGCTTTTCAGGCTGAAATACTTTAATATTATGACGAAGTGCAAGAACTTTCACCGGTGACGGAAGAACTGTTCTCCCACGGCCTGCAGGTTTATCCGGAGTTGTTATTACTCCTGCTACTTTGTATCCGTTATTGATCAATGCTTCAAGAGACGGTACCGCAAATTCAGGAGTTCCCATGAAAACGATCCTTAATCCTTTATTTCCGGTAATCGAAGAGTTCACTTTCTTTTCTGGATATTATGTGGTGTAATAATTAATTAATCACTATTATTTTCCTGATCATACCGTGCTATATTTAAATAATGCCCCATTTTATCTCTTTTTGTTTCCATATAAAACCGGTTGTGATCATTTGGCTGGATTATAAGAGGGATATTCTCAACTACTTCAATTCCATATCCCTCCAGTCCTGCGCGTTTGACAGGATTGTTGGTAAGGAGTCTTATTTTTCCAAGACCTATTGAATGCATCATACTTGCTCCAACACCATAGTCGCGTTCATCTTCATTAAACCCGAGTTTAATATTAGCCTCCACAGTATCTGCCCCTTCTTCCTGCAGCTTATACGCCCTGATTTTGTTAAATAACCCTATTCCTCTACCTTCCTGGTTCATATAAAGAATCACTCCCTTACCTTCTTCTTCTATCATTGACATAGCCTTATGCAGTTGAGAGCCACAGTCACACCTGTAGGAAGCAAAAACATCACCTGTAATACATGATGAGTGTACCCGGACAAGTACCGGTTCATCCCTTGAAAACTCTCCCTTTATCAATGCTATATGTTCTAAACCATTTGATTTCTGAATAAAAGGAATAAGTTTAAAATGACCATACTTAGTAGGCAGGTCAACTTGAACACCGCGGATAATGATACTTTCCTTTTTTAATCTGTATGAAATAAGATCCCTGATACTGATTATTTTCATATTAAACTTATCAGCAAGGCTCCTAAGTTCATCCAATCGAGCCATACTTCCATCTTTGCTCATAATCTCTACCAGGATGCCTCCGGGATACAGCCCGGCAAGTTTTGCCAGGTCAATAGCTGCTTCAGTATGCCCCGGACGCCTCAGAACTCCCTGCTTTTTAGCTTTTAGTGGAAATACATGACCTGGTCTGGCAAGATCTTCAGGTTTTGTGGAGGGATCGACCAGAGCTTTTATAGTTTTTGAGCGGTCGCTTGCAGATATCCCGGTTGTGCATCCATGTCCTACAAGATCTACCGATACAGTGAAGGCGGTAAGATGAAGGCTTGTGTTTCTCCCAACCATCATTTCCAATTCAAGTTCCTCGCATCTTTCTTCAGTAAGCGATGTGCAGATAAGTCCACGTCCATGCGTGGCCATAAAATTTATCATTTCAGGAGAAACAAGCTCAGCTGCTGCAACAAAATCGCCCTCATTCTCCCTGTCATCATCATCGACAACAATAACAGTTTTTCCTTTCCTGATATCTTTAATAGCTTCTTCTACAGAATTTAATTTTACTTCATCCACTTTGATTCCTCCTTGTTGGTTGCCAAATATTTGATCTGATACCTGTTACATATTTCATGAATCCGATAAACAGAGCAAGATTCATACTGAGAAAGTGTGTAACAAAGCGCAAAATTACAATGTTTACTTTAAGTTTTCTAAATAAAAAATCAACCAAAGGTAAAATAAAAATAGCTACCTGGATTAAGAGAGCGATTTTATAAAACATAATGCTGCGCACGAGGAAGCATGACAGTATGGAAAAAAATAGAAAAAATGGGCCAAACCATCTCAATACTTTATGGGAAAAGAAACAGAAACTAAGAATTGTATATGGAGGCCATAAGAGTCCGGCAAATGAATTCAGGTTCTGAAAATTACCTGCGGCAATTCGTATTTTTCTCCTGAATTCTTCGCTGAGACTTGTTGATAAATCCTCCGAAACGTATGCATTAGGATTGTTTATTGCCTTATACCCTTTTGAGAGTACAGTCAGGTTAATGAAGAAATCGTCAACAAGGAACCTTTCAGGTATAGGTTTGAATAAACTTTTTCTTACGGCAAAACAACCACCAAACGGGCCCATCATGGTTCCCCACAATACACTCTCCATGTATTTTATATATGCTTCTCTCATGATATAGGCATTTTCCTGGACAGAGATACCTTCACCAAAATTCCCCCTGTGCAATATTCGTGTATCTACAAGACCAATAGCGGGATTTTTGAAATGTTTGACCATCTCAAATATTGTGGATTTTTCAAGAAAAACATTTGCATCTGTAATAATCAGAATCTCCCCTTTTGCTCTGGCCGCAAGCTGGTTAATAATTGCAGGTTTCCCCTTCCGTATCTTATATTCACTAAAATAAAAATGCTTGTAATTTTGAGAAAAGACGCTCATTATTCTGTTTGTGCCATCTGAGGAATTGTCTGAGCCTGCAAGAACCTGAAAACTATTTAGAGGATAAAGTGTATTATATATACTTTTTATTTTTTCCGCAAGTACTTTTTCCTCATTATGAACGGCCATTAGTATGGACACATATGGCAGCGACTCATTACAGTCATAAACCAATTGATTTATAGTGCTTTTTCCTGATAATATTCTGAGCAGGACAGGATATAATACATATGTATGCAGCAAGGCAAAAAGAGAAAACCAAAAAATAAACTCAATTATTATCACAGATTATTTACATAAAACCGGGTTAGTTGCTTACAAATTGCTAAGTTATCAAAATTTTTAATAACAAATCTTCTGGCTTTGCTTCCTGTTGCACTTAAAAGCGCCGGGTTCCCGGTAAGAAGTGTAATCTTTTCAGAGAAATCAACGGGACTATCTGCAATATGAATTTCATTTCCATCCTTAACCATTATCCCTTCTGCACCAACACTGGTTGAGATAACTGTCTTTCCGGCCAGCATAGCTTCAAGGATCTTAATACGTATTCCACTTCCAATAAATACAGGACAGATCATAATACCATAACCGGAGATAAACGAAAATGCATTTTTTACTTCCCCGTGAAAAATTACCCCTTTAGTGTTTGAAAATATTTTCCTCAGTTTTAATGGGGCATTTCTTCCGGCAATATGTAGTTCCAAAGGGAATCTATATTTGCTCCATACTTTATCAAGGAACCAGAGGATACCCTGCTGGTTGGGAAGCCAATCGAGTGCACCGATAAAAAACAAACTGTCCGGGTTTTGTGTTTTTGTTTCCGGATAATTTCTTATAAATAGCCCTGGTGGAATTATCTTTGAAGGGATATCAGTTCGCATCCTGGTAAATATCTCATGTTCTCTTGATGAGAAGGTGATTAACATATCAACCTGCTTAAGAATTTCTTTTTCAAACTTCCATATCCTGGATGCCATTACCTTAAAATAAAACTTTAGAAAAAGACATTTTTCATTTTCAGCTTTTCTTTTCCATATTTCATATTCGAGGTTATGAGCTCTCAGAGAAATCCGTGCTTTGGAAAATCTCCTTATAACTGGAATATACCATCCCATAAAAGGGCTTTCCAACTGAATAAGATCAAATTTCCCGGCTAAAAGTATCTTTTGAAGTTCTTTGGAGAATAGCTTTGAGAAAAAACGCTCTGCATTATATGGTTTTGTTGATAAGAATAAGTTGTGCAACATTTTAAATAAACATACAGAGGTATCATGTTTCACGGATTTGAGATGTAATTTTTTCCGAAGGTAATTAGGAACTTCCGTTTCAGGAAAATAATGTTTATTAGTATTAATGCAAAGCAACCACACTTCATTACCTGTTTCCAAAAGACCAAGGGCGTTATTTAATGTGGCAATAGCTCCTCCGTCATTTGGAGGGTATGGTAATTTATTGGACAGTATCAATATCCTCATTAACTTTATTTTCTTTGATCCCAAATATCTTTTTAAAATATAAAAGGTAAGTCTCTATGTTCATAACCACTGAATCGGTTGCAGCTTTATATGTTAGGAAAAGCCCAAGAGGAATAAGTAAAAAGGCAGAAAACCACATCCCAACAAAAGGATTAAGGATACTTTCCCTTACAAATTTATCTCCCATCAGAGATATAACATAATAAAGAATGAAGAAAAACACTGATACAACAACTGGCATTCCAAGACCCCCTTTGCGTATAATAGCCCCCAGGGGAGCTCCGATAAAAAAAAACATAAGGCATGCGAATGATAATGTGAATTTTCTCTGGAATTCAATCTGGTAACGGCGAAGACGTCTGACCTGATTATCTAATGTAAGGTATGATGAATTAATATAATTCAGGGCATTTCTCGCATAGTCGAGAGCCTGGTAAATATAATCGGTTTTCTCTTCTCTGGTATGGGAATGTAATAATGAATCGAAATCCAGAGAAAAATATTTACCCGCCGGAACTATTGTGTCTTCATTAATACCCCTTTTAATACCCGGTTTTTCATCGCGATAACTGATTACCTGCACAGTGTTATAAAGATTCTGCTGATTCGTTATTATTTCATTAATCAGAGAATCTTCAACATATCTTAATTGCTTCAGATTCATCATATGGAATGAGCTCTTGAAGAGGTTTTGGTCTGTCCGTTGAAATCCAATATTTGAAAGTTGAATTATCATCTGTTGCTCTCCAAATTTATCACGTCGTGCGGGGTAAGATTTATCACCACGTGTTTTTCTTTCTTTTTGCATTTCAATATAGGTATAACCATCATATAAAGTTATAATTAAATTTCGCTCATCTGCTGTCATCCTCATATAACCTGAATCAGCTATTGTAACAACAGTATTTCCCTGCTGTGAAGTGTGGTCATATATCCTGATATTCTTCAGCAGATTGGTCTTCGGGTCTCTTTCTTCAATTCTGATACTGTAACCCTCAAGGGTATTATCAAAAACTCCTGTCTTAATCTGCAACTCAGGGTTCTGACGTGAAATATCGTATAGAAGTGAACGCATCTGAAGGTTAGTAAAAGGTAACATGTAATTGCTGAAAAAAAATGCTAATATGGTTATAACAACAGAAAAGATTAAAACCGGTCTCATTATTGTCTGAAGTGGAATTCCTGCAGACTTGAACGCAAGTAACTCATTATGTTCAGCAAGATTTCCAAATGACATTATTGATGAGAGAAGAACCGCCAGCGGAAGTGCCATTGGAACAAGGCTTGCTGAAGTGTAAATCAGAAGTTCTGCAATAATAGAAGTTTCAAGTCCTTTTCCGACTAATTCATCAATATATCTCCATAGAAATTGCATAACAAGAATGAAGATGACGATAAAAAAAGTAAGGATGAAAGGACCGATAAATGTTTTCAGAACAAGCCTATATAATTTCTTCACTGCACTTCATATTAAAATTTAACCTTCATTGCAAGTGCCCGGAGGGTTAATGAAATAAACGCTTATAAAGATAAAAATATTTTTTCGGAATACTTATAATCAGAGGCCTATTACCCGCTTTAAGACGGATATTTGGGAATTCCACAGTTCAATGGTTTCCTCCTTTTCCGATACCTCCACATGATCTGTAATAATCAGGGCAAGTGCACCTGTAAGCTCATCCTGATGAATACGGAATTCGAAATACCCATTGGAATTATCATCTTCTATCCATTTAAAACGAATACTTTTATTCTCTTTTAGATTTACCAATTCCGCTTGTTGTTCTGTGTCTTCCCAAACAAATGTAAAAACATTACCAACCAGATTAACGTTATCTGCAAACCATTCCGATAAACCTGACGGCGTACTGAGCCTTGAAAAAAGTACTCTTGGGGAAGTATTGAATGTATATTCCAGTTCTATTTTTTCTATCATGAATTATCTCTTACATCAAAATAACATATGATGCAATATAATAAAAAATGCGAAGAAAGTATTAAACGAAAAGAAAATTACAACTTTGATCAAAAATTTCCTGATATCCGGATACTGAAATTCCGTTGAGGCATAATATCGCCCGGACGACCCATATATTCAATATTTAATATATTCTTAACAAGCATTGACAACTTAAATCTTTCAGAGGGTTTGACGTCGAACTGTGCAAATCCTGCGATATTCATTCCTGTGTGGTCACCATAAAAAGGCGAATGAATCCTGCTGAAATTTTCCGATAGTCCTAAGTTAAATGCAATATGTTCTGATACATTATGACGGAAATGATATTCCCCAAGGAAAGAAAATGCCTTGCTGTTATTATGAGGTGCATCGGGAATTTTATTATCAGTTAATTGTATACGGGTTCGAAGATCATGCAGGGAGCGTTCATTCTTTTTCAGGCCAATGAAAGGATCCAAAGCCAGCGAACTTCCATGAAGCTCCATTGCTGTGGTTTCATTTTGTTTTAAAGCCCCGTAATCTGCATCTTCCCAAAGTAAAAAATCTCTTTTATTAGTTATACCTGCGTTAAGGTTTACGCCATAATACAATCCTTTAAACCCTTTACTGTTGTGTTTTAGCTTCACTCCCATTCTGCCCAGCTTTTCATTATTTAATCGTCTGTATCCATTATCGTGAATCAGGTTGGCAGCAATACCAAAATCAGTATTTCCCTTTTTCTGCAAGTGGGAAAAGGAAGCTGAAGAAAAAAGTCTTGGGGAATTCGATTTTGATTTTTGTTTTCAACTCTTTGACCCATGCAGCGGTTTTAATAATTTTTTCCCGAATGGTTTTAAATGTTGCATTAGCATACTGGGTGCCCTTAAACAGTTCTTTTTGCATAGTATGCAACAACACGTAGGCGATTGAATGCATAAATAACCGGAACTGATTGGCACGAAAACTATTGCAAGACGAACGGTCGGATTTAAGGTATAGTTTATGTTCTTTAATTCTTAGCTCCATGGCACCTCTGGCACAGTACCCCATTTCGTAAAGTTCTTTTGCCCTGACTTTGGTCAAATTACTTACGATATAACGGATATTTGTACCCATTGCGGAGACCTCGACTTTTACCACCACTTTTTGTGTGATTTCCCAACTACCGGCTTGGTAAATAAAACTGTGATAGCGTTTTACCGGCCTGCTGTATTGTTTATATTCTCTTTCAGCACTGTCAATGGTCACACGTGCAAGTTCATGTAGTCTTTTGTTGCCTGACAAACCTGTGATATAACCCGTTAACGGATTATTGGCACACCGTTCCATGAAGTCCTTTGAGGTAAAGTGGCTGTCGCCCCTGACAATGATTAAGGTATCCGGCCATTGTTCCCGTAAGTGGCAAATTAATTTTTTCAACAGCGATGCCACATTTTTTTGCTTGTTCCTACGCCCGGGTTTTAAAATTGTGGTAATCAGTTTTCCGGTAAGCCCTTCGTAAATGTGCAGTGGCATATAACAATGGTCGTGATAATAATTGTTAAACAAGGCCAGTTCTTGTTGCCCGTATGTATTGTTATTGGTGTCATCGCAATCGATAATAATTACACCAGGTTGGGTAGAATAGGATGCTACAAAAAAATCCAGTAATTGCCGGCCTATCTTATATAAATCCCTGGTAGTTACGGCATTTTCTAATCGACTCATGGTTGGTTGGGATGCAAGGTCTTCCCCGGTTTGGGGCAGGCGATTGGCACAGATCTTTAAAACCATATCACTGCGTAGGTCATTGCAGTCATTGCAATCTTCATACCCTGCAGCTATCTGAAATACACGTTGGGTAATCATTTCTTTTAGCGTATGATCGATGTATCGTGAATCTCTTATATCTGTTATACAGGAACTTATACGTTCCAGAAGTCCAAGTTGGTTTTCCACTTCACGCAATAACAACAGGCCACCATCGTTGCTTATTCTTTCACCAGAAAAACTTAACTCTACTTTTTTGTTTGATACCGGAAAAAGATCCAGAATTGGGTTTGTGTTTTCAGAAAATTTATTTATCATTGTACAAAAGGGTTTTTGTTCTATACACCCTAAAAATACTGATATTTCAGCTATTTTTAGGTAACAAAATCCCTTTTTTTATGAATAATTCAGGTTAGAAATTAATAAATAGAAATGAGAAGTATCTTAAATTCTGAAAAAAGTAAACCCCAGGCCACCTGGATAACAATTGGGACAATAGGATTGTTTTTCTTTATTTTTGGTTTTGTTACCTGGTTGAATGGGATACTTATACCATATCTTAAAATTTCCTGTGAACTGAATCATTTCCAATCATACCTTGTTGCATTTGCGTTTTATATTGCCTATGTGATCATGGCAGGTCCATCATCCTGGCTGCTGAAACGAACAAGCCTTAAGTCGGGAATGATGATAGGGTTATTTATTATGGCTACCGGTGCCCTGCTTTTCATACCCGCTGCAATGACAAGGACCTATTATATCTTTCTTACCGGCCTGTTCATACTGGGAAGCGGACTGGCTATTATGCAGACCGCATCAAATCCATATATTACCATCCTGGGGCCAATTGAAAGTGCAGCTTCCCGGATAAGCATTATGGGGATAGCCAATAAAACGGCGGGCATAATTGCCACTTTTTTATTTGGGGTAATGGCATTAAGTGACGGTGATAAATTAATGGCAAAACTTAATTCCTTAGACAGCATTCAGAGATCTGTTTTGCTGGATGAACTGGCTTCCAGAGTCGTAGTCCCTTACCTTGTTATGGCAGGAATTCTTGTAACTATCGGCATCATGATAAAATTATCAAACCTGCCCGACATTGATCCTGAAGTTCAAAATGCCGGAGAAGATACAAAAGATAACTCCAGCAAGACATCCATTTTCCAGTTTCCATTCCTCTTGCTTGGCGTAGTGGCAATATTTTGCGGTGTAGGAGTGGAAATAGTTGCAGGCGATACCATAATCAGCTATGGTCTAAGTCAGGGAATACCTATTTCAGTTGCAAAACATTTTACTTCATTTACATTGCTTGCTTCAATACTGGGCTATACTTTGGGGATCATTGCTATTCCAAGGTTTATTTCGCAAGGTAATGCCCTTAAAATATGTGCCTTGCTGGGGGTGTTCTTTACACTTTCAGCCACAGTATCGCCAAAAATGGTATCGGTTCTTTTTATAGCCTTACTTGGTCTGGCTAACTCTCTAATTTGGCCGGCAGTATGGCCCCTTGCTATAGAAGGACTAGGCAGGTTTACCGGTATAGGATCATCCCTTTTGATCATGGGAAATTTAGGGGGTGCTCTCCTGCCTTTGCTTTATGGACGACTTGCGGATATTATTGATCCTAAAACTGCCTACCTCTTCGTAATCCCTTTTTACATTTTTATTTTATTCTATGCCATTAAAGGTCACAAAATTGGTAAAAATGTAAAGGGAATAGTCCGGTAGGTATTACTTCTTCTATTGATGAAAGAATAGAAAATTTACCGGTATTTTAAAGTACTTGTTATTAATTAAAATAATTCTCTGTTATGATAAAAATTCAGGCAAGTGTTTCCAAAGGATGGCTTAATAAGCATGGTGGATTTGTTTTTCCCGATCAATATTACCTTGATCCCGTATTCAGGAGGGAACAGGATATAAAAATAAACCGCTTTGTCAGGGAACGATTCCCGGAATATGCCATCTACAATATGGAAGATAATCTTGTTCAGGCCGGTTTTGTAAAAGATAACCAGGTCCTTGTCGGTGCTATTCAACCAAATATGATCCTGGCTGCCATACTAGGAGCCAGTTTCTCCTTCTTCGAAGATAAGGACGCAGATATTATGGGCAAACCACTGGAGCACATATCTGATATTAATGAATTACCTCCTTTGAAGGATATTCTGGAACATTCTCTGGTAAAAGACCTGGAAAACCAAATGCAGGCAACCACAGAAGCTCATCCGGAACTGAGGATCATCCCTCCCTTTTTCTGGGATGAATCAGGTCGTGCTACTATCCATGGAGTTATTACCACCTCCCTGAAACTGACCGGAGATAATATCATGACGATTATGATGACCGATCCGGAGCTTGCTCACGCCATTCATCAATGGATTACGGATGCGTATATTGTTTTGATACAACATTTTGCATCCCTGGGGAACCTGTCAATCTCTTCCGTTCATGTTGGAGAATGTGCCGGAACAATGATATCATCAGAATTGTATCAGGATTTTGTTGTTCCGTATATCGATCAGCTGGGTGATAAATTGGGAGCTATTCGTCTTCATTCATGTGGTTTATCAGACCATCTTATCGCACCTGCTGCACACATTCATCATTTAAAAATTATTGATACCGGTTCAGGCACATCCATACTTAAGATCAGGGAGATCATGGGAAGGGAATTTGAGATTAATGTCTTTCCTCCTACAGATATTCTTGTAGAGGGATCACCTCCATCAAAGGTAATTGAATGGCTTAACAAAATCTTGTCAGAGAACCAGGGAGGCCCTTTACAAATAGCATATCACCTCGAACCGGATTATGATGTCAAAAACGGACTGATAATTCACCAGGAACTGGAAAAAAGAGGATTGATTTCTTCAGGAAGATTGTATTGACGGGGATTACCCCATGTATATGTGCAATCTCCACTACCCTTTGTGTAATTTCAATGTTTTTTTCAATCGGATACTCACTGGCATCGATCATAACCGAATCAAACCCGGCATCAATACACCTTTGAGCAAGCTCAAAGGAGTCACTATGATCGAGATGTATCCAGCCTTCAATACCCGATTCAGCAATTTCAGTTCTGGCCATTGATACGGCCTGAGCAAGCCCCATATATTCGATGGAACTGCGTGTAAGCTGAAGGATTATTGGTTTATTTAAATTTTTTGCTGCCTGAACAATTCCACGAAGGGTCTCAAAGTTATAATAATTTGTTGCCAGAAGAGCTGAATTATCAGCCGTGCACTTTTTAAATGTTCAATTGTTGCATATCCATCGAACACAGCTATATTATTAAGAGGTGAAAACAAAGAATGTAACCAGAAAATAAATATGTTCTAAAATCGGAAAATAACGATGTACTGTTTT
>CAZGKF010000037.1:0-37651 GCA_964526475.1 uncultured Bacteroidaceae bacterium
CTTTTCTGTTTTTTGCAATCTCTTTCCTCAGATTTCCTGAAAGTGCCGGTAATCTGGCAATTACAAAGCTTTTCTCCAATATTTCAAGATAACGGTTAATTGTATGTGAATTCTCTTTCAACAGGTTTGCCAGCTCATGAATAGAAACTTCAGATCCTATTTGCAAAGCAAGCGCTCGCAAAAGGTTAATTACGAGATCAGGTTTTCTTACATTCTGGTGCTGCAAAATATCCTTGTACAGGTAACCTCCCACAATATCATTCAACTCTTCCGCAGCCTCCTGATCTCCTGTATGAACAACATCGGGGTATAAACCAAATCGTAACATGCGATCGACCCGCGCCTCCAGCTCAATTCTTCCGGCTGTTTGTCTTAATTCATTGACCGAAAAAGGAAAAAGCAGAAATTGGCGCGTTCTGCCTGTTAGTGGTTCGCTCAATCGGTTTGCCAGATCGAAGCTGGATGATCCGGTAGCTATCACCTGGATACCGGAAAAAGTATCGGCTATTATTTTTAAAACCAGCCCGATATTCTCAACAGTTTGAGCCTCATCCAGTACGATCAGCCGGTTTACTCCTATAATATCCTTAAGCCGCTCACTATTTGTGGTTTCAAGCATCTGCTTATTTTGCAGATGCTCGCAATTGATATACAATGAATGATCATATTTTGATAAGATATGCTTTGACAGGACGGTCTTCCCAACCCGCCTGGCGCCAGAGATATTCCACCCCTAACGAGGCTAAACATGGCTGAAATGGCGCCTGGCTGAGGGTTTCATCTGGATAGGAAAATGAAAAAACCCGGCCTTTGCGGGCCGGGTTTAAACTCAGGTTATAAGGTTGGAGAAAGCTTATTTCTGAATAACAATCTGCCTTACAGTTGAAATCCTGTCATTAGAAACTTTCAGCATGTAAATACCATTGGAAAGTTCCTGTACATTAATCACCTCAAGACCATTGGTATTCAGGTTGGAGTAAAGAACTTTACCGGTGATACTCATCAACTCTATTTTCGCATTTTCAGGTAGCTCAACTTTCAGCATATCCTTAGCAGGGTTGGGATAAACTTTCAGCATAAGCTCGAAGTTATCGTCAACTGCTGTGGGTGAAGAAATATTGGTTTCAACTTTTACCCCACGTATGAAAGAAGTAGCGCCTAATATATCCTGCTTGCTGAATTCTCCGTTTACATAAAAACGAAGAGTAAACAGTTTTTGATCAACAGGATATGATTTGGTGCCAATAGAACCGATGGATAAATGCTTATTATTTATCACATTACTTTCGAGGAGGATGAATTCACTATGGCTTACAACTGACTCATGGAAGAGTTTTTCGCCGTTATAGGACAGAACCAGGTCAAGATCTTCAACGGACTCATCTGCATACAGTCTTACAGGAATATTAACATAGTTTTCTTCGAAAGTTGCCTTTGCAAGGTCTAACAATACCATTTCACCAGCTTCTGTACTCTTCTTAATGCTGGTACTTTTGCGAATTCCGTCAGCGATAATTGCATGATATGAACCATCAACATCACCGAGCAGGATCCCTTTAAAGTTCATACTTTCCATTAGCGCGCAATTTGCATCATCATCACCAGCATCAATTACAAAGTTACGATCAACAAGCGGAACACGGTTTTTAGAATATCCAATTCCGTCGTCTGTACCCCAGGGAAGGGAGATACGGTATCCCAAGTCAGAATTAAGGGCATCAACGTTTAACCATTCCCATCTTCTTGCATAAGAAATCTGGGTAAAGTTATTAATTGTTTCAACACTTCTTCTCATAATTTGTGTGATGTCACCGGCTGTTACCACTTGGTCTCTGTTGACATCCATAGCAATGATCTGGAAAACATTCGGGATGAAAGTAGGATCGTTTACAATGACTTTCTGGGTAAGAAGGGCATCATAGCTGCTCCATAGTTCTTTCGTTTTAACCGGATCATTCCAATCAGAGGGGGCTCCAGGATTGGTTTTAGTAATGCGGAGTTTTTTCCCTCCTCTGTTGATATCGAAGATGAAATTACCATTTTCATCAACAAATTCAGAATAAGCTGAATCCACTGATTTAATTTCGGTTTCTGCATAACCTACACCACCACGAATCGGGCTGTCATCGGCCCAGAATGAAAGAGAACCTTCGAAAACAGTGTTATTATAAATTGTATAGGTGTAAGGATCCGGCAGATTTTCAACAACAGCAGGTAAACCACTATAGCTGGTTATGATCGAAGTTAGTTCTATTTCTGCACGTTCACCAGTAACAAAGCCCACGTTTCTGGCAAATTCCACGCATAAGATTTCACCCTGACCATTGAAAGTTGCATTCCCCTTAACAAAATATACACCAACGTATGCTTTGTTTGTACCTTCCTGTCTGAAATAGGTGCCGGTTTGTCTTTCATTGGTCATGTCATTGGATGCATAAACTTTACCGGTCGGCGTAACAAGTGTTTCATCATACTCCAGTTCGAAGTCAAAACCGGTTGCATCAGTAACATCAGAATTGATTCGTTTTACCGGAACACAGAATACGCTTGAAGAATGACAAACAACGCTGTCAACACGCTGGTTTCCTAACTGGAAGCTCACACCAGAGTTGAATACTCTTACATTAACCGGGGCAGAAGCAGGGCCTTTAACACCCAGGTCATCAGTAGCTATTGCAGTTAATTCATAGTTGCCAATAACACCTGTTTCCCAGGTTAACTCGTAGCTTCCGGATGCACCAGTACTTGAAGCATCACCTAATTTGTTACCATTTGCATAGAATTCAACCAGGGTCACTGAACCATCAGCATCTGATGCATCGACCTCCCAATTGATGGTAGCACTGTGCGGAGCATCTTTAACATCGTATTCATCACCTTCAGCAGGCGCATTGATGGTTGCCACCGGAAGTTCATTGGCAGGAGGATCATTAACAATTATAGCAACAGCATCTGAAGTTGTTGATTTACCAAAATTGTCATAAGCTTTTGCAGTTAAGGATTTATTACCTGTTGTGCTTGACCATGGTATTGGTAACTCAAAGGGGGCTCCATCAATATCTTCACCAACCACAACATCATCAACAAGGAATTCAACTTTAGAAATAGAACCATCAGGATCAGAAGCATTGGCAGACATGTCAACTGGATCACCGGCTATGTAAGTGTCACCGGGAAGGGGAGCCGTAAGGCTAACCAAGGGGGCGTCGTTAACAGTGGTGAAGAAGCACAAATCGGATTGTGTAAAGTCTCCGGGAACAGATGCATCTCTGTAAACATAATTGACTGCGTCCCCTGATGTGGGGATAAGCTGGAAACCCAACTCAAAAGTGAAGTCTCCGTCAGTTGTCCACTGACCAATACAAACAGAATTTGAAGCAGTTATACCGGGAACCCCACCTGCAGCATAATAGATAACATTTTCAGGATCATAACCAGGTGTTCCGAAATCGGCGCTGGGTCCCATCTCGTATCCCCAGATAAGTTCAAAATCGGTGGCAGGATCAAGGGCAGTTGCATTTGTCACAGCTCCAAGCACGATCCCATCCTGAACACCATCACTGATGTCTTCAGAAAGTGGAACGAGCTGAGAAGAAGCGGCCTGCTTACCATAAGCACCAATCGTGATCCATGAATCATAATACAGAGCTTCATCCATAGTAGGGATAGGCCTAAAAAGAGGATTTACATCACCGTCTTCATTATTATAAAACTGGGTTGAAGTTTTAAAAAGTAATGGGTTGGCAAATAAACCCTGTACAGTTGATATTGCATAACCGGGTTCCATCTGTACAAAGACCCTGTAGGTAACTGAATTTGCATTCAGGTTTGGATCAGCTGCCTGTACGGTGGCTGATACGGGGATCTGTTCAACGAGTACGTTGACTAAGCCCGGGGTTTGACCAAATGTTAGCATGGCACTTAAAAAAAGGCACATGCTTAATAATAATTTTTTCATGATCTTATTTTTAAAAGATTAAGTTTGTTTTGAATTATTCATCATTTGCTTTGTTGTACCGACCAATAATAAGACTCAGGTCAGCTGCATTGGTTACTCCGTCTCCGTTAAGATCGGTAATTGCAGGGAAGAAAGAAAGACTTTCGAAATCAGCCCTAACCGATTGTAACATGCTGCAATTTTCCATTGACCACCAGGGGGTGGCTCCGGGTTTAAATGCTCCCTGATAATCTACTGCATCAAACCAATTATAATAGTTGGCATTGTACCAGCCTGCGGCAATTTTTGCAGGGTCATCAGCAAGGCCTTTTACATCAAGAGCAGCAGCGGTTGCAGACGGTATAGCATCCCATACAGTTGTCCAGTTACTGGTTGTCATACCTGCAAGGCTTGCCACAAAAGTATTGTTAAAGGCAGCATCGGTGGGTTCCAGACCTGCTACCGGGGTACCGCTTACCTGGGTTGTATTATTAACGAATGTGCTGTTTTTAATCACAACTGTATCCTCGCTTGCATTATTATATTTTATCCCAGTGCCATAGTTGGCAAGGATGGAGTTGTAGATTTCACCTTTTGTACGTTCTTTTAATTCCAGACCCTTATCTGATGATCTGCCCAACATAGTTACGTTGGAAACGATCGGGTCAGTCCACCATCCGCGCGGAAAATCAGTTCCGTCATCACCATCACATTCAAACCCATTATCACCCAAACCAACACCTCCTGTGGCACCTTCAGGTCTTGTAACGCCCAATACATGCTGTATCCTTCCGGTATAACCCTGGTCCCAGTCAATATAATCGTCTTCGCAATACAGTATCCTTGCATATTTCAGGTCAACTGTACCACCGAAAAATTCAATACCGTCGTCACCATTTGAAACAACCTCAATATTTCTGAGGACAGTGCCACTACCAACTGATCCTAAGGTAAGTCCATTGATCTCGTTGGCTGTACCAAGTTCTGAACCACCATGACGGATAGAAACATAGTTCATGATACCTGAATTGTCGAAATTTTGGAAAGGAGTACCAAGGTCAATTTCCGCACCATACCAATGCCTGGGATCAGCCGGGTCAACACCTTCAATAAAACCGATACCATTCGTCTGTCCACCAATTACGAAGGTAGGGTTTTCAGGGTTCAATTCGTTAATTGCTAAGGTGTTGTGTGCATAACCCAACACAAGCAAACCACCCCATCTTTCTTTGGTATAGATTGGGAATGTTCCGTCTAAGTCATCTTCCACAGACGTGAAAATGATCGGGCAGCATTCACTGCCATTGGCAAAAATTTTCGCTCCTCTGGGAACGATGAAAGCAGCTGAGTTCAGTTCACCTTCATAGGTAGCTTTGATAACCGTACCTGCAAGTATGGTTACCTGGCTGCCAACCGTTACATAGACCTTCTGGTCAAGGATGTACAGGTTTTCGCAAGTCATCATGTAGTTAGCCGGCAGATCTCCCTCTACATCAACTACATCTGATAAAAATACGGTATCTCTCTCCAATAAAGGAGGACAGCCTTCACAGTTGTAAGCCATTTGGCCAAAACCGGAAACCATTGTTGCTACTGCTAAAGTTGCAGCTGCAAGGATGCGTCTTGTTGTTTTCATAATTTAAATTGTTTAAATGATTAATATGGTTTTTGTTCAATATTGAACACTGCAAATATCACCTGACAACCTAAATTGAATCTAAAATTGAACTGAAATAATGGAGAAATTTTGAGTGTTTAGAAGCAGAATATTCAGAAAAAATTAATACGGAATCCTGGATTGTAAAAAAGAATTCTCTGTTATTGTAATACATTGAATATATGTATTATATAAAAATATTTGTTAAAGTTCTGTTAAAAATATATCGGTTGTATTCCCTGAAAGCAGTGAGATTCAAAGAAAAATTAAGGTTTTATCTGTCGATTTTTATGAACTAATCAGAATTGTTGATAAACGTATGTAATTTGTAGATTAATTTACGTAATCTATAAAATCGTATCATAAGTTATTCTAAATGAAATGTTGTAACTATTCACCTGATGACAAAAATTCTAATCAATTAGATTTATATTTTACTAGTCATGCGAATTAAGACTTGCATTTTCTCTGTGAAGTTCAGTGTCTTCTCAGTGAAATTATTTTTTGTTACAAGGAATATTGCCCTGGGCTAGTCTCTCAGGCACCTTACGGAGAAACCCTGTTCACGGGGAGAATTATTCCGGAATATACCGGAGTTTTTATAATATAAGGAGCGGTACCAGGAATTTGTAGCGGTAAAATCACTGGAAGTCCACCAATTACTGTATTTGCCTTTAAAATCAAATATGCCGTAACTCAGGCGGTACCCGGCAGGAATGCCGTTAAAATCGCTTATATTGCTTCCGTTTCCATCTTCAAACCATCCAAGGCTGGCTTTTAAATACCTGCCCTCGTAAGTTCCTCTCCATCCCGCATTTTCTACGTCGAGAACACTCATTCCCAATGACTCTTCAAGTTCTTTCCATTCCTCGTCCGATGGCACATGCCAGCCTTTGGGGCATGCCTCCAATGAGGCTTCCCAATTATACAGGACTCCATACGATTTAAAATTTTCAGTTTCTTTTGCTGCTTCTATATCTGTTCCTGTGTAACCGTAAACATAATAATGCTTATCAGATACAGAGCCAGTTTCAGGAGGGCTTACAGCAGGCAGATATGCAAGGTTTTCTGCCATCCACATCTGATTACCGATGATTACCCATTTATATACCCGTCCATCTCTGTCATCCACAAATGTACCGGTCTGGTTCCCGTAGGTTTTAAATTCCTTCTCTTCACCCAGGGATTCCCCGATATCATTTATCGCATATGATTTAAAATAATATGTAGTATTGGTAGAAAGGCCTGATAATCCTGTATAAAAAATATTATCTCTTATTTCACATCGTATTTTTTGGCCGGTATTTTCCGCGTCAGGGCTGCTGCTCCAGTATATACCTGCCTCAGCCACAGAAGCTCCTCCATTGCTGATGATTTGTCCGGATACGCGGGCAGAAGTTAAGGAGAGATTTGAGACATCCAGTGTTTTTACAATGGGTGTGCGAATATCTATGATAACCTGTCGCACATCGCTCGAAGATAATCCCTGATCGTCAATAGCAACCACTTTTATATTATATGAGCCGAATTTATAATCCTCGGTTATCCAGGAAAAAATGTAGGGGTATATCCGTGTTGATGAAATACCAATATCGTTTACACGTAATTGAAGTTCAAAATTATTCCCGTCAGGATCTGAAGCATCAACGCGTATCGTAACCAGTTCTCCTTTACCAACGACTGCATTATTTTCTGGACTAATAATTTTGCAAACAGGTGGTTTATCCTTTTTACAAGCGTAAGAGAGAAGAAGGAAGAAAGATAACAATATCACAAAAGAAATTTTCATTATTCCCTTTCATTGTATATACAATTCATTCTTACAAAAAAAGCTTTATTTTGCATTTAATTACTATAAGAAAGTAATAACCCGGAATTAATTAACTGATCTGTGGATTCATTACCAACATCAAAAGTAAATAACCATTATTTATTAATTCTTATGTTAATATTGATGAATTGATAAATATTTACAATCGCCATTCCCGGAAATGAGAAATAACCTGATACAAAGGATATGATACCATCTCCTCAAAAAGCTGAATTGATCAGGAATAAATCTGTGCTTTAATTTGTAAATGCGTTTTTTAATATGTATAAATTGTTAATTTTATCCATATTTTATATTACAATTACTTTTATTATGTATTTTAAATGACAACTCATTTTAATCGCATATCTCTGTTTTTTTTCCTGATTACAGGTATTTTTCATTTTAATCTGTCCGCCCAGTTAAGCGGGCCAAAAACTGTTTTCTGGGAGATTGGCGGAAATGGTTTATCCCGGCCTTCCTATCTTTTTGGCACCATACACATAATGCATAAAAAGGATTTTGTAGTACATAAAATGGTTAAGGAAAAGCTTACAGCCAGTGACCGGCTCATCATGGAAACAGACCTGAATATCCCCCTAAGCCAGAAGATAGAAATGGCAAAAGCCATAATGCTACCGGATAAGAAAACACTTAAGGAATATATGGATTCACTGGATTATGCACATTTACGTTTGTATGTACTCGACAGTCTTGGTGTTAAGGCTTCAAGGTTCAATATTTACGAGAAGTTGAAGCCCTTTGCATTTTATAGTGCTCTCATTCCGGAGATTATCGGTGAAAAGACAGAAAGCTACGAGCTGAATTTCAATAAACTGGCGAAAAAGAAGAAGATACCGGTAATTGGTCTGGAAACAGTTGAATATCAAATGGGAATATTTGATTCCATACCTATTGAAAGGCAAATAGATATGTTTTTTGATTTCACCGGAAATCCAAAAAATGAGTTTAATGAGATGGTTGCGATGTACCTTAGTCAGGATATTTACAGGATGGCCGCCAGCCTGAAAGAAGATGACAAATACAAGCATTTTGAGAAGGAACTGATCGCCATCAGGAATCACAACTGGGTGGAGCAGTTTAAGGTACTGTTACGGGAGAATTCTTCCTTTATTGCTGTTGGGGCAGGGCATCTTGCAGGGGAGAACGGATTACTGAGGCTGCTTAAGGAAGCGGGATTTAGTGTTCGGCCTGTCATGATAAGCCATTAACCCCGGGATTTGTCAATTTTCTCAACCATTATCTATATTCGCAACATACAAACTCGAGATATTTCTTTTCTGCCGGTAGCCCAAAGAGTATAAAAACTTACTGAAAGCCTGTTACCCTGAAACCGATTGCTCACTGGATTTAACTCTCGCTTATCCGCATTTTGCATGTCCGCATGAAGAACATTTGAGGCAGCCTTCTTCGTAAATCAGACTATCGGAATTACACAATTCACATTTAGCACCGGTTTTTACATTAGTGCCATTGGGTATGTATTTTCTCAAAGCTCTTTCCACGCCTGCCGTCCATGTATTAATAGCATCATTATCAAGTCGGAGGGAACTTACCAGATCGACAACATCTTCTATGGGCATTCCAAATCTCAGGACTCCGGAGATAAGTTTAGCATAGTTCCAGTATTCCTTATTGAACTGGTGTGACAAACCACCAAGGACATTTTTGTATCCAAATTTATCGGTGTATTGAAAGTCATATCTGGTAACTCCATCTTCATCTTTATTTTTAATAATAACACCTTTTGTTATGGATTTAGGTATGGGGAACATTTCATCATCCTGTCGCCCGGTAAATATTTCATAAGGCCGATCATCCTTCAGTCCGATGAAGGCGATCCATTTCTCGTTATTATGGGTAAACCGGATAATTTCAGCTTCCAGGATTTTTGGTCTGACAAGTTTTGGCCGGTCGTAGTATTCAGGTGTTTTTTTCTTTTTTTCGTCGCTTGCAAGGAGTACTCCGGAGCGGGATCCTTCACGGTACACAGTGACTCCTTTACAGCCGCTTTTCCAGGCAGTAACATAAAGCTCCCCTACAAGATCTTCCTTCACATCTGATGGGAGGTTGATGGTAACGCTTATGGAATGATCCACCCATTTCTGAATTCCTCCCTGCATCCGGACCTTTGCCATCCAGTCAACATCGGCTGAAGTAGCTTTGTAATAGGGGGATTTTTCAACGAGTTTCCGGATCTCTTCATCATCATAATTAATTACTTCATTTATTTTATAGCCGTTAACTTCAAGCCAGGTAATGAATTTATGGTGAAAGACATTAAATTCTTCCCAACTGTCATTTACATCATCCACGAAAGTGATATTTACATCTTTATCGTTTGGGTTAACTTTTCTTCTCCTCTTGTATACCGGAAGGAATACTGGTTCTATCCCTGATGTGGTTTGTGTCATAAGGCTGGTTGTGCCAGTCGGGGCAATAGTAAGCAGGGAGATATTCCTTCTACCATATTTAATCATATCCTGGTAAAGTTCTTCATCTTCATTTCTTAGTCTGTTTATAAAAAGATTATCCTTTTCAAGTTCGGGATCAAAAATGGTAAATGCTCCTCTTTCTTTTGCCATAATGGTGGAGGAACGGTAAGCTTCCAGAGCAAGGGTTTTATGTATTTCTATGGAGAAATCAATAGCATTGTCACTTCCATAACGAAGCCCCAGGGCAGCGAGCATATCCCCTTCAGCAGTTATTCCAACCCCTGTTCTTCTTCCTTCTGTTGCTTTTACTTTGATTTTTTCCCAGAGTCGTTTTTCAACACCTTTAATATCTTCGTCTTCCGGATCTTTGTTTATTTTGTCGAGTATTGAGTCAATTTTCTCAATTTCAAGATCTATTATATTATCCATGATACGTTGAGCCATGCCTACATGCTTTCTGAAAAGGTCAAAATTGAATTTTGCATCTTTTGTGAACGGGTTTTCGACATAGCCGTAAAGATTAATTGCAAGTAGTCTGCAGCTATCGTAAGGACAAAGAGGTATCTCTCCGCAGGGGTTGGTAGAGACAGTTTTGTAACCGAGCTCGCTGTAGGAATCGGCAACCGATTCACGAATAATGGTATCCCAGAAGAGTATTCCTGGTTCAGCCGATCTCCATGCATTATTTACTATTTTTCTCCATAGTTTGGATGCATCTGTTTCTGTCTTATAAACAGGGTTAGGTGAATCGATCGGATATTGCTGGGTGTAGGATTTGTTTTCAATAACCGCGTTCATAAATTCATCGTTAATACGAACCGAGACATTCGCACCGGTTACCTTACCGTTTTCCAGTTTGGCGTCGATAAATTTTTCAGCATCAGGATGTTTGATTGAAATACTAAGCATCAGGGCTCCTCTGCGTCCGTCCTGAGCTACTTCACGTGTGGAATTTGAGTATCTTTCCATAAATGGAACAACTCCGGTTGAAGTAAGAGCCGAGTTTAATACGGGACTTCCTTTTGGACGGATATGAGAGAGATCATGACCGACTCCGCCCCGGCGCTTCATAAGCTGGACCTGCTCCTGGTCAATTTTCATAATTCCTCCATAAGAGTCGGAAGGACCATCATTACCAATAACAAAGCAATTTGAAAGGGAGGCGATCTGATAATTATTTCCAATACCTGTCATGGGAGAACCCTGGGGCACAATATATTTAAAATCTTTTAAAAGTTCGTATATTTCTTCCCTGGAAAGCGGGTTAGGGTATTTTCTTTCAATACGGGCTATTTCAGCAGCAATACGCCAATGCATATCATCGGGAGATTTTTCATAGAGTTTGCCATATGAATCCTTTAAAGCATACTTATTAACCCAAACTTTAGCGGCCAGTTCATCACCTTTAAAATAGCTTAAGGCTTCCTCAAAAGCTTCTTCATAGGAATATATTCCATGCTCCGTGTTTTTTTCTAGTTTTCTTTTCACTATTAGTTCTTCTGCTTTGTCTTCAAATGAAACTTCTGTTTTTTTTGTAACGGCCATTTCCTCCATAATCTTGATTATAATTTTCGGGTTAGTTTTCAGAGAATTAGATAATTTTTTAAACCATTAACATGGTATTGCAATTTAACAAACATAGCATTCTTAATCAAAGATAAACACCCTTATATTTATTAACATTCCGGATTACTTTTCAACTTGTCTCCGCATGAATCTATATATCAATAAGTTAATATTAACAAATGAAATTTTACCAATCAATAAAAAAGATATAAATATCTTATATTCCTAAGATATTAACTAATTATTTGTTGATTTTATTGGATAAAAAGGAATGTTTTTTCGCGAATTAAAATACAATAAATAATATGGTGTTATTTAAAAAAGCAGCAGGATTTTATTAACAAGATTTTAAGAAAAAAGGATTTGAGGAGAGATAAATTTGAAGCGGGTTAAAATATAAGGTGAAAATTAAAAGGGGAGAAAAAAATATGCCGGAGTAATTTTCTTATGATAGATTTCTAAATGTGTGGTCGACAATTTGCCGGGTGGCTCCAAGTTTTGATTTTATATATGTCCTGGCAGATTCTGAATACTTCTGCAGTAATTCATCTGATGATAATAGCTGGTCGAAAGTTGATTTTAATTCTGCAAATCCGGATATGGAAAATGCGGCTTTCTTTTCTACAAGTTCCACGGCTTCAAGAAATTTACTATAGTTTGGACCAAAAACAACAGGCAGTCCATAGGTAGCTGCTTCGAGAATATTATGAATACCTTTTCCAAATCCTCCGCCGATATATGCTATATCACCATAGCGGTATATAGCACTAAGGTGACCAATGGTGTCAATTATCAGCACTTTTGCATTCGGGTATGCGAATTTCTCATTATCAGTATAACGTACAACCGGGTGGTCAATGAGTTCAATAATGTTAATAAGTCTTTTTTCATTGATTTCATGAGGTGCGAGGATGAATTTAATATTATCCGGAGAGCTGTTAATATATTCAACCAGTAATTGTTCATCTTTATCCCATGTGCTTCCGGCTACAACCACTTTTGCATCTCCTTTGAATTCATTAATATACGGGTAATCTGCAGCTCTTTCGGAAATCTGAAAGACCCTGTCGAATCGCGTGTCACCGGTTATTGTAACATTTTCAACCCCGATCAGTTTCAGGTATTTCCTTGAACCTTCATCCTGCAAGAAAATATGTGAGAAAAAGTTCAGCACTTTTCTGTACCAGAGACCGTACCATTTAAAGAAAACCTGATCACGTCTGAATTTTGCAGAAACAAGGTAAACAGGAATTTTTTTCTTTGAAGCGGTTCTTAGAAAATAATACCAGAATTCATATTTGATAAAAAAGGCAAGCTGAGGTTTCACGAGATTCATAAATCGCCATGCATTAAATCTTGTATCCAGCGGAAGATAAGTAATACAATCGGCACCTTCATAATTTTTTCTAAGTTCATAGCCTGAAGGTGAAAAAAAAGTGAGTAAGATTTTAAACTCAGGGTATCTTTTTTTTATTTCCTCCATGACAGGGCGTCCCTGCTCAAATTCTCCAAGTGAGGAACAGTGAATCCAGGCTATTTTTTCATCATTGTGAATAGTGTTCTTAATTTTCCTCCAGATACCTCTTCTCCCTCTTAACCATCTGCCCGCTTTAATATTGAAAGGAGATGCCAGTAATATCAGGAAGAAATAAAAATATATACCAGTCTTATAAAGAAATCGCATCTAAGAAATTTTTGACGTAAAAGTAAACGTATTGTTTGAATTAACCAGAAAAGTGCTTCAAAACACAATTTTATTAACTAACTGACAGGTATCTGCGTATTTTTTCAATGAAGAAAAGGAATTTCTGCTTTTTATAATCCCCGGCCAGCATAACAGGAAAGATTTCTATTTCAACTGTTCCGGGAGTTATTCTTTTTTTTTCTTCCCACAATTTAAATGTACCTTTTATTTTTACAGGTATAACATTTGTACCACTTTCATAAATCATTTTTAAGCCTCCTGTTTTAAGGGGGAGTAGATTTTTCGTCCTGCTTCTGGTACCTTCCGGGAAAAGTATAAGCGGGTTTTTATTTTTCTCCCTTAAGCGCTGTAATATTTTTTTTCTGGATCCTTTAGAATCAGACCGGTCAATAAATAAGCAATCCATTGCTTTCATCCAGATATTTAAAAGAAAGATGTTTTTCAGTTCAATTTTAGAAATAAATGAAGGGGTTACAGGCATGGTGCTAAGGATAAGAAGTACATCAAAATATCCCTGATGGTTTGCTACAATAACATAATCCGGAGGAAAAGGGAATTCGCCATGACAATTTTTTTTTACTTTAACTCCTGAGATAAACAAAACTGACTTTGCCCAACCTGAAGAAATGGTGTGGAGATATCTTCTAATAAGATATGTATTGCCGGGAAAAGAAATAATTATCAAGGGGATAATAAATAGAATACTTAAGATAAGGCTTAACCAAAGTACACTGAAAAAAGCTAAAGTACGGATCATTTATGCTTGTTTATTCAGGAAAGACAGGTGTGCCATCCCGCTGGATCACATATTTAAGGTCTGTTTCAAAATAATTTTTTCCTCCGCTTGTATTTTGAACAGGACGGGTTTCTTTAATAAGAAATTTTACCCAGTTATTGTTTGTAGTTCTCATTGTAAATACCTGATTCGGTTTTATGGTGTCAGTTAGTGAAATGAAAGATGGAGCTGAAGCGTCAAAATATGAGATAAAAAAAATCTCTGCAGAAAAAAGGCTGGGGAAAGTGCCATTCAGGTAAAACCCATTGGGATTATTATTTGTTACTGATAGAAACATTCCGGTTGTTTCTCCAGTCAGATTAAGGTTATCAACCGGCACAATATCAGCCTTTTCGTTCAGATTCAGTATTTTAATAAACTCATCCTTTTCAAATGAGTAGCCGTAGGTGTAATAAACAGTTGTGCCGAATTTCTGAGTACTAATAGTAATATCTCCTGACACAGGAAGGTCGTGAGGAGTCTTCTTACACGAAACGGATAGAAATATCAGGATCAAACAGGGAAGGATATATTTCTTCTGTATCATTTTTGCCAATTAATTTTAGAATGCTGCCATTAAAAGATCTATATCTTTTGATGGCAGGTTGAATGCCTGGCCAATATATTCATTAACCAGGATTCCGTTATATAAATATACCCCATGTCTTAAACCCGGATCATCTTTTAATATGGACGTTAATCCTCCGGAATCGCCTATATTCAGCAATACAGGAAGGAACACATTACTGATTGCAATGGATGCAGTTCTTGCTACCCGGGAAGGTATATTTGGCACGCAATAATGCACAACACCATGTTTGGTAAATACAGGGTCTGTCTGGGTTTTCCACTCGGATGTTTCCACACAACCGCCCTGGTCAATGCTCAGGTCAATAATAACAGAACCCTTCTTCATAACTTTTACCATATCTTCAGTAATGTAATATCTCGGACCTTTTTCCAGCAAATGTATGGCTCCTATCAACACATCGGCAGATTTAAGGGCTTTTTTAATTACTCTCTGATGAAATACTGAAGTATGCAATCTGATTCCAAGATTATTTTGCAAATTTGTCAGTCTGTGAACACTTCTGTCGAAAACCTTGACAAAAGCTCCAAGTCCCATAGCAGCCCTGGCGGCATATTCAGCAGCTGTACCTGCACCAAGAATAATGACTTCAGTTGGTGTTATACCGGTTATTCCCCCAAGCATTACTCCCTTTCCGCCTCTCTGATTACTCAGATACTCAGCAGCAATGAGAACGGCAGTATTTCCTGCAATGGAACTCATCGATTTGGTAACGGGATAACAGTTATTCTCATCCTTTATTCGTTCAAAAGCAATAGCAGTAATTTTTTTTTGGATAAGCTGCCCGATAAATTCTTTGCTTTGCATGGTAAGGTGAAGAGATGATATTATAGTCTGCTGCGAAATAAGCATATCAATTTCTTCCTGACTGGGAGGAGCAATTTTCAGAATGATGTCGGCTTTAAATACATCTGCTTTTTCCTTTATTATCTGCGCTCCTTTTTCACTGTAGTTGATATCAGTATAATTTGCTCCTTTTCCCGCATCGTGTTCGATGTGAATCTCGTGTCCTTTACCTGACAGGATCTCAACTGCTTCAGGAGTCAATGCAACACGACTTTCCGATGCATGTTCTTCTTTTGGGATACCAATTACCAGACTTTTTGGTTTCTTAGTTACTTCAAGCATCTCTTCCTTGGGAAGCAGTCCCCCGTTTGGAAATGAAAAACCATGGGAGGGTGAAACAGATTTTGTCATCAGCTATATATTCTATTGAGATATGCCAGGGAAAAATAAAAATAAAACTCCTGTTTTCCGTAAACCTATTTAATTCTTAATAGGGATTATTATTTTCAGATTCATTATGGCCAAAAGTAATACAATTCATGATTCAAGTCAAGCATTAAACTCTTTATAAATCAACAAGTAATTTTCTGCTTCCATCTTTATCAATTGTAAGGAACACCTTTACAGTTTCTTCAGGTAATATGTCTTCAGCCATTTCAGGCCATTCGATAAAACAAAGCTTATTGCTGTAAAGATAATCTTCATATCCCAGATCAAATAACTCGGATACCTTCCTGATTCGATAGAGGTCAAAATGATAAATAATTTTCCCTGATTCTGTGATATATTCATAAATCAGTGCATAACTGGGACTGCTTACAATATCTTTAACTCCGGCTACCCTGCATAAAGCTTTAATGAATGTTGTTTTTCCTGCTCCCATTTCACCATAGAAAGCAAAGAGCCTGTGATTTAAAAAGAGTTTGGAGAATTCTTTTGCTGTTTTGTCTATCAGCTCCGGATGTAATATTGTGAATTGCCTCATGTTGAAGTATGTCAGGCTTTAAGTACTATATATGGGAGCAACATTTCTTCCATGGAAATTCCTCCATGCTGGAAGGTATTCCGGTAAAGGTTTACGAAATAATTATAATTGTTGGGATAAACCAGGAAGTCGTTATTTGTTGCAAAAATATAACTTGAAGAAATATTTGCTTTAGGAAGATGTGCTATTTGAGGGTTTTTTACTTCGAAGATATCCTTTGGATTATAACTTAGATTCTTTCCAGTTTTATAGCGCAGGTTTGCAGATGTTTTTTTATCGCCAATCACTTTAACCGGATTTTGCACTCTTATAGTTCCATGATCGGTCATAATAATAATTTTTCTGCCTTTTTCGGTAAGTCTTTTAATCATATCTGTAAGCGGAGAATGTTTGAACCATGATAAGGTTATTGATCTGTATGCTCTTTCATTATTAACTAATTCCTGTATCATTTCCATATCTGTTCTGGAATGGGAAAGCATATCCACAAAATTGTAAATTAATATATTCAGGTCATAAGAAAGAAGTTTATTATACGATTCAACAAGTTTTTTCCCTGCATGGATATTAGTTATTTTATTATAGCTGTAATGATAGTCTTTCCCTTTCCTTGCAAGTAATTTATCAAATAGTTCTTTTTCATTAATGTTTTTTCCGGTGTCTTCTTCATCGAAAATCCATAGATCTGGATACAGTTTCAGGATTTCATCAGGCATAAGACCGGCGAAAATAGCATTTCTGGAATATTGGGTTGCTGTCGGGAGGATGCTGCAAAAGACGTCTTCTTCATCCACTTTAAGAAATGAAGAGTTCTCCTGTTCAATTAATTTCCAATGATCATACCTTAAATTATCAATTAGTATAACACTTATTTTTTCTCCGTTATCGAGAAGCGGAAATATTTTTGACTGGAAAATTTCCGGTGACAGAAGAGGTTTATCCATATCATTTCCGGTGAACCATTTGGTATAATTATCTTTAATGAATCGTGAGAATTCGTTGTTGGCTTCTGAGCGCTGATAATAGAGAACATCATCAAGAGCACTTTCTGCGCTTACCTCCAACTCCCAATAAGTAAGCTTCTTGTAAATGTTAACCCAATCGTTAAAAGTTTGTGCTGTATTTATTTGCTGACTTATCTGATTAAACTGCGTCTGATATTCAGATGTGATTTGCAGATTAATAAGCCTTTGGTTGTCGAGATTTTTTTTTATAGCTAAAATAATCTGATTGGGATGTACAGGTTTAATAAGGTAATCATCTATTCTGGATCCTATTGCTTCATCCATAGTCTCCTCCGCCTCTGTTTTTGTTATCATTATCACCGGGATGAAAGGTTTGGAGCTTTTTATTTTTTTAAGTGTTTCCAGACCGCTCAAACCTGGCATATTTTCATCAAGAATGACCAATTCGAAATTCTGTTCTTTGAAAAGCCTTATTGCATCATCTCCGTTTGTAGCTGTAATTACCTGAAATCCTTTTTCTTTAAGATAAATTACATATGGATTAAGGAGGTCGATTTCATCATCAGCCCATAATATTTTTGTTTTGCGATCCATTGATGGAGAGAATTACTTTTTTGTATAGTATTTTTCGTAAAAAAGCAGGTATTTAGACAGATCTTTATCAGAGAATAAAGAAGAAAGATTTTTTTCTGTAATAAGGAAAGTCTTAAGTTTACTTTTATCAATATCCTTGAAAGCTTCTGGATTCGAAATAAAAAGAATATAATACCTGTTAGCAATTTCTATATTGTCGAATGATTTAATAATGAAAAGAGTTTTATCAGTAAATTGTTCTTGATGGATAGCCAGATTCAGATGACTAAAATTATCAATATTGAAATTAATGATATTGAAATTCAACTGATTTATATCTGGTGAGGCCTCAGTTAGAATAGCAAAATGATGTGTGGCAGATTCATCATATGAATATATTTCTTCCGCATAAGCTCTTTTATCGGCTATTTCAATTTCAGGGGAAGAGGTATAAATATGATTAATCATTTCCCTGGCGTAAATTCCGGTTTCATGATCAGGGTAGTCTTTTGCTAATTGTTCCATTTCTGTTTTCAGAGCTTCTCTTCCATTAAGGCCACCAATAGCTAATGCTCTTATAAGTCTGAAGCGTGGAAACAGATCGCTGTTCTCAAAGGAATTCAGGGCAATATCGGCATTTTGTATGACAGCATTAAATTCTGAATTATT
The DNA here is from genome assembly GCA_964526475.1 of uncultured Bacteroidaceae bacterium. Classification (GTDB taxonomy): domain Bacteria; phylum Bacteroidota; class Bacteroidia; order Bacteroidales; genus CAYVTV01. Next base: position 18,474 of record CAZGKF010000037.1, read on the forward strand.
TAATAATATGTATGTATCATCGTAAAACTTCAGCTCTTTTTCTCTGGTTTCTTTAGTTTGCTTCAGATAATTGGGATCTGATAACATTTTTGCAGCAGGACTATCGGGAAATTTGCTAATAAGCAGATTTTTGTATGTTTGAGATTTGGAAGGCTGGTTTAAACTGGAATATAATTCGTATAAGTTATAATATGCAGGTAGGGTAAATTGCTTATCAGGATATCTTTTTAGAAGCTCTTCAAATGATTCTGCTGCTTTAATATAATCTTTGAAGTCATATCTGTATATAATCCCCAGGTTAATAAGTGCTTTAGATAATGTCTCATGTGATTTTGTCATCATAGAATCAGTGAGCGGGATATTCTGAAGATAATATTCCCTGCTTTTAGTATTCAGAAGTCTTGAAGGGGCTTCTTCGGAAGCTACATCAGGAGTGCCTTGCTCTCCAATCTCGTATATTTCTAATGACTGCTTATTTTTTCTTCTCCAGTTATCCTCAAGCCTTCTGTTTCCCCATATCATTCTGAATTCAGGCTGACCAAAGCTTTTGGCATTGAGATTATAGAAATACCATTTTCCTTCTTCAGTTCCCATGCTATACCTGGAAGTTCCCTGAGCTGCCATCATAGTTCCGAATTGACTATCAAGTTGTTCTTCCTGCTGTTTTTCCCTCTCCATTTCCTCACCTGCAATGAGGTCAGCGATTATTTTGTCAACAATAACAAACCTTTCCTGATCCGTAAGCGATGCAAGCATTTGAAGACTATCTTCCAATTGATAGCTTGTGAGATTTTCCACTAAACCTGTAAGACTTGAAGTTTTGGCTTTAAGGGCATCGTAATTCTCATAATCCATGGCAATATTTTGTAAAGAGCTGTCGTAATAGGCCTGGGCAATTGGATAATCCTTGTTTGCATAATATATATCAGCCAATTTCAGGAATGAGAACCCCACCTGGTTATAATTATCAATACTATTTGCAACACTGAGTCTGAAATATTCGACAGCCTCTTCTTCATTATCCTGTTTAAGTTCCAGGTCACCAAGTGCAAAATAGATCTGATCAAGATATTCTTTGTTCTTGTCATCTTTCAGCATCTTTTTTAGTTGAGAATTAATTTCTTGTGCATTATCTGCACCTGCACGAAATGTCCCTGCCAAACTAATCTTTGCATTGAAAGTCATTTCATAGGGAGGGTTCATTTTAGTTATTTCCTTGTATTTATTATTAGCCAGTTCAAATTGATCGTTTTTCTCATAGAGTTGAGCGAGAATATATGTATAGCGCAATCTAAGGACTTTTTTCCTGGTATATTTTAATGCTTCTTCAAGATATGGAATGGCTTTTGGGTAATCTTGCTGTTTAATATATAAATCAGCTAAAGTAATATTTACCTTATCCCAGAGTGATTTAGGCAGATTATCATCCTTTTCAAGTAATAGCAATATACTTTCCGATTCTCTGTATTCCTTTATCTCATTATATACTCTTGCCATCCAGATCAAAGCATCGTAAATTACCGGTTCTCCGGGGAAGTCACTTATTATCCTCCTGAAAGTTTCAAGGGCAAGGAAAAAGTCTCTTTTATACACATATGATTTCCCCATTAAAAGAAGATTAACATCCACCCATTTATTATATTCTTTTTTACTGTAGAACTCCTTCTGTTTTTTGGTCTGTATGCCTTTTTTCATTTCCGGTTTGGCGGTAATGGAATGAAGAGTGATAACCTTTGTTGCTTTCATAATAGCTCTGTCCATATCCGGGGCAACCATTTGTGAAACTTTCTCAAGGGAAAAATAAAATACGGGAAGCATCCTGGAATAATCATCAGACAAGTTTTTTTCTATGGTTGCAAGTCCTTTCTTAAAGCTTTCTGAACCATTATAAAAAACGTTATATCTGGATGTTACATTATGATATGTTCTTGTAACAACTGTATTTTTTTCAGTTGTGCAGCCAAATATCATAAATGATATTATGATGATAATAACAGGATAAGATCTTTTCACGCAAAACATACTTGTCAGTAAATAACTTTAAAATACATAGTATATTTTATTTCAGACCGGAAAAATAGTAAAAAAACTGATCAGGATTGATTAATTCCATTGCTTTGTTAGGTATGATAAAAATTAATCGTTATTTTTATCAGTGAAAAAATTCCGTAGGGATTTAATAAAATCGTCGCAACTGCCTGAACAGATGCGCAAACTCAAAAAATAAATGTTATTTGCTTTGGCGTGAAATCTTTTATTGTACGTTCACCAGAAGGGTTGTTCATAATCTTTAAGGTTTTTCTGCTTAGCATTAAACTTGTTAAAATTTAAAAAAAATGAAGAAAGAAAGTAGTATTGTAAAGACCAGTTCAAGAAGGTCGTTTATTAAAAAGACATTAACCGGATCTGCAGGACTTATTGTAGCTTCAACTGCTAAAAGTTACAGCAGGATTATGGGAGCTAATGATCGTGTAAATGTAGCTATTGTCGGGTATTCTAACAGAACAAGAGGATCATTGATCCCCGCTTTTTTGAAAAACAATAAAAACATGAATTTCGCTTTTATCGGAGTTTCTGATATCTGGAATAAGAGGAGGGAAGCTGGAGCGGAAAGATTGAAAGAGCTGACAGGTGATAAAATAAAAATGTACCGGAATAATGATGAGATGTATGCAGATAAGGATGTTGATGCTGTGATTATAGCTACAGCAGATTTTCAGCATGCCTTACATACTGTTGAGGCAGCCAGAGCAGGGAGAGATGCATATGTGGAGAAACCATTTGCGGAAACCATGGAAGATAACAGGCTTGCTTTTGCTGAAGTGAAAAAATCAGGTATTATAGTGCAGATAGGTTCTCAGAGAAGAAGTGGAAAGAAATATCATGCCGCTGCTGATTATATCAAATCGGGAAAGTTTGGTGACATAGTGATGGTTGAAATGACCTGGAATGTTAATCAACCCGGACGGTGGCGCAGACCCTCTGAGGTAAAGGATATCAGAGAGAGTGATACCGACTGGAAACGTTATTTAATGAATCGTCCGCAGGAAGCATGGGATCCAAGAAAATATCTCGAGTTTCGCTTATTCTGGCCTTATTCTTCAGGGATTCCCGGTCAGTGGATGGCTCATCAGATTGATACGGTTCACTGGTTTACCGGATTACCGCATCCAAGAAGTGTAGCTGCGAATGGAGGAGTTTACTTATGGAAAGACGGAAGGACAAATTTTGATACCATGACTGCAGTGTTTGATTATGGTCCGCTGGAGGATTCATCCAAAGGTTTTCAGGTAATCTATTCCTCCAGGTTCACTAATTCAGCTGGAGGAACTAAAGAAATTTATTATTCCAATGGTGGAGAGCTTAATATGAGTACCGGTAAAGTAACTTCCAACGGAGGCCTTAACGAGCAACATGCAAGCGCCATGAATATGCAGCCAAATTTGCTTGAGGACTACTCACTTGCAGACAGTCAGGTTCAGGTGGTTACAAGTGCTGATACAGGAGCTGATAATGACACTGTTATGAATATGCTGAACTGGATGGAATGTGTCCGCAGCCGGAAAACACCTAATGCGCCCGTTGAGGGAGGGTATGCTCATTCAATAGCTAATATAATGACTACTGCTGCTTTACGAACAGGAGAATTTGTGACATTCGACACAAATAATCAGGAAGTTCTGGCAGGAGGTAAAGTTTTTAAATATTAAATTGCCTTGATCAGGGGTAGGGTCATGATTTTTTTTCATGACCCTACCGGGTTTTTACTTCAGAGTTTAATTTGAATGTAAATAATTAAAGCGGCGTAACTTTTATTTTAGAGGAATTTCAAGGAAATTATCAGCAGGATAAAGATCTTTATAGAGTGTTTTTATCAGATTTCTTTTGAAGCCAATAAGGAATTTTCCTTTTAAGCTTATATCTTTCAGATCAAGTGGTTTATCAGGGCTTATCTCATCTCCTGCATAATGTGCAAGAAAGGCGTTAGCTACCTGGCCTGATAGCCCCCATGCCTCAACACTGTCAACTTTCATTCCGATAAGAGTGTTGGCAGCTATGCCGGCAATTCCGGAATGAATATAATTTCCTGAATATTCTTCAAATGAAGGAATGGAAGGGATGCCGGTAATAAAATGAGAAGAAATATTCAATAACTGCGGGGAGGAAATGTTGATAATTCTTATGGGACAAGGATACGTTACGAGGGAACCTGTTTGAATATCGAGTATGTAACTTTCATTACCAAATTTTTGCATGGTAATATCCTGGGCATGATAATGACCTGTAAAAACAATTTTTACTCCGGATTCAGCCAGAAGAGAAGCCACTTTCCGATGATTGTCAACTACATATTCCCCATAATATTTCTTTTGTTTTTTATAATGCTCAAGAATTCCATGGTGCATCATTGCAATAAGCGACTTATTTTGTTTCCTAGCTTCCTGTAAAACCCCTGTAATCCATTCCATGGTTTCTTTACTGAATTTACCTCCGGTAATCGGATGCCCTTCAGCAGGATTCTCGTTGTAGAGACAGGCGTCAAGCCCAAGTAACCATAATCCCTTAATTGGCTCTGCCACATAACTGAGAGAATATTCATCGCGTAATATGGCATCTCCATAACCGAATGATGCGTAAATCTGAGAAAACTCAAAGGGAGTAATGGTAGGAACCCTCTCCCTGGAATCACCTAAATAGCGGTAAGCATCAGGAACATTAATATCATGGTTTCCGGGTACAACAAAAACCTTTTTACCTGATTTACTTATTTTATCGAGCAGTTCGGTCATTTTAAGGTGGCTTACTTTCTCTCCGTCTTTTGTCAGATCTCCGGGAATTAATACAAAGTCGGCTTCAGTATTGATAATAAATTTAACTGCTTCTTCCATTATTTCAAGACTCTCCCGAAGCAATTTGCGGTCGTTGTCAAGATAATCCTGAAAAGCTTTTCCCTCCACAAAGAGAGAGGGATCAAAAAAATGAGGATCACTGAAAACAATAAATTTCATCTGAGGATAATCCGGAAATTTATGATCAGTATAATTCTTAAAGGCTAATACAAGATAGATTGCAATGAAGAAAATAAAAATGGTTTGAAAGTGTCTTTTCATAATCAATAAGATATGGAATAATTTACCGAATTTGACTGAAGAAATGAGTACAGGGAATGTTAAAATGAATATGATTAATTAATTAACCTCAATTACATGAAACGGGATTTTAATTAGGACTCTAAAATCATTTCCAAGTTCATGCATAGAATCATCGTCGTAATCAAAATGCCAATAAATTACCATATCCCTTCCGCTCAGATACATCTCGTCCAGGGTTCCGAGAATATTTGAAAGAAATTTTTTCGAGCCACTGTTTATATACTCAAGATGAAACCTTATTTCTATTTTATCTTTGGTATCTAAAACCCCAGCCTGTATTTCATTTAAAATGGGAGTGTAAAAATCAAACGCATCTTCAGGAATTGACCGGCCTTTTATCTCAAGTACTCCACTCTCAAGAAGTACACTGGGGGTATTTTTTGTTCCTTCTATTACCATGGTTTGAGAATTTAAGGGATTAAAGATAAGGAATATAAATTTTCAATATATATTTATTGAAAAAATAAATTCGGTTTTTCAGTTTCGAAGAGTACGGGATAATCTCTGTCGAACTGGTTAAGAATTTCTACTATAATGGTTTCCCGCATAAATTTTGACTTATTTTCCACTTTGTATTTTTTGCAATACGCTTCGATGGCTCGCATTTCACGGTTGTTAAACATTATAGTTTGTCGTTTTCGCCTGAGAAGATTTTCATCTCTTGACTTTCGTGCTTTCAAATTGCTCTGAGTTTAAGAAGACTTTTTCAAAAATAAGGTTTAAAAGTTTTCCATAGCCAGGGTTCATAATGAAAGTATTAACAAGATTCTAACATAACATTAATAACATTGGGATCTCTGCATGTAAAATTTGATAGTTCCGTAACAGGGAAAACACGAAACCGGCAATCGGATACAATGAGTTAATTAATGGTATTTTTGTATATTTATTACTGTAAATTATGTTTTAGGCTATTTGTATAAATAATTAAATAATGAAAAAACTGATATTAGCTACAGGGATTACCGGAACAATTCTTTTTCTGGTAAGTATCTATGCCTTTTTGTTTTCCGGGAATTTATTCAAGCCGGTAGCATATGGATTTCTTACTGTAACAGTTGTTTTTTTTATTCTTATGATAATTACAAAAACAAAGGAGGAGAGGGAGAGAAGAAGAAAAGCAGGCAGGTTCTAGTCGAGTTTAAGAACAGCAAGGAAAGCTGTTTGAGGGACTTCAATATTACCTACCTGACGCATACGTTTCTTTCCTTTTTTTTGCTTCTCCAACAATTTTCTTTTTCTTGTAATATCGCCGCCATAACATTTCGCTGTTACATCTTTTCGAACAGCTTTAACAGTTTCCCTGGAAATGATTTTCGCTCCGATTGCAGCCTGAATTGCAATATCAAATTGCTGGCGTGGAATAAGCTCTTTAAGTTTGGTGCACATTCTTTTCCCAAAATTATATGCATTTGTTCTGTGAATAAGAGTTGACAAAGCGTCTACCATTTCTCCATTAAGTAAAATGTCCAGTCTTACCAGGTCGGCTTTTTTATAATCTGAAGTATGGTAATCGAAGGAAGCATAACCTTTGGAGATACTTTTTAGCTTATCATAGAAGTCGAAGACTATTTCTGCAAGTGGCATTTCAAATCCAAGTTCCACCCTGTTCGTTGTCAGATAAAACTGACTTATAAGGGTGCCACGCTTTTCGAGACAAAGTTTCATGATGGAACCAACATATTCCGCCTGCGAAATGATCTGGGCTTTAATGTATGGCTCTTCAATATACTCAATATAATTTGGTTCGGGTAACCCGGAGGGATTGTGCACGTCCACAGCTCCCTGCTTAACTGTGAAAACCTTGTATGAGACATTAGGCACAGTGGTTATCACATCCATATTAAACTCACGGTCAAGTCGCTCCTGAATAATTTCCATATGCAGGAGTCCAAGAAAACCACAGCGAAATCCAAAACCGAGTGCGGCAGATGATTCAGGAACAAAGGTTAATGATGCATCATTTAACTGAAGTTTTTCGATGGAAGACCGCAGGTCTTCATAATCGTCTGCATCAACAGGATAAATTCCTGCAAAAACCATGGGTTTAACCTCAGAAAATCCTTCAATCATTGACGAACAGGGTCGTTCAGCATGAGTAATGGTGTCGCCTACTTTAACCTCCCGACTGGATTTAATTCCGGAGATAATATAACCAACATCTCCTGCATATAAAGCATCGCGGGGATGAGTTCTGAGACTTAAGACCCCTATTTCATCAGCATTGTACTCCTTTTTTGTTGAAAAGAACATAACCAGATCATTCTTTCGAATGGTGCCGTTAAAAATGCGAAAATACGCGTAAATACCTCTAAATGAGTTGAATACAGAGTCAAATATTAAGGCCTGTAGTGGAGCTTCCGGGTCACCTGAAGGAGGTGGGATTCTGTTAACGATAGCAGCAAGGATTTCATCAACACCCAGTCCGGTTTTACCACTGGCTTCAATAATGTCTTCCCTTTTGCATCCTGTAAGATCAACTATCTGGTCTTTAACTTCCTCCGGCATGGCACTTTCCATGTCCATTTTATTCAGCACAGGTATTATTTCCAGATTATTGTCAATAGCCTGGTATAGATTTGATATAGTTTGTGCCTGGATACCTTGTGTGGCATCAACGATCAGTAATGCTCCTTCACAGGCTGCAATGGAACGCGATACTTCATAGGAGAAATCTACATGTCCGGGGGTATCAATAAGATTGAGAGTATATATTGCTCCTTCCTGCTCATACAACATTTGTATTGCATGACTTTTTATAGTTATTCCTCTCTCCCTTTCAAGATCCATATTATCGAGTACCTGATCTTTAAAATCTCTGGCGGAGACAGTATTTGTTATTTGTAACAATCTGTCGGCTATTGTACTCTTTCCATGATCAATATGAGCTATTATGCAAAAATTCCTGATATTCTTCATTAATAACCTCCGGAAAATTGAGGTACAAATATATAAAAAAACAGAATGCACAGAACCCGCAATCCTTTCGTCACTCGCAGACAGTAAAAACGATTGTGAAGCACCTCCTGATGCTCCTGTTACTCCGGTTCTTTACGGATCAAGGTTTTCAAAGCTAAGGAGAAAGTCAACAGAACGAATACAGTTCCATAACTTTATATTTGAATGTTTTATCCTCGTATTGCTTTAATCCCTGGTAATTCTTTTCCTTCAATAAACTCCAGCATGGCTCCGCCCCCGGTTGATACATAGCTAACCTTATCAGAGAGTCCGAATTTATTTACAGCTGCAACTGAATCTCCTCCACCAACCAGACTGAAAGCGCCTTTGCCGGTGGCATTTGCTATAGCTTCAGCAATTGCCACGGTTCCTTTCTGAAAATTTTTCATTTCAAAAACACCCATAGGACCATTCCAAAGTATAGTTTTCGAATTCTCAATTACTTCAGTAAAAAGTTTTATTGTATCGGGACCTATATCAAGTCCCATCCAGCCTTCTTCACCATTGTCAATTAATGCTGATTTGACTGTTGCTTCATTATCAAATTTATCGGCCAGAACCTGATCCACGGGTAATATAAGTTTTACCCCTTTTGCTTTGGCTTTTTCTATCAGGTCATTTGCCATATCGAGTTTGTCCGTCTCACAGAGTGAATTGCCAATATTACCGCCTCTTGCTTTAATAAAAGTATATGTCATGCCTCCGCCAATGATGAGGTTATTAACTTTATCGAGAAGATTTTCTATTACAAGGATTTTATCGGAAACTTTGGCTCCACCCATAATGGCAGTAAAAGGTTTATCGGCTTTAAGAAGCACCTTTTCCATAGCATTTAGTTCATTTTCAATAAGATATCCGAACATGCTATTGCCGGGGAAAAAGGAAGCCACCAATGAAGTAGAGGCATGAGCCCGGTGAGCAGTTCCAAAAGCATCATTCACATAACAGTCGGCCAGACCTGCCAGGCGTCTCACAAATTCTTTCTGATCCTCTTTAACTTTTACCTTGCCTGCCTTTTTTTCATCTTCACTTGCGTCTTTACCAAGGTGATAGGGTTTTCCCTCTTCTTCCTCATAGAATCTCAGATTTTCCAGTAACATTACATCACCCGGTTTCAGGGAAGCTGCCATTTCCTCCACTTTCTCCCCTACACAATCGCCCGGAAATTTAACAGTAAGCCCCAATATTTTTTCCACAGCAGGTATAATATGTTTTAGAGAGTATTTATCCTGAGATTTACCATCGGGCCGGCCCAGATGCGACATTAATACAGCAACTCCCCCTGAGTCCAGTATCTTTTTTATAGTAGATGCAGCACCCTGAATACGGGTATCATCAGTGACTTCAAAATTGCTGTTGAGTGGAACATTAAAGTCAACTCTTACTAAAGCTTTCTTTCCTGAAAAATTGTAATTGTCGATTGTAAGCATATTTTTAAATTTTGTAGATTATAATTAATTCCATGTTAAATTGGATTCCAAAGTTAAAAAAAGTATTTTATAATTAACTTTGACAGGACTTGTTGCCATAATTTTTTGTAAAAGAATCAGAAATGTTGTTTAAGGATATTCCCGGACAAGAAACGGTAAAAGAAAAACTTATCCGTACCGTTAAAGATGGAAGGATAAGTCATGCACAAATATTACATGGTCCGGAAGGTTCAGGGAAACTGGCTCTTGCTTTGGCATATGCGCAATTTATTTCTTGTACGAACAGGGCTGAAAATGAATCTTGCGGTGTATGTTCCTCTTGTATTAAATACAATAAATATATTCATCCTGATTTGCATTTTGCTTATCCCGCAACTACCAGGAAAAAGGAAAGTGACGAGGAGGAAGAGGCAGGTGACAATATTCATGATAAATGGAGACAAGCTCTTGTTGAAAATCCATATATGGATCAATACCAGTGGTATGAATTGCTGGGACTTGAAAATAAACAGGGTCTGATTGGAACTAAAGAAAGCAGTGAAATTATCAGGAAAATAATGTTGAAAGCATGGGAATCTGAATATAAGGTTTTGATTATGTGGCTTCCCGAAAAGATGAATGCTTATGCTGCAAATAAGCTGTTGAAACTTATGGAAGAACCACCACCTTTTACGCTTTTTTTACTTGTATCGGAAAATACAGAAGATATTTTACCTACAATTCTTTCAAGAACGCAGATTGTCAAAATCCCAAAGATAAGAGATGAAGAGATAAGAAAGGGTCTTATTAAAAAATTCAATGCTGAATCCGATCTTATTGATGATGCAGTCCGACTTGCAAATGGTAATTTCAACAAGGCAGTTTCATATATCCGGCCGAATGAAAACCTGAAAGAGAATTTTGAGAGGTTTGTTATAATGATGCGATCATGTTATGGGAGAAAAATTTCTGAAATAATGAATTGGGTTGAAATTATGGCTTCAACCGGAAGAGAACAACAAAAGCTTTTTCTACTGTATGCTCTGAGAATGCTTAGGGAAAATTACTTAATGAAACTCGGAAGAAAAGAGATAGTGCACCTTTCCGGATATGAAAATGAGTGGTCAGAGAAATTTTCCAGGTTTATACATAACCAGAATGTTTTTAGTTTGTATGAGGAATTTAATAATGCTTATAATCATATTTCGGCCAATGCTTATGCAAGAATAGTTCTGCTTGACATGTGTCTCAAAATTGCAATACTGTTAAGAAAGTAATATTTTGATTATTTTTGCTGTTTATCCAAAGAATTAAACCTGGAAAAAATGATTAACCGAGGATGCTGTAAGGGAATGTGTAATGAAAATGAGAACGATAACAGGAACGAGATTATATCTTATTTCAGTTCCTGTTCTAAACTGGATGATTTTAACTGGTTATGGGAAGTTTTGCCCGAGGGTGAGAATACAAATCTGGTGGAGGTTCGTTTTAAAAATACCCGAAAGGCGTTTTTCAGAAATGTAAACCAATTGAGACTAAAACGGGGAGATATTGTTGCTGTGGAAGCCTCCCCGGGTCATGACATTGGAATTGTAAGCCTTACTGGCCCCGTGGTGTTAATACAACTTGCAAAGTATGGATTATCCTCCGCTTCTGATGATTATCGCAAAATATACAGAAAAGCAAAACCGGTTGATCTGGATAAATGGAGAGAGGCAATTGATCTTGAGCATAATACGATGATCAGATCACGAAAAATAGCTGAAAAATTGAATCTTGAGATGAAAATTGGTGATGTAGAGTACCAGGGCGACAGGACGAAAGCTATTTTCTATTATATCGCTGATGAGAGAGTTGATTTCAGGGAGCTTATTAAATTACTGGCCGACGAATTCAAGATCAGAATAGAAATGAAACAGATTGGAGCAAGGCAGGAGGCAGGACGTATAGGAGGAATTGCTTCCTGTGGGAGGGAGCTGTGTTGTTCCACATGGTTAAACAGTTTTGTTTCTGTAACAACTGCCGCTGCCAGATACCAGGAAGTTTCCCTGAATCCTCAGAAACTGGCAGGTCAGTGTGGAAAACTTAAATGCTGCCTGAATTATGAAGCAGTTAGTTATATCGATGCACAGAAAAATTTTCCCGACCGTACGGTAGTGCTTAAAACGAAACAAGGTGAATATCACCATCAGAAAACGGATGTTTTCAGAGGTCTCTACTGGTATTCCGTTAATGATCAGTCAGTTATTAATTTGTTGCCGGTTTCTGTTGAACGAGTTAAAGAAATAATGGAAATAAACTCCAAAGGCGAGGTTCCTGAAACCCTTGAGATAATGGTTAATGACTCTTTCAACAAAGAAGGAAGTTATTTAAATGATGTCGGACAGGGTAGTATTACAAGGTTTGAAGATAAGAAGAAACATAAAAAGAAGAAATATAAAAAGAAGAAACCTCAGAAAAATGATTAGAAAATTTTTAATATTCATTGTTCCATTTTTCCTTCTTATACAATCCTGTGATCCTTTAATGATATACGATTCATATCAAAAAACCGAACAGGGGATTTGGTACCATTCAGATAAGAAAAGGTTCGAAGTTGAAATAGCTGATTCAATGGTTTCGTTTAACCTTATGGTGAATATCAGGCATACAACAGACTATCCTTATAATAACCTGTATCTTTTTATTTTAACCGAGAGCCCTGCAGGAGGCTCGGTAAAAGATACCCTTGAGATTAATGTAACTGATAAAAGAGGTAAATGGCTGGGTTATGGTTTCGGGAAAATAAAGCATATAAGCCGTATGTATAGAAAGAATATACGTTTTTCACATCCCGGGAAATATGTTTTTACAATTGAACAGGCTATGAGGGAAGAAAAAGTTCCTGTAACGGATGTTGGATTCCGTATCGAAAAATTTAAAGATCTTCGCTAAATATCAGGAGATTTGGGAAAAGATAAGTTAAAAAGATTTGAAGAGATGAAGAGCCTCGAGAGAGTATTCCAACCTTCATTTAACGATTTTTTTAATAAAGATTATTTTCTTAAGGGTAACTGGAATAAGGAGGTTTTTATAAATCAACATCCTATTATTGTGGAACTTGGTTGTGGGAAGGGAGAATATACTGTTGCAATGGCACAAAAATTCAAGGAAAAGAATTTTATTGGGGTCGATATTAAAGGTGCACGAATATGGAAAGGGGCTAAAGAATCGAACCTGAAGGGAATGCTAAATGTTGCATTTTTACGCGCAAGACTTGAGTTTATTACTTCATTTTTTAACGAGGCAGAGGTGGAGGAGATTTGGCTTACATTTCCTGATCCTCAAACCAAAAGAAGAAGAATAAAGAAAAGGCTTGTTTCATCCTTTTTTCTTACATGCTTTCAAAGAATTTTGAAAAATAACGGGATTGTTCACCTAAAAACCGATAGTGATATCTTGTATGAATATACATTAAAGCTTTTAATGCATAATAAACTTCAAGTTCTGGTGGAAACAGATGATTTATATAATTCATGTTCCCATGATGACTTGACCGGAATTAAAACGTTTTATGAAATGCGGTATTTGGAAGAGGGAAAGAAAATTAAATACCTTAAGTTTCAACTGCCATCAGAAAAGACACTCTATGAACCCGAATCCGGAGAATAAGATTGATGATGGTTTTTTTTCCAGAGTATACGAAGTTACCAGACTTATACCTTATGGAAGAGTTACCAGCTATGGAGCCATTGCGCGTTACCTGGGAACCGCCCGCTCAGCGAGAATGGTTGGATGGGCACTTAATAATTCTCATTATCTTGATAATTACATTCCAGCCCACAGGGTGGTTAACAGATTTGGATTACTTACCGGGAAAAATCATTTTCATGGACAAAATGTCATGAAGGAATTGCTTGAAAGTGAGAATATTACTGTTCGTGACGATCAGATTATGGATTTTGAAAAATATTTCTGGGATCCTAATAAAGAATTAATCTAAATAAAAATATTTTTTGTAATTTTACAGAATTGAGAAGTGATTAATCATCCAGAAAAGATATTATAAGCATGAATTACACGAAAGAACAATTAATGGAAGCCCTGAAGCCGGTTAAGCACCCTGAAGCCGGATTAAATGTTGTTGACATGGGTTTGGTTAAAGACATAAGTATTTCCGGAAAGAAAATTAGTCTAACCCTAAAGTTTAAAAAGCCTAATGATCCGTTTGCTAAGTCAGTCTCTAAAGCCTGTGCAGGTGCAATAAAGGCATATCTTGGAGAGGAAGTTGAAATAGAAATTATTACTTCAGGTTTTGTGGAGAAGGAGGAAGCAAGGAAACCTTTATCAGGGGTTAAAAATATAATAGCTATTGCCTCCGGAAAAGGAGGAGTAGGAAAATCGACTATTGCAGTAAACCTGGCTGTGGCAGTTGCCAGATCGGGGTTTTCCGTTGGATTGGCAGACGCTGATGTTTATGGTCCTTCTGTTCCCAAAATGATGGGTATGGAAAATGTACAACCTGAGATAAGGCTTGAGGGAAATACGGAATACATTGTGCCTGTGGAAAAACATGGAATTAAAACTTTATCAATTGGATTTTTCATAAAACCTGAAGATGCACTTGTGTGGAGAGGGCCTATGGCAACTAATGCTCTTAAGCAGTTATTGAATCAGGCTGACTGGGGAGATCTTGATTATTTGTTCATTGATATGCCGCCTGGAACAGGCGACATACATCTTACACTTGTACAGGAAGTACCGGTTACAGGGGCAATTATTGTAAGTACGCCACAACAGGTTGCCCTGGCTGATGCTATTAAGGGAATTGCTATGTTCAGGGGAGATAAGATCAATGTTCCGGTTCTTGGACTGGTAGAAAATATGGCATGGTTTACACCGGCAGAACTTCCTGATAATAAGTACTATATATTCGGGAAGGAAGGTTGTAAAAAACTTGCTGAAAAGTTAAAAATTCCGTTACTTGGTCAGATACCCGTAGTTCAGTCTATTTGTGACGATGGAGATGCAGGCAGGCCATCTGTCCTTGAAAAAAGAGGCTTAGCATGGGAAGCATTTGAATCTCTTGCCGGCAAAGTGATCGCAGAAGTTGACAAAAGAAATGCTTCCCTTGACCCTACTAAAAAAGTTGAAATTACTAACACTAACGGCTGCGATGCCGTTAATCAACAAAAAAATTAAAATAAAACTCAGTAATATGTCTCTTACAATTAAAGTTAATAAGGCTCTGGATAAAATAAGACCTTATCTTCAATCCGACGGAGGTGATATAAGCCTTGTTGAGATTACAGATGACAAAGTAGTTAAGGTAAAACTTTCCGGAGCATGCCACGGCTGCCCTTATAGCGAAATGACGCTTAAAGCAGGTGTTGAACAGGCAATATTAAAGGAAGTGCCTGATATAAAAGAGGTGGTAGCTATTTGAATCCCGCGAGCGCATTTCCGGCTGTTTTAGGCAGTGTATGCAAGCACCATCAGGATAATTCCCGGATGGTTCATGGGGATTTTCTTTCAAAATTAACATTGAATTTTAAATCAACGGTTCTGTTAAAAACCAGCTTTTCGGATGTACTTACAGGATCCAGGCTGAAATACCCAAGTCGTTGAAACTGAAAATGATCGAAGGGTTTTGCTGATTTTAGCCCAGGTTCAACATAGCAATCTGTAAGTATCTTTAGTGATCCGGGATTTAAAAATTCTTTAAAATCTCTTTCCTTATGGCCATCGGGTTCCTCATCGCTGAAAAGCCGGTCATAGATCCTAACTTCTGCTTTTATGGAATGTTGAGAAGAAACCCAGTGTAAAGTTCCCTTCACTTTTTTATTTGAATTTATCCCTCCGCTGCGGGTATCCTTGTCATATGTACATTTCAGTAAAATAATTTCTCCTGTTGCAGGATTTTTTACAACTTCTTCACATTTAATGATGTAGGCCGATTTTAATCTAACTTCTCCCCCCGGGACGAGTCGGAAATATTTGGGAGGGGGGTTCTCCATAAAATCATCTTTCTCGATATACAGTTCTCTGCTGAATGGAATTTTTCTGTATCCCTTGCTTTCGTCTTCGGGATTAATAACAGTATTCAGTTCTTCAGTTTTACCTTCAGGATAATTGGTAATAATTACTTTAAGAGGGTTTAATACAGCCATTACTCTTGGAGCTATCTTGTTGAGGTCCTCTCTAACACTATGTTCAAGAAGTGAAACATCAATAATGCCATCTGTTTTCGTAACTCCCACTTTCTCTGCAAAATTTCTGATAGAAGCAGGCGTATAACCTCTTCTTCTTAAGCCGGAAAGTGTTGGCATCCGGGGATCATCCCAGCCATTTACCAGCTTTTTCTCAACAAGTTCGAGAAGTTTCCTTTTACTCATAACTGTATAGTTGAGATTCAGCCTTGCAAATTCGATCTGACGGGGTCGTATTCTTCCATCTTCATAAATCTGATCAAGGTACCAGTCATACAACTCTCTGTGTACTTCAAATTCAAGCGTGCAAAGGGAATGTGTGATACCTTCTATATAATCTGACTGTCCATGTGCCCAATCGTACATTGGATAGATACACCATTTATTACCGGTACGGTGATGAGGTTTATGAATTACCCTGTACATGACAGGGTCTCTCATGTGCATATTTGGAGATGACATATTGATCTTTGCTCTGAGCACATGGCTGCCTTCCGGAAATTCTCCGTTTTTCATACGGATGAACAAATCAAGATTTTCTTCCGGAGTTCGTTTTCTGAAGGGACTTTCTTTACCCGGTTCGGTAGGGGAGCCCTTTTGTTCTGCTATTTCTTCAGATGACTGATCGTCAACATATGCTCTCCCGGTTTTTATTAGCTTCAATGCCCATTCGTGAAGCTGTTCAAAATAATCCGATGCATAATACTCTCTGTCTTCCCAGTCAAACCCCAGCCAGCGGATATCGTTTTTTATTGAATCAACATATTCAAGCTCTTCTTTAGTAGGATTGGTATCATCAAAACGAAGGTTGGTTTTCCCTCCATATTTCCGGGCGATACCAAAATCAACACAGATAGCTTTTGCGTGACCAATATGAAGATATCCGTTTGGTTCAGGAGGGAACCTGGTATGAACAGTTTTTTCATTCTTTCCTGTTCGCAGGTCTTCTTCAACAAAGGCTTCAATAAAATTAAGGCCTTTCTTTTCCGGCTTATCTTCGTTTCTTGTGATCATAAAAAGTAGAAAAATAAAAATTTGAAGATACAAAAATAGACTATCTTATTTTTCAAAGAAGGTTTTCAAAGAATATATTTTAAATTAAACCATGAAATTTAAAGCTTATTTTTACATATTCTGAAAACTTGAAAAAAATGACACTTTTACAAAAAGAAAAAGCGTTCTCAAGGGAGTGGTTTATGAATTACTCCCTTATGGTTACAGGTTGTTTTATCCTGGCCTCAGGATTTGTTTTTTTTATTACTCCAAATAGAATTGTTCCCGGGGGAGTTTATGGTATAAGCATTGTGATCCACTACGTCACAAAGGGAATGTTTTCCTTTGCTCAACAAGGGATTCCTGTTGGTTTAATGGGCTTGGTGTTAAACATACCTTTAACCATTATTGCTATCAGGATACTTGGGCCCAGGTTTGGAGTAAAAACTATACTTGGGTTTTTCCTTACTTCGGGGTTTATTGATCTTCAAACCTGGATATATGGGTATGAGCCTCTGGTTAAAGACGATCTGCTTCTTTCATCTGTTTTTGGAGGAGTATTGATTGGTTTTGGGCTGGGGCTTATTTTTAAATCAAAGGCCTCATCAGGCGGATCCGACATACTGGCTATGATATTTGCAAAATATAACCGCTTACCTTTAGGCCAGTTACTTATCTATATTGACTCAGTGATTGTTCTGCTGGGGCTGGTAGTTTTTCGTGACTGGAAGATTCCTTTGTATTCCTGGATTGTGATTTTTATTTCAGGGAAGGTAATTGATACAACAATGCAAGGTCTGGACTATAACAAAGCCTTATTTATTATTTCCGATAAATACGAAGCAATTGTCGAAAAAATACTGAATGATCTTGGCAGGGGTGCTACTGCAATTCCGGTTAAGGGTATGTATAAAGGACAAGAGAGGCAAATGATATTTGTTAATGTTAACAGGAGGGAGATGGTTATTCTCCAGGATTATATCAGGGGGGTTGATCAGAATGCTTTTGTGACGGTATTTAATACCACTGAGATTTTCGGAGAAGGATTTAAATCGTTGAAGGAGAATTGAGAAAAGGGAGTAATACGATAAGCATCAAAACTCAAAATTAATTTAACTTTGGAGAAGAAATAAAAATACAGGTTATGGGAAAGATACACCTTGAGGACATGGAGTTTTATGCTTATCACGGACATTATAAAGAGGAACAGATAGTAGGGAACAAGTTTCTTATTGATGTCATTGTTGAGTCTGATATGGATATTCCGGCCAGTACAGATGAACTTTCAGATGCGATCAACTATCAGGTTATTTACAAACTGGTACAAGAGGAGATGAAAATGAAATCCAGATTACTTGAAAATATTGCTAAAAGAATACTGGATGCCATTTACAGAGAACATCAGGATATTCAAAAAGTTACAGTTACTATACGTAAGATGAATCCTCCTATGGGAGGGAAGATGAAGAGTGTTAATGTAACACTAAGCCGGTAAACTTCGGGCAACTATGGTATGGAATTAATAAATACGAATAGATCTATAACAATAAATTCTATTCTGCCGCCTTCTTCAGGTATTATATAAGGTTGCGGTTCACCCGCAGCATTGATGAAGCCTATTGCCAACTGCCCGACTCCATCAACCATTGAGAAAAATTCCGCGCTTTCGAGACCTCCGAGATCACTGTTATTCATTTCCTTTCCGTGATTATACCATTCTGCTCTGTCGTCATACATTTCCCTGTAGATAAAAGATGCACTCAATTGCAGGCTTCCATCCTGTTTTAAGTACACCTCCGTTTCTTTAACAGGAATGTTTGAAGTTTCTCCATGAACGGGATGACAGAAGCCATTTTCTTCTCTGGGCATTCCCCGGTTGCGCATCCCGTATAATTCAACTCCACCCATATAGGTTGGAATAAATGAAAAACCACGTGCAGGTTTTTTATTAATGTATACATTGTCATTATAAGGAGAAAAAATAACCGGATCGGGCAGTTCAATGGGCTGATCCCAGAAGATCTGTCTGTCATTAAAATAAACCTGCCCTAACGAAAACCCTTTTGTCGGAAGTAATTCAACTTTAAGTTCCTTATACCCTATGATAAGCCGGTAGGTGTTTGCAGCGTCAAATTCAAAATAGCGATTCTCTATTTTAAAATCCCCGATTTTAAGTTCACCTGAAGAACTCAGGCAATTAATCACGATTTTTTTCTGTATTATCTTTATTTTTCATGAAAGAAGATATATGAAAAGATTAAAATTACATTTTAGTACCTTACATCTAATATTCTTGTATTATTTGGTAAAAATTCCAAAAAACAAATTCCAAAAAACAAATAATAAACAATAACAAAATTATAAATACGAAACACACTATTTTGATTTTTCAATGATTGAAGAAAATATTTTTTTCAATTGATTGGTATCCTCACTGTTTGATATATTCTTTAGAAGTTTTCTTGTATATAACCTTA
>CAZGKF010000038.1:0-37615 GCA_964526475.1 uncultured Bacteroidaceae bacterium
TATGGGTGAACCCCACACCCAGAATAACTGTTACTCCAACAGCTGATACTCTTTGTTACAACGATGGCATAAGCTTTACTGTAAATTCAGGAAATCCTTCAACCATTGGAACATGGGTATATGATGTTGAAGTTGTGGATGCCCCGGCGGGAATAGATAACGCAACAGGAGGATCCGGATTTACACCAGGAATTTACGATCAGCTGAATTTAATTAATACCGATACAATTGCTCATACTGTTACTTACAGGTTTATTCCAAGAATTGCCGGTGTTAGCGGAGGGGTTCCTGAATGCGGTAATGGAGTGGCTCAGGTAATAAAAATAATTGTTAATCCTCAACCGCGAATTTTTGTTGACTATCTGCCCGACACGATTCTCTGCCACAACGAAGGGATAACCTTCAGCATTTCTACAGGAAACGGTCAGGTTGAGGGCGACTGGGTATATGATGTGTTCATTACAGGTATAAGTGATGCAGGTTCTATTGAGGGTGAAGGAGAAGATTATAACCAGGCTGCAGGAATTTTTAATCAGGATCTTGTTAATACAAGTCTGGGAGTACAATGGGTGGAATATACTTTCATCCCCAAAATCAGGAATGTGAAAACAGGAAAAGAATTTTGTGAAAATGGCGCCCCAAAAATTATTAAGGTATATATTAATCCACAGCCAAGGATTCTTATTTCAGCAAATCCTGATACAATTATTTGCGATGATGAAGGAGTTGACTTTAATGTACAAACAACAAATACCAGCTTTATAGGTGACTGGAAATACGATGTGCGGTTAATAGCTTCAGATCTTTCTGCATTTACAGGATTAAGCGAAGATGATGACCAGGATCTTGCTAATTACTCACAAAATATGATCAGAAATATTTCTGATTCTTTACAATATGTTGATTATTCTTTTATTCCAAAGATTAAGGATCCACGCTCAGGAAGAGATTATTGCGAAAACGGTGTCGTTCAGACAATCAGGATCTGGGTAAATCCCAGGCCTAAATTGCTGGTACAGGTTATGGATACTATTTATTGCGATACCAGTACTGTTGTATTCAATATACAATCATTGAACGGACCTGTTCTGGGAGATAAAGTTTACAGGGTTGAGATAGACTATGAACCCGGAGCTGTAACCGGTACATTTATTCCCGGCCAGTATTTTATGAATGATGAAGAATTATTTTCCGATGATCTTATTAATAACACAGATTCCCTTCAATTAATAAAATATACTATTCGCCCGAGATTCAGGGATCCAAGGGGAACGAGTCCTTCTTATTATTGTGAAAACGGGATGGACACCATTATAACTATATATCTGAATCCAACACCAAGAATGACAGCTCTTCCGGAATTTGATACATACTGTGATTCAGCCGATGTCATCATTGATCTTCTATCATTAAACCCAACACATACCGGTGAAAAATATTATTACCTTGAGTCTTCTTTTACCGGCGATGTATCAGGCGTTAAAACGGATGGGTATTACCCCCTTGAAGAAATTGCAGATTATTTGGTAAATAATACCATCCATTTGCAGTCGGTTACCTACCGCTTAACTCCGGTTTTCAGGGATTACCGTAATATAGGGATAGATGAATATTGTGGTTTGGGAATACCGGAAACTGTAAATATTGTTCTAAACCCAACTCCAATTATTCAGGTTACAATACCTGTTGAAGACACTGTTCTTTGCAATAATACATCTGTAGAGTTTACTTTTTTTAATGAGCAGATTACAACAGGAACCATTGTTTATGAATTAACTTCGGTATTTTCAGTTGCCGATATAGCCGGTGTGAAAACTGATGGACGTGACGGTTTAGCTCCCTTTACCGATAATATAGTAAACAACAGCTCAGTGATTCAGGAAATCCATTATACTTTCAGCCCGGTTATCCAGGATGCCCGTCCTGGTTTTGATTGCTTCAGGGGGAAGGACACAACAATTGTGGTGAAAGTCGTGCCGGAATTATTTACCACTGCTGAAACAGATACATTTATTGGGGATTGGACAATACAATGTTATGGGATGAACTCTTATATTGATCTTTCAGTTCACGGAGGTTACTACCTGCAAGCTTATAATTATTTTTGGACGAAGGAAGGAGTACCCCTGAGTCCTTCTGATGAGGAAGACATTGATAATTTAGGTGTTGGCACATACGATATCAGCATCCAGGATATTATCGGCTGTTCGTTTAATACTTCCTATGAACTTACAGAGCCGCCTGATATTTCTTTTTCATCGGTATTAAAACAACAAAGTTGCGATGGAATTTTCGATGGAGAAATTGCTCTGACTGTGAACGGAGCCACACCGGGTTATACATTTTAC
Source organism: uncultured Bacteroidaceae bacterium (assembly GCA_964526475.1). GTDB lineage: Bacteria > Bacteroidota > Bacteroidia > Bacteroidales > CAYVTV01. The sequence goes on from CAZGKF010000038.1 coordinate 2,349, forward strand.
TGGACAGGACCTGAAAATACAGTTTTTACTACCAAAGACCTCAATTATCTGCGATATGGTGATTATTCACTTACTTTAACTGATACAAATGCCTGCATGTATAATTATATCGTTTCACTTATTCAACCTGATCCTATTACCATTACTGTTATAAACAGAAGTCAGAAAGGAAGCTACAATATCACCTGTTTCGGGGATAGTGATGGAATGATTCAGGTAAACGTAGGAGGAGGATACGGGGAAGTTACAGAATATAATTATACATGGTCATCACAATATGGTTTTATCACACCGGATCCGGATCCCAGGATTGTTTCCGGATTAAGTGCAGGGGTATATACATTGACTGTTGAGGACTCCCTTAATTGCATAGGTTTTTCAGGAGATATTTTATTAACTCAGCCTCCACCGGTCAATGCTGTAAGGACAGGCATTATCCAGAACCCTCCTTTTGACATTAGTTGTTTTGGAATGGAAGACGGAATAATTAATCTTAATGTTGTAGGAGGACATACTGCATACTGGCCTGTTTCCTATAACTGGACCAAGACTGAAGATCCCGGTTTTAGTGAGACAACGAAAAATATTTCCGGGCTCAGAGCCGGAGTATATAATATTGAGATTACCGATTCTCTTGGATGTCAGGGAGAAAGATCATTTAATCTTGCTCAGCCTGATGAGTTTATATTAGATACCACAGAGATATACGATTATAACGGATATCAGGTTTCTTGTTTCGGATATGACAATTCTAAGCTTGATCTGAACCTTACAGGGGGTTATGGAGCACACAGGTATGAATGGACCACCACAAATGGCACGATAATGGATAAATTCAGTCTTGATCAGGAATATCTTCCCGCCGGTAATTATACATTGAAAGTAACTGATGATATTAATTGTTCTTTAGAGTGGGATTTCGATATCCTGCAACCAGATACTCTCGATACAAATCCGGTTCTTTTTGACAACAATGGTTATGGTGTTTCATGTTTTGAGGGTTCAGATGGTGCGATAAGCTTAAATACCGCAGGAGGTGTGGAACCTTACAATTTTTCATGGGCAACAGAAGGAGGAATGGGTTTAATTGAAGATTCTGAAGATCAGGATAATTTAACTGCAGGTTCCTATTCGGTTAATATTATGGATGCTAATAACTGCTCCGGAGACTGGTCTTTTATACTTGAGCAACCTGAAAGACTTGAAACTTCCTTGTCTCTGGTTCCGGTAAATTGTTTTGGTCTTGATAACGGCGCTGTAAACCTCCAGGTCACCGGGGGTGTTGAAAATTATTCTTTTTCCTGGAGTAATGGGGAAACATCTCAGGATATTGATGAATTATTAATGGGAACATTCATTGTTGTTGTAACAGATGCGAACGGTTGTCAGATTTCCGATACAGCTGAAATTACTGAACCGCCTGAGATTTTAATTGACTTCAATGTGCCTTTAAAATACAATGGGAAAATGATTTCGTGTTTTGGCGAATCTGATGCTGATATATATACTTATACTATAGGAGGCTATGGTCAATATTACTATGACTGGCACGAAAGGACTGAAACAGATTCTTTTCTGACAAATATTCCGGCCGGAAAATATTATTTAACCATTACAGATGATAATGATTGTATTCAAACTGATTCAGTTGAAGTAACAGAACCTACTCTGCTGAGAGCAGAGGTTTACCCTAATGATCCAACCTGCTTTGGATATGAGGATGGGGATATTAACTTAATAGTTTACGGAGGTACCCCGGAGTATTTGATTGAATGGAACGAAACAGCGCAAACTGGTCCACAGGCTGTAGAAATTGGAAAAGGTCTGTATAATGCCAGAATAGCAGATCTGAATAATTGTATAATAGATACTTTTGCCATACTTTCAGAACCTGAATTACTAGTTATTGAAAAGGATTCTGTCTTACCCTTCTGTCCTGACACATACGACGGGAGGATTTATATTAATGAAATTAACGGAGGAACTCCTCCATATTCGGTAGTATGGCAGGATGGCACAGAAGGCAGCTACCTTGATGCACTGAGAGAGGGAACGTATATAGTTTCTATCCTTGATAATAACAGATGTTTGCTTAAGGACACCACCATATTGAAAAGCACTAATGAATCCTGCCTGGAGATACCAACAGCTTTTACCCCTAACGGTGACGGTTTTAATGAGACATGGGAAATTGGTAATATTGAATTATATCCTGAAGCCAGGGTTGAAATATATAACAGATGGGGAGAATTGATATTCTCATCCGGTAACGGCTATGAAAAGAAATGGGATGGAACTTATAAAGGAAGGGATATGCCGATAGATTCGTATCACTACATCATACATCTGAGAAGAGGCAAAGATCCTGAAATAGGTGTTGTTACCATTATACGATAAAATATAATAAGTGGATTAACGTTGAGCTTATAACTGATTTATTTATATTGAAAAGAAATTATTTTAATATCGCAGTTTTGGTTTATCTTTTGTTGGGAAATACTTCTTTCGTGCATTCCCAGCAGTTACCCTTATATTCCCAATATAAGAATAATGCATTTTTACTGAATCCCGCCATGGCTGGTAGTGATGGTTACACATCTTTTAATCTTACTACCAGAAAACAATGGATTGGAATTGCGGAATCACCTGTGACCTATTCAATAAGTGGTCAGACAAGATTACTGAAGAGATCGTATAAGATTATAAACCGTCCTGTAAAAAGAAATCTCTTAATGCCCAGCACTAAGGGGCGTGTTGGTTTGGGAGGCTTTTTCTTTAATGATGTAAATGGATATGTTAGCAGGACAGGTATTCAGATGACTTATGCATATCATATTCATATGCATCGTAACCAACTGTCTTTTGGACTTAGCGGTCAGATATTCCAGTTCAAAATTGATGAAACCAGATTGACATATAAAGATATTACTGATCCTATAGCTCAGGCAAATCTTAATACGGTTGCATTAATACCTGACGCCAATTTTGGTGTGTTTCTTACTTCAGATCAGTATTTTATCGGATTTAGTGCAAATCAGTTATTCGAGTCAGTATTGAAGCTTGGAAGTTCAGACCTCTCAAACCTTAAAATGCACAGACACTACTATCTTATGGGGGGCTACAAATTTTATCTTTCTGATGACTATGATATTGAACCATCATTTCTGTTAAAAACCTCAGAACAGTTTCTCCCACAAGCAGATATTTCATGCAAAATAGGATATATGAACGATTATTGGGCAGGCGTCTCCTACAGAACCAGTGGTTCTGTTTCCGCATTGTTTGGTATAAGGGCGAACAGGCTTTATTTTGGGTATGCTTATGATTTCGGTCTGACATCCATCAGGAAATACAGTATGGGTTCACAGGAAGTGTTTTTTTCACTTAAGTTCGGTGATAAAGCAAGAAGATACAGGTGGATTAACAGGTACTGATTTATTAAAATGAATCACTGGTGTCCGGTAAAAATTTTTATAACTGCTGAAAAAAGGAAGGTTAAATTACAAACACAAAGTATCAGTTTTTAATATATTTATTTAATGGGAATAATTCAAAAGCAGGCTATTAAAGGAACTGTATATTCTTATATAGGCGTTATTATAGGATTTTTAACCACTGCCATCATATTCCCTAAAATACTTTCAACCGAAGAAATAGGATTGCTAAAAATACTTGTCGCGTTCTCGGTATTATTTGCACAGTTTGGTTCCCTGGGATTCGGAAATGTAATTAACCGTTTATTTCCTTATTTCAGGGATAAGAAGAATGGACACAAAGGTTTTCTGTCAGTTGCTATTGTAATATCTTTAACAGGGTTCATAATTTCAATTATTATTCTTGAGGCTCTCAGGCCTGTTATTATCAGGAACAACATTCAGAATTCGGAGCTTTTTATTGATTATTTCAGGTTTCTGATACCGCTTATCTTCTTTACTTTATTCTTTAATCTTTTCGACCAGTACATTAAAGCTTTATATGATGCAGTTGCCGGTACAATCTTAAAAGAACTGGTACAACGCTTACTAATTCTTATCTCGATTGTATTTTATGCGATAAATATAATTGACCTTAAGCTTTTTGTTATATTGTATATAATTTCTTTGTCATTACCTGCCATAATAATTACTTATATCCTTATAAGTAAGGGTGAATTCCGGTTTACTTTGCCGGGAGAGATTTTTTCAAAAGAGATGTGGAGGGAGATAAATATTCTGAGCCTCTACGGTATTGTTTCGGGACTTGGATCATTGGCAATTCTTCAGGTAGACAGCATTATGGTAAATAAATTTTTAGGTCTTTCCATGACAGGAATATATGCAACCACTTTTTTCTTTGCGGTGATAATACTTATACCCTCAAGACCATTAAGAAAGATTTCCACTACACTTCTGGCCGATGCCTGGAAAAATGATGATCTTGAAACAATAAGAGTTATATACAGTAAAAGTGGCATAAATCAGGCTGTTTTAAGTATTCTTATTTTTATTGGATTATGGGTGAATATTGATAATATTTTTCAGATTATCCCGGCTGAATATGAGGCAGGGAAGTGGGTTATTTTTATTGTGGGTTTGGCAAATGTAATTGAAATGACATTTGGTATGAGTGGGGTGGTAATCCAAACATCCGGATCATACCGTGTTAATACATATTATACTTTGATTTTTCTGTTTGTATTTGTAGCCTCAAACATAATATTTATTCCTTTATTAGGAATTAATGGTGCTGCATTGGCTGTATTGTTATCTACAGTACTTATTAACTTTTTAAGATACATCTTTTTGTACAGGAAATACAGATTGACTTCATTTGACAACAAGACTTTAATAACTGTTTTAATAGGGATAGTATCCTATTTTACAGGATACCTGTTACCATTAGCATCAGGATATATAATTGATATCCTTTACAGAAGTTTTGTAACAGGAATAGTTTTTACAGGACTTATTTTGTATTTCAGAGTTTCTGAAGATATCAATTTATGGCTTAGGAATTTACTCCATAAAAAGATTTTTTAGAGAGCAGTTTAAATATAGGACTCAATAAAAAAATCAGAAGAACCACTGAACTTGCGAATGCAATTTTATTCCCGGTAAAATATGCGGAAGGCTTAAAAACAAAATCAATCTGATAATTACCTGCCGGCAAAACAGCCGCTCTGAGAACATAATTTGCACGGAAATATGGTGCCGGAGTACCGTTAATATACAATTCCCATCCTTTATGATAATATATATCGGAAAATATTGTTAGCCGGGGATGGCTGGCAGAATAGTCATATGTTATATGATTAGGGGCATATGAGGTGAGGGTAATATATGCCTGACTATCCGGAACAAATGTAAAATCTTCAGTCATATCCCGGAATTTTTTATCAACTATCATTTCTTTTGCAGGATCAAAATCATTCAGTGCTTCAATTTCTTCGTCGGGGCTGTTTACAATAATATATTTTTCCACAAACCATGCATTTCCAAGAGAATTTTCTCTTACCACAGCTTCCGGAGCGCCTCCTTCCGGAGCTCTTATTATCAGATATTTTGTATTCAGCATGTCAAAGATTTTTTCATTTCCCTTTGAGAGATGGTGATCATACAAATCCTGGTAACGCCTCATTTTCGCCCCGTGATAGCCCCCGACAGACTTATGAAAATATGCGGAGCGACTGCTATTGAAAGGACTTACAGTTAGATCATAAACCCGATAGTAAAGATCTTTGTCTTTCAATATTTCCAGATCTGCCGCATAGGGAATGAATGGGTCTTTAATTTCTCTCTTAGGAACAAAATTATCCTTATTAAGATACCGCTTATTTACCGGCCAGAGATCGACGAGGATAAGCAGGGGAAACAAAACATAGAAAGTTTTATGATTGAGTTTTTTCAGCCATACCAGATAGATCAGCAATGCGGTTCCCAATATGAAAAAGAATGAACGAAAAGCATCTCCTCTAAGTAAGGAGGCTCTGTCTTCTTTTAGTTTTACAACCCAATCCTGCAGACCTTGTTCTGTGAGAAATGAATCGAGAGGTGAGGATAAGTTTGAAATGCCTGGTGCAAGTGCGAAAATCAGTGATAAACCTGCTGTGATCATAAGGGAATACATCAGAGCATTTTTAAATGCTGTTTTCTTTATATTCTCTGTAAGTATATGTTTAATAGTTAAAATTGCCATCAAAGGAATAGTAAATTGAGCAATAACCAGTATCATCGAGACTGTCCGGAACTTGCTGTATCCGGGGAAATAGTCAAGGAACAGATCAGTAAGAAACATGAAGTTTTTTCCCCATGCAAGAAGAATAGCAATAAGAGTTGCAGAAAAGAGCCACCATTTCAGGTTATTCTTTAGCAGAAACATTCCGAGGACAAAGAGAAAAATAATGGTTGCGCCAATATAAACAGGGCCCGAAGTTCCTGGCTGATTACCCCAATAGTGCGTAAATAATCCCGGATTCTGGTTAAAAACCTGAACAGCATTTTGATTACCATAACGTTTATTCAGATATTTAAAAATGTTTGAGTTGCTGTCATATAAATGATCGGATGCACCTCCTTTGAAATTTGGGATCATAAGGTTAAATGTTTCCCCTAATCCGTATGACCATTGTGTTACATAAGTTTTATCAAGGCCTGAGCTGGTCTGATCTTCAGTATTGGTTGTTAACTCTGCCGGACCACGCATAGAATATTCGGTATAGTCTAAAACAGTTAATATTCCGGTTGCATTTATTCCAAAAGCAATAACAATACCTGCTGCCAAAGATGCACTTGAGGAAATGAATTTCGAATATTCTTTTTCCTTAATCACCCGGTAAACTTCAAAGATTACCATAAGAAGGATAATCAGGAAGGTATAGTATGTGATTTGAAAATGACTGGTAAGAAGCTGTAATGAGGTGAAAAATCCAGCCAGAGCTGCTCCATAGATGGAGTTTTTTTTGTATGTGTAATAAACTGCTCCGATAATCATAGGCATATACCCCAGTGCAATTGCTTTGGTTATATGACCTGGGACCAGGATTATGAAAAAGTAGGATGAAAATCCATAGGCAATAGCTCCTGCGATACTTAAAAATACATTAATACCAAAAAATTGAAGAAGAATATAGAATCCCAGCATATAAAGAAATGCGTGTATGGCAGGCCGCATAGTTTTGGAAGTTAATAAGGCATTAACATATACCATGAAATTTCCGGGCTGTTTCAGACTTATAAAATAAGCCGGCATCCCGCTAAACATACTGTTTGTCCACAAAGGTTCTTCGGAAGTATTTTCCCTGAAATCCATTATTTCCTTTGCCATCCCCTGCCAATGCATCATATCAGATTGCCTGAGTCCTTTCCCTTCAAACATAGGGGCGAAATATATGGCTGATAACACAATAAAAATGGCCAGGGCCATCACATGAAACTTTGTTTTATTCCATAATTCATCCATGATAAAAGATTTTCTGCAGATTTTAAAAGTAACAAGATTTTTATATCCGGCAAATGAATAAAAGAGAAAAATACGTTTATTTTTATTCTTATCTTTGTTAATATCTTACAAAACTAATGATTGTCTGAATTATATGCTAAATTATAAATCATTATTAATTACTGGTGGAACAGGGTCTTTTGGTAAAAAATTCACTGAAGTTATTTTACAACGGTTTCCTGAAATTAAGCGTTTGGTTATCTATTCCCGCGACGAGCTGAAGCAATATGAGATGGCTCAGATCTATCCGAATGATAAATATCCCATGATCCGTTTTTTTATCGGGGATATAAGGGATGGAGCAAGGTTTCGCAGGGCATGTGAAGGTATTGATGTAATAATTCATACTGCAGCTTTAAAGCAGGTACCAACCGCCGAATATAATCCGGATGAATGTGTTAAGACAAATATTGGCGGAGCTCAGAATGTTATTGATGCTGCTCTTTCTAACGGGATAAAAGCCGTTGTTGCTCTATCAACAGATAAGGCGGCTGCCCCTGTTAATCTTTACGGAGCAACAAAACTTGTTTCAGACAAACTTTTCATTGCTGCTAATAATGTAAAAGGTACCCGCGACCTGAAGTTCTCGGTTGTCAGATATGGAAATGTTATGGGTTCCAGAGGGTCTGTCATACCTTTTTTTATTCAGAAAGCAAAAGAAAGGGTTTTGCCTGTTACACATGAGGATATGACAAGGTTTAATATTTCTCTTGAAGAGGGAGTGGACATGGTTTTATGGGCTATTGAAAATTCCCTGGGAGGAGAAATCATAGTTCCCAAAATTCCGTCATATACGATTAAAACACTTGCAGAAGCAATTGCTCCGGACGCAAGGATTGAATACACAGGAATACGGCCAGGAGAAAAACTTCATGAAGAATTGATAACTTCCAGTGATTCTTATAATACTCTGGATATAGGAAAGTATTATATAATAGTACCTTCCCATATACAAAAAGCGAGGTATCTGGATTATTATGAGAACAGTAAAGAAGTAATCCCTGGTTTCAGCTTTAATTCCGGAACGAATACTGATTGGGTCAGCGTGGAGGAAATGAGGGATATGATTAAAAAATATGTTGACCCCGAATTTAAACCCTTCAGGAATTTATGAGAATACCTTATGGAAAACATAATATTACCCCTGATGACTTAAAGGCAGTTAACGAGGTACTGCTTTCCGACTATATTACTCAGGGACCGAAAGTCGAAGAGTTTGAAAAGACTTTCGCTGAATACATTGGAGTGAAATATGCCGTTGCAGTATGTAACGGCACAGCTGCCCTGCATATTTGCACCAGGGCATTGGGTGTCAGGCCAGGACATAAAGTGATAACCACCCCGGTAACTTTTGTTGCAACTGCCAACTGTGTGAAATTTTGTGGCGGGGACATCTATTTCTCTGATATAAATCCTGATACTTTCCTGTTGGATATCATTAAACTGCGAAACCTTCTTGAAAAACACCCAAAGGGAACATTCTCAGGAATCATCCCTGTTGACTTTGCCGGCTATCCTGTTAACATGGAAGTGTTTAAAGAATTGGCTGACGAATTTGGGCTTTGGATAATTGAAGATTCCTGTCATGCACCCGGAGCTTCTTATATTGATTCAAAAGGAGAGGTGCAAAGAACCGGGAACGGCAAATATGCTGATCTGGCAATTTTTTCATTTCATCCGGTAAAACATATAGCCACTGGGGAAGGAGGAATGGTAACCACAAATAATGAAGTTCTGTATAAAAAATTGCTTCTGCTCAGGAGCCATGGCATAACAAAGGATCCGGAATTAATGTATGATAATCACGGAGGATGGTATTATGAGATGCTGGAGTTGAGTCATAATTACCGCTTAACTGATTTTCAGGCTGCATTGGGAATAAGCCAGTTGAAAAGAGCTGAAGAGTCCTTGTTGCGGAGACAGGAGATAGCAAAGAAGTATAATGAGGCTTTTCAGGGATCAAAAGTAAGAACCCCGAAAATAAATGATCAGGTTAACCATGCATATCATTTGTATGTTATTCTGGTCCCGGATCGTCGTGATTTTTTTGATTATCTTGTTAAAAATGGAATATTTGCCCAGATACACTATATCCCTGTGCACCTAATGCCCTATTATAAAAAGTTTGGATGGAAAAAGGGAGATTTCCCTTTAGCTGAAAATTATTATTCTTACTGTATAAGTCTGCCTGTTTACCCTTCACTGACAATGGAAGAACAGGATTATGTGATAGATAAAGTGCTTAATTTTTTCAAATAAAAAATTTTAATTTATTCAATATTTGGAAACTATAGCTATAATCCCAGCCAGAAGCGGAAGTAAGAGAATACCGGGAAAAAATATTAAAATATTTCACGGGAAACCTGTTATCGCATATTCAATTGAAGCTGCAATCTCCTCAAATTTATTTGATATTGTAATGGTTTCAACTGATGATGAAAAGATTGCATTGATTTCCAAAGAATATGGGGCAGAAGTACCTTTTTTACGTTCTGATAAAAATTCGGATGATCATGCTCCTACATTTGATGTTTTGGAAGAGGTGTTAAATACATACCGGGAAATATTTAATTTGAACTTCAGGTATGGATGTTGCATTTATCCGGCCGCTCCCCTGATAAATATTCAATATTTACAGGAAGGCTACAATCTTTTAAAAGAAAAAGATTCAGATACAGTATTTCCTGTTGTTCCATTTAGTTATCCGGTTTGGAGAGGGTTAGAGTTATCGCCCGACAAAAAAGCTACGATGATTTGGCCGGAGTTCCTCAAATCAAGATCACAGGATATGCAAACCGTTTATCATGATGCAGGTCAATGGTACTGGTTTAATGTGGAGAAACTCCTGAACGGGAAAAAAATGTTTGCAAAAGGGAGTAATGTCATTATTATGGGAAAGAATGAAGTACAGGATATTGATACCCTTGAAGACTGGAAACTTGCAGAAATGAAATATACCCTTCTAAATAAGCGTTTTTGAATGTTGTTACATAACTCTGAATGAATGCCGGAAAAGATTTTTTTTAGAGCTGATGCCAGCCCTGAGATCGGGATGGGGCACTTTACCAGAAGTCTTGCGCTGGCAGATATGGTTAAGGATAGATTTCAGTGCAACTTCGTAACGCTTAATCCCTCCTCCTGGCAATTAAAAGAATTAAAAAGATTACCCGTAAATCAACTCATTCTTAAAAATGAAAATACGCATTTCAATGAATTTCTTGAAATACTAAAAGGCGGGGAAATAGTTGTATTGGACAACTATTATTTTGACACTGATTACCAGCTGGAGATAAAGAACAAGGGATGCAGCCTTGTATGTATCGATGATGTTCCTGATAAGCATTATTTTGCTGATATTGTAATTAATCATTCTCCCTCAGTTAAAAAAGAAATGTTTTCCGTGGAGAGCTATTCAAAATTGCTTTTGGGGCTGGATTATGTTTTGCTGAGAAAAGAGTTTTTACTGGAAGCAGGAAATACTTTATGCTCCGAAAATATTTCAAAAAACCTTATTTTGTGTTTTGGGGGTAGTGATCTACCGGATACAACAGGGAGAATACTGGATCTTATTATCGATAACCCTGAAATCATGAATATTAATGTAATTGTAGGTTCTGCCTATAGGTATCTGGATAATTTGCTTCACAGGTCAAAAAGTAATCCGGGAATAAAGGTATTTCAAAACCTGTCACCAGCCGCATTCATAAAAATAATTAAATCATCCGCACTTGCTATTGTTCCTGCATCTACTGTCCTGTATGAGATGCTTTCAGTGAAGATACCAGTAATCACGGGGTATTATATTGATAATCAGGTTGGTATATCAAAGGATTTAATACAGGAGAAAAAGGGTATTTTTGATGCCGGAGACCTTCTCAAGGTAAGTAAGAAAGATATTAATACATTAGTTAAAAAGGCACTAAAATATGATTTAAAGGAAATAAGAAATGCACAAAACGGTTTAATAGATGGAAATTCAGGTCGGAGGATCAGAAATGAATTTGAAAAACTTAAATAATAAGTTAAAATTAAGATTGGCCGGAGAGGATGATATGTTGTTGTATTACAAATGGGCGAACGATCCGGAGGTAAGAAATGTTTCATTTTACCCGGAGGTTATCGATCTTAAGACACATGAGAAGTGGTTTACATCACATATTCAAAGTGACAAATACCTTTTGTTTGTATTTGAGGAAGGAGGAATTCCGGTTGGACAGGTTAGAATAGAACGAGCTTATAAAAATGTTATCAGTATATCAATAGACAGGGAATACAGGGGAAAAGGTTATGGGGCTCTTATGTTGCAAATGGCTTATGAGGAATTCAGGAAAGTTTCCGGCGAATTACTCACAGCCTATATAAGAAAGGATAATCCCGTTTCAGTGAGGATTTTTCAAAAAGCAGGTTATAAACATCGACAGGATTCAAAGATAAACGGAATAACTTGTTATACTTTAATAAAAGAATGAAATGAATGTATTTTCAGACCTTATCAGTGATAAAGGACACAGATGTCTGATTGTTGCTGAACTTTCCGCCAATCATGGAGGGAGTCTGGAAAACGCTGTCAGAACCATAAAGGCTGCAGCTAAGGCTGGTGCTGACGCGATTAAATTGCAGACATATACTCCTGATACGATTACCATCAATTGTGATAATGAATATTTTAAAATAAAAGAGGGCACAACCTGGGGAGGAAAAACTTTATATCAACTTTATAAAGAGGCCTTTACACCCTGGGAGTGGCACGAAGAATTGTTTAAAACTGCAAAAGAGGAGGGTCTGATTTGTTTCAGCACACCCTTTGATAGCACAGCTGTAGATTTTCTGGAAAACCTGGAAACAGCAGCATATAAAATAGCCTCTTTTGAAATACAGGATATCCCTCTTATATCCTATGCAGCTTCGAAAGGGAAACCTGTAATTTTAAGCACTGGAATAGCAGATGAAGCAGATATAGAACTGGCAATAGAAACCTGCAGGAAAGAAAATAATGATCAGATCATTCTGTTGAAGTGCACTTCTTCTTACCCCGCTCCTGTACAGCTGTCGAACCTGAATACCATGGCCGATATGAGTAAAAGGTTTAAAATAGCAGTCGGTTTGTCAGATCATACATTAAGTAATATTGTTCCGGCAGTGGCTGTTGCAATGGGAGCAAGGCTTATTGAGAAGCATTTTATACTTGACAGGGATATTGGTGGGCCGGATGCAGGTTTTTCACTGGACCCTGATAGTTTTGCACAAATGGTAGAAGCAGTCAGGGAAGCCGAATTGGCAATGGGAAAAATATCTTATGAAATACCAGAGAAAGTTAAAGAAAACCGTAATTTTTCCAGATCGCTTTTTGTTGTAAAAGATATTAAAAAAGGAGAAGTATTTACCCCGGGAAATATTAGATCCATTAGACCCGGTTTCGGTATGCACCCGAAATATCTTAAGGATATATTAGGGAGGAAAGCAAACAGGGATTTGGAATTTGGAACTCCTTTGGAAATGGATTTTATTATTTAGATTTTAATCTGTTCTATTTCGGGAAGTGATGAAAGATATTTAGAGGTTTTCGGAATCAATACCAATGTCGGTCCATATACTTTCATCAGAAATTTTTTCATGAAGCCCGTTTTTTTTATAAAAAGAATCGAAATAAGAAGAATAAAGATTTTTTAATACATGCACGTTTTGCAATCTCCATTTCTCGAATATCCAAACTGTTTTGCGAAATTTTGGAAGGCTGAGAAAAATATTCTTATTATAAAGAAATACTCCAATTCTCAGTAATAAGTGCATTTTCAAAAAGCGAAGTGAAAGTTTGATCTTTCCGGACTTACCTGCGCCGGGATGTATATCTGATAATGTTTTTTTCAGATAGTAGGCTGCTCTTAAATGATTACATCCATCGGAGAACCCTATTGTATCACGGATGATTCTGGCACGGTTTTCAGCGAGTTTCCGGTCTTCAAATCCCTCAATTTCCCCTGCTGAATAATAATGATTAATTGCATTAATAAAACCGGAGGGAGTTTTAACTACAGGTGTTCCCAGCCATGTTGTATCCCGGTTAAAATCAGGATCAGGATTGAGGAATAGAGTTTGTTTGTTCATAAGCCAGGCTTCCATTGCTGTAGTTGATTCAAATGCACACCAGAAGTCACAGACGGAGATCAGGTCGTGAAGGTTTTCGTTACCGGTTATATACAAAACATTGGGATACTTTCTCAATCTTATCATTTCGTTTGGATACTCCCTTGTAATTGTGGGATTAGCTTCGTTTGGATGGCGTTTAAGTATAAATAGAATATCAGGAAATGTTTCTATTGCGCTTTTTAGTATTTCTTCAACCTTAAACATTTGCTCTTCCACCCATTTAAATCCTTTTGTTGAATTATTAAATAAAGTTGCAAGTTCTTCTCTCCCCTGAGGGTTATAAGCTTTTCCAAATGCCCATCCGGCATAACCAACAACCTTATTAAATTTTTCCAGTCCTTTGGCTTTAAGGTATTCTTTTTTTGAAAGAAACGAATAGATTATATATCTGTCGAAACCGGTAGCACCGGTTAAAACATTTTTCCCGGTGGTAGCAGGAACCTCTTTGTCAAAGAATGTTTTTGTACGCTCTGACCAGTGGCAAATATATTCCTGATAAAATTTTCTGTCGGTATTGTAGCCAAAATAGTTGAATGTCCCGTCAGTTCTGAAATTGCCTTCTGAAATAAGAGCAAAAACTTTAATATTATTTATGTATGCGTATTTAGCAGCTCTGAAATGAAGCCTGGAGCCGATGGTATTGGGAAGAAGAAGGAGATCCGGTTTTTTTCTGCAGATAGCGTGGATGTCATATAAAAAAGCAAATTCCACATTGCAGTTAAGATATTTTTCCGCAAAATAAATCAGGGGTAATATCATCTCAAGGTCTCTGCCATGATCATCGTCGAGCAGGCATAAAACATTATATTTATTTTTATTCTGCATGAATAACGGAATTCAATATTTTAGCCAGTTCCCCTGTCTGGTTCTTTACGCTGAAAAAACTGATCTTTTCCTTATCAGGTAAGAAATCTTCTGAGTTAGAGATGAACGCTTTATATTTTTCAAGAATAAAGATTTTTATCGCTTCGTGTTCATCATAATTTATCACTTTTCCTGCCTTACAATCTTCAAGTATACATCCAACATCTGTATTTTCAGGGCCAAGTGCAAGAATGGGTTTATAAGCCCGCAGGTATTCATATAATTTTCCTGGTATCCGTCCTTTTACATTTTCAGCCTTGTTTAGCGGCAGGAGTAAGACATTGGACATGATGATTTCATTGATAGCATCATCTTTCCGTATTTGCCCGGTTAACACCGTATTATTAATAAGCCCGGTTTTTTTCAGATATTCCTGAATCTCAAAATCAACCTGACCCAGTAGTTTAAGTTTAAATGATTTATCAAAACCGGGAATAGTTTTTATCATATCTGTCAAAACATCAAACAGTACTTTTGGGAATCTGTCAATACCAAGCATTCCACTGTGAAGAATGATAAAAAGACCATCTTCCTGGTTTTTATTAAACTGTAAGAAATCATCATCGTCATAACCATAGTAGATAACATGAGGTGACGGGGCTCCGATTTTTTCAAGGTCTTTACCCCATGAGTGGCTTGCTATGGTTATTTTACCTGCTGTTCTGAAAACACCATTCTCCATTGATCTGTGTATATTATCGGCAAAAGTTCCAATTTTGAGAAGCTTATAATAATCTACCTGTGTCCATGGATCCTGAAAATCGGCAATCCAGGGGATGTTGTGTTTACGTGCAAGATGATATCCTATTCTGGTATTTGTATGAGGAGGCCCGTCGGTGAAAATAGCATCCACCCTGTTATTTTTCAGATACCGGGAAATATATCTTACTGCGGGTCTTATCCAGCATGCTCTGGCATCCGGAATAAAAAAATTTCCCCTTATCCATATGGAGAATGAATCAATTAATGTTCTTTTTTTATCCCTTACATATACGGGATTTGCAGGATCGGCAGGTTTCCTTCCGGATAGTTTTCTGAAAATATTAAAAGGCTCGAAGATAGGGATTTTATGAATTTCAATTCCTTCCGGGATATGTTTGAAATTAGAATGATCAAAATCCGGATATTGTGCATTTTTTGCAGTAAAAATAACAGGTTCCCAGCCAAAATCCCTCAAATATTTAGCGAACTTAAGGCATCTATGAACTCCGATACCTCCTGCCGGAGGCCAATAATATGTAATAATCAATACCTTTTTCAAAAGACAGAAAGCTAAATTTTCTCATATAACTTAGTGAAGCTGAGCTTTTCTGCAACGATCTTATTAATTTTCTCCACGGGAATACGCTCTTGCTCCATTGTATCCCTGTATCTTATGGTAACAGTATTATCATCTTTTGTCTGGTGGTCAATTGTTATGCAATAAGGAGTTCCGATAGCATCCTGTCTCCTGTATCTTCTTCCAATGGAATCTTTCTCATCATATTGGCAATAAAACTCAAATTTAAGCTTATCTATTATTTTTCTTGCAATTTCAGGCAGTCCGTCTTTTCTTACCAGTGGTAATACGGAAAGTTTTACGGGTGCAAGTGCAGGCGGGAACTTCATTACAATGCGACTGTCTTTTCCCCCGTCTTCTTTTATTAATTCTTCCTCTTTAAAAGATGCAGATATCACCTGAAGGAACATTCTGTCAAGGCCAATGGAAGTTTCAATGATGTAAGGGATAAATGATTCTCCGGTATCTGTATCAAAGTACTGAATTTTTTTCCCGGAAAATTTCTGGTGGCTGGCAAGGTCGAAGTCGGTCCTTGAATGAATGCCTTCCACTTCTTTAAACCCGAATGGAAAGCGGAATTCAATATCAGTAGCTGCATTTGCATAGTGTGCAAGCTTATCATGATCATGAAAGCGATAATTCTCCTCTCCGAATCCTAAAGCTTTATGCCATTTCATCCGGTGATCTTTCCAGATACGAAACCATTCCAGTTCTTCTCCCGGTTTAACAAAGTATTGCATCTCCATTTGTTCAAATTCCCTCATCCTGAAGATAAACTGCCGGGCAATGATTTCATTCCTGAAAGCTTTTCCAACCTGTGCAATTCCAAAAGGAATCTTCATCCTTCCGGACTTCTGTACGTTCAGATAATTCACAAAGATTCCCTGCGCAGTTTCAGGTCTAAGATAAACTTTCAAAGAACCATTCGCCGTTGCTCCCATCTCCGTAGAGAACATCAGATTGAATTGCCTGACATCAGTCCAGTTTTTTGTCCCGGAGACCGGGCACACTATTTCATTATCAATAATTATCTGCCGAAGTTCAGCGAGGTCTGTTTCATTTATTGCTTTGACGAAACGGGAATTAAGGGTTTCTATCTTCCCGGTTATTTCTGTTATACGCGGATTTGTTTTGCGGTAAAGTGTTTCATCAAATTTGTCTCCAAAGCGTTTAGCAGCTTTTTGAACTTCTTTTTCAATTTTACTTTCCAGTTTAGAAATTTCTTCTTCAATTAAAACATCAGCACGGTATCTTTTTTTGGAATCTTTGTTATCGATAAGGGGATCATTGAAAGCATCTACATGTCCTGAAGCTTTCCAGACAGTAGGATGCATAAATATTGAAGCATCAATTCCAACAATGTTTTCATGTAAAAGGGTCATGGAGTCCCACCAGTATTTTTTAATATTATTCTTGAGCTCTACTCCGTACTGTCCATAATCATAAACTGCTGCAAGCCCATCGTATATTTCACTTGATTGAAAAACAAAGCCGTATTCTTTGCAATGGGCTACTAACTTTTTAAATAGATCTTCCTGGTTCATCTGGATTTATTCTTTTAATTTTGTCACTGAAGGTGCAAAAATAGTTTAAAATGTTTGGTTTTTATATATATGGGTTATATATATTTGGTGGAAGTTATTGGCAGAAATTTAAGAACATGAATCAGGAGTTAGAAATTCAGGGCAGGGAATGCAATGAAAGGGCTATTGATTATTCCTTCACAAAGATGGAAATAAACATTATCCTGCCATAGTGGTATCCATGTTTCGCTAATAAAAAAATATGGTTTATAGCTAAAATTGAGTTAAAGAGAATTTAGTGGCAGGAAAAAAGCAAGAAGATACTGGGATTATTTATTTTAAAAGAATTATGTGATGGAGAAAAAATACGATTTTCTGGTTATAGGTTCGGGTCTCGCAGGGCTGAGTTTTGCGCTCAAGGTTGCAGAGTATGGAACGGTTTGTTTAGTGACGAAGGCAAGCCTTGATGAAACAAACACAAGGTATGCACAGGGAGGTATTGCAGCTGTTACTTATGAACCTGATGATTATGACAAGCATGTAAATGACACCCTTATTGCCGGGGATGGTTTATGCGATGAGGAAATTGTACGAATGGTTGTTCGTGAAGGGCCTTCACAGATACGGCAGTTAATTAACTGGGGAACGAATTTCGACAGGGGGGAGGGAGGGAAATATGATCTGGCTAGGGAAGGAGGTCATTCCGAGTACAGAATACTTCATTTTAAGGACCACACAGGCGAGGAGATTCAAAGGGCTTTGTCGGAAGCAGTTAAAAGGCATAAAAATATTGATATTTTTGAAAAGCATTATGCCATTGACTTGATCACACAGCACCATCTTGGTGTACTGGTTAAAAGATATAATACTAATATCGAATGCTATGGCGCGTATGTGCTGGAAACGGAAAGTCATAAAATATTTAAAATACTTTCCCGGATAACTATGCTGGCAACCGGAGGAGCCGGAAACCTTTACCAGACAACAACGAATCCTCCAATTGCTACAGGTGATGGGATTTCCCTGGTTTACAGGGCGAAAGGGATAATAGACAATATGGAATTTGTACAGTTTCATCCTACATCGCTTTATAACCTGGGTATTACTCCCTCTTTCCTGATTAGTGAGGCACTGAGGGGATTTGGGGCAATTCTTAAAACGAGGGACGGAATAGAATTTATGTCCAGGTACGATGAGAGAGGCAGTCTTGCTCCCAGGGATATAGTTGCCCGGGCTATTGATAATGAGATGAAGATAAGGGGAGACGATTTCGTTTATCTTGACTGTACTCATCTGGATGTCCGGGCTGTTAAATCACACTTTCCTCATATATTTGAAAAATGTGAAAGTCTTGGGATTGATATCAGCAAAGACATGATACCTGTAATCCCTGCTGCACACTATATTTGCGGGGGTGTACACGTGGACATCAATGGCTGCAGTTCTATAAAAAGACTTTATGCTGCCGGGGAGACAGCTTCCACAGGTCTGCACGGAGCAAACCGCCTTGCATCAAACTCTTTGCTTGAGGCTATTGTTTATTCTGACAGAGCAGCAAAGCATGCTTTGGATGTATATAAAAATTATACATTTTCAACCAACATCCCTGTTTGGAATGATGAGGGGACCACCTTTCCCGAAGAGATGGTTCTTATTACACAAACTTTGAAGGAGTTGCAGCAGATAATGAGTAATTATGTAGGCATAGTAAGATCGGAGCTACGGCTGAAAAGGGCAATGGATCGTCTGGAAATCATTTTCAGGGAAACAGAAGATTTGTATAAGAAATCAAAGATTTCGGCCAAGCTTTGTGAAGTTAGAAATCTTATAAATGTAAGCTATCTTGTTATTAAGAGTGCACAGGCGAGAAAAGAGAGCCGGGGACTTCATTACATGCTCGATTACCCTAAAAAACAAGGTAAACAGTATTAAAAAAATTCCCCTCCCTGTTCCTGGCAGAATCCTTTATATTCTTCCTTTATGCTGCCCAGAATATCGAGTATCTCATTAACATTAAGGGATGTCAGAAGTTTAAGCCGTGTTTCTTTAAAATGCGGAAGACCTTTAAAATAACTGGAGAAATGCCTTCGCATCTCAAGAATGCCTTTCGGTTCTTTTTTCCATTCCAGTGACCGGTTAAAATGTTTAATAGCAATATCTGTTTTTTCTTCCAGTGAAGGTTCTTCCGGAATAGTACCGTTTTTCAGATATGATTTAATACTTTTAAATATC
Organism: uncultured Bacteroidaceae bacterium; assembly: GCA_964526475.1. Classification (GTDB taxonomy): domain Bacteria; phylum Bacteroidota; class Bacteroidia; order Bacteroidales; genus CAYVTV01. The sequence continues at coordinate 21,870 of CAZGKF010000038.1, forward strand.
CATGGTTTCCCAACAGCTGCTCTTCCTATCATAATGCCATCTACATTATATCTTTCAAACATTTCCTTTGCAACCAGTGGTTTGGTTATATCACCATTTCCAATAACGGGGATTTTCATACGGGGATTATTTTTCACCTCCCCGATAAGAGTCCAGTCGGCTTTCCCTTTATAAAGCTGAGACCTTGTACGTCCATGGATAGTAATTGCTGCAACACCCTTATCTTGCAAAATTTCTGCTACTTCGACAATATTTTTACTGTTTTCATCCCATCCCAGACGGGTTTTTGCGGTTACAGGAAGAGAAGTGGAATTCACAATACTTTCAGTTATCTCTTTCATAAGGGGAATATTTCTTAACATTCCCGCTCCTGCACCCCGGTTGGATATTTTTTTTACAGGACAACCAAAATTGATATCCAGGAGATCCGGCTTAGCTTCTTCGGCAAGTCTTGCTGCTTCGGTCATAGAAGCAGTAATATGACCATAAAGCTGGATCCCGACAGGTCTCTCATTATCGAATATTTCCAGTTTCTGCAAACTCGATTTCCCATCTCGTATCAACCCATCGGAAGAAATAAACTCTGTATAAACAAGATCAGCTCCAAACTCTTTACATATCGCCCGAAATGAGGGATCGGTAATGTCTTCCATGGGAGCAAGCAGTACAGGGCAGTTGCCTAATTCTATATTCCCTATTTTCAATAAATTGTTATTCTAAATGATTAATTTAGGGGGTTGAAAAAATGCCACTTATTAATAATGCAAAAATAAAAAAATCATTTGATGAATCGGGCAATACTTCATGATGCAAGTCCATCTGTTAAACTTATTTTTGCAGCTATTGTTGTGATCTTTTCCTGGTTCATATTTCAGCTTATTGCTATTTTTTCCGGTGTAGTTATCTTTTCAGTAGGTTTTAATAATGCTTTGGAGTTGACTCATGTCAGTCAGGATCCGGAGAGCATTGCATTTTTCAAGTATGTTCAGGCAGTTACCTCGACAGGTCTTTTTATTTTCTCCTCATTTGTAATTGCTGCTTTTTTGGAGAACAGAATATGCAGCTTTTTACTCCTGGATAAAATCCCGGGCAGTTTATTTTTTATTCTGGCGGGATTACTTATCATCATTATTCTTCCGTTTACAAATCTTCTGACTGATATTAACGAAAGCATGCAATTACCTGAAATATTAGCCCCGGTTCAGGATTTTTTCTCTGAGAAGGAGATGCAAATGGAGAAAATAATGCAATCTTCTCTAAATGTAAGGGGCGTAATAGCGTTAATAGTTAATTTACTGGTAATTGCAGTTATCCCTGCAATAGGTGAGGAGTTATTATTCAGAGGGGTCTTTCAGAGGCTTTTTATTGCATTGACAAGAAATCTTCACCTTGGTATTTTTATAACTGCTTTTTTATTCAGTGCCCTGCATTTACAGTTTCTTTCTTTTTTACCGCGCTTTGTTTTGGGAATGCTTTTCGGTTATATGGTTTACTGGAGCAGGTCATTATGGCCGGCCATACTGGCCCATTTTCTGAACAATAGTCTGGCAGTGATCTATTATCATTTATTGTATTCCGGTAAAACACAACTTGATCTGGAGAATTTAGGGTCTCCCGGCCATGGACTTTATTTCGGGCTTTTAAGCCTGGCGATAACTGCAGCTATTTTTTTCAGTCTTTTTAGAATGAAGGAAGGAAAGAGGAAATCAGCTGATTCCAACTCTGGCTGAGTTGAAGAAGTTGGCATTTTTCAATTCATTTTTTCTGTAAATGTAAATTATTCCATATTCAGAAGCTTTTTCTCTCTTCAGTTCATCCGGAAGGTCTTTAAAAGTATTTTCAACTTCATTCCATATTTGCTGAATAAGTTGATCTAACTGGGCCCTTTTATTGTTAAGGTCCTCCTGTGCTCTGGCAGTTCTTCTTTTAAGGCTGTTCTGGTAACCATACAATTCGTAAAATTTATCATACTGAACTTTCACAAGTGCAATAGTTGGATTTGTGATGGTAGTTTTTCCTTCAAATTTTCGTTTCTGTTCCCCTTCAATAAGTAATTTTCCCCAATGAAGCACTTCTTCCTCCGTATTCAGAGAAGGTAATTTTTTATAATTTTCAGGGAGTTCAAAATAGGATAAGGTAGAACGGGGAAGATCACCTCGTGTAATTCCCATCATAACCACCTGGACAAAATGAGAAATATATAGCTTCGCTCTTCTTAAATGGTTATTGAACTCTTTACTTTTTTCAATCTGCAGGGTATATGTATTTTTATATTCAGAAAGAGCATGTTCATATGAAGGTAAAATTAATTGCAATTTCTGAAAAGCTCCCTGAGAGTAAGCAAGTTTAAATGGAGGGAGATCTTGTCCTTTCTGCAGTGCACAACATATTGCTTTAAGCCGGGCACTGTCGGTATTGGGAAGACGACGATAAGGCATGTTAATAATTTTGTTAGTTATATGTTGATAAAATGAGGGTTGACATGCGAATGTATAAAAAATTATAAAACAAACAAGGGTATTCGCATATATTTTTCGTCAAAAAAATGGAGTCTTAATATGGAGTTCTCATTATAAGTGAAAAAATGTGTTTTTCGTAGGTTTACGATTTAATCTGTTTTTTTGTTATTTTTACTTTATTAAGAGAAAAATATGTTTGATAAGTCAGTTTATTCCAGCCGAAGAGCTACACTAAGGAAGCTATTTGGGAGTGGAATTCTTTTATTTCCCGGAAATAAGGGCAGTTCCATGAATTACAGAGCCAACACCTATCATTTCAGGCAGGATAGTTCATTTCTATATTATTTTGGGCTTGATTATGAGGGATTTAATGCTATTATTGATATTGATGAGAACAAGGATATTATTTATGCTGATGATCTTACCATAGATGATATTATCTGGATGGGGGAGCAGCCTTCAGTATCTGAGAGAGCTCAAAAATCAGGGGTGTCAGATACACGTTCTTCCGCAAATTTAAAGGAGGATATAAAAAACGCATTAAAGACAGGGAGAAAAATCCATATTTTACCTCCTTATCGCAGCGATCATCTTCTTTTTCTTTCCGGACTTTTTGATATTGCAATCGATGAGGTTAATAATTTTATTTCCGGGGAGTTTATTCGTGCTGTTGTAGCAATGCGTGAGATAAAGGAGGAGCAGGAAATACAGCAGATTGATATGGCTGTTGATACAGCATATAAAATGCATACAACAGTCATGAAGATGGCTCAGCCGGGAGTTTGGGAATATGAGATAGCAGGGGTCATTGAGGGCATTGCTCTTTCTCATGGAGGGCCGGTTTCTTTCCCGGTTATTTTAAGTATGGATGGACAGATACTTCATAACCATTATCATGGTAATCTTCTTAAGGAAGGCAGGTTGCTTATTGCTGATGCAGGATGTGAGTCTCAGATGCATTATGCCAGTGATATTACCCGTACGGTTCCAGTAGGCGGGAGGTTTTCTCAGAAACAGCGAGAAATATATGAGATAGTGCTTTCTGCGAATATGAAGGCTGTTGAAATGGTAAACCCCGGAATCGCAAACAAAGACATCCATCTTTCTGTTGCGAGGGTAATAGCTGAAGGATTAAAGGCATTGGGATTAATGAAAGGGAATATGGAAGAAGCTGTTCAGGAAGGAGCCCATGCTTTGTTTTTTCCTCATGGTCTTGGGCATATGCTTGGATTAGATGTACATGACATGGAAAATCTTGGGGAAAAATATGTAGGATATGATGAATCAGTTAGTCGGAGTGAACAGTTTGGATTTGCATATCTAAGAATGGGGAAACCTTTAAAGGAAGGTTTTGTTCTTACCATAGAACCCGGAATATATTTTATTCCTGAATTGATAGATATCTGGCGTAAGGAGAATAAACACAAGGGATTTATCAACTACGAAAAGCTCAATTCCTACCTGGATTTTGGAGGTATTCGCATTGAAGATAACATACTTGTGACTTCAGAGGGATGCAGGATACTAGGGAAACCAATTCCGAAAACTGTTGATGAGATTGAAAATGCAATGAATCTTTAAGATATTTTTGCTTTGAAATATTCCCGGTTCATTCTGGCAATATGAGAAAGCTTTATACCTTTAGGGCACTCCGCTTCACAGGCCCCGGTATTACTGCAATTGCCAAATCCCAGTTCATCCATTTTTGATACCATGCTCATAACTCTTTCCTTTGCTTCGGGCCTTCCCTGGGGAAGCAGGGCAAGCTGAGATATTTTTGCTGAAACGAACAGCATTGCGGAGGCATTCTTACATGCGGCTACACAGGCTCCACAAGCAATACATGCAGCTGCATCCATTGCTTTATCGGCATTTTCTTTTTGAATAAGTATAGTATTGGCATCGGGTGCATTCCCTGTATTAACAGAGATATACCCTCCTTCAATAATAATTTTATCAAAGGCAGTTCTGTCAACTATCAGGTCTTTAATAACCGGAAACGGCCGGGCTCTCCATGGTTCAACTGTTATAGTGTCTCCGTCTGAAAATTTTCTCATATGCAGCTGACATACTGTGATGAGCTCGTCGGGTCCGTGTGGACGGCCATTGATATAAAGACTGCAGCATCCACATATTCCTTCCCTGCAGTCGTGATCAAAAGCAACCGGTTCCTCATCCTTTGTAATAAGTTCTTCATTTAATATATCGAGCATCTCAAGAAAGGAACAATCCGGTGAAATGTTATTAAGCTGGTATGTAACAAATCTCCCTTTCGAAAGGGAATCTTTCTGACGCCATATTTTTACGGTGAAATTCATACCGAATTATTTTTTATTATTTATAGTTTCTTTGCTTAACCTCAATAAATTCGAAGTTGAGATTTTCTTTGTGCATAAGTGGATCATTTCCGGAACCTATATATTCCCAGGCAGAAACATAGCTGAAATTTGCATCATCTCTGAGTGCTTCACCTTCCTCAGTCTGATATTCCTCCCTGAAATGTCCTCCACACGATTCTTCCCTGTTAAGCGCATCTTTTGCCATTAATTCTCCTAGTTCCAGGAAATCAGCCACTCTTAAGGCTTTTTCAAGTTCAGTATTCATACTTTTCATGTTACCCGGCACTTTTACATCTTTCCGGAATTCTTCCCGCAGTTCTCTGATCATTGGGATAGCCTTTTTTAAACCCTCTGCATTTCTTGACATACCGACATAATCCCACATTATTACACCAAGTTTTTTATGTATGGTATCAACAGTAGTTTTCCCTTTAATATCAATGATCTTTTGAAGTTTCTCTTTCACAGTTGTTTCTGCTTTTTGAAATTCAGGATGCGAAGGCCCCGGATTACCTGTTTTGATTTCGGAGGACAAATAGTTTTGAATTGTATATGGAAGAATAAAGTATCCGTCAGCCAGTCCCTGCATAAGGGCAGAGGCTCCAAGCCTGTTAGCGCCATGATCGGAAAAATTAGCTTCACCGATTGCAAAAAGCCCGGGAATAGTTGTCATAAGCTCGTAATCAACCCATAGTCCACCCATGGCGTAATGTATGGCAGGATATATCATCATGGGTGTTTTGTATGGATTTTCATCCACAATTTTTTCATACATCTGGAACAGATTTCCATATTTGCTTTCAACAGTTTTCTCTCCCTGATGTTCAAGAGCTTCCTTGAAATCAAGGTAAACAGCAAGTCCTGTATTTCCGACACCAAAGCCTGCATCACATCTTTCTTTTGCTGCACGGGATGCAACATCTCTCGGAACAAGATTCCCGAAAGCCGGATATCGTCGCTCGAGGAAATAATCTCTTCTTTCCTCAGGGATTTCATTTGCTTTCATATCGCCTCTTCTTATTTTCTCTGCCTCTTCTTTATTTCCGGGAACCCATATTCTCCCATCGTTGCGCAGACTTTCACTCATGAGGGTTAGTTTTGACTGGTAGGTACCGTGCACCGGTATGCAGGTAGGGTGTATCTGAACGAATGATGGATTGCCAAAGAAAGCTCCTTTCCTATAACTTTGCCAGATTGCACTAACATTAGCTCCCATAGCCATGGTAGAAAGGAAATATGCATTTCCATACCCTCCGGTTGCGATAACAACTGCATGAGCAAAATGCTTTCCAATTTCTCCTGTTACAAGATCTCTTGTAACAATACCTCTTGCTTTTCCATCTATCAACACAAGTTCATGCATCTCTGTTCGCGGGAAAATTTTAACACGGCCAATTTTTACCTGCCTTAATAATGCACTATAAGCGCCCAGAAGTAATTGCTGACCGGTTTGTCCCTTAGCATAAAATGTTCTGGAAACCTGTGCTCCTCCAAACGAACGGTTTACGAGGTGACCTCCGTAATCTCTTGCAAATGGCACTCCCTGTGCAACACACTGATCGATAATGTTATTACTGACCTCCGCAAGCCTGTAAACATTGGCTTCCCGGGAACGGTAATCACCTCCTTTGATAGTATCAAAAAATAAGCGGTAAACACTGTCGCCGTCATTCTGATAATTTTTAGCCGCATTTATTCCTCCCTGTGCTGCTATACTATGTGCACGCCGCGGACTATCCTGATAACAGAAAGATTTTACATTAAATCCCATCTCCCCGAGGGAAGCAGCAGCAGAGGCTCCGGCAAGTCCGGTTCCAACAACAATAATATCGAGTTTTCTTTTATTCGACGGATTAACCAGATTCTGTGAAGCTTTGTAAACTCTCCACTTCTCCTCTAAGGGTCCTGAAGGTATCCTGGAATCTAAACTATCCATATATCCTGAATTTTATTTTTACCTTGTAAAAAAAATTATCAAAGGAATAAGACTGAAACCTGTTACAATAATTACTGTTACAATGATTCCTGTTTTCTTTATGATTGGCGTATAGGTTTTATGTTCCAGCCCAAGTGTCTGGAAGGCTGATTGGAATCCATGAAGAAGATGAAATCCTAAAAACAGAAAACAGGCAAGGTAAAAGATCACAATCCATAAGATCTTAAACTTTGCCAGCACAAGGGCACCCAGATCATGATAGTCTTTCCCGTTATAACTTACGAGGGAGATTTCACCAAATATCTTTGATTTTAAATAAAAATCAAACAGATGAATGATAAGAAATATAAAGATAATGACCGCTGTGTGGATCATAAACTTGGAAAAATAGGAAGTTTGCTGATTGTTTGCCACTTTGTATCCAACAGGTCTGGATATCCAGTTTATAATTTGAATGATAAAGCCATAGATAATATGAAGAATAAAACCTCCGAATAAAACAACTTCAAAAATTTTAATTAAAATATTCGTGCTCATAAAATGCGCAGCAAGATTAAAATATCTGCTATCCTCAAAAATTATCAGCAATAAATTAATTCCCATATGCACCAGCAGGAAACTGATGAGAAACAGTCCGGCCAGTGCCATCATAAGTTTCTTCCCAATAGAGGAAGAGAGTATATTTGTCATAAGATCCTTGTAAAGTAAGTTAATGTTCTTATAAACTTACAAAAAAAATGGCAAAACAGACTAAACATAAATTTTTTGCATTAAGCCTTCGGAATTGTAATTTTACCATATGATCAGGCATAGTTATTAAAAAATGGAAAATAGTAATTATTTATTATATTCTTTTTAAATTATAAAGAAAGATTCTAAACTAAAGATCTCTTTTTATAACTTTAACATCAGGTTTTAAAAATAAAAAGAATAATATGAAATCAATAAAATACAGGAGAGTTAATGTATGTTTTAAAACTTTTGGCAAAAAAGAAAATCCGGCTGTTGTTCTCCTGCATGGATATCTTGAATCAATGGATACCATGGAGGAAATGGCGCAAAATTTCGCTTCCGGTTACTTCGTTATAACCCCGGACCTTCCGGGACATGGGCTTTCCGGAGTTTATGGTGAGGTGCATTTAATGGATGACCTTGCAGAATCTTTGATAAGAATACTGGATTTCGAAGGGATTAATAAAATTCATCTTGTTGGCCATTCAATGGGAGGTTATGTAACATTAGCATTCAGGGATCTTTTCCCTGAAAGGCTTTTATCTTTTATTCTTTTGCATTCTCATTGCTTTTCAGATCCTGAAGAAAAAAAACAAAACCGTGAAAGAGAGATAGAACTTTTGAGGAATGGAAAGAAAGAGCTGATTATCAGTATGAATATTCCGAAATTATTTGCCGATGATAATCAGAAAGATTTCATTCCGGAAATTGAGCGAACCATAAAAATTGCAATGAGAACTCCTGCTGAAGGAATGGCAGCAATACTGAGAGGCATGATGGAAAGACCCGATCGCTCAAATTTGCTTGAAAAGGGAGGCATCCCTTCTCTTTTGTTCGCCGGGATGAAGGATAATCATATTCCTGCTGATGTTGTAAAAAAGATCATGTCTTTTGCCAGAGATATGAAATGTATCGAACTTGATTATAGCGGGCACATGGGATTTATTGAGGAGAAAGAAAAAGTTTATAATACTTTAAAGGAATTCTTCAGTCAACTTTGAAATCTACTTTAGAAATTGTGTTTGTTGATTAGTTTAATAATGTATAAATAATTCCGGATGATGGAATGGCAGGATGCTGCTCAGGGAGTAAAATATGGATTTAAATTTTATTGTTTAACAGATCGATCGCCCTGAGTAATGTGTTGTCAATTTCTTTAATAATAGGATAAAAACCCTCGTTATCGATTAAATTCCTTGCAATATGAGCTTTTAATTGGGTTTTCAAAATCTTCTCAGAGATATGGATATCCTTATAATCAGGTTGAACACCATTCTCCGATGCAAATTTTATAAAATTATTATAATAATTGGTATTATCAAGGTAGCTGGAGATTTCCTGAGGAGTTTTCAGATTTTTCATTTTATCCCGGTAGTCATCGGTAAAGTTAAAAGCGTACCTGAAAATAAGTCCCTGATTTCGTACTTTAGTGAAATATTCAGTCAGACCTGCAGTATCTAAAGGGATAAAGACATCGGGCATTATACCTCCTCCACCATAAACAGTTTTACCTCCGGGAGTCAGGTATTTCAGGGAGTCTGCCAGTTTAATGCTGTCGGCATATTGAAATTCCCCATGGTTAAACCTTTCGTTTAGATCACTGTAGTACTCTTCTTTGCCATTTAAATAAGGTTTTTGAATACTGCGACCAGTCGGCGTGTAATATCTGGCAATAGTTAATCGTAAGGCAGAGCCATCACGAAACTGAACCTGTTCCTGTACAAGTCCTTTTCCAAAAGAACGCCTTCCTACTATTGTTCCCCTGTCATTATCCTGAATAGCTCCTGCAAGGATTTCACTGGCCGACGCTGAAAATTCATCTATCAGAACGATTAATTCATCATTTTTACAAGCACCTCTGGCTGTTGCAAAGAAATCATTTCTGGCTCTTGCTTTTCCCCGGGTATAAACAATGAGTTTATTTGCTTCCAGGAACTGATCAGCTATTTTCGTGGCTGCGTCCATTATACCTCCTCCGTTAGATCTCAAATCGAGTATAAGTTTCTTCATACCCTTCTGATGCAGTTTTTCAATTCCTTTTAAAAATTCATCATAGGTAGTTTGGGAGAAATTATTGATTTTAATATAACCCGTTTCCTGATCGATCATGTAAGCAACATCAACACTATATAAGGGTATATCATCCCTGACAATAATAAACTGGAGTGGCTTTTTCTCATTCCTTCTCAGAACGGTAACATTCACACTTGTTCCTTTCGGCCCGCGCAGTTTGGAAACAACCACATCCGTTTCCATTTCAACACCGGCTACATTTATATCGTCAATGGTTATAATTCTGTCGCCGGGAAGAATTCCGACAATTTCAGAGGGCCCGTTAGGAACAGTATTAATTACTGCAACAGTATCATTGTTCATGTTGAATACAATGCCAATTCCACTGAAATTGCCAAGTATTGGCTCGTTATATTTTTTTATTTCAGAGGCAGGGATGTAAACTGAATGAGGGTCAAGGTTCTCCAGAATGAAATGGATGGTATTTTCTGTTACACTTTCTAAATCAACGGTGTCAACATATTCATTCTCAATATAACCAAGGAGAGAAGATATTTTATTGGATCTGGGGATAAGTGAAAAACTTCCCTGTTCACCAGTAAGCGTGAAAGATTTATTTTTCAGGAATAATGGTAAGTTAGGATTATCTGAATGAAACCTGGTTCCATACCAGTTACCTATTAAGATTCCGAGAATCAGAATGATTGATAGAATCAGTGGTAAATATATGTTTTTTATTGTCTTCATGTTTCATTAATTGGAAGGTGTAACACCTCAACACCTGCTCTGTTAAGCAATGAAAGTCCGTCATCCTGCCGGTAAGGTTCTGAAAAAACCACACGGGTTATTCCTGACTGAATAATAAGTTTTGAACACTCTATGCAGGGAGAAGAAGTTACGTATAAAGTTGCTCCTTCACTTGAGTTGTTTGATTTGGCAACTTTGGTGATAGCATTTGCCTCGGCATGGAGAACGTATGGTTTGGTTATATTATTATCATCTTCGCAAACATTTTCAAATCCTTCGGGAGTACCGTTGTATCCGTCAGAGATAATCATTCTGCCTTTTACAATAATTGCACCGACTTTCCGTCTTTTACAATAAGAATTCTTTGACCATATTTCAGCCATCTGCAGATACCGCTGATCTAATTCCAATTGTTTATCGCTGTTAAACATTAACTACCTCTAATTTACAAGGGAATAGCGTTCCCCTGCCTGAATTGCAAAGATACAATTTTTGATGTTGGTATTTATTCTTTAATTGCTCTAATTTCAAATCTAATATTTGTTCCCGGATGTTTTTCGTTTTCTTCTTTTTTCCCCTGTCCGGTAAGATTTATTGTAAGAATTGCCATACTCTTTTTTATCCGATGGGCTTAGTACTACCTGGATATTCTCATAGCTCAGGTTTTTGAAAGAGGATACAATTTCTTTTGCGTACCGGCTATCGGTTTCAAAGAAAGAGAAATTACGTTCGATATCAATTTTGCCTATCTCAATATTCCTTATCCGTGTTTGATTGTTTATAAGAGCAATAAGTTTAGCAGGATTAATGTTGCTTTTTGACCCCAGGTTGATATGGAATTTGGAGAATTCAACATCATGCATTCTTCTTCTGCTCCGGGATTTCTCATTCTTATCGGGAAATTCAGATGTTTTTCTGTATTTATCTCTGAATTTATCTCTTCCTCTGTTTCTGTAATTATCATGATCTCTGCCTGCTTCTTTTTTAGAGCTTTCATTTACATTAAGATCAGGGGCATTTTTATAAAATTCGAGAAATCTGTTGAATTCGGCTGAAACAAAAAGCTTAATAAGGTCTTCCTTACTCAGGTGGTCAAGCTTATCATATATAGCAGGCATATATTTTCCAATTTGGGACTCATCTACTGCTATCTTTTCAATTTTATCAATCATGCTGAGGAGTTGAATTTCACATATTTCCCTGCCGCCGGGAACTTTCTTGCGTTCCAGGGGTTTCCCGACTAATTTTTCAAGTTCCCGGATCTTACTGTTTTCTCTTGTGTGGATAATTGCTGCCGATATTCCTGTTTTATTTGCCCGGCCGGTTCTTCCGCTTCGATGAATATATACTTCCAGTTCATCGGGCAGGTTATAGTTAATAATATGGCTAAGGTCGGTTACATCAAGTCCGCGTGCTGCCACATCTGTTGCAACAAGTAACTGGAGATGCCCGGAGCGGAAGCGACCCATTACATGATCTCTTTGTGCCTGGGAGAGATCACCGTGGAGTGAATCAGCATTATAACCATCTGCAATAAGTTTGTCAGCTACATCTTTGGTTTCCTGTCTGGTCCTGCAAAATACAATTCCGTATATGTCAGGCTGCATATCTACAATACGTTTAAGGGCATTATACCTGTCCTTCGAATGCACCATATAATATTCATGTTGAACATTATCAGCACCGGTATTCTTCTTGCCCACAGTTATTTCCAAAGTGTTTTTCAGGAATTTCTTTGTAAGTGAGGATATTTCCGGGGACATAGTAGCGGAAAAAAGAAGGGTTTGTTTTTCTTCAGGGGTTTCCGCCATGATAGTGTCGAGGTCTTCTTTGAACCCCATATTTAGCATCTCATCAGCTTCATCAAGGATCATCCAGCGGATAGCGTTTATTTTTAAAACTTTCCTGCGGATCAGATCCAGTGTTCTGCCCGGTGTTCCCACAACGGCATGAGCTCCTTTCTTCAGCGCTTTAATCTGGTTTTCGATGCTTGCCCCGCCATAAACTGCAACTGTGCTGAAATCACCGATGTATTTCGAGTAGTTTTGAAGGTCATTGCTTATCTGGATACACAGTTCACGTGTTGGGCAAAGGATCAATGATTGAATATTTTTTGAGCTTAGGTCGGTCATTTCAATAAGAGGAAGACCAAATGCAGCAGTTTTCCCTGTACCTGTCTGCGCGAGGGAGATAATATCCCTGTTGGTAGAAAGAAATGCGGGAATGGTTTTTATCTGGACAGGAGTAGGAGTATCAAATCCCATTTCTTCAACAGCCCTGAGCAATTCGCTGCAAAGGCCTGATTCGTTAAAATTTAGCATTAAATTAAAATTAAATTAAATAGAAAGACTTTGTTAAGTCTTGCTTTTATTGGTGAATAAAAATTTGTGACAGTCAACCTGAAGAAAGAATAAAGGAGAACTTTAGTTATTGCTTAAGTTAAACAGCGCGCAAAGGTAAGGTTATTTTTTTAATAAACAGGAATATCTTTGCAGATATTGCAGAACATGAAATAAGATTATGAAGCAATGTTGTCAGGCAGTAGTCTGAAAAGTTAGTGACTGTTCATCAGCAGCAGCCGTAACAATCTTTATTGCTAAGAACAGCAAATTATATTATCTTCGCAATGTTTTTTGCCCGGATGGCGGAACAGGTAGACGCGCTGGTCTCAAACACCAGTGGTAGCAATACCGTGCCGGTTCGACCCCGGCTCCGGGTACAAAGTCAGAGTGAGAGTGATGAATGACCACTCTGATTTTTCTTGCATTATTTGGTTATTGCCTTTTGCATATAATAGAGCTGGAGCATGTGCGGTTTTCAGATTTTCCTTTAGTGTTTTTGAATACTCATGTGATTTTATCGGAATATATTCATAGCCCTCATCATTCATTGTGTTTGCCCTGCATGGGTAAGCAGTGCAACCACCTGGAAGCTCTGATTAAATCAGAAAAATAAACATTTTTCTAACAATCCGGGTACCAACAAGTGTGTATTTTCCCGGAGGGTGCAAATCCCTTATGCAGAGAAGTTCTCCCCGTCAGTTTCTACTGGCGGGGCAGCCTACTCGATTGCCTGCAGTAGCTTTATTTACCAATCGAAATATTCAAATTCCTTCCTAATCCAATTTCAATCAGTTTATTGTATGCAATTACCTTTCTATTCCTCAAACAAAGTTAACTAATCAGTTTACATTTTCAAAATCACACCGGGATTATTTTTAGTAATGAGTCTCTCCTGCTATTGCAGGCAACATAATAGAGTTTTATTCATTGTTCTCATCTGCGACTCAAAAAGACTAATAGTCTGCTATATCAAATTTTGAAGTTCTCATACCTCTATTTTTTTATTCTTTTATAGATTTCTTTTGCCTTTTCGATTCTTTCTGTTGAGTTGATAGTTATTTCAAGAGTACCCGATTTTTTCTATACTTCGAAATTATTAATTAAAGTTTTGCAGATGCTCAACTTGTTAAAAAATAAAAAAGAATCTTTAAGGCAATATTTTTGTTCTTACCTGACTCACCCCCCAAGAGGCTGTCTAAAAAGACTAATCATTGAATTAATAGATTACAAATTGAAAGTAAAACGCTGTTATTAACTTTAAATTTTAGTAGTTGTTTTTATTGGTTCAAGATCTATAAAATGACATTTATTACAAAAGGCTGGAGGATTATTTTTAAACCAAAGCGCTCTAAATTCTCTATATCTATAAGAGTTTAATATATCAATTATCTTAGAATTAAATGTGTTTCCAAAATTTAGCTCTTTTGGAAAAGGTTTTGCACAACATGGAGGCACAAAACCATCCCAACTAATATAAAAATGTGTCCAAGGAAATGGACATTTTTGAAAACTTTTATCTGTTTTGAAATTACGCTCGGTAACTAATACTTCAGGAGTATCCTTTATTGTCTTTTCTAGTTCTTCGATTGTTTTTTGAAAATCTACCGATTGATAGAAAGTATAATACGATTGTTCAATATCCGTAACTGAAGCAAGGTTAAACAATGTAAAATCCATATATTTAATGTCTGTTTCTTTTGCATATTTTATTAATAATGGCACTTGTTTATAGTTTTCCTTAGTAACAACCATATTCAACAAAACATCAGTGGTGGTATTTTTTGTTATTTTTGAAAGAGATAGAAGATTCTTGTTCAAAGTTTTAAAATCAGACTTTTTGCGTATGCTGTCGTAAATATCATCAAGTCCGTCAATTGACACTTGTATAGTGTCAATTTTCCCAATTAAATCAGCAACTTTCTCAATAAAGTTAGGCGAAACGGCATTTGTGGACGCGGATATAATTATTCCTTTGTTTTTTTTCTTAATATAATTTACAATTTCATTAATCTCTTTAAACAGGAATGTTTCTCCCATACCAGTTAGACCGATAGAATCAAGATAAGGCCATACTTCATCAATTATTTTTTTAGCTGAATCCAAACTCATGTATCCTTTATCCATTTCTTTTCCATAACGATACTCTCGTGGGCAAGTAGTGCATGCAAGGTTACAGTGATTGGTTAATTCGAGCATAATCGTTGATGGGTAAGCTACTTTTGTTGATTTTATGGCTTTAAAATAGAAATGCTTAATCTTATTTGCAGTATATAAAAATAGATATTTTCCATTTGGTAAATTTGTAATTCTCTTTATTGCCTTAGTTAATTTACGATTATTCATATGCTTGTTTTTTCTTAATGTTTCGTTGTCGGTAAATCCAAGCAGGAACTTACAATGCACAGATTTTAGAAATTAACAGTGCACACTTTCGTATTGTCTTTTCCCTTTTCTCTTTCCCATAATAGCACCGGACCAGCAACGAAGGAATTTGTGTTGCCCGAGTAGGAATAGTCTGCTGATATTCCTGATTTTAAAGTATATGGTTGTTTAGATTGGCAAAAAAATTGAGCAGAAAAACAGAATGTGAAAAGTAGTATATAGTTTTTTTTCATTTTCCTATTTTTTTGATTCTTTTAATAATCCCAAAGCAAGCATTATATACCAAACCAGAGCCAAAACTCCTCCGATTCCGGCAAAAATCATTGCCTGTTCGTACATTGATGGTATAAATGATGACATTATTTCAAAAACAATCAGAAATGAAAACGAAATCAAGCCAATAATTCCGATTAATTTTTTCAAAACTCCACCTTTTATAATTATCAATGAAAACAGTATATTTGCAATTTGCCCTATTAAAAAGCCGGGAAATGTTCCCGGTGTATGGCTCGCTCCTTTTGCAAACAATGCTTCACCGGCTGCAATTATTTGTGATTTATCAGTATAGCTTGCAGCTACTGAATATTTTTTTGCTAATTCCAAAAATGCAAATGATACATTATCAGACATAATTATTACATAACCTATAATTGCTGTAATTAATGCGAACCCAGCATAAACCTGTAATTTTTCTCGATATAAACCATATAATGCAAAAAAAACAGGAATACCCAATGTTGTTGTAAATTCCGGCCATATTGACCACCGATTCCGGTGATATTGACCACCCCCCGAA
>CAZGKF010000039.1:0-29766 GCA_964526475.1 uncultured Bacteroidaceae bacterium
GTTTCGTATTTATAATTTTGTTATTGTTTATTATTTGTTTTTTGGAATTTGTTTTCTGGAATTTTTACTAAATAATACAAGAATATTAGATGTAAGGTACTAAAAAAAGTTAACCAGGATCATAATATGAAAAGGTTCATATTGCAATAATTAGAATAATCAGAAAAGCGAAGAGGAAATTGCTAATTAGTTATGCATCTCTGTTCACTGCAAAGAGTCTGATATTATTTGGCCCAGATTCCGAACGCAATTTAATAATCTGATGCTTCCCGGGGCTTACTTTGTTAACCACATTCTTCTTATATGAAATATATTCAATAGAAATAGTGTAATCTCCCGAAGCAATCTCCTGAAAGGAAAAATTACCGTTGAAATCTGTATAGACTGTGGTATTGTTCTCAAGAAGCAGTACTTTCACTCCCGTCAGACCCTCACCTGTAATCATGTCAGTTACACTTCCACTTATAGAATTCGTATTAGTTTCTGATATCGATTTGTTTACCGGATCATTACTGAAAGCTTTCAGCATAAAAAGAAGTAAAAAAATAAGTAATCCTAAACGCATTTTTTATATTTCCAACAAAAATAGTTTTCAATTCTTAACTTAATATTAATTCAATGTAACTACATAATTAATTTTATCTTAATTTAATCTTATTTTTTGATTACATTCAAATATTAAATTTGACATTTATAAAAACCTTTACTATTAAAAATATGTATAGACATTATGCCATCAAGACTGGTAATTTTTATTTTAATAAAATCCTGAGCAATAATCAGCTCGTTCGTTTCTTTGGGAATGGAGCAGGAATTTACAGAAATTCAATATTTCTGAACAATGAAAAAGGGTTTTAATTGGAGTATGCGCCTGACTTATCAAGTTATAATCAGTTTTTGGATGAGAAAATATTATCAGATAAATTCAGGGATTTATATCATCCAACCCTATGCTCAGGCCGCATAAGGTCAAAAATAGTTTTTACGGGAGAAAATGTTTCTATCGGCACTTCGGTAAAAAACGTAATCCATCCGGCCATGGACCCATTCCAGAGCCCCGGTAATTCAAGTGCCTTGTGTTCTTTACCTTCTGTTGATTTAACTGAAATAAATGCCATTTCATCATCTGTAAAATCTCTGAGATTGAATTTACCACCTTTGTAATCTCTTATAGAGCAAACAATATCAACCGGATTAAAATGGGTGGAGGAATTAAAAATTCTTACTTGTTCCTCATTAGTCGTATCAATCTGAGAACTTTCAATTATCTGTTTACTTACTGTACCATCCTTGCTTCTTATCCAGAAAGGACCACCACCTGGTTCTCCAGTATTTTTGACCATTCCGCATACTCTTACAGGACGATTCAGAATATTAAAAACACAAGTTCTGAATTCTTTATTTTTCAGCACTTTTACACTTTCTGCCAGCTGATCTGAAATATTATTCTGAATAAAAAGGATAAGCTCATCCCGAAATGACTGATTTATATCTTTCTCAAGATCACTTAGCAAACCTCTTATTTTTTGAATTTTCTCCATTAAATATCCTCCAAGAAATTTTTTATACTGTACCCTGATAGGTTTTAACTTGTCAGGGGCACAATTATCGATATTACTAATGAAAATTAATTCCTCTTCCATTTTCCCAAGATTCTGAAGCAGGGCTCCATGACCTCCCGGTCTGAAAAAAATATTACCATTATCCTCTCTTATTGGGTTCCCTGAGAGATCAACTGCAATTGTATCAGTGAAAGGTTCCTGATATGAATACTCTATATTAAGTATAATACCCTTTCCCTTGCAGGATTTAACAAGTGATTCTGATATTTTCATAAACATCTCCCTGTGTTCAGGACTGATAGTAAAATGAATAAGCAGGGAGTTATCTTTATTTACCAGGTATTCCTTAGCTTCAATAAAATGCTCTTCGACAGGGGTACGGCTGTCATCCTCATATTTATGGAACTTTAGAACACCTTTGGGTTTTACTCCATAATTAAGACCGGGCCCTTTTAAGAGAAAAAATAATATCTCCGAATATTTTTCTTCCTCCAGCAGACTTTTGATATGAGTCCCATTTTCCTTTATTACAGCACACAGATCTTTGAAAAAAGGGTAATTTTCTATATTCCTGAAAAAGTCACTTAGAATCTTTTGACTCGAAATTATTTCTTTCTCTTTGTAAGGGTCGGATAAGAGATCATTAAAAGCCAGGAAAAGATCTTTAAACATTCTGGAAGCAGCTCCAGAGGCCGGAATAAATTTAATTTTACTATAATCGGCAGAATATTTATCAAAATACTCAGCATATTCCAAAATCCTGCTCCCG
This sequence comes from uncultured Bacteroidaceae bacterium, assembly GCA_964526475.1. Lineage (GTDB taxonomy): Bacteria > Bacteroidota > Bacteroidia > Bacteroidales > CAYVTV01. The sequence continues at coordinate 2,332 of CAZGKF010000039.1, forward strand.
GACAAAACCTCTAATCCCTGCTCCGGTATTGCAGGTTTAATTAATTCAACGGGCTGAGCACCTCTCCTGAAAAAATCAATTTGTTTTTCAATGGTTTTGAGATCAATACCTTTTGATTCGAAAAATATAAAATCCTGGTCAGTAAACATTTTTTTTTCCAAAGATATAAAAAAGGAGCATATTATTTGGACCAGACTCCCTGCATATGCCCAAAATAGATTAATTGAGGAAGACTGAAGAAAGAAAGCTGACTATATTATTACTGTCTGAAACTAAATTCCGCATTAACTATATACCGTAAGGAGAATCTTCCTGTTCCCTCCATAATTCCTGAATTCACAAAAATATATTCCTTGCCACGTCCCAAGGTTCAATCGATGGTTCGTAATCGGAATAGTAAGTGACTGTCCGAAGAAGGAGGATTTAATATGGGCGGGCATATCATCTGCACCCTCCAGTGTGTGAATATAGAGAGAATGATTTTCGGGAATAAATTTGTTGAGGAAGCTTTCAAAATCAACTCTGACATCAGGATCAGCGTTTTCATTAAGTGTTATACCTGCTGACGTGTGTTTGACGAAAATATTCAGAATGCCCTTTTCAGGCAAACTCTCAAGCGAATTGCCAATTAAACGGGTAATCAGGTGGAAACCCCGGCTAAAAGCAGGAAGATGTATCTCTTTTTGCCAAATCATTTTTGTTAGGTTAAATTAGGTGTAAAAATAACAAACTTATGATTTTTGTTAAATATTGAATGATCTCAAAAACAAATAATCAAAAATCAACGTTAGTCTTGCAGTTAGATTTTTTTAGCTATTTTTGATGCTTTAAGCTTGTTTTTATGTCTGTAATCAGAAACTTAATACTTTTTGTTTTCTTTGCATCACTTACCCTATTAGCTTCAGGTCAGAAAGAAAAACTTGTGCAGTTTTCAGGAGTGATCAGGAATCTTCGTTATGAACCGGTTCCAGATGTTAATATAATAAACATAAACATCCGAAGCGGAACAACAAGTAACGAGAAAGGGATATTTTCATTCATTGTAAATCCCTCCGACAGTATTCTTTTCAGGAGTGTAGGGTATAAGAATACCCTGGTTATTATCCCCGATACTATTAATGTGTCGAACTATCCAAGGGATATCTATATGCTGAATGATACAATTCATCTGGCAGAAGTAAAAATTTTTCCATGGAAAACATATGAGGATTTTAAAGTTGCCTTCCTGAAACTCGAATTGCCTGATGATGATGAACAAAGAGCATACAGGAATATAGCTATTATAAAGGCACAGTTAAATATGGACTTTGAACCTGATGCCGATTTATCCTTCAAACATGCCATGCGTCAGCATTATGACAAACTGTATTATGCAGGTCAATATCCAAGCATCCCTATCCTTAACCCCCTCAATTGGGCAAAATTTATTGATGCAATAAAGCAAGGAGATTTCAGGAGAGATGATGACTGATGATTTATTCTTTTTATAATCTTTTTGTTAGTTAACCAGGCTATTCTTATTTAATCAGGATGAACATAACACGAAAGATATTTTTAATTATCCTGATAATTACATATATCAAAGGAAATCTGTTTTCTCAGGGATTTGTGAGTGGTGTTGTTACAGATAAAAACGGATCTGCTGTTTATCCCGTAAATGTTTATATAAGAGATGGAAATTCAGGCACACTGTCAAATAGTCTTGGCTTTTATGAGCTTACTATTCCTTCCGAAACTGATGTAATACTTGTCTTTTCATTTGTAGGCTATATTTCGCAAGAAAAAAAAGTAAGTCTGAAAAAAGGGCAAAGTATAGAAATCAATGTATTACTCGAAACTGATATAAAAGAAATTAAGGAGGTTTCCATCAGCACCAGACAGGAAAAAGCCGGTAGTATTAAGATCAACATCAAATCATTGGAATTTGTACCCGGTATAACCGGTTCTTTGGAATCCCTCATTAAAACCTTACCCGGGGTAGCCTCAAATAACGAATTAAGTTCTCAGTATAATGTGAGAGGAGGAAACTTTGATGAAAACCTTATCTATGTCAATAATATTGAAATTTACAGACCTTTTATTGTAAGGAGCGGACAGCAGGAAGGTTTGAGTTTTATTAACAGTGATCTGGTTTCATCGCTTCGTTTCTCAGCTGGTGGTTTTGAAGCAAAATATGGTGACCGTATGTCATCAGTCCTTGACGTTAGTTACAAAAAGCCTGAAAGAAGAGGAGGTTCTGTCTCCGGCAGTCTTCTAGGAGGCAGCATGCACTTTGAAGGAATAAGTAATAATAAAAGATTTACTTATCTCATGGGTTTAAGGTTTAAATCCACATCATACCTTCTAAATAGCCTCGACACGCAGGGAGATTATAAACCAAATTTCTTTGACATACAGGGGCTTGCAACATATACTATTACGAAAAAGCTGGAAATAAGTTTGCTTGGCAATATGGCCATTAACAATTACATTTTTGTTCCCCAAACAAGAAATACAGTTTTTGGTACTGTAAGCTCTCCACTTAACCTGAGAATATTCTTTGAAGGGAATGAAGCCAACAGATTCAATATTTACCAGGGCGCTCATACAATTAAATATTCACCCTCAGGGAATCTCAGTTTCACTTTTATCAACAGTTTACTTTATACTTCTGAGAGAGAAACTTATGATATCTACGGAGCATATTTAATTAATGAACTGGATAACACTATAGGTTCAGAAACTTATGGTGACAGCATTCTTAATATCGGTATCGGATCATTTCTGAATCATGCACGTAATTACCTTGATGCATGGATATATTCTGCCACATACTTCAGTGAATATAAAAAGGGCAGAAATCGATTCAGATGGGGAGTAAAATATCAGTATAATAAATTTCATGACATCATGAACGAATGGGAACTTATCGACTCAACAGGTTATTCGCTGCCACAACAACCAGATAAACTTGAACTATATAAACTACTAAACGCAAATAATAAGATTACGTCTTCAGTAACATCAGCATTTTTCCAGGATACATGGGGTGTCAGGGCCGGCGAAAAAGAATATTTCCTTACAGCAGGTGTTCGTGGCACCTTTGTGAGTCTGACAAATAATTTCCTTATTAGCCCCAGAGCTACTTTTTCCTATACTCCCGGATGGAAACGTGACATAAGATTCAGAATAAGTGCAGGAATGTATTATCAGCCTCCTGTTTACAAAGAGTTGAAAACCATGAACGGGCAATTAAATAAAGATACAAAATCTCAGCGATCAATCCATCTGGTTTTGGGGGGGGATTATATTTTCAGATCAGGGGAACGTCCTTTTAAGCTAATGGCTGAAATGTATTACAAAGATCTGAATGATCTAATTCCGTACAGGATAGATAATGTGCGTATCAGATATGCTGGTAAAAATATAGCAAAAGGATATGCCACAGGGTTTGACCTGAAACTCAACGGTGAGTTTGTAGAAGGAACCGAGTCTTGGATAAGTTTGTCAATAATGCAAACCCGTGAGGATATCAAAGATGATTTTTATTATCATGAAAAGGAGGAAACGTTTGTGAGAACAGAACCAGGCTATTATCCACGGCCAACAGATCAGTTATTCAGATGTGGTTTATTTTTTCAGGATTATTTCCCAAATAATCCAAATTACAAAGTTAACCTCACTTTTTATTATGGAAGCAGGCTTCCCTATAGTTCACCCGGGGATGACAGGTATGATCTTGTATTTCGGATGCCTCCATACAGAAGAGTAGATATAGGCATTTCAAAAAATCTTAATCGCACAGGTAAAGATTCTGAAAAATTAAAATCCTGCAGCATATTTCAAAATATATGGTTAAATGCGGAGGTTTTTAATCTTTTTGGTATGAATAATACTATCTCCTATCTATGGGTAAGGACCATATCCAATCAGGAAAATATTCCGGGAATGTACGCAATACCTAACTATCTTACCTCCAGAAGATTTAATATTAGTATAAGAGCTGTTTTCTGATCAGCAATTAAAATGCCCCTTCCCTTATTATTTCATCGAGAGGTTTCCTTTTTCCAGCTTCTTGCTGTCTTTTTTTCAGTTCATCCGGAAGTTTATCTGTTTTCCCGGGATAACCAAGAGCCATCATCGCTGCAGGTTCATAATCTTCAGAAATTTTCAGTACTTTCCTTGCCCGATCTTTATCGTACCCACCCATCGGATGAATAAACAAACCCATATAAGCTGCCTGAAACAGAAGATTACCTGTGGCCATGCCCAGATCATGAAAAGCATAAGGATTTTTTCGGTTGTTATATGCTGAAACAGTTTGTGCCAGACTCAGGATAAGAACAGGAGCAGAAAGTGCCCAAGTTTTATTGCCTTCCATTAACAGATCGGCCATTTTTTTATAATTCCCAGGATTCTCTTTTGTTGCAAAAATAAAACCCCATGGCTGAGCATTAAAGCTGGATGGAGCCTTCCCGGCTGCCTCAAACAGAACCATAAGTTTTTCGTAGCTTACCGGTTCATCAGAAAAAGAAAAAATGCTCCGGCGTTTTAAAATTAAGGGATGAATTTGATTTTCGTTTTTCATCATATTTAATTTAAAAAGATATTAAGATACTTAATATTCTGAAATTTTTAAATAAAAATGAAATACCTCGCAGCAAAGCTGTCGATGTATAAAAAAATATTTTTTTATTCCCGATGCAAGCATCAGAGTAATAAACTCACCCGGAGAAAGTCATGGAATTGCCCCCTACTCTTTCCATCAGGGGTAATCCGGCACAATTGCACTCTTTCTGTCAATAGCATATGCATGAAAAAATCCCAAAGCGCCATTACTGATATTTGAAACGATATTTGCGGGAGGCCCGCTAAAAATCGGGGTAGAAGAAAAAATTTCCGACTGAACCTGTTGTACAAAAACAAAAAATTCATTAGTAATAGCATTGATTTCAAGAACAATTGTATCCCCTGGTAATGCTTTTTCTTTCTCACTGGCATCATTCAGAAACTGCGCAGTAATACCATTTGTATATTTCCCATCAAAGAAATCATCGGATCTGACAATATAATCATTTATTGAACTAGTTACAAGCTTGCCATTTTTATATACTTTAAAGGAATAATAATTCCTGATGTCGGGAGGATCCCATGTATAAACCTGAACTTCCCATCCTGAAAAGAAAGGATAGGAAGAATATTTCAAATTGATAGAATCCATCACATCCAGGTATGGGAGATAAGATTTTGCTTCATAAATTTCCTTTTCACCATCTTCATCTATATCAACATTTTCAATCGTGAGGGAATATGTATTCCCACGCATTCCATAGAAAAATCTTGATGTCTCATAAAGTCCCGGTATTGTATTGCTTTCATCCAGAATATAAGATATTAAACCATCTGAAATAGTAAGCCTTGCATCCGTAACCGGCGGAGCCTGCTGGTTATTAAAAAAATCTGTGGTTTTAGTCAGTCTGACTGTATGGGTTCCGGTATAGTTTGTAATTTCACCATATACAACGAGTCGGGTATTTGTGCTGTCAAGTTCAATATCAATTATTTCAGTACATCCCGGAAAGAAAAGAAATATTGTTATTGACAATACCAGACAGATAATATTTATATATAACCTCATTTTCCTAAAAGTTGAAATTATAGCTTAGTGCAGGAATAACTGAAAAAAGATAGGTCATTTCCGCATGCATAACTCCCGGTACTTCCTTATCATTAATAAAATTAATAGCCCATGCATTCTTCCTGGCATAGGCATTGTAAACAGACAGACTCCAGTTACTGTTCCACTTTTTTTCAGGCCTTTGTTTCCCGGTATATGTAAAGGAAACATCAAGACGATGGTAATCAGGCATTCTGTATTCATTTCTCCCTGAGTAAACGGGAGCGATAATATTTAGCAGTTCAAACCTGCCAACAGGAAAAGTTACAGGAATTCCTGATGAATAAATCCAATTTGCCCCGGCAGATAAGCGATTAGAAATGGAATAATTCGCTACCATGGTAATATTATGAGGTTTATCATAAGGAGCGAGATAGGGTAAGCCATTATTAATTCCTTCGATTTTTCTTTCAGTTTTCGACAGAGTATAAGCTATCCAACCGTTTATTTTATTGGCATTCAGCTTAATGAAAAGTTCCATGCCATATGACGATGATTCCCCTACCCTTACTTCCCCTTCTAATTTTGGATTAAGCAGAAGATTTGGATGATCCTTGAAATCAATAGTATTTTGCATTACTTTGTAGTAAGCTTCAATAGATGCCTCCACTCTTTGATTAAACAGATTTCTGAAAAACCCTATAGACAGTTGATCAGAAATCTGTGGTTTAATATTTGGGCTGACAGGAAACCAGATATCCAGAGGAGTTCCTGCAGTAGAATTCTGCGCCAGCTGCAAATATTGGCGTGTTCTGGAGTAACTTGCCTTTAAAGATGTTATTTCATTGACCAGATAGTTAATCCCAAGTCTTGGTTCAGGTCCAAAATAAGAACTGAAGAAATCAAATCCTTTATAAACAGTAGAATCTATTGGTAAATAGTTTTCATCGTAATTATATACAGTAGCATCTCCAAAATTATGAAAAGAAGATAACCTTAATCCATATTTAAAAGAGAAACGACCTTTTGTTTTTTGTTCAATATTCATATATAATCCATTTTCCAATGCTTTTTGTCCTGGCAGGATCAACTCTCCGAAAAATGATTCAGAACCTGTACCTCTTGCAATACCGGGAGCAAACTTATGATAAGTGATAATGCCCCCGTAACTGATCTGAATATCAGGGCTGAAATAATTGGTAAAATCAATTTTCAAACTGAGATCATTCATTGTTGAGAACCATTCGAATGAATTAAGTTCCCCTTCCGGAGTACCAAGTTTATAGTCATAATATGAATGTATCAGGGAGAAATTTGAAAAAAGTTTATTACTGAAAAGATGATTCCAGCGGGCTGTAAGTGTTCGGTTCCCAAATCCAAGTGATGCAAAAGGGTTTTTAAATAAATCCCTCCCAAAGTACCCTGATAAAAAAATCCGGTTATTCTCGTTGAGAATATGGTTAAATTTAGCATTCAGATCATAAAAATAAAGCCTGCTTTTTCGCACATCTTCATTTCCTGAAAGGGGGAGAAAAAGATCAGCATATGTTCTCCTCCCAGACACTATAAATGAAGCTTTCTCCTTTATTACAGGGCCTTCAAGGGTCAGTCTGCTTGAAATACTTCCTATCCCGCCAGAACCTGATAATTCCCGCAGATTACCTTCTTTCATTCGAATATCAAGCAATGAAGAAAGCCTGCCTCCACTGCTTGCTGGAATATCGCCTTTAAAGAGTTTTACATCTTTTATGGCATCGTTATTAAAAACCGAAAAGAAACCCAGGAAATGAGAAGCATTATATACTGTGGCCTCATCAAGCAGAATAAGATTCTGGTCTATACTACCTCCTCTTACACTAAAACCCGATGATCCTTCAGAAGTTGACTGTACACCCGGGAGAAGCTGAATTGCCTTGATGATATCCACTTCTCCCATAAAAGCCGGAACTTTGCGGATCAGATACATTGGAAGCTGAATAGTTCCCATTTCAAGTTCGGTAATATTTGAATTCTTTTTGGCAGCAGTAATTACTACCTCCTCAAGGATCTGTGTTTTTTCGCCAAGATCAATGTTCAGAATGATATCAGACTTAAGCTCAAGTATTTGCTCTACAGTATGATATCCAATATGAGAAAACCCCAGCGTATATATACCTGATGGAAGAGTAATGGAATAAAACCCATAGGAATTGGTAAGAGTCCCCTTTCCTGATTCCCCGACATAAACATTCACTGCAATAAGAGCCTCCCCTGTGCTTTGATCCCTCACATAACCTGAAATTGTATTTACCTGACCGGTAAATTGTTTGCCAGCATTTACAGCTTTGGGAATAAGCAATACTAGTATAATTATCAGGATAAAAAATCTTTTCATAAACAGTAAAACTGGATAACAGTACAGGCTGATAAAAGTTCTAAAGTTCTCAAATAATAAGCCAAAAACAAGAATTATAAAAAAATGTTTTTTTTTATTCATCCCTCAAACCACACATTCGGTTTACCAGATAATTATTACCGAAAGACTGAACAACTATGTAAAAAAACTGTTCATTTTATATAATCGGTAAGAAATGTTTTATATTTGCAGGCTTAAAACTTTAGTTTTTCACCTATACATTTAGCATAGTATTAACGGGTGATGAGAGCAAATTGATTCCTTAATATTATTAAAATCAAAACAAAATCATTTAATGGGGAAAACACTTTTTGATAAAATATGGGATACTCATGTAGTAGAAAAAATTGAAGGAGGCCCTGATGTTTTATATATTGACAGGCATCTGGTGCATGAGGTTACAAGTCCTGTTGCATTTTTAGGACTGGAACGCCGTGGATTGAAAATTTTTCGTCCGGAGAACACTGTAGCTACACCTGACCATAATGTTCCCACAATAGATCAGCATTTACCAATTAAGGATGAACTCTCACGTTATCAGGTAAACAAGCTTACAGAAAACTGCAAAAAGCATGATATTACACTATACGGGCTAAATCATCCCTACCAGGGTATTGTTCATGTTATAGGTCCCGAGTTGGGTATAACTCAACCTGGAATGACCATTGTATGCGGAGATAGTCATACTTCCACCCACGGTGCATTTGGGAGTGCCGCTTTCGGCATAGGAACAAGTGAGGTTGAAATGGTTCTGGCCTCACAATGTATTTTGCAGCCCAAACCAAAAAAAATGAGGATTAACGTGGATGGGGTCGCGGGTAAAGGGGTTCAGTCAAAAGATATTATTCTTTATATCATTTCGAAGATATCTGCCAGTGGAGGCACAGGTTTTTTTATAGAATATGCAGGATCCGCCATCCGAAACCTAAGTATGGAAGCAAGGATGACCATATGCAATATGAGTATTGAAATGGGAGCCCGTGGCGGACTAATAGCTCCGGATGAGATTACCTTTGAATATGTTAAAGGACGGAAATATTCACCCAAAAATGCTCAATGGGAAAAAGCCATTGCATACTGGAAAACCCTGCAAACAGATAATGATGCCATATTCGATAAGGAATATCATTTTGACGCTGCCGATATTGAACCCATGATTACATATGGAACAAATCCTGGTATGGGAATAAAAATAACTGAAGGCATACCTGATGGGAGCGATCTGAATGATACCAACAGAAATACCTTTTTTAATGCAATGCAGTATATGGGTTTAAACCCGGGATCCAGACTATTAGGTAAAAAAATAGATTATGTTTTTATTGGGAGTTGTACTAATGGGCGGATAGAAGATCTTCGCACAGTTGCTGGTTTTATTAAAGGCAAAAAGAAAGCTGATAATGTGACAGCATGGATTGTTCCCGGATCGAAGCAGGTAGAAAAAATGGCAAGTGAAGAGGGAATAACCACGATACTGGAAGATGCAGGTTTTCGCCTGCGCCAACCCGGATGTTCAGCTTGTCTCGCTATGAATGATGATAAAATACCAGAAGGTAAATATTGCGTTTCAACCTCTAACAGGAATTTTGAAGGACGTCAGGGCCCCGGAGCCCGCACTCTGCTTGTTAGTCCTTTAACAGCCGCTGTAGCAGCTATTACTGGGAAAATCGCAGATCCGAGAGATTTCATTAGATAACTTAAGGTATTTATTATTATTGAATGTAATCCTTAAGAATTTTAAAATAAATACTTCAAATTGAATTTATAAGACTATGCCAATAGAAAAATTTACAACCATTGAATCTACTGCAGTACCGCTTCCTATAGAGAATATTGATACTGACCAAATAATTCCGGCCCGTTTTCTGAAAGCTACAGAGCGAAAAGGTTTTGGAGATAATTTGTTTCGTGATTGGCGATACGATAAATCAGGTAATCCACGACAGGATTTTCCGTTAAATAATCCTGATTATTCCGGAAGAATACTGATTGCAGGGAAAAACTTTGGCAGTGGTTCGAGCCGCGAACATGCCGCCTGGGCTCTTTATGACTATGGGTTCAGGGTAGTGATATCCAGTTTTTTTGCTGACATATTCAAAAATAACGCACTTAATACCGGATTATTACCTGTTCAGGTTTCTGCTGAATTTCTTGAGAAACTATTTACCTGCATTGCAAATAACAGAAACACCTTAATCAGTGTTGATCTTAAAAACCAGATACTTACAGTTAAAGAAAACGATATTAGTGAAAATTTCGAAATTAACTCCTATAAAAAGAACTGTCTTATCAATGGCTACGATGACATTGACTTTCTGCTGAGCCTTAAAAATAAAATAGAAGCATTTGAAACAAGCAGATCATATTATCATTGATTTTTATCATAATAAAAATTAGACTATCATGCAGATCGAAATAATGGATACCACCTTACGTGATGGTGAACAAACTTCAGGCGTATCTTTTACTGCGACTGAAAAACTCACAATTGCCAGACTCCTTCTTGAAGAATTAAAAGTTGACAGAATAGAAGTTGCATCTGCCAGGGTTTCTGAAGGAGAATTCAGAGCGGTAAAAAAAATAACTGAATGGGCAAAAGAAGCCGGTTATATTGATCGTATTGAAGTTCTGGGATTTATTGACGGAAATGAATCTTTAGATTGGATTGTTGATTCCGGAGCAAAGGTTGTTAACCTGTTGAGCAAAGGTTCATTAAAACATCTAACCGGCCAGTTGAAAAAAACGCCTGAACAACATGTCTCCGATATAAAAAATGTTATTCATTATGCCGGAAAAAAAGAGCTTTCGGTTAATATTTATTTTGAAGACTGGAGTAACGGCATGCGTAATTCACGTGATTATGTTTTTTATCTGATCGATTCACTGAAAACGGAACCAATTATCCGTTTTATGCTGCCCGACACCCTCGGTATTCTTAACTATGAAGAAACCTATGAATTTCTGAAAATGACTCTGGACAAATATCCGGATTTACATTTTGATTTCCATTCCCATAATGATTATGATCTGGCCACTGCCAATTACTTTGCGGCCGTAAAAGCAGGAGTTAAAGGCGTGCACACTACAATTAACGGCCTTGGGGAAAGAGCAGGTAATGCTCCCTTATCCAGTACAATTGCCCTGTTAACAGATCACTGTGAGGTTACCATCGGTGTGGATGAATCAAAGATCAATAAAGTGAGTAAACTGGTTGAGACCTTTTCGGGAATAAGAGTTCCTGCAAATAAACCAATTATAGGTGAGAATGTGTTTACCCAGACCTGTGGGGTTCATGCAGATGGTGATAATAAAGAAAACTTATATTTCAATGATCTTTTGCCTGAACGTTTTGGTCGTGTAAGGAAATATGCTCTGGGAAAAACAGCAGGAAAGTCAAATATTATGAAAAACCTCCAGGAACTTGGTATTGATCTTGACCAGGAGGCAATGAAGCTTGTAACCAAAAGAGTTATTGAACTTGGTGATCAGAAAAAAGATGTTACTGCTGAGGACCTTCCCTACATTATATCTGATGTATTAAAAAGCAGACTCATTGAGCAAAAGATCAAAATAAAGAATTACTCTCTCAGTCTCGCTGAAGGACTTAAACCTGTAGCAACAATTGCCATGGAGATCAATAAAAAATTATATCAGGAAACTTCAGTTGGCGACGGGCAATATGATGCTTTCATGAAGGCTTTGGTGAAAATATATAAACCACTTAAGAAGAAGCTTCCAAAACTTATCGATTATATGGTAACAATTCCTCCTGGCGGTAAGACAGATGCACTTGTACTGACTGTTATCACATGGCGTAATTCCCGTGAATTTAAAACCCGCGGATTAGACTCCGATCAAACCGTTGCTGCTATTAAAGCTACAATTAAGATGTTAAACATTATTGAAAACGAGTAGAATGAAAAAAAACATTGCAATTTTACCGGGCGATGGTATTGGTCCGGAAATCATGGTTCAGGCAGAAAAAGTTGTTAAAGCAATTGAGAAAAAGTTCAAACATGAGTTTATATTTCAAAATGGTCTTGTTGGTGCTGTTGCTATAAATGAAACCGGTAATCCATTTCCCGATGAAACCTATGATCTTTGTATGAGATCGGATGCTGTTCTTTTTGGAGCTATAGGCGATCCGAAGTATGATAATGATCCTAAAGCCAGGGTCAGACCGGAACAAGGATTGCTTTCCATGAGAAAAAAACTTGGATTATATGCCAATATCAGACCTGTAATGACTTTTGAATCCCTTCTACATAAATCCCCCTTAAAAGCAGACATAGTTAAAGGAACTGATTTTGTTTTTATCAGGGAACTTACCGGAGGTATATATTTTGGAGAGCCCCGTGGTCGGAGTGAAAATGGCGATACTGCTTTTGATACCTGCACATACAGCAGGGATGAGATTATCAGGGTTGCCACACTGGCATTTGAATATGCCGGAAAAAGAAGAAAAAAACTGACAGCTGTTGATAAAGCTAATATCCTGGCTACATCGCGTTTATGGAGAGAAACTATTCAAAGTATGCATACCTCCTATCCTGACATTGAACTTGAGTTTATGTTTGTTGATAACGCTGCCATGCAGATCATTCAATGGCCAAAACGGTTTGATGTGGTTGTTACAGAAAACATGTTCGGTGATATTCTCACTGATGAAGCCAGTGTTATTACCGGTTCACTAGGTTTACTTCCTTCTGCTTCAGTAGGTATTCACACCTCGGTATTTGAGCCCATACACGGATCCTATCCACAGGCTGCGGGTAAGAATATTGCCAATCCTGTTGGTACTATCCTGTCGGCCGCCATGATGCTGGAGTATGCCTTCGGGATGAACAGGGAAGCTGAACTTGTGAGGGAGGCCGTTTCAGAATCTATGGCACAAGGTATGGTAACTGTGGATATTGCTGAATATAAATCTTACAGTACGATAGAAACGGGTAGTTGGATAGCAGATTATATACTTAATAAGTAGAATTGATACTTACCTTATCCTGTTGGTCTTCAGAAAGAGAAAATTAATAAATTAAATAATTCTGCTGAGAGCATCGATATAGGCTTCTACAGAAGCGGTAATGATATCGGTTGAAGCAGAAAACCCATAATATATCGCCCCTTTGTATTCAACCTGGATATGAACTTTGCCAAGGTCATTACTTCCTCTTGTAATTGCCTGAATTAAAAACTCCTCCAGCCTGGCTTTTCTGGTAACTAACTGTTTTACAGCATTGAAAGCAGCATCAACAGGTCCGTTGCCAGCAGCAGTAGCTGATGCTTCCTGACCGTTTATTTCAAGGATTATACTTGCTGTCGGAATGCTTCCCTTACCACATATTACCTGTAGAGATTTAAGTTTAATCCGTTTTTCTGCATCTCTTTCTTCCATTCCTGCAAGAATCCTTAAATCCTCATCGGTAATATCTTTTTTCTGGTCTGCAAGACGAAGAAATTCCTCATAAACGTGATCAAGTTTCTCTTTATCTAATTTATATCCCAGCTTGTCAAGCCTGTGTTTTAAAGCAGCTCTCCCGCTTCTTGCGGTAAGGACAATGGAGGACTCACTGATACCAACTGCTTTAGGATCAATTATCTCATAATTCTCCCTTCTCTTTAGTACTCCATCCTGATGTATTCCTGACGAATGCGCAAAGGCGTTCCTGCCAACAATAGCTTTATTTGGCTGTACAGGCATGCGCATCAATGTGGAAACAAGTCTGCTCGCAGAATATATTTTTTTTGTATTAATACCTGTATCTACCTTCAGGTTTTTTCTGCTTTTCAGGATCATAACTACTTCTTCAAGAGAAGTATTTCCTGCTCTCTCCCCAATCCCATTCATTGTTACCTCAACCTGTCTTGCCCCGTTCATTATGCCCGCGATTGTATTCGCAGTAGCCATACCGAGGTCATTATGACAATGTGTTGATATTACAACATTATCAATACCTTTAACATTATCTTTAAGGTATTTTATTTTTTTCCCGTATTCATCGGGTAAGGTATATCCTGTTGTATCAGGGATATTAATTACCGTTGCCCCTGCTTTAATAACTGCTTCAACCACCCTTGCAAGGTATTTATTATCTGTTCTTCCAGCGTCTTCAGCATAAAATTCAACATCATCAACAAAATTCCGCGCATATTTAACTGCATCCTGAGCTCTCACTATTATCTCATCAGGGGTACTGTTGAATTTATAATGAATGTGATAATAGGAAGTGCCAATACCAGTATGTATCCTGCCCTTTTTAGCATATTTTAGCGAATCTCCAGCAACTTCGATATCTCTCTTAACAGCACGTGTTAAGGCACAGATGACAGGATTGCTGACTGCCTTCGAAATTTCAATCACAGAGTTAAAATCACCAGGACTACTGATTGGAAAACCTGCTTCAATAATATCTACCCCAAGAGCTTCCAAAGCTCTTGCAACTTCTATTTTCTCAACAGTATTTAACTGACAACCAGGTACTTGCTCTCCATCCCTAAGGGTGGTGTCAAAAACATAAACTCTATCTTTAGTCATTATCTCAATGTTAATAAAAATCCAGTGATAAATAATATATTATCTATCCGGTATTTAACCAATTTAAATACAAAAGAAATAATAAATGTTTAAATAACCTAAAAGGTATCTTTGTTTTTGCTGACGCGGGAGTAGAAAACAAAATTTATGAAAATTCATTTATTAACTGTTCCACCCATCTTTTAACACGGTCTTTATTTTTGGAACCCTGGTTTTCGTAGTCTATTGCCAAACCCATGAATTCATCTCCTCTTTGTGCAAGAGAGCTTTCGAAATCATAACCTGAAACGGAAGTAAAACCTGCCAGTTTTGCACCTCTTTCCTCCAAGAGGGAGCCGATAATGCCTATTCCGTCTACAAAATTTTCCGGGTAGTTTTTTTGGTCGCCGAGACCAAACAGAGCGATAATTTTCCCCTGCAGGTTCATTTCCTCTATTTCCGGGACAAATTCATCCCAATAGTTAGGAAGTTCACCATCAAACCAGGTTGGAACTCCCAGAATCAGATTATCATATGAAAGGAATTTTTTCGCATCAATATCTTCAGCGTTAACCATTTTTACCTTATCATCCTCAAATGCATGATGGATAAGTTTTGCAATTTTTCCTGATTTCACGGTATTGAAACTATAAATGATGGCTGTTTTTTTCATTAGTTAAAGATTTTATAAAGATAAAAAAGAACTATGCAGGTGGATTAACATTGCATTTATTTTTATATCCCCGGAGTTTACTTTAGTAAATCCAGCTACAATTAGCGGTAGAAACATCAATAGTAAATACTTAATATTTTAATAATTCCAATGCTGCACTATAAATTTTATTAGTGTCAGGAAGAATGGCCTTTTCAAGTATAGGATTGAATCCAACTGGTGTATATTCAGAACCAACTCTTATTACCGGACCGTCGAGATATTCAAAGGCTTTTTCGGTTATTAATGAAGAAACTTCACCACCAAAACCTGCAAAAACTTTATCTTCATGCACCACCATAACCTTCCCTGTTTTTTTTGCAGTTTCAATTATGGATTCTTTATCGAGTGGACTCAAAGAGCGCAAATCAAGTATCTGAACTGTGGTACCATTTTCCTTCTCAAGTTTCTCAGCAGCTTCCATACACATAAAAACAGTATTTCCATATGTTATCATAGATAAATCGTTTCCTTCCCTTCTGATTCTGGCTTTACCAAATGGCACCTCGAAATCATCCGGAACAGGACTTGCTGCTTTTACGGCATTATATAAAGCTTTTGGCTCCAGGAACATGGTTACTCCTCTTGATCTGATAGCAGTTCTGAGTAAGCCGGCTGCATCATCGGCAAAAGCAGGATATACTACTCTTATTCCCGGGAAAGTTGTTAATGATCCTTCAATCGTTTGAGAATGGTAGAGCCCTCCACCAATATATCCTCCAGACGCAAGCCTAATGGTAATATTAGGGCTGAATTTCCCGTTTGTCCGCCAATAATCATGGGAAGTATCAACTAACTGTTCCATTGCCGGCCAGAAGTAATCGGCAAATTCTGCTCCTTCCACTATTATCCTTATTTTATCATCGTACCGGCTCATTCCGTTAGCAGTACCAACAATAAAATCTTCAGCAATAGGGGCATTAAATACCCGTTCAATTCCAAATTCCTTTTGCAATCCTTTAGTAACATTGAAAATACCACCTTTATCTTTATAAGCAACATCCTGTCCCCAGAGAAAAGTATCAGGATTATGGCGAAACTCCGCTTTCAATGTCTCATTCAAAGCTTCAATAAGTTTTTTAGGCTTACCTTCATAATTATGTGTTCCATCGGGATACTTTTCAGTCTTGTATGGCTCAGCAATAACAAAATCGTAGATTGACTTTGGATCCGGATCAGGGGCCGCCATTGCAGCTTTATGCGCCTGTTTAACAATTTCCTTTGTTTTTTCTTCTATCTGAAGCAATTCTGCCTCATTAAATCTATCATATCTGAGAAGCAGACGTCTGAATTTGGCGAGAGGATCGTATTCCTGAACATAATTAATCTCATAATCATCGCGATAAAGATCATGCCGGTCGGAATTTGAATGGGAATGGATCCGTACACAATTTGCCTGAACTATAGCAGGATGCCCATTTTCCTTAACCCATTTTTTAGCTTCTTTCATAGTGTTCATAGAATCAAAAACATCCTTACCATTACAATGAAAGATCCTTAAATTTTTAAATCCTATGAAGTTATTGGCAACCTTTCTGTTTGCTGTCTGATCTTTTTTTGGAACTGAAATCCCATAACCGTTATCCTGGATAACAAAAACCACCGGAAGTTCTTCATTTGAGGCTCCGTTAACAGCCTCGTAAACATATCCTTCAGACACTGATGACTCTCCCTGGGAACAGAACACAACACCCATTGATTTATATCTTTTCAAGGCCCTGCCAAGGCCTGTTGCATGCAAAGCATGGTTACCGGTACTGGAAGAAGTATTATGGATATTCCATTCCGGTTTAGCCAGATGATTTGACATATGGCGGCCACCGCTGGCAGGATCTGTAGCCTTTGATATCCCGTTAAGGATAATCTCTTCGGCAGTAAGTCCTGCAGATAAGGCAGTAAGCATATCCCTGTAATAAGGAAAAAGATGATCGTTTTCTTTTTCGAAAACCTGTCCGATAGCTAATTGAATACCGTCATGGCCCGCGTATGGAGCATGATATGACCATCCTATCGCCTGTTTCAGATAGTTTGGGGCTCTGTCATCCAGGGCGCGACCCAGTGTAAGAAGACTATACCACTTCTCAAGTATTTTCTTTTCAGTTTTTTTTATATGATAGGTTTTATTAAAGCTCATCTTTTATCCTTTTATAAGTTTTAATTAAATATTTCTGTTTACATTGAACGATTCTATATAGTCGGCTACTTTCCTCAGATATGATCCGCCAAGTGCTCCGTCAATAATTCTGTGGTCATAGGTCAGGGATATAAACATTTTGTGTCTTATCGCGATCACATCCCCTTCCGGTGTTTCAAGTACAGCTGGTTTCTTTTCAATGGCACCAATAGCCAAAATTGCTACCTGAGGCTGATTGATGATAGGTGTGCCTATTGTATTTCTGAAAGTACCGAAATTCGTCACAGTAAAAGTACCATCTTTTATCTCATCGGGTTTAAGCTGATTACTGCGGGCATTGGCTGCAAGCCGGTTCAGCTCTTTTGTCATCCCGGCAAGATTGAGGTTATTGGCATCCTTAATAACAGGTACGATCAGATTGTTATTTGGAAGTGAAACAGCTATTCCAAGGTTAACACGCTTTTTGATAATTATCCTGTCTCCGTCAACGGATGAATTTATCATCGGAAAATCAGCAATAGCCTTAACTGCAGCCTCAAGAAAAACAGGCAGATATGTCAGTTTCACTCCTTCTTTCCTTTCAAACTCTTCCTTAAATTTATTCCTCCACATAACAACATGTGTAACATCTGCTTCCAGCATGTTTGTAACATGAGCAGAAACCTGTTTTGACCTTATCATATGCTCTGCTATCAATTTCCTCATACGGTCCATTTCAATAATTTCATCACCATTACCAAAAGCGACCGATGATTTTGCTGTTTCAACAGATTCCACATCAGATATTGGAAGACCGGAACTAGCAGCAATACCCTTATTTTTATCCTTTGATTCAATATAAGAAATAATATCAGCTTTCTGCAATCTGTTATTTACACCGCTTCCTTTTATCTGAGAAAGTTCTTCCAGGGAAATGTTTTCTTCTTTTGCTATCTTTTTAACCAAAGGGGAATAAAATCTGCTTTCACTTAAGGTTTTATCAGGAGTGTCCTGTTCAACTGCTTTTTCCTTTTTATGATCTTTTATTTCCTCTTTAACCGGTACATCATCCTCCGTTTTATTACCGGATTCCTTGTCAGAATCAGCATCCCCTTCCATATCAATAATTGCAATAACTGCTCCAACAGCTACTGTTTCATCCTGACTGTATAACATTTTTTTAACAACACCGGCTACAGGTGAAGGGATTTCAGAATCGACCTTATCGGTAGCAATTTCCAAAAGTACATCATCCTCTTCTACTTTATCACCGGATTTAACAAACCATTTTGTAATAGTTGCCTCAGTTATACTTTCACCCATTTTTGGCATTATAATTTCAAACTGCGCCATATTTTTTAGTTTTAATAAATAAACAACTGATACTTCCGATTAAAAAAAATCAAGTAAAATCTGAACTACACCAAGATACAAAAAATGCTGATAAAACTCAGTTTTTAATACTACATTATTTTCATTTAAACCTGATTATGAAATCAGTTAAATTTTATCCTGAACAAACCAACTCGTTCCTCCTGCTGAATTTCCTAAGGACATATAAGATCCTTATTTAACAGAATATAGATCACTATTGTTAAAATTACCCGGATTGACCTTCATTTCTTCCGGTAGAATGTCAGACAGACTAACAAATGAGATCAATATCATAACAAAAATGGTAAAAAAAAGTTTATCATCTTTTCCACCAATGTATTTAGATATCCTCATTTTCATTTATAAAATTCACTTTGAAAATAAGTGGGTCCTTTGCGGGAATACGGTTAAATGCGGGTTCGCCTGAACCGGAACTGACCCGCCAAACATCAATGTCCGGATAATTAGCAGCAAGCAGAAGGCTTAGGAGAGAAAAAACCTTAGGGCCGGCAGGTGCTATTATAATATTATATTTCATTCTGAGAATAAGGCAGAGACTTGTCAGTATCTCAGTCGTTACCTCCATATCCTCAAGGGGATAATTAAGAAGGTTACGTATTTCAACTGATTCTATCAGGTTCCGGTTATTTCGCAGAACTGCCTCAACATATCCTTTTTCAATAGCAGGATCAGCGTACATAAGTATTAATTGTGCCGGCTTAAGCTTTTTCACGATATATTCTGCCTTTTTGTGTTCAATACCCAAACCAACTATCAACGCCAATGGTTTAATAGTTTTGAATTTAACTGGTTCCTTATGTATTAACGAATCTGCAACTTTTACAGGTTTTCCTTTTTTCGTGAGATTAAACCCTGCAGGAGTATAAGCAAAAAAAGTTGAAACATACTTTACATCATAAGTGCTTTCTATAAAGAAATTTATCAATGTGGCATACCATATTTTTGTCATACAGGAATAATCAATCAGAATCTCAATGTATTCTTCCGATGATACTGTAAAATAATCTATAAGAAAATTTTTGATTATCTCTGCATCCTGGCCTGAAACTGTAATAAGCTCAAAATTTCTTGAAAGAAAAAAATTATCATTTTCCTCCCGGTGAAAAACATTTTTTTTCTCAGAAAACGCAAATGCTATCTGCCTGTCAGCAGTATATTCAAGACTTTCAATAAGTGTGGTACTTCTTTTTTCATATCCTGATGCCACAAGAACAAGGTTAAAATGCTTCCCCTGCAGCTCTCTCATACTGGTTTGTGAAGAGTGGTAATAATCCATTGATATAATTTTCAGCGATAAAAATAATACTATATGCAGAGAGAGCAAAGTTTTTCCTATATAAAAAGGAAATAAATATCCCTATTGATTCATATCTACCAGTATATTTTTCAGGGGTAAATAGAAATCCTTTTTCAGAATACTCTATATGCACATCCTGGTTCCGGCCAGGCAGGGTATAGCCTGCGCACATCGTATCAAATTCCTCCAGCCTGATAAAGGCCAGCTTATACCAGCCCGGTGCAAGTGAAAATGAATAGAAAGGCCGAAGGCCTGCTATTCATTGAACGGCGCCCTGGGTAAATGGCGGTAATACAGGGCGGCCTGACCCGCCAGGCGGGAGGGAATTCAAGGGGGGTACGCACTCAACGGAAATGCGCATGCGGGATTTAATCTGCAGGTTCAAATTCAGATTTTGTAACTCCGCAAACAGGACATCTCCAGTCTTCAGGGATTTCACTAAATTCAGTTCCAGGGAGTATCCCGTTATCAGGATCACCTTCTTCGGGATCATATATGTATCCGCATACATTACATTTGTATTTCATATATATAATTTATTTTTAGTGTTCATATAGCTTGCCCGGGCACATCAATGGAACCCACATATTTTAATGAATTTTATTTTCACAAAGCCTCTAAAGCTATGGCTACACGCTGTCAGTGCCCGCTGAAAACTTTAGCGTTTGCGAAGTTCATAAACCCGGTTCATTTGTGTTTGTGTTTATGTTTGCAAAACATATGGGTTTCATAATATACCATTAAGTGGCAATATAGTTTGTTTTAATTGATGATCAATTAGTTTCTTATTAAATCCAGGAGAGATCTGTAAATAACATCATGAATTTTGGTCCGGATATTCAATTCAATAAGTTTCAGGTTCGCCTGATCTGGATGAATACGGTTGGATAGAAAAATATAAACCAGATCATACTGAGGATCTACCCAGACTATGGTACCGGTAAACCCGGTATGACCATAACTTAATGGAGAAGCAAGTTTACTGGATGGACCATTTTTTTTCATGTCTGGTTCCGGTTTATCAAAACCCAGTCCTCTTCTGTTTCCGTTAGTTCCCGGAACACTGGAAGTAAATTTCTTTATCACAGAGTCACTGAGAAATCTTTCACCTCCATAAATTCCTCCGTTTAGGTACATCTGCATCATCTTCGCGAGATCATTGGCATTTGAAAAAAGGCCTGCATGACCAGCTATTCCCCCTAACATAGCTGCTCCCGGATCATGAACATATCCCTGCAACAACTGTTTCCTGAAAATAAGATCATTTTCTGTTGGGACAATCCGTTCCTTCGGGAATCTGTTCAAAGGAAGATATCCCAGGGTATTAGCACCAATTTTTGAATAAAACGTTTTATAAGTGTAAGGATATAAAAAACTTCCTGTAAGTTCTTCCATCAACAATTGAAACAAATAATTACCAATGTCACTGTATAGATATTGTCTTTTATTGTTCACTGGTGATGTGATAATATACTGATATACAGTATCTTTATACGATCTATTTAAATAAATATTTTCAGCAAGACAAATGGTGAAATCCGGGGGAAAGAATTTTTCCCGGTAAGCATCCTCCTTTAGACGTATATTGCGATTTACATACAGGCTATTTGCCAGTTTTAAGGGATGCTCTTCGGAAAATGCAGTGCTGAATAATTTTTGGGAGGTATCTATCGGCTCAAGTAAAGAATAATAAAAAGGGATCCATGACTGGAGCCCTGCCTGGTGTAAAAGAATATCTGAAATAGTCAGCCCGGTTTTATTTGTTGAATCAAGTGCAGGAAGGTATTTCCCTATTGCCTGGTCAGGTTCTATTATTCCATTTTCAAAAAGCTGCATCAAAACCGGGAGAGTTGCTGCAATTTTTGTAATAGAAGCCAGGTCAAAGAGGTCATTAGTACTAAGCTTTTTTTTTCCGTTATAGGAATGAAATCCGAATGCTTTGTGATAAACAACCTTTCCATATCTGGCTACCAGTACCTGACATCCGGGTGCAGCTTTTTGCGAAATAGCTTCATTTGCCAATATTTCAATACTATCAAGAATAACTGAATTTATAAGAACTTCTTCAGGGATACCGTAAGATAAACGTTGAATAAACGGGATATAAATACCAGTACCTGAAGAAAAAGCTGAACCTGCTGATACAGGAAGTGAACCATTCAAATGAAAAGCACCAAAAATACCCTGAGCCGCAAGCTGTTTATATTCACCGGTATTCTCATTGGCAACTACCACTACCTGAATGTTTTCAAGCTCTTCAAATAACTCAAGACTATAAGGGTTTCCGAAAATACATAACACAATCTTTCCCTTAAATTCAATGTTTTTTATTAATTCAAGCGTTTGATCAGATATGCCATAATTTGAATCTTGTCTTCCTGTGGTTTCATGGATACTTATAATCAAGGTATTATATCCTTTTATTTCCTTAACTAATGAATCAAAAGAAGCATAATCTGCTGATTTCGAGATGAAATAGTTATCCACCTCAGTATATAGTTTAAGAGTTTCGGAAAATGCATCAGTTTCACCATTTCCAATTGCAAGAGATGCTATTTTATAATCAGTAAGATTTTCAAATGGAATAATTTTATCATTATTTCTTACTACAGTAAAGGAAGAACGCACAATCTCATTTTTAAAAGCCTTGAAATATGGCGAATTCAGGTATTCAAACAGTAAGTCAGTCTGAACTGTTTTTTCTTTATTCAGGCCTGCCCAGTATTTTGCAAGCAATATTTTTCTACAACGCATGTTAATATCTTCCACGGAAATATTTCCCTTTCGCACTTCTTTTTTAATATAATTTATTGTTTTATCCACATCAGAAGGCATCAGCAAAATATCATTCCCGGCAATAAATGCCTTGGTTTCCAGTTCTCCGGGTTTAAAAAAATTACTAACCCCTTTCATTGATAAGGCATCAGTAAATATCAGACCTTTAAAACCCATTTCCTCTTTTAAAAGAGAGGTAACAACAGAAGGAGAAAGGGAGGCAGCAAGCGCTGGTGTAGAGTCAAGTACCGGTATATGCAGATGCGCCGTCATTATTGCGGGTATCCCCCTGGAAATACCATAAGAAAAAGGGAATAGTTCAACTGAATCGAGTCTTTCTCTTGAGTGACTGATAACAGGAAGGGTAAAATGAGAATCCTTATCCGTGTCACCATGACCCGGGAAATGTTTTAATGTGGCGATGATTCCGGCATCCTCAAGTCCACTTGCGTAACTGAAAGCCTTTAATGCAACATTTAACCTTTCTTCCCCAAAAGACCTGAAATTGATAACCGGATTTTTTGGATTATTATTTATATCCGCAACTGGCGCAAAATTCACATGAACCCCTAGGCTTTTTAACTGATTACCAATATGGTAACCCATCTGGTAAAGGATTTCATTGTCTCTTATCGCTCCAAGGCTTATCTGTTTCGGATAAGAAATCACACTATCCAGCCGCATACCCAAACCCCACTCCGCATCCATGGCAATAAGAAGAGGTACTTTTGACTTACTTTGCAGGTGATTTGTCATTAAAGCCTGACGAACAGGTCCTCCCTGAAAAAAGACAATGCCTCCAATATGATTTTTCTCAACAAAATGTGTTAAGTCCTTTAAATGATCCTCTCCTTTATTGGAATAGGCAGCTACCATTATCATCTGCGCTATCTTTTCTTCCAGTGTGAGCGTAGCCAGGACTGAATCAGCCCATGAAGTATCTGTTGAAATGAAATCCGGATAAATTTTATTTACAGTATTATAATTTTCAGTGTACTTAAAAAATAAATTTTGGTTTTCAAAAGAAGTAAAACTTATGAAGAACCCTGATAAAACCAACAATTGTAAAATAAGCTTTCTCATGTAGTAATATGCATATTTTTTACAAAAATACTCTTCTGAAATGAATTCCCTACAGATGTTTTCAACAACAGGAAAAAAAACAGATAAAAAAGATATATTTGGGAAATATAAAATTCATTATCATTTAAACAAACTAATTCAGTTATATATCTAACAAAAAGTACATCAAAATGAAAAAAATACTCATTCTTTTAATGGTTTTCTTCCAGTCCATCCTTTTCACAATCGCTCAAAAAGAAGCAAGGGTTCTGCGATTCCCGGCTATACATGGTAACCAGCTTGCATTCTCCTACGCGGGAGATATCTATACAGTTGATATAAACGGTGGCTTAGCCAGAAAACTTACAAGCCATATAGGTTACGAAATGTTCCCGAAATTTTCACCAGACGGTAAATTTATAGCTTTTACGGGTCAATATGATGGCAATACAGAAGTTTACCTTATTCCTTCGAAAGGAGGAGTGCCTGTAAGACTAACATTTACAGCAACACTTGGCAGGGATGATATAGGTGACAGAATGGGCCCAAATAATATCGTAATGGAATGGACTCCCGATGGGAAATATATTACATACCGGTCAAGAAAGCAATCTTTCAATTCCTTTAAAGGGCAATTGTTTAATGTTCCTGTTGATGGAGGTTTATCAACGGAAGTCCCCTTATCTACCGGAGGTTTCTGTTCCTATTCCCCCGATGGTAAAAAAATTGCATTCAACAGAGTATTTCGTGAATTCAGGACATGGAAGTATTACAAGGGAGGAATGGCAGATGACATAAGGATTTTTGATATGAAAAGCGGTGAAATAAGCCTGATTACAAATAACGAAAGTCAGGATGTTTTTCCGATGTGGATAGGAAATGAAATATTTTTTCTCTCAGACAGGGACAGGAGAATGAATCTCTTTCTATATAATATCCAGACAAAGCAAACAAAGAAACTAACGGATTTTGCTGATTTTGATATAAAATTTCCTTCTCATAGTGAAGATTTAATAGTTTTTGAGAATGGAGGATATATTTATAAATACGATATACATACCAGAAGAGCTGAGAAAATAAATATCTCTGTTGCTGATGATGAGCTTTATGCACGATCTGAAATAAAGGATGTAAGCAAGGACATCCGGTCAGCGGATCTGAGTCCGAACGGGGAAAGGATTATTTTTGCCGCACGTGGAGAAGTTTTCAGTTTACCTGTAAAAAACGGTATTACCTATAATTTCACTCAGACTCCTGGTGTCCACGAACGTAATGTCTCATGGTCACCTGATGGAAAATCCATTGCTTTTATTTCGGATAAATCAGGAGAATTTGAAATTTATATACAAAAACAAGATAGAGCTGAACCTGCCAGGCAACTTACCAAAGGAGCGGATACATACATATACGACTTTAAATGGTCACCCGACAGTAAAAAAATGCTCTTTCACGACCGGAAACTACGTTTGAGAAGTGTTGATATTGAAACCGGAAAGATTAGTCCTGTTGATGAGGGTAAATATAATTTGATAAGTAACTATGACTGGTCTCCTGATTCAAAATGGATAGTTTATTCCTATTCCACAGATAACAGCTTCAATATCATTAGGTTATTTAATAGTGAAACCAGAGAGAAATATGATGTTACCGATAACTGGTTTAACTCAGGTAACCCTTGCTTTTCAACAGACGGTAAATACCTGCTTTTTGTTTCATTAAGAGACTTTAATCCGGTTTACAGTTCCACAGAATGGAACCATGCATATAAGGATATGAGCAGAATTTACCTTATTCCTCTTGCTGCAGACACTCCAAATCCCTTTCAACTGGAAAATGATCTGGTTGAAATGGAAGATGATTTAAAAAGTAATGATAAAGATGATAAAAAGGAAGCTTCAGGAAATGGAACTTCCACAAAAATTGATATAGATGGAATACAAAACAGGATAGTTTCCCTTCCTGTAAAAGCATCCAATTATTTTAATTTAAAATGTATAAATAATAAAGTTTATTATACAGAATTTCAGAGAGGAGAAGGGACTGTCGCAAAGGTTTTTGATCTGAAATCAAAAAAGGAAACTGAACTGGGCACAAATATGCAATATATTATTTCATCCAACGGTAAAAAAATGCTGGTAAGAATGAATAACCAGTTTGCTGTTATCGATTTGCCCTCCTCAAAGGTCAGTATAACTGAGTCCGTTGATTTATCAGGCATGAAAGCAAAGGTGGTTTATAGTGATGAATGGAATCAGATATTCAACGAAAGCTGGAGGCAGATGAGGGATTTCTTCTATGTGGAAAATATGCATGGTGTTGACTGGCCTTCGATGAAAGAAAAATATGGCCGGATGGTTCCCTATATCCGGCACAGGGACGATCTCACATATGTTATTGGTGAAATGATAGGAGAACTGAATGTTGGCCATTCATACATAAATACGGGGGAAAAGCCAAAAGCCGACAGGGTGAAAACAGGTTTGCTGGGAGCAAAAATCAGTAAACATTCTTCGGGTTTTTTCCGGATAGATGAAATACTTGAAGGAGCGAACTGGAGTTCAAGTCTCCGTTCTCCCCTGACTGAAATCGGGGTAGATGTTAAAAAGGGAGAATATATTCTGGAAATTAATGGAAATTCACTTAAGGATGTTAAAGATATTTACAGTATGCTGGTTGGACAGGCTTCCAAATCTGTGGAACTTACCGTTAATTCAAAGGCTGTTCCTGAAGGGAGCAGGAAAGTTATAGTGAGTCCTGTTGAGGACGAATCTGATCTGTATTACTTTAACTGGGTTAAGAAGAATATAGATTACGTTAGTGAAAAAACAAACGGAGAAGTGGGGTACCTGCATATTCCCGATATGATAAATACAGGGTTGAATGAATTTGCAAAATACTTCTATCCCCAAATCAGCAAGAAAGGGCTTATTATTGACGGTCGAGGCAATGGAGGAGGAAATGTGTCACCTATGATCATTGAGAGACTTCAGCGCGAGTTAACGCGTGTTAATACAGCGAGAAACCTTACTACAGGTACTCCTGTCCCCTCAAAAATGATTATAGGGCCAAAAGTACTTATAATAGATATTTATTCAGCTTCTGACGGCGATCTTTTCCCTTATGCATTCAAGAAACATAATCTCGGCACTGTTATTGGAACCCGAAGCTGGGGAGGTGTGGTTGGCATATCCGGTTCTCTGCCTTTTATTGATGGTCAGGATCTTAGGAAACCCGAATTTTCTTCTTATTCTGCAGAAAAAAGCGAATGGATAATTGAGGGATACGGTGTCGATCCCGATATATGGATTGACAATGACTCTCACCAGGAATATATGGGAAAAGATGCTCAGTTGGATAAAGCTATTGAAGTTATAAAAGAACAGTTGAAAGACTTTAAAGGTATACCTGAGGTACCAGAAGCACCTGATAAGAGCAGGTAATGACGAAGAGGCAAAATTTAAAGTGAAGAGTGTAAAGGCAATTGACAAAAGGCGGAACAGACCTTTTATAGGGAATTGGGGATGTATTTAATATCCGGTTTAATTGTTGAATCGTTGAATCGTTGAATTGTTGAAT
>CAZGKF010000039.1:29866-36710 GCA_964526475.1 uncultured Bacteroidaceae bacterium
GTTGAATTGTTGAATCGTTGAATTGTTGAATTGCCACAAAGAATTCGTCACCTCCTTCATTAACATCCGGAGTTTTTATCTTCTAATAAACTATAGAGAGCCAACTGAACATTCATTATAATAATATATTCGGTTCTAAAATACAAGAATTTTACAGATCATACGAAGGATCGGTAAAAATACGCAGGTTGTCAAAATAAATAAGAGCATCGGCTTCGGTTGGGGTGTTATTACCTCCCCACATAAACCGGAACTTCACCTGGTTAATTTTCTGCCAGTCCCGGCGCCTCATCATATAAGTCAGTTTTTTGGTAGAGTTGTTATGATCAATCTTAATTTTAAAGCAGATGTCATAAAATTTTTTCAACTGGTAATTTTTTCTTCTACGTTCGACAACAACAATATATTGTTATTCAAAGTTTCTAATCCTCACTAACGCGTCTTCCAAATAGATTTCATAAAATTTATCAGGAATGTTTTTACATTTCTTTTCAAGCGACTCATTTACTTTGTCTGCAATTCTGCTCGTTTCATCCTTCATATCCAATAGAACCATCGCCGCATAAATTCTTACAATGATATCGTCATCAAGGAGAGCCTCTCCTAAAGTATGTATTGCATTCCGGTAGGTGGCAGTTTTGCATAATGCTTCAGCTGCTGCAATACGCACAATTTGGTTTTTATCATTTAATAAATTTTTCAACAGTTCAACAGCAGGTTGTGCATTTTCCCCAAGTAAAGATAAACCTTGAGCAGCCCAATATCTAACCACCGGAGAAGAGTCTTTCAATCCATTTATCAGAGGGTTTATAAATTGTTCCCCTCTTCCTTTCATATCGGCAATTTGCAATACTCTTTGAACCGGAAATAAATCATTTTCAGCAAAAACATCTCTGGGTGAAATATCCGCAGACAGCTTCCTCATAATAGGTTCAGGCACCAAAGAAAGATCCCGGGTATTTATCATCCACTTGAAGAGTTCTTTTTTTAGTTCCTCCATTTTGGCTTTATACTGAGGTGAACCAGAAAGATTATTGATTTGATAAGGATCCTTTGCGATATCATACAATTCTTCTACCGGTTTTATTTTTTCCATGAGCCATCCTGTAAGGGTGTCGAGTTCATTTGTTTCATACAATCTTCTGAGTTCTTTTCTGATTGGCGTTATTTCCGAGTAGTTGCTCCATTGCATCCGCGGCTTATTGGAGGCAAAGTTCCGGATATATTGAAACTGACCATCGCTAATCGAACGACTGAATTCATAGACTTCATCCACCCTGTCCCTTATGGCAACCGTGTACTTCCGCTCTTTTCTTTGATTACCTAAAAAAACTTTTCCCTGCATCGTTTTAGGCACTTCACATCCGGCAATCCGTAACGTTGTTGGGGCCAAATCAATAAAATTAATAATTGATTTATCCTCTTTACCCATTTTTACAGGAGAGAGGTATTTGTATTTCGGGGGGAATTTTATAATGAACGGCACCTGAGTCCCTGAATTATAAAGCCAACGTTTGTGCCTTGGCAACCCGTCACCATGGTCAGAAAAAAAGAATACAATTGTGTTTTTGTCAAAGCCATATTCTTTTAATTGATCAAGGATTACCTTCACCTGCATATCCATGAGAGTAATTTGTGTATGCAATGCTGCCAGGTTCTCCCTGACTTCAGAAGTATTCGGGTAATAAGGTGGTACAGGCACCTTGTCGGGATCATGTCTTGCATTAAGTGGTAGTGAATTATTTCTTTTCATAAGTTCCTCTTTGTCATATCTTACCTTGCTCTGGTGGGTGAGTGCCAGATTAATAACACAAAAGTAAGGCTGAGCTTCAGAAATATCTGCCAGATGGTCAGATACAAGTAAGTCATAGGAAATGCTCCCGTTAAAATCCCATGCTTCAGATGGAGTATCAAAATTGTAATCGGTTTTATTAAAATTGGCACAATAATAACCGGCATCTCTTAAATACTCCGTAAAACACTTTATCTTCTTGCTTAATGACACTTTGCCTCTTAGGTGTTGAGTCCCCAGACTACTGGCATATATCCCTGTAATTATAGAAGATCTGGCTGGTGTAGATACAGATGCGGTTGCATAGGCATTCCTGTACAATACACCCTCTGCAGCCATTTTATCAAGAGCAGGTGTAAAGGCATATTCTTCCCCATAACATCCAAGATGCGGACTGATATCCTCGCATGTTATCCATAAAATGTTAGGTTTCTTTTCTATTCGGGTACAACATGATGATAGTAAAACCAGAAATAACGATTGAGGGACAATTTTGATTCCTTTGTGAATTTTCAGATTTCCCCAGGCACAAGTTCTATAAACGTTTTTTTTATACATACTTAAAAATGTAAATAAAAATTTAAAAGCAAGTGATGTATTTTGTTTATATTTAAGGTGTTAAAACAAACAAAAAACATCACTTTCAGGATGAAAAATACGAAGAAAAAATTAAACGCCCAATTAAAAATTGTTATGACTTCATTTACAGGGAGTAATATTACCAAATACTCCGGTCAAAATACAGTAGCAAGATATATGAACAGGCAGAACATCATAAGATCCATCAGTTCATCATTCCCCACGGAATGGCACAATGCCACCAAATTTGGCATTAATAAGATTTTGATAGCTATCACCGTGACTTCCATCAGGGGGATAAGCCGGATTTGTCGGATTGCTGCTTTTATTGGGGACGGTTTGGTAAAAGTGTTACTAAAATTGGGTAAGGCAATAAATTAAAACAACCATGATATCTCCACTTTAAGATCATCAAACCAGACAGGTAAAGCAGAAGGATTGTACAAATATAAACGATATTCATCAACCTCTGGAATTCCGGGAACAAAAAGCTCCAGTTTTATTTTCTCCCAACCCATTATTGTATCTTCTTCAACTACTTCATTTGAATTATAATAAAAAATCTTTGAATCTGATGCTGAAAAAATAATCCTGGATTCAGGATTTTCAGATTTCCTCCAGACTGTTGCAGTGATTTTCTGACCATACTGCAGATCATCAAATTTTATTACAGGCCCGGAAGGATTTAATGAATCAAGTTTTAAGGAATTAACACCACTGAAAATGTGTTCCTCATTCTGTTGAACAGTATTGCTTTCAAGAAAATCAAGATTCCCATTCGTCACAAAACCATACTTATCTTTCTCTTCAAAATTACAATGCAAGCAATTAATTCTCTTTCTTTCTGTTACCTGTTTCGGATCAGCAGGTTCCCTGAGATTAAAAACCAGGATATCCCTGTAGGATCCTGCGAGATTTTGCGTAAAATCATTAAGATAAGGTCTGGCAAGTAATTCTTCCACTGTTCTAATGAACATAAAACGCGCACCATGGTCTATTGATTTCCTTACTCCTCCCCTGTTACGGTTATAATAAATTGGCTCTGCCCTTCCGAAACGTTCATCGGTATAACTTGTCCATCCTTTTTTGTCCATAAGATATAAGGTCAAATGACTTCCATCGGGGATAGATATTACAGTATCATTCTCTCCCACCCCGAATCCTGCCAGGTGTGGTTTAATTTCATAAAACCCTTTCAGATCGTAATAATTTGTCCACCAGCCTGTATATCGTGCACGTATATTTGTTTTTGCATTATTAAGGTTAAACCCGACAAAAACAATCAGAAATATTCTGAAAGTTATGGATTTTGAAACCTTAACATATTTTTTTATCAGTATTACGCTTGCTGACAGGAGAATAAAAACCGGCAAGATATACATGTCAATAGTATAATAATCATGATCCCTGAATGTCCAGAACTGAAGAAGAAAATAAACTATCAATTCTGCGAACAGAAAAAAAAGCAGGAAAACAAATAACTTTCCCGCAATCCGGAGATTTAGCAAAATGAAACCCGACAAAAATCCCAACAGATATAATGTCAGAGGGTGGAAATATTGATTTAGCCATAATATCCTTATATCTTTTAAAATCCTGATAATACTTTCGGGGGAGTAATTCCATATGGGGAAAATAGTGGTGGAGAAATAAGCAGTTGAGTGCGACATGTTATAATTATGGGCATAATAAACCCATGCACCCACAAACAGAATGATTAAGGAAAAACTAAAGAGGGTAATGAATGGAGCAGGAAATATTTTATTCCCATCAGGCATCCTCAGTAAACCTGTCCACTCAAGAAAAAAAATCCCGCCAAGGGCAAAAACACTAAAAAAGGCTGTTAATTTCATGGAACCTGCCAGCATGAAAAAAAGGAAAGAAAGCACAAAAAGCCTGAGTTTCTTTCTGTGCTGGTATTCAAAAAACCAGTACCATCCTATAAGGCTTAGTGAAAATGCGGCAGAATTTGTAAGAAAGTTATTGGCATAATAAGCCAGAACAGGAGAGGAGAAAATTAATAATGGTATAGCAAATGCAAGAAAATCATCATTGGTAAGCTTTTTTACTGTAAGAAAAAGAAAGTATAAACCTGTAAGGAAGATCAAAGTATTTAAAAGTCGGTAAATAATGTCATGATGACCAAAAACCTTCCACAATAATGCAACCGAATAATATAGCAAGGGGATTTCGGAAGTAGCATTGAAACCTGTAGTTCCTCCATCAGAAGTTAGATTGTGAGTTTCCGGATAAAAAAATCTCATTCCTCCCTTATAATAATTCAGTGCAAGAGAAGCACAGTCAGACTGTCTCCAGGCATGTGTAGACTGGGGAGGTTTAAATATAATATTATGGTAATCGAAGAAAAAGGAGGTAAGTAGTAAAACAAAAATAAAAAGCAGTTGTTTATGAATATTTCTCATGAATAAAATGTCAGCTTAACAAAACTATGGATTTTTTTTCAGTTTAAATGAACTACCCCGCAGCAAAGCTGCCGAGGTAATAAAAAAAAATTTTATATTCCCGATGCAAGCTATTTATGTTTTATCTGCGATCATGCCGCTGCAAATGAAACCTCATTGATGATGGCTCTTCGTCCCGATCTGGTTCAAATGGAAACCCTGCCAAAAGATACTTCCGAAATACTTATAGGAGTGGGTGGCAGGGATCCGAGGATTCATGCGAGTAAAGCCTTTGGGAATGAAATTATCGATTTTCAGCTTACAAGAATGGTAGCTTTAATAAATGCTGAACTGGAAAAATTGAAATAATATCTGAAAATCCACTAATTTAAAGCTTCTATCCTGAAGCTTCCGGTATGCACCACAGGTAATCCCTGTTGCTATGGAACCGGACAAGTCAAATGGTATCTGGTCAGGTTCCTGATGGTTTAGTGCTTTTAATACTCTTTCTCTGGAATTCATTAATTCATACAATTTAAATCTCTATTGAAACAGGTTTGAATTTTGGAGATAAAAGATGGATAACAAGTAAACCAACAAGATATGCAAAAGAAGCTACTACAAACGGCAAAACATAACCATCCAAACCTGATTCATTCAATGCATATCCAATTAGCAATGCCGTTCCCATTGCTGCAAATGAACTTACAGTGGTAGAAATCCCTATAACCGAACCAACCACCTTACCCGGAAACAAATCGGAAGCTATTGTAAAAATATTCGCCGACCATGAATTGTGCGCTCCTGCTGCCAGTGCAATTAATGCCACACAACCATAAAGTGAGTCAATAAATGGAACTGTCATTACCGGAAGTACAAGAATGGCAGTACCCAGCATTGTTATTTTTCGCGCAAAATTAGGCGATTTCCCTTTTTTCAGGAACCATGATGAAACTGCGCCACCAGAAATACCACCGATATAAGCTGTAACATAGATAACCACTAAAGGAAGAGCAAGTTCCGTAAGGTTAATATTGAACTTACCATAAAGAAACTTAGCACCCCAGAAAAGGTAGAAGTACCATACAGGATCCGCAAATAATTTCCCTAGAGCCACAGCCCAGGTCTGACGATATCCAAGAAGTTTTTTCCATGGCACATCTGCCTTTTCGTTTTCAATACGCCCACTCTTTATGTAGTTTAACTCCTTACTGTTCACGAATCTGGATTTATCAGGTGAACTGAAAAATATTAACCAGGCAATAAGCCATATGCCACTCAGGAAAGCAGATACAAAAAACACTGCTTTCCATGTCGCAAAAAAGAAAATAATGAGCGGGATCAGTAAAGGGGCTATTATCTGGCCCACATTACTGCCGCCATTGAACAAGCCTGTAGCTAAAGCTCGGTCTTTCTGAGGAAACCATTCAGCAATTATTTTTATACTTGCAGGAAAATTTCCGGCCTGTCCTATGCCAAGACCCATGCGGGATAATGCAAATCCTATCCAACTCCTGGCCAGGGAATGCGAAAAACTGGCAATGCTCCATACAATCACAGCCAATGAAAAGCCCAAACGGGTTCCAAGGCGATCGATTAAATAGCCAGCTATAAAAGGTCCGATAGCATAAGTGAGCTGAAATGAGAAAACTATAAATCCATATTGCTGTTCACTCCAGCCAAAAATCGCTTCAAGCTCAGGGGCAAGTAGTCCGAGAATTACCCTGTCGAAATAAACAATAGTCGAAGAGAAAAAAAGTAATACTACTATTATCCAGCGAAAACCTGTCCTTTTTGCTTCCATCTTAAGAAATTTTGTTAATTAATAATTGGTTTCAGATTAAGTCAATTATAATAAACTGCCATTGCTCAAAAATAAAAAAACAAGCTTTAAAAATAGTCCAAATATTTTCAAACCATATTATAATTAATTAAAGTTTCGCAGATGCTCAACTTGTTAATAAATAAAAAAGAATCTTTAAGGCAATATTTTTGTTCTTATCTGACCCACCCCCCAAGAGGCTGTCTAAAAAGACCTAAAGGTCTTTATTATCAGCCCCATTAAGGCTTT
>CAZGKF010000040.1:0-30568 GCA_964526475.1 uncultured Bacteroidaceae bacterium
TTTGCGACTGCCAACTGCCCTCTGCCAACTTTTTTTACCTTGCCAACCCGCCCCGCCCCGGCCAAAAAACCTCAGGTACATAGTAGAACCAGATAATTATTAAGCTATCACTTAGGCAATTTATAACCTTTCTTTTTCGCCATGTCCTCGAGGCGCTGCTGAAATTTTGATTTACCCGACGGGGCTTTTGCCTTTTTGGAATTCAGCTTTTTGAGCAAAGCTTCCTCATCGACAAAAAACTTAAAAATATAATTCTGTCCGAAAGTGATCACGTTTGCAAGGAAATAATAATATGTAAGACCGGCTGAGAAACTATTCAGGATAAGCATGAACATTACCGGCATCATATACATCATTGTCTTCATACCCGGCATGGAACTATCGGCTGTAGCCTGACTGTTCATTTTCATGGAGAGTACGGTTGTTACAGTCATTAAAATAGTGAAGAGACTCACATGATCCCCATACATTGGTATGCTAAACGGAAGATCCAGAATACTGTCGTATGTCGACAAGTCGTGTGCCCATAAAAATTTCTCCTGTCGTAATTCGATAGAAGCAGGAAAAAACCTGAACATGGCAAAAAGTATGGGAAATTGAAGTAACATGGGGAGACAGCCTCCAAGCGGGCTAACGCCAACTTTTTTATAGAGAGCCATTGTAGCCTGCTGTCGCTCCATAGCTTTTTCCTTTGGTATTTTCTTATTGATTTCTTCGATCTGGGGTTTCAGAACACGCATTTTGGCCTGTGAGATATACGATTTGTATGTCAGAGGGAACAGGGCTGTTTTAATGATCAGTGTCAGCAACAGTATTATTATTCCATAATTTGAAATAAATTTCCCAAGCCAGTTAAAGATAGATATAATAACAAACTGATTGATCCATTTGATAATGGAACTTCCCAGAGTTACCAGTTCCTCCAGTTGAAAACCGATCTTTTTCAATGTCTGGAAATGATTTGGCCCGAAATAAAAATTCATGGGCATCTCAAAATTTGCAGAACGATCGTATGGAACAGATAATTCGGCAGCAAACCTTCTTATATAGCGGCTACTCTCCGGTAGTCGTTCAGCAGCAAGATATCCTCCTTCAAATGGTGCTTCATCAGCAAGAATCACTGATGAAAAAAATTGCTGTTTAAATCCTACCCAGTGGATTTTAGTTGTTTCCGTAATATCCTGAAGTTCCTTTTTTGATCGTTGTTTAAACTTTTCCACATCGCCCTCAAAGAAACGATAATCAAGATTAGTATAATTTTCTTCATTTACGCGTCCTTTCTCCTGCTGTGGAGAATAAATCTGCCATCTAAGCTGCACATTGTCAGTTCGGTAAGTGTCCATCCCTATCATTTTCAGGTTAAAATCCATAAAATAATTTTCAGGATGAAGGGTATAGATGTATTCTAAATATGCACCTGTATTGTTAACCGGCAATTTCATTCGGAGGCTAACCGGACTTTCCTTTGCATACATCTGTTTTCCGGTATTTTCGGATTCAAAATAAAGATCATTTGTTTTAATGCTCTTTCCGTCTGAGAAAAATTCAAGACCGAAATATGAAGAATCGCCTTCAAAAAGGATTACAGGAAGATTATCATATCTCTTATAGTTTTTCAGTTCCACTGTATAAGGGCGACCGCCTTTAGATGAAATTGTCATCTTTAACAGATCATTTTCAAGAATATAGTATTCCTCCTGTCCTTTGACCAGGGATGAAAAAACCCCTAAATCTTTTTCTTCCTGTCCTTCAACAGTTACAGAAGGTTCATGGGAATCAGGGGTATCCTCCTGTGTGTATTCGGCGGGAATCTTCTCCTGTTCTGCGATTTGCCTGGACTGTACATCCCGTATTGAGTCAGCAATTCTCTGCCTCTCCGCCAATTCTTCTCTGTCTGGTTTAGTAAGTAAGCTGTAACCAATAAGAATTACTGCAATAAGGATTATTCCAACAACTGTATTCCTGTCCATTTTAATATCTTATGTTAACTTGATGTGTGATTATATTTTATTATGCATTTAATAATAAATGGAATTCTATTTTTTATTTAATTCCTTGTTATAATTTATGCTTGCAAGCACAAAATCAACAAAGAGAGGATGAGGTTTCAGCACATAGCTTTTATATTCCGGATGAAACTGAACTCCCAGGAACCATGGATGTTCAGGTATCTCCATTATTTCCACCAGACCATTATCCGGATTTATTCCGGAGGCGATCATTCCGTTCTTTTCAAATTCCTTCAGGTAGTCGTTATTAAACTCATACCTGTGCCTGTGTCTTTCTTTAATGGAAGATTCTTTGTAAGCCTTAAAGGCAAGTGTATTTTCCAGGACGTCACATGCGTAAGCCCCCAGTCTCATGGTACCTCCTTTTTCGCTGACCCCTTTCTGGTCTTCCATAAGATCTATTACAGGATGTTTTGTCATTCGTGTCATCTCTGTTGAATGTGCATCCTTATACCCGAGGACATTCCGCGCAAATTCAATCACGGCGCACTGTAATCCAAGACATATCCCTAAGAAAGGTATCTTGTTCGTCCTGGCATATTCAGCAGCAAGTATCTTCCCTTCAATACCCCTGTCACCGAAACCAGGAGCGACAATAATCCCGCTGTACCCTGAAAGTTTGCTATGAGAATTTTCGCTATTTATTGTTTCAGAATGTATGCAATCAAGTTCCACCCTGCTTTCATTTACAGAACCTGCATGTGTCAGGGATTCGATGATTGATTTATACGAATCCTGCAGCTCAACATATTTCCCCACCAGGGCTATTTTAACAGAAGATTTAGGGTTCTTCAGTTTATTAACAAATTGTTTCCATGGCTTAAGTTCCGGAGGGTTTCCGGGAGGGAGGCTGAGTTTTCTAAGGACAATTACATCAAGAGCTTCTTTTTGTATAAGAATGGGTACCTCATAAATAGTTTGAACATCTAT
The DNA here is from genome assembly GCA_964526475.1 of uncultured Bacteroidaceae bacterium. Lineage (GTDB taxonomy): Bacteria > Bacteroidota > Bacteroidia > Bacteroidales > CAYVTV01. Next base: position 2,940 of record CAZGKF010000040.1, read on the forward strand.
GGATTCAATTACCGCTTCCTGTTCCACGTTACAAAACAGGGCAACTTTCTTCCTGATATCTTTATTTAATGTTTTTTCGGTCCTCAGAACAAGGACATCAGGCTGCACCCCCTCTTCCAGCAAAGCTTTCACTGAATGCTGTGTGGGTTTGGTTTTCAATTCCCCTGATGCTGCAAGAAAAGGAACCAGGGTAAGGTGAATTACAACTGTATTACCGGGACCCAATTCCCATTTAAGCTGACGTACAGATTCAATATAGGGTAATGATTCTATATCTCCTACCGTTCCTCCTATTTCTGTAATTACTACATCATAATTGTACCTTGAACTTAAAATTTTTATTCTCCTTTTAATTTCATCAGTGATATGGGGAATTACCTGAACTGTTTTCCCCAGGTAATCTCCTTTGCGCTCTTTATTAATAACCGACTGGTAGATGCGGCCTGTTGTAACATTATTTGCCTGTGAGGTAGGAACTCCAAGGAATCTTTCGTAATGTCCAAGATCGAGATCCGTTTCTGCTCCGTCATCGGTAACATAGCACTCTCCATGTTCATATGGATTAAGGGTGCCGGGATCAACATTAATGTATGGATCAAGCTTCTGGATAGCTACATGGTATCCTCTTGCCTGCAGCAATTTCGCGAGGGATGCAGAGATTATACCTTTCCCCAGTGAAGAAGTTACTCCACCTGTTACAAATATATATTTGGTAGCAGCCAAGTAAATAAAATTTTAAAAAAATAAGACTGCAAAATAAATAATTAATTTTAAGAAGGGATAATTAATCGAAAAATAAATCACTCTCTTTAATCCGGGTCAATATTATCTATCAAATTAATTTTTTCTTCCAGTAATTTTATTTTCTCCTTCGTATCTTTTATCTTTTTTTCAAACTCGCGTTTCATTTCTTCTGCACTTTCCGTATTTGCGAAGAACCCGATATTATTTTCCCATACCGAGATATCGTTTTTCATTTGCTGGAGCCTGCTGATAAATTTATCACGTTCAAAATTAAGTTTCTCGTCGGAATGAGGTTTTTGCCTGATGATTTCAAGCCGGCTCTCATATTTAATCACATTTTTTCGTAAATCATCCACTTCCAGAGAATCGAAAAGTTTGCTGATAAGGGCTCTGAACTTTTGCTGTATCTCATCTTTCTTAGCTATCGGCACAAATCCTATTTCAGTCCATCTTCGCTGAAACTCCTGAAGTATTTCAAGATTTTTCTCCATATCATCAGATGCCTTGAATTCCTGAATTTCTCTAATCAGCGCCTCCTTTAATTCAAGATTCCTGATATATGAATTATCAATATTTTTCATATGATCAGACTTCCTGCGAAAAAATTTGTCGCATGCAACACGGAATCGTTTCCATACCTGATCAGATTGTTTCCGGGGAACAGGACCAGTCTGTTTCCATTGTTTCTGCAATTTTATAAGTTCATCTGCTGTTCTCCTCCAGTCTGTACTTTCCTGAAGTGCTTCAGCCTGCACACATAAATCAAGTTTTTGCTGAAGGTTTTCATGCTGTACTTCCATATTTTGAGCATAGAAAGCTTTTTTTCTTTCAAAAAATTTATCACAGAAAGACCGGAATCTTGCATAAATGATATTATTATCTTTTTTTGGTGCAAAGCCAATAGTTTTCCACACTCTCTGAAGTTCTATAATTTCATTTGTCATTTTAATCCACTCCTGGTGAGAATTCAAATTCTCGCCCAGAATTTCTTCCACCCTGGAACAAATAAGTTTTTTCTGCTCCAGGTTTTTTTTATGCTGTTCTTTTAGATCCTGAAAATGTTTTTGATGTTTCCGGTTTATTTTCGTGGTTGCTTCTTTAAACCTTTCCCATATTTCTGTGCGTTTCTCCTCCGGTACCGGACCTACTTCTCTCCATTCTTCATGATGTGTCTGAAGTATTTTAAATGCATTTATGATATTTGGATCGAGGAGCAAAGCTTCTGTTTTCTCACAGATAGCAATCTTCTCCTCAAGATTTTTCTTTAAATCCAGATCCTTAAGCTCTTTATTGATCTTTATATAATCATAAAACTTCTCTACGTGATGATGGTAAGTTTTCCATAAGTCATTCAGCCCGGCTTGCGGCACCATCCCTATTGATCTCCATTGATTCTGAAGTTCCCTGAAATCCTGAAAAGTTTTGTTTATGGATTCCTGGCTATTGATGAGATCTTTAATCCCCTCAATGACTTTATATTTTTTCTTCAGGTTCTCTTGTTTTTCATCCTCCGCATTGCGGTTGTTCTCTATCCTTAATTCCCTGTATTTTTTAAGTAAATTACGAAATTTAATTTCATCCGGTTCTTCAAAAGGTTTAAAATCTTCCTCATTGCCACCTTCAGAAATAAAGCTTCGACGTTTTTGTTCCAGTTCAGCATTGAACTTCTTATAGAAATTAACCTTTATTGCTTCAACATCATTTCGGATCTCGTTGTAAGGTTTGTTTGACAGTAAGTCCTCAAGCAGCCTGATCAGGTCAATCCTGCTTAACAAAGAATAATTATATGTTTCCCGGATTTTATCGGAGTCCTCTTCAGGGTGATCCTTATCTGTCAAAGTTTCCGTTTTTTCAACTTCAGGGGAAACAGCTTCTTCTCCACCGGCCGGATCATTTCGGCTTTCACTTTCAGTTTCGTCAGAAAAACTTTTATCTGAACCGGCAGAGTCTTTCATTTCATCTTCCCCTTTTGTATCCTGAGCATTTGCATCGGGTTCCGGGGTTTCATCCCGGGCAGGCACTTCAGTAATTTCTTCCTTTACACCAGAAATAACTTCATCCGCAGGCTGTGGTTTCACAGAATCAGCATTATCCTCAGTAACTTGTTCAGCATCAGCTTCCGGTTCTGCATCTTCTGTTTTCTTCTTCTTAGTTTTCCTTAACCGCTTCGGTGAAGATGTATCTTCTTTCTTCTCCGGATCAGGAGAACCATCAGCGGTATCATCCTCCGGAATTGAGTTTAATGCATGTGTGTCATCAGCATGATCACCTGTAGTTTCGGATTTCTTTTGATCGTCTCCGAATTGTTCCTCAGGAACAGAGTTTGTGTTCTTTTTAGTTTCCATAACTGTGTCATTTGACAGTTAAATTCGATCCAGGTTACGAATATATGGGATTCTTTGAGTAAATTCAAACCATTTCAGCTTTTCTTTAACTTCAAATATCACACCCGAATCTTATTTACAACCGGAAAAATAATCATAATTCCCCGTTAAACAATACCTGCGGCATTTTGAATTTCATTAATTTTGCATTCTGAAAGATTATCGCCATGAAAGAAAGAGTAGTAATAGGTTTATCAGGTGGGGTGGATTCCAGTGTAGCTGCTTTACTTTTAAAAGAATCAGGTTATGATGTAATTGCAGTTTTTATGATAAACTGGCATGATAAAACCGGTGTTCTGAAAGGTGATTGCCCATGGGATGAGGATGTTACTTTTGCTGAAATGGTGGCAAAAAAAATCGGTATCCCCTTTTACATAAAGGATCTCAGTGATAAATACAGGGAAAGGGTTGTAGAATATATGTTTTCTGAATATCAGAAAGGAAGGACACCTAATCCTGATGTTTTATGTAACAGAGAAATTAAATTCGATGAATTTTTTACTGTTCTTAAAGAATACAAAGCTGATTATGTGGCAACAGGTCACTATTGCCGTAGAACTGTGCAGGAAAAAGATGGCAGGCTGGTTTATTCACTCATATCAGGAGCAGACAAGGATAAGGATCAAAGTTATTTTCTTTGTCAGTTAAACCAGTTTCAACTTTCAAAAACCTTATTCCCGCTTGCGGAATACAGGAAGCCAGAAGTGAGAAGAATAGCCCGCGAAGCAGGGCTTGCATCTGCTGACAAAAAGGATTCGCAGGGAATATGTTTTATCGGGAAGGTTGACCTTCCTGAATTCCTGCAACAGAAGCTGGAAAAAAAGGAAGGGGATATAATTGAAATCCCGGGAGACTGGAGGGGATACTTACGGACTGACCAGTATGACCAGGACTTTAAACATCTCTCAAAGCCCTGGTATTATCAGGAAGAGGACGGACAAATAACCGGAAAGCATAAAGGAGCTCATTTCTATACCATCGGACAAAGAAAAGGACTGAATGTGGGAGGAAAAGCTGAACCACTGTTTGTACTCTCCACGGATATCAGAAAGAATATCGTTTTCGTGGGGCAGGGACAGGATCATCCGGGTTTGTACCGGAAAGGGCTTTTTATAAAGAAGGATGATATTCACTGGATAAGGCCCGACATGGAAATGCAGCCGGGAGAAGAAAAAGCATACAAGGTAAGGATACGGTACCGTCAGCCTTTGCAAAACGCACGACTTCTAAGAGCCACTGAGGGTATGTACCTGGTATTCGACGAAATGCAGCGGGGCATTACCCCGGGACAGTTTGCTGCATGGTATGAGGAAGGAGAACTTTTGGGTTCGGGAGTAATTCAATGATTATTTGAATTTGGCTTTTCTCCTGCATTTGAAAAAATTTCCATGATCATTTTATTTCCCTTTGGACCGAAAAGGTTTTTCTATTAATACTTCCATGGCAATAGAATATTTTCTATCAGTCATTTTTTATAATAATTCCTTTATATTTATGAATGAATGATCTATATTTATTCATATTTATATTGCACTGAATGCCTGAAGAAAGAAAGACCCACCGTATTCTTCGTTTGATTCTTTACCTTTCGAACACATATCCGAAAACCAGGGACGAATGCGTTTCCTTTCCCGGGATAAAGGATTCAGCTTTTTATTATTACCGCAATTGTTATGTATATTTTTTAAATTGGATACGTGTAAAAAGGTGGGGTTAGTCGCTCGTTGTGTGCACGCTAAAAAAAACTTCGAACAGACATTGTCCATTCTTTAAGATAAATTGTGATTAAAAATTAGTAAATTTGAGAATTAAAATATAATACTATGACTGATATTCAATTATATACAAAACTATCTGAATTGCCGTCAAATTTAAAGACTGAGGTTGCTGATTTTATTGAATTTTTAAAATATAAATCAAAAAAACTTGATAAATCAAATACAAAAAGGTTATCTGGTAAGGCTAAAGGACTGATAAAAATGAAAGACAATTTTGATGATCCAATTGAAGGATTTAATGATTATTTAAAATGAATTTGTTAATTGATACCCATGCACTGATTTGGTTCATTACCGACAATGATAAATTGCCTCTTAAGACTAAACAGATAATTGAAAACAAGGAAAATAACTGTTATGTTAGTATAGCAACATATTGGGAGATAAGTATTAAAAAATCTATTGGCAGACTTGATTTACATTCTGATTTAGAGACAATTTTTCAAATAATTAATGAAACTGGTTTTGAAACATTACCGATAACGACAAACCAAATATTGAGAAATGCAAATTTAGAATTTCATCATCAGGATCCTTTTGACAGAATTATCATAGCACAATCCTTGGTTGAAAATATGACAATAATAACAAGGGATAGTCAATTTGAGAATTACAATGTTCCAATAATTTGGGAAAAATAGCCAGCACACAACAGCACCTAAGCGCAATACTTGCAGAATTATATAGATATTTCTCCTGATTCGTTGCCATTAATTGTTAAGACCGAAATACAGCCCATTATCAAGTTGATTTCAATGGAAAACCGTAACTTTATACAGAAATAAAAACACAAATTTATGAATACCATCGAGTTAAAAAGGGAATTAATCGACAGAATTTCAGGAATTGATGATGCTGAATTTCTAAATGCCATCAAAACCATATTGGATTATAAGAAAAACGAATCTTTTATTGAGCTAACTGCTGAGCAGGAAAAAGAACTGCTTATTGCGAGAGATGAAGGCAAAAAGGGGAATTTTGTTTCTCATACTGAAATGGATAAAAAAGTTCAAGAATGGCTAAAACAAGAGAAGTAGTTTGGACAAAAAATTCGGAAATCCAACTCCAGGAGATTCTTGAATATTTTACACCAAGAAATAAAAGCAATCAATACTCACAAAAGCTTTATAAAAAATTCAAAGCAGAATTAAAAACAGTTGCACAACGACCGGATATCGTTATAAAGACAAAACTTGAAAAGATTCGGGGGCTTATTGTTGGAGATTACATTTTGTTCTACGAAATAGGTAAGGATAAAATTCTTGTGCTAAAAGTATGGGACTGTAGACAAAACCCAGATAAGCTAAGTATTCCAGGGTAAAAAACAACTAATGCCAATATCACCTAAGCGCAATACTTACAAGTTGCTGAAGATGATGTGTTTACGCTAAATTAGCTTTAGCTATAAAATTAAAATACTCTATAATAATACGTGCTGCGCTTAGCTGTGGGCGTTATATATTGCCGGGTTCCAGTATTACGACGGTCCCGGGCTTGAGAAAAACTTAATGAAGTACGATCCCCTTATCCTGAAGCGGGAGCCGAAAAACCCCCACGATTTTTACACGGTGGAGGTTTACCGCGGGGACAGTAAGCCGGGTTATCTCCCCCCCTTCCGGCAACCGTATCATTGCCTGTATTAGGGAACAGGGCATGAGGATGAGGGCTGTGGTGAGGAAAGTTGATTTGGAAGGGCAGATATTAACCATTGGTGGCAAGCCAGGGAAAAAAGCGCTACTGAAGTTAACCACTGCGATAAAATGATTTGTATATTTGTATGAAATGATGATATGAACTATGCTCAGTTATATACAAAGATCAGTGTTCTTCCGGAAGATTTAAAATCGGAAGTCAATGAGTTTGTTGATTCCTTACTAAAAAAAAGGAAAAGGGAAATCAAAAAGAGGAAACCAAAATTTGGTTGTGCAAAAGGTCAGATTTATATATCTCCTGATTTTGATGCTCCAATCGATGATTTTAAAGAATACATGGAATGAATCTCCTCATTGACACCCATGCACTTATCTGGTTTTTAAACGGGGACACGCAACTGTCAGAAAAGGCAAGATACGCTATCGAGGAAACTGGTAATAATAAAATTGTCAGTATAGCCTCAATTTGGGAAATTGCCATTAAAGTTAGTTTGAAAAGATTAAAATTTCCTCATGGGTTTAAACAGTTTTTAACACTCATCGAGGACAATGGCTTTGAGATACTTCCAATAAGCTTTGAACATGCAATGATATTATCAAATTTGGAATTCATTCACAGAGATCCATTTGACAGGTTATTGATCGCACAGTGTAAGAGTGAGGATTTAACAATTATTTCAAAAGATGAGTTAATGGGTCGGTACAAAATACCTTTGATATGGTGATTGAGAGATACAAAAATGGCCAGCCAGGGCAATGCTTGCAAATTGCTAATAATGTGGCTGTAACATAAAATGAGCATTAACTTTAGAATGACAAATATCTTTTAAATCTCGCACTAAGCTTAGCCGTGGGCGTTGGTAACCAAGGGTTGATGTAATTTGTGAAAGAAAAAAAGTGGTAACTATTCAGGTATTTAGGCTGGTAGACTGTAGGAGAATTTTGAGGCTTACTAAGATTAAGGCCTTTTTTACCAGAACAAGAAATTATTGAAACAGGAAAAAGCCGGGCGAGTTGTTCGATCTTTATGGAAGTTCTAATAGGCTTCAGTCTTCAGTCTAAATAACCTGGGTAGTTACGAATTTGGCTTTTCTCCTTCATTTGAAAAAATTCCCATGATGATTTTATTTCTCTTTGGACCTGACAGGGTTTTCCATTAGTATTTCCATTGTATTTGAATGTATTTGATTAGTCATTTTTTATCACTACTGTTCGGATATTAATTTTCAATTTGGCAGAGATCCCCGGTTTTATTGCTTCCTTACCGGGACTATTTTCTAAATGGGGTCATTTTTTTATAATAATTCCTTTATATTTATGAATGAATGATCTATATTTATTTATATTTATATTGCACTGAATGCCTGAAGAAACAAAAATTGTAAAATATCAAACTTTCTTACCTCACTTCGCGAAATGTGGAGTGGATGTAACTAAATTCAGGCCAGAATTATAAAATTGAAATAAGAGAAAAATGTGAAAGTTCAGATAACGAACAGGTGATTTGGGTTAGAAGCCAGGATCATAAATTTCCATAGAGGGCAGAAGAACAATAGTTGTATAAAAGTGGAGAGGTTAAAGGAAGTTTAGGAAAAAAAGCTTTTATTAATTAAAAGGGGATTAACCTTTTTATAAAAAACAACAGATCAGAAATGAGATTTATCATTACATTGGAAAAACAACAAAACCAGACTGATGTCCTGCCCATCAATTACCAGTATGAGTTATCTTCCTGGATTTATAACACCATAGCGGGAGGTGATGCGGTTTATTCTGAATGGCTGCATTCGAATGGTTTTAATGACGGGCACAAACGGTTCAAGTTGTTCACTTTCTCGCATCTTAACATTCCTGAGAAAAGAATCTTCGATGACCGTCTTCAGGTGCTTTCGGACAGGATTGACTTCAGGATATCCTTTCTTCCACGGAAATCGACAGAAGAATTTATAAAAGGAGTATTTAGCAAGCAGGAATTTTCACTGGGTGATTATAAAAGCAATGTGATGTTCCGGGTGGGCAGGATTGAAAAGATACCTGACATAGTTTTTAGTGATGAGATGGAATTTGAGACTCTTTCCCCGGTTGTGGTATCGGTGAAAAGAGAAAACGGCAGCGCTCATTTTACAGAACCTGAGGATGAAAATATGGCGCTATACCTTGGTAATAACCTTTTACAAAAATATAAAGCTTTCAGGGGAAGTGATTTTAAAGGATTATCGGATATCCGTTTCGAACTTATTGGAAAGGCAAGAAAGAAAGGCATCACAATTAAAACCGGCACCCGTGCACAAACCAGGGTTATCGGGTATTTATACAGATTCAGATTCAGATGCCCGGTTGAGCTGATGGATATTGGATATCACGCGGGATTCGGGGAGAAGAACAGTATGGGGTTCGGGTGCGTGGAGGTGAGGGGGAAGTGAATGAGGAATCGAGGAATCGAGGAATCGAGAACAAAGTCAGGCGTTCCAACGCGTCTCCCTATGAAAATTAACCCAAAATATTATATCCATTTATCTGGACGATAAAAATGAATTAGTAAATGAATGAATGAGAAGATGATTGAGTGGAAGATAATATCAATATGCAGTAGCTTTGTTTTTTATTCAAGGAATGGAAGAAATTGAGTATATTTAATGCATCATTTCAAAAAAAGTCATCATGTTGTATACATTAATATTAAATAATACCCCATGCCTAAATCGAAGAAAGAATTTACAAAACTATTGGCTGTAAAAATGGACGTGCCGGAAACAGAAGCATTACGTTGGATAGAAGCTTACATCGACACACTGACAGATATTTTTAAAACCGGCGAGGGAGTGACAATAGATGGGTTAGGCGGATTTTACCTTGCCCGTAAACATGGCAGTACTGTTTTTAAATTCAATCCTTCGCAACGGTTGAGGAAGTTGTTTGGGTGGAGTTCGGGGTATAAGGGGGAGGTGTGAATCAATAAAAAAAACAATAATATGCTATACGAAATTTCAAATTTTATTGAATACCTGGAAATGCATAGTCCGGAAGTGTTTACAGAAAACCTTGAATTGAAAGAAGGTCTGTACGTTTTTTTAGAAAGAGAAGGGCAAGAATTGGTTGTTAAGGAAGAGAATGTGTTAAAGTTTGAGAAAAATATTGAGAAAAATATCTTGTATAATGCATTTCTGGAACGGAGAATCAATACAGAAATGATGAATCCAATGAAAAGCTTCAACTCAGGTTTTAAAATTTTTATTGCAATAGGTACACCCTTTGGCATTTCCTTTTCAGGAAAAGGTTTTAAACTTGGAAAAGAAAAAAGACTATCTGCTTTGGAAGCTTATTTTAAAGCTGCTTCAAAATATGTTGATACAGATAATCAAAAATATTTGGATTGGTTCAATGAATTTCAGGTTTTTGTGAAGAGCAGGATGTTTGAATACTTAGAAAGTATTGAGGAATATCAAAAAGTGAAGGACAATTATATGTTTTATTTCTTTTTGAAAAAGCCTGATGTTCAAGATTTCGTGAATGTACATAAAAAGTATTTAAGTGAAAGAATATTTAATGATAACGACTATAATGTTCCAAGAACCAGAAAAGATGCCATACCGGATGAACATACTTTCGGCATTCCTGATTGTTTAAGCGGTTTTAATAATAAAAAACCATTTCTTGAACATAAAACTGCATCAAATGAAGTTAACCACAGGGTGAACTTAAAAACTGCTTTTAACCTTCAAAAGTTTTTTAACTTACAGCAGAAAAATAAAATATTGCCTAACCCGATGCCCATTTTTGTTGATGAAGCAGAATTAACTGAGAAAGCTATTAAATTTTATAAGGAAGACACGAAAAAAGGACATAAAGAAATAATTGAAGATTTAATACTGGTTAAAGAAAACCTTCAAAACTATTATCTAATTTATTTTCAAAATGGTCTAAAAGGAAGCCGGATAATAGACATTGACTTTGTTCCTGTTTTCAGGTATAAAACCGATGATATACCGAAAATAAATTCAATATTCAACATAAAAAGCAAAGATAAAAGGGAATTGCTTCACAACTACAGAATAAGCAATGTATTTGAATTTCAAGAAAAAATAGCGAATAAAATTTTTAATAAACAGCTTATTAAAATTACAGAGAAAGGATTATGGTTAAGGTATTTCGATAATCTCGAAATTAAACCGGAATATGGAGCAACCGAGACAATTGTCAATTTACTATATAAGTACCGTAAAGCAATCTATGATTATATCTATAAATCAAAAGAACAAGCAATTACTGGCAAAATTTTTTATGATATCATGTTTAATTCAATTTTAGATGATATCAGGCATGATAAAGATTATGACAAAACAATTATTATCAAAGAAAAACTCAATATATGGTTTAGTTTGTATTCTTACTTTTCACAATCAAAAAAAACAGATATGGTAAATAAGACAGAACATTTATTTGACAGGATAAAACAAATCGGTATTCCTGACAACAATGAACGGATGCAAACCGATGAAGAATTTGCATTCGCGAGCGGGCAGTTAATCCGCGAAATATTAAATAAAAGCGCAGCAACAAAACGTACACATGCTTTATTGGAATCATTCCTGCAAAAAACTGACGCCGGGCAGTTTAAACTGGCTATTGCAAAAGCATTTGAAACTTATAAACACGAGTTTCAGTTTTATAAAGGCAATAAAAGGTATGCTTTTGATAAAATTATGAGCGAAACCATGGGTTTTCAACCTGGCGAGAAAAATATGAAAAATTTATTACCATTGATTCTTGCAGGATATTTCTCTGATACTGTCTTTAAAAAAGACGAAACAGAACCTGATAATGAATAAATAACCTAAAAACATATAACAATGACATTCAAAAACAGAATATTCGGTGCAGTTATCGTGAAAGCTGTAAATTCAAATTACAATGCCGACTTTACCGGGCAACCCCGCACACTGCCTGATGGCACTGTTTATGCAACAGATAAAGCCCTTAAATACACCATAAAAAATTATATTAAAGATAATTACACTGGTGATAATAAAAATGAGTATGTCTTTTATTTCAAGAGACTGGATAAAGAAGTTAATGCTTTAAAATTGGAAGATGCCTATAAAATATTTAGAAAGACATTTCTAAAAAAAGAAGAGGAAATAGATGCAAAAGATAAAGCTAAAGTGGCATTAGAACTATTAGATTGTATTGATATTCGTTTGTTTGGAGCAACATTCGCGATGAAAGCTAAAGGTGGTAATATTGCTATTTCTATACATGGACCAGTGCAAATAACACATGGCATAAATATATGGGCAGAAAATAATATTTATACAGAGCAGATAATTTCACCTTTCCGAAATCCTAAAGAAGAAGGTGCTGCAAATAAGGAAGAAGAGATAAGAACAGGACAGACAACAATTGGCCGGCAATCTAAACTTCAGGAAGGTCATTATTTACATCATTTTTCAATCAACCCCAAGAACTTGGAAGAAACTGTTCAACTTGCAGGAAATGAGTCAAAAGACTTATCTTTAGAAGATATAAATATCCTGAAAGAGGCAATGAAACGAGGAGCAACTTATTATGATTCAGCCTCAAAAGCTGGAACTGAAAATGAATTTTTAATATGGGTACAATTAAGGGAAAAATCGAAAATTGTATTGCCTAATTTTACATCTTTGATAAATATGAAAGGTGAAAAAGAAAACGGAAATGTTGTATTGGATTTGACTGAACTGGGAAAAGTTTTAAAGCAATTTGAAAACGATATCGAAAACATAGATATCTTCAGAAATGAAAATTCTTTAATAATTGAAAACAAGCCTGAAAGCGCTAAATTATTTAATATTATTTAAGTTTTATATCATAAATATTTCTATTACTTCTTATGGCATAATTTTATATTCTAATAACAGTATCTCACCATAAAAGGTAAAGATTTATATAAATTTATCATTTATACTGTTTACAGTTTCTATTATGCTCATTTTAAATTATTTAAATAATTATTGTATTTTACCTTTTATAGTACTATTTTTACATTTTCATTATGGGATGATACTATAAAAGGTAAACTTAAATTATGAAAACAAACGAGACAAAATTATTAGAATATATCACTGATTTCGGACTTGATATTTTCACCACAGAGGATTTATTAAAAGGAAGCGCATTTACAAAAAAGCAAGTTGAGATCGCATTAAGAAACCTAAATAAGCGTGACTTTATCAGGATTGTTGAAAAAGGGAAATATTGCAAATACGATTTCCGAAATGAATATGTAATTGGTAATTTTCTTGCCAAGGATGGCGGGATAGGTTACTGGACTGCTATGAATTATCATGGCCTAACCGAACAAATACCTAATGTGATTTGCGTTCAAACATCCAGCAAGAAACAGGATAAATCCATTTTTGGGGTCAGATATAAATTTATATTGGTAAAACAAACAAAACTAACTGGATATAAAACTGAAGGATATGGAAATCACCGGTTTAGAATTTCAGACCTTGAAAAAACTATTGTTGACTGTTTTGATTTGCCGCAACATTCAGGAGGTTATCCCGAAATTATAAAAGCTTTTGCCCGTGCAGATGTAAGTGCAAGGAAAATGGTTACTTATTGCAAGGCAATTGACAACATTGCTGTGGTTAAACGGCTGGCATATTTGACTGAATTACTTGAAAAAAAAAACATGGATTATTTTATAGAGTATTCACTGACAATCAGAAATGATAAATATAACTTATTCCAACCTAACTGTCCTTCCAGAGGTAAAGCTATTCGCAAATGGCGACTTCTATTAAATATGGAACAAGAAGAAATTTTAAACATTGCAAACTCGTAATTATGATCATCCAAAGAGAGATCATAGAGCATAGTAAAAAACAAGAAGTTCCTACGTCAACAATTGATAAGGATTGGGTATTAGGTCATTTTTTAAATGCGATGTTTTATTTTGAACCTGTTAAAGAACTGTTCATATTTAAAGGAGGAACCTGCTTAAAAAAATGTTATACAGAGAATTACAGGTTCTCTGAGGATCTGGATTTTACTTTGGCTGATAAAAATCTACTGATTGATGAAACTTTAATACGGAATTTTATAAAAAAAGCAAATGAAATAAGTAACATAAAATTTCATATTTTTTCTTTTGAAAAACAAGTATTTGAAGACAACGACCAAGGGTATGAAATTATTCTTAAATTCTGGGGAGCAAACCATAAAATAAATCAGAAACCATTACCGGTAAATCGTTGGCTGGATAAAATTAAACTGGATATTTCGTTTTCTGAAACAATACTTGGAAACCATGTACAAAAAAAGATTTTACATCCATATTCTGATAGGGAATTGCTGTCAAACACAGTAAATGTTTATTCCTTTAATGAAATTATTGCAGAAAAAATTCGTGCTCTCATCCAAAGAAATCGCCCAAGAGATATTTATGACAATTGGTATTTTGCAAATAATACAAATAATGAAAACATCAAAATGATAAAAGTATTGTTGCTAAAGAAAGCTGAAATGAAAAATATTAAAATATCAGGAATTGAACAATTTGTAAATAATGATAAAAGAGAAAAGAATAAAAGGGCGTGGTTAGACAGCTTAAAACATCAAATGAGCTTGCAGAAAATACCTGATTTTGACGAAGCATACAAAACTGTGCATACCTTTATTGAAGACATTTTAAATTCCTGAATTATGGATAAACTCATTTCTATTGACTTGATTGCCGATTTCGGCATGTTAAAAAAACCCGATACCAATGAGCCGGTTTATCTTACTTTCAATATGCTCCACAAACCCGCCTTACTGGGGATACTCGGGGCAATAACTGGTGAAGAAGGTTTTAAGGAAAAAGGGAAACTACCCGAATACTATATTAAATTAAAAAATCTTAAAGTCGGCATCCAACCATTAGATAATCATCATGAGAAGGGAAACTTTCAGAAAACCATTATTACTTATAATAATAGCACAGGAACGGCAAGTAATGAGGAGGGCGGCAATTTAATGATTACAGAGCAGACTCTCATTGCCCCTGCCTTTCGATGTTATATTCTACTGGATTTAAAAATCCCATTACATATTAAAATAAGTGAATACCTTAAAAATTATCATGCAGAGTATTTACCTTACCTGGGTAAAAATGAGTTCTCGGTGTGGTGGACGAACTACCAAGATTATAACTATACTGAATTTGACCCTAAGCAGAGTTTCAAGATCAACACTATTTATATAAAAGACGAACCGGTTGTTGAGAATAGAGATATTCAGCCTTTTGAACCTTTCAATACTGAAATCGGAAATACATTTCTGTATTTTGAAAGACTTCCGGTTGAATACAATGAAAATTTGTTTCAATATGAATACCGCAATTTCGCATTTACGGACTGGTCATTAAAAATAACATACAAAACAGCATACTTTCTGTTAAAAACCACTTCCAATGAAATCATTCAGGTCTTTTGATGATATAAGCAGGGATAGTTACAATATTCTCAATAAACTTGATAAGTTGAATACAATTTATGCCCATTCGCATAATAATAAAGAGCATGAAACATTATCCCAACATTCAAGATTAGTTAACAATTATTTTCTTAACTTGATAAAGGTACATCATATTGAGCAGGTTGTTGACCGGTTGATTGGTGATATAACGTTTAATAGTGAAGTTTTAGCATCATATAGCAAGAAACTGTTTTTTGATACATTATTATTTCACGACCTGGGAAAAATAAATAATAATTTCCAGGTAGCGAAAATGGAAAATCCGTATTTAAAATTTGATAAGAACATCTCAATTGGTTCAGAGCATTCATTTCTAAGTGCATATATATACTTAAACTTTCATCTCAATGAAATTTATAACCAAAATAACTTAAAGCCTGAAGATAGAAACATTTTAGCCTGTTATGTCTTTCTTTTTGCTATTCCAATAATAAAGCATCATTCAGGATTAATATCAAAGGATTATGATTATGAAATTGAGAAAACTGATTCTATACATCATTTTTTAGAACTTCTTAACTTTGATATTGATAAAAATATCACATATCAATTTCTTAACAACGAAATCAAACTCTGGGAATTTTTTAACAACTTCATAAAAAACTTTAAATTTGATTTCTTCCCCCTTTTTGCCCTGCTCAAACTCAACTGGTCATTGCTTTCGGCATCAGATTATTACGCTACTTCAGAATATATGAACAACCTGAAAATAACCGATTTTGGGGTGATTGATGAGCAATTAAGAAAAACTATTTTGGTAAATTTTGGAAAATGTAAGGATTACAACACAAATCTGATTGACAAACAGCATGATTACTTAAAAATAAACCCTAAAGAAATTGATAAAAGCCCGGAAAACCTGAATATTCTTCGCCAAAGGATGGGGGCGGAAATATTGGCAGGCATTGAAAAGTATAAAAATGAACATATTTTTTATATTGAAGCACCAACTGGTGGTGGCAAAACCAATATGTCAATGGTTGCAATATGGAAACTTCTGGAGTTAAATACTGAAATAAATAAGGTATTTTATGTTTTTCCTTTTACGACTTTAATCACCCAAACAATTATATCACTGAAAGAGACCTTTGGATTAACCGGGGAGCATGTTACACAAGTTCATTCAAAAGCAGGTTTTCAATTACGAGACAACGAGAATGAATATGATGCCAAATATGGCAATCAGTTGAAAAACCAGATTGATAACCTTTTTATCAACTATCCTTTTACATTACTGACTCATATAAGATTCTTCGACATCCTTAAATCGAACGATAAAAAATCAAACTATCTCCTGCACCGCCTGGCAAATTCAATAGTGATCATTGATGAAGTGCAATCATACAATCCAAAGCATTGGGATAAAGTAAAATATTTCATTTCAAATTATGCTAAATTTTTTAACATACGGTTCATATTGATGTCAGCTACTCTTCCCAAATTACATAATATTGCGGTTGCTGAAAATGAATTCTTAAAGTTTAATGACTTAATTGAAAATGCCACCGAAAATTACCTTAAGAATGCTAATTTCAATAAAAGGGTCACTATAATTTCTGATTTGCTTGATATTGGAGATATCTCACTCGATCAACTTGCCCGGATAGTTTATGAAAAATCAGAAAAGTATGCTAAAACCCGCACCGATAAATACAAAAATAGTGTTCATACAATTATAGAATTTATTTTTAAAAAAACAGCCAGTGATTTTTATGAGGTTATTATTGAAAATGGATTATTTACCGGTTATGAGGTATTAGTCCTGTCCGGCACCATTATTGAACTCCGCAGAAAATATATTATTGAGTATTTAAAAGATAAGGAAAACCGCAATAAGAAAGTGCTGATGATTTCCACTCAGGTGGTGGAAGCAGGTGTAGATATCGATATGGATTTAGGATTTAAGAACCAATCGCTTATTGACAGTGACGAACAGCTTGCAGGTCGCATAAACCGAAATGTTGAAAAATCCGGTTGCGAACTCTGGTTGTTTAAATATAACGAACCTTTAACAATTTATGGGAAAGATTTAAGATATGAGGTAACAAAAACACTTGAAAAGCACGAAATAACGCGAATTTTGCAAGAGAAGAATTTTGATTTCCTCTATAAAAAGGTAATGATAAAAATAAACCTTGAAAACCAGAAAGTTTATAAGCAGAATTTCGATGATTATTTAAATCATATTAAATCCTTAAGCTTTAATAAAGTAAATTCCCAATTTAAATTAATTGAGAGCAATACGGCTGCTGTTTTCGTGCCCGCTAATATCTCAATATTTGGTTATAAGAATAAACCTAACTTTACTTCAAATGAATTAAGATTTCTTGAAAATTACAGAATATATAAGTCAGGTGATAAATTTATCAACGGTGAAAAAATTTGGGAGATGTATATTTCATTAATTAATGATAATCAAATTAACTACTCCCAGAAAGATTTCGGACTTAAAATACTGAATGGGATAATGTCACAATTTGTATTTTCAATTATTGATAACAAATTAAATGACTTAAAGCTATATTTAGATTATCAGGAAGACAGATATGATTATAAAGTATGTCAATACTTTAAGCTAAATTCGCAATATATTGGAAAAGATAAGCTATACAGCCTGGAAGGAGGACTTGATGAAAAGAAATTAAAATCCTCGTATGAGGTTTTTTAGTTTAAATAAACAGGAGCCATAAAACATTAATTAAAAAAAGTTTTATTTAATTGACTGATTAAATAATGAACCTTAAAATTTAAGAAAACGAACAGCCAAATTGGTTTTTAAATCGAAATTTAAACTCTATAAAAAATGAAAGACCTATCCAACATAAAAGCAGACAGTAAATTTATCAAGGAAGGAGCAGAAAATAAAGAAAATGAAGTCATTTCTAAAAAGGATTCCAGACCTCAAAAACCCAATTCCACCACAGCAGTCTCCTTCCTGCAGAAAATTGCCAGAAGGGGAAATATCGCAAAACATATCCCTGATCCTGTATCGTGGCAAAAAGAAATACGAAAAGACAGAAAATTACCATTAAGAAATAACTGATCAATTATTACGTAAGGGCAGGCAATAATTCATCACCCGGAAGATTAGGATATTTGATCAAAATCACTATGATTTCACAAAACTTAATTTAACAACATTGCATTTTAAATACATAAAAGGTAAAAACATACATAAATTCATAATTTGCACTGAAAGGAATGTCTATTTCATTCATTATAAACTGTTTAAATGCTTTTTAATCTTTACCTTTTATCGTACTGTTTCCCCATTTTCCTTATGGGATCTTACTATGAAAGGTAAACATTTTTATTAATTTAACAACAAACCCAATGCAACTAAAATCCTTCGAAACCCAAGTCCCCGCTCCCATCCTGCAACGGGGTAAAAGCTATTATCACGACGGGGCTGTTGCCGACCTCCAGATCATGGACAACGGACAATGCTTCGCCATCGTGGAAGGGAATAATGATTACGAAGTGGATATCCTGGAAAAAAATGGCATGGTATTAAGCTATGACTGTAACTGCCCTTACGATGGCGAAATCTGTAAACATGTGGTAGCTGTTCTATACAAACTGAGGGAGGAAACTCCCGTTAAAAAGGAAAAAGAACAAAGTCCCTGGAAAAAAATAATCTCAGAAATACCCGGAGATGAACTTAGAAAATTCGTGTCAGAATATGCAGCGAAAAATAAGGACATCAGGAACATGCTCATGCTCAGGTTCACGGCCCTTGATAATAGAGACAAGCGGGATAAATACGAAGAGTTACTCAATGAAATATTTAATGCAGCAGGAGACAGACATGGGTTTATCGATTATAAAAGCTCCTATGGCGCCATGCATCAGGTGTACGATTTACTCGCCAAAGCGGATGATTTTATAATAAAGAAGAACTTTAAAGAAGCTTTTTACATTGCAACAGCCGTTGCCCCCGGCTGTATTTCCGCCTTACAAAATATGGACGACTCGAATGGCCAATGCGGCGGGGCTATTGACGAAGCCTTTGAAATGATAGCAAAAATCCTTCAATCGGAAGCAGACATTTCTCTGAAGAACGAAGCATTCAACTGGCTGCTCAACGAAGCTGAAAATCCTGATTACGAAGATTACGGCTGTGACAATGAGTTGTACCCTCTTTTAACAGATGCAGCCGACTCACCTGAACGCGTAAAACGTGTGCTGGCTTTTTTCGATGACCAGATAAAAAAAGTAAAGCAGGAAAAGGATGGATGGTCAAGGGATTACAAAACAAAAAATTTCATGAGTTTAAAAATGTCTGTCCTTAAAAAAGCCGGCAGGGAAGAAGAAGCAGCTAAAATTGTTTCAGACAATATGCAAATTCACGACTTCAGAAAAATCGTGGTTGAAAACTGCCTCGCGGACCAGAACCACGATGAAGCCATACGCCTGATAAAGGAGGGCATCAGTATCGCCGTGAAAGATAATCTACCCGGTATTGTTACCAACTGGAAAGAAATGCTGATGGCTATTTATAAAAAAATGAATAATACAAGGGAATTCAGAGATATAGTGAAAGACTTGTATTATTCTTCCGGCCGCTATGACATGAAGTATTATGGTGAATACAAATCCTCATTCCCGCGGGAAGAATGGCCTGCAGAACTCGACAAGATCATTGCCGGTCATAAAAAGAACCATGAAGCACTTAGATTCAGGTTTATGCCGGAACATCTCGCGGCAGTTTACATCGAAGAGAAGATGTGGGATGAATTATTCAGCCTGGTGAAAAATTACGAAAGGATACAGTACCTCATACATTACAGCCAATATCTGATTCAGAATTATGCAACTGATTTAATACCCATGTATGAAAGTTCAATAATAATAGAAGCTGAACATGCTGCAGGGAGAAATGATTACCGGCAAATTGCAGAATATATACGTAAAATGTCCAAAATACCGGGAGGAAAGAAACATGCACTGAAGCTTGTAACCCGGTTGATAGAAAAATTCAACAAACGACCAGCCATGAAAGATGAACTAAGCAAAATCAAACCCAAATAAAACTCATTCACTCACTCATCATGATCACCGGCACCCAATTCTCCTACTATTTTATCTGCCACCGCAAACTTTGGCTTTTCTCCACCCGCATCAATATGGAGCATACTTCGGAAACGGTTTACGATGGAAGACTAATACACGAAACCACCTACACGCAGCGACCTGATAAGTTCACTGAAATTGAAGTGGCCGGTATAAAAATAGATTTTTACGATGCAAGAAATAAAGTGATCCATGAAACCAAACGCTCCGATAAGATGGAAGAAGCCCATGAATGGCAAGTAAAATTCTATATCCACAAACTGGAACAACAGGGCGTAACCGGTGTTACGGGCATCATCGATTACCCGACCATGCGCCACACCCAAAAGGTTCAACTGGATGATCCTGACAGGGAAAAACTTCATACTTTCATCCGGAATATTGAACAAACCATATCTTCCGATACCTGTCCCCCGAAAGAGAAAAAAACAATCTGTAAAAGCTGCTCCTATTATGATTTTTGCTGGAGCGGGGAGGATGTATTATGAAAAAATCTTACTACCTTTTTAATCCCGGCCGTCTGAGCCGCAAGGATAACACCCTGAAATTCGTTCCCGTGGATGAAACTGGCAAGGAAGGCCAGACGCGGTATATACCCATTGAAGCTGTTGATGACATGTATGTATTCGGATCACTCGATGCGAACAGTTCACTGTACAATTTCCTGGGTAAAAATGATGTCTGTGTCCATTTTTTCGATTATTATGAGAATTATTCCGGATCTTTCATGGCACGTGACGGACTGCTTTCAGGAAAATTATTGATGGCTCAGGCAGACTACCACAGCAACAAATCCCACAGATTAACCATTGCCCGGAAATTCATGGAGGGAGCAACTCATAATATGCTTAAAAATCTTCGGTATTATGATAACCGGGGGAAGGAATTGAACAATGAAATCAGTCTGATCGAGAAGTATCAGACCGGGATTCCTGAAAGCAGGCGCATTGATGAACTGATGGGGATTGAAGGAAATATCCGCCAGGTTTACTACAGGGGTTTTGATAAAATACTCAATGAATTCGAGATGGGGATGCGAACGAAACAGCCGCCGTTGAATCCTGTAAATGCCCTTATTTCTTTTGGAAATATGATGTGCTACAGTCAATGCCTCAGGGCTATTCACCAGACCCAGCTGAACCCCACCATTTCATACCTGCACGCTCCCGGTGAACGCAGGTATTCACTGGCACTCGATATAGCGGAAATATTCAAACCTTTGCTGGTTGACCGTGTGATATTCAAAGTGCTAAACAAGAAAGAAATACAAGAGAAACACTTCGCGGAACAATTAAACCGCTGCCTGTTGAATGAAAACGGGAAAAAGATATTTATTAAAGCATTCGAGGAGCGTTTAGCGGAAACCATTCAGCATCGTAGCCTGAAGAGAAATGTCAGTTACAAGCATCTTGTAAAACTCGAATGTTATAAACTGACAAAACAGCTTTTAGGGATTGAAGAATATAAGCCCTTTAAAATGTGGTGGTGAAACTCTGTATTAAAAAGAAAACGGGATGTATGTAGTACTTGTATATGATGTTAATCAAAAACGCACCGGAAAGTTGTTAAAACTTTGCAGAAAATACTTAAATTGGATTCAAAATTCAGTATTTGAGGGTGATATTACTGAAGTACGGTTGAAAGAATTGTGCCACAGGGCATTATTAATAATGGATCCGGAAACCGACAGCCTGATTGTTTTTAAAAGTCGCGAAACCAAATGGTTTGAAAAAGAAATATACGGTAAAGAACGAAGTTCCACAGACACAATACTTTAAATTGAATTAGATTGTCGACCTTATCAAGCCTGGTATCAACCTACTGATAAATTAAAGGGTATTAATACACCGGGTTCTTTGACATAATGATTATCAACAAGATATATAAGTTGTCGAACCCCGGCAATATTCATATCATTAAGGATCGACAACTATTTTTTCTGGAAGAATATTAAAATTAAGCATGTACACCTTGTAAATGCTATATTTTTTTTTTCTATTTTTACGGATAAGAATCAGACCATAGTGGAATTGAAATTTGGGAAGGAAGAAGTTGGTAATGGATAATCGTTTCATAAGAATCAGACCATAGTGGAATTGAAATCGATATCATCCTCCAAGAGTTCCGTAGTACAATGTAATAAGAATCAGACCATAGTGGAATTGAAATTTTCTTGATGTTGGTCAAATATATCTTACGCGTTCATAAGAATCAGACCATAGTGGAATTGAAATTTTAATTATCTCTTGCTTTTTCATTGTATTAAGAGTATAAGAATCAGACCATAGTGGAATTGAAATTCACACCATATTAACGGCTGATGATACGACAGATAATAAGAATCAGACCATAGTGGAATTGAAATTTGGCTCTAAACTTGGCGCGTCTGCTACAAAATTGATATAAGAATCAGACCATAGTGGAATTGAAATGAATTAAAAAGTTTTGGAGAATTATTCCAGCAATATAAGAATCAGACCATAGTGGAATTGAAATTTGGCAATGCTTTGATCAATTATACGCATGGCAGTAATAAGAATCAGACCATAGTGGAATTGAAATCGTCGAAAAACTGTAACCAGGACCAGAGCAAGCGGAATAAGAATCAGACCATAGTGGAATTGAAATTAGACACCGCGTACATTCTGATAATGTTTTTTTCCTTATAAGAATCAGACCATAGTGGAATTGAAATTATACCCGTTTTCTCTCTGATTTTGTTCTATATGATTATAAGAATCAGACCATAGTGGAATTGAAATTATGTTTAGTTTTTAAGATGTTACAATACTGATTTATAAGAATCAGACCATAGTGGAATTGAAATCGTAGTGTTAAAGTAGTGAATGTAATATCGTCTATATAAGAATCAGACCATAGTGGAATTGAAATTAGGCAGTGCAGAGGATTATATTTGTTGCTACCACGATAAGAATCAGACCATAGTGGAATTGAAATTATTATATATTGGTATAACAAAAAGTATTTAAAGAATAAGAATCAGACCATAGTGGAATTGAAATCCGGTAACCGTCATAATAGACGAACTTGCAGAAGGATAAGAATCAGACCATAGTGGAATTGAAATGTAGTATCGATAATCCTGTATAGCATCCTTAAGATTATAAGAATCAGACCATAGTGGAATTGAAATGACACGTTAATTTGTCCAATCGGATGAACCGATTTTATAAGAATCAGACCATAGTGGAATTGAAATAAACAATACCAGAGATTAAAAGATAAAGAGAATAATATAAGAATCAGACCATAGTGGAATTGAAATAGCATAAAATCCTTCGTTGTCAAACTCACTTTGCGAATAAGAATCAGACCATAGTGGAATTGAAATTAGGCTGTCTAAACTTTGATCTATCTCGTAGAACTTATAAGAATCAGACCATAGTGGAATTGAAATTGCTTTTTTTTGTCCGCTTGTTCGGGTCCTGGTTACAATAAGAATCAGACCATAGTGGAATTGAAATTGATGACATTTCAGCTCTAAGCCATCCATTAAGATTATAAGAATCAGACCATAGTGGAATTGAAATATGGCAGGAAGCCGGGATGAATTAGAAAGAAACAGGATAAGAATCAGACCATAGTGGAATTGAAATATAGTACCGATAATCCTGTATAGCATCCTTAAGATTATAAGAATCAGACCATAGTGGAATTGAAATTACATTACCATTGTTGACCTGGACAGAGTAAGGATCATAAGAATCAGACCATAGTGGAATTGAAATTATCTAATGAGTGGTAGTAAGGATGGGAACGCAATGATAAGAATCAGACCATAGTGGAATTGAAATCTTTGTTTCTATTGAAAAAGCTTAAACCGAAAAAGCATAAGAATCAGACCATAGTGGAATTGAAATGCCAGTAAGTAAAGTAACAGCAATTCGAATAATTTTATAAGAATCAGACCATAGTGGAATTGAAATATCAATGCCCTACAAAGTTCAATACTCTGACTCATTATAAGAATCAGACCATAGTGGAATTGAAATATATAAACCAACCAGTATTATTTCAGCTAATCCAAAATAAGAATCAGACCATAGTGGAATTGAAATTTTATTCCTGAACAATTGAAACGGGTTCCGTCTGTGATAAGAATCAGACCATAGTGGAATTGAAATTAAAGATAAAATAGTTTAACCCTTTGTATTTTTCTGATAAGAATCAGACCATAGTGGAATTGAAATAAGAATAATGCACTTTACAGTACAATATACTCGGTTATAAGAATCAGACCATAGTGGAATTGAAATCCCATCCTGATCAGTACCTATATCAGAAAACACATTATAAGAATCAGACCATAGTGGAATTGAAATTCTATTGAGCAATCGTCAATTACTATTAATTCAAAATAAGAATCAGACCATAGTGGAATTGAAATTTTCTAATGTGGCGTGGGAAGAAAGGATTTTCAATAATAAGAATCAGACCATAGTGGAATTGAAATTACGTTTTTTTTTCTCGCCTTAACTCTGCTTGGTGTATAAGAATCAGACCATAGTGGAATTGAAATCTGGCATTGGAGCTGTGGCTGGTGCAATTGGCGGCGATAAGAATCAGACCATAGTGGAATTGAAATATGCTAAAATGAGCTGGCTGGCCCTTAATTTTCTTTATAAGAATCAGACCATAGTGGAATTGAAATATTATACAAGTAAGCAAAAAGGCATTTGATAAAATGATAAGAATCAGACCATAGTGGAATTGAAATTCCGTTACATCTACGATAAGAATATTCTGATATATAATAAGAATCAGACCATAGTGGAATTGAAATTTAATTTTTAGTCAGTTTGCGCACGAAACGGCGAATATAAGAATCAGACCATAGTGGAATTGAAATCTTCATCTTATTTGTTTTTCAGGTAAAGCAAATTCCATAAGAATCAGACCATAGTGGAATTGAAATACAAAATCAGGATGAATCGTATGTCGAAGAATATCATAAGAATCAGACCATAGTGGAATTGAAATTTAATTTTCAGCGATTAACGGGTTTTTTTATTCCGATAAGAATCAGACCATAGTGGAATTGAAATGAACCAGAACCAGAACCAGAACCGAATGAATGATTATAAGAATCAGACCATAGTGGAATTGAAATCAATAGACAGTATGAGCATAGAAATGATAAATTTTATAAGAATCAGACCATAGTGGAATTGAAATTTTTTTGATGTTGGTCAAATATATCTTACGCGTTCATAAGAATCAGACCATAGTGGAATTGAAATTATATTTTCGTATTTCTCCGCTTTACTCACATATTTATAAGAATCAGACCATAGTGGAATTGAAATATGCAACAAAATAACCATTTAGGACAAATTAATTTGATAAGAATCAGACCATAGTGGAATTGAAATTACGTTTTTTTTTCTCGCCTTAACTCTGCTTGGTGATAAGAATCAGACCATAGTGGAATTGAAATTTTACTAATTATGTTGAAGATACGCCGGTATATGAAATAAGAATCAGACCATAGTGGAATTGAAATCTGTAATCTACAGGGGCTTTAATAGATTTAGAAATATAAGAATCAGACCATAGTGGAATTGAAATATATTACGACAAGCAATCCAATTGTAATTAGCTTATAAGAATCAGACCATAGTGGAATTGAAATCTTATTACATTGCGTCTGACGGGGATGATGATACCGATAAGAATCAGACCATAGTGGAATTGAAATTAAAATTATGAAAACAAAACGTAAAATGAAAATTAAATAAGAATCAGACCATAGTGGAATTGAAATAATATATTCAAATGATAACTCAATGAATCTTTTTAAATAAGAATCAGACCATAGTGGAATTGAAATTATTTAATCGCTGCCTGTACAGCTTTTTTACTTCTTATAAGAATCAGACCATAGTGGAATTGAAATATATAACTCACTGATAATCAGTTTTTGAATATATCATAAGAATCAGACCATAGTGGAATTGAAATATGCATTTTGTATTCATAAACTATTGAAATTAAGAATAAGAATCAGACCATAGTGGAATTGAAATTTTTATCTGCGGTCATTTCAGGTAGTTCCGGTTTCATAAGAATCAGACCATAGTGGAATTGAAATATTGTAAGCAGACACTATCTGCGACTGACGATGTTCATAAGAATCAGACCATAGTGGAATTGAAATCCTATTACTCTTCTTGTTCCCCTGGCGAAAGTGAATAAGAATCAGACCATAGTGGAATTGAAATTACCACCTTCAATGAAATCTTTTGTCCTGAAAAATAATAAGAATCAGACCATAGTGGAATTGAAATTTTTATGCCTGTTTATTTGTGGGTTTTGAGTTTGTTATAAGAATCAGACCATAGTGGAATTGAAATATATTGAATCTTAAATTAGCCCGTATGGTATTCGCATAAGAATCAGACCATAGTGGAATTGAAATGTTGTTTCTGAGCACGGAACACGTTGTTACGTATCATAAGAATCAGACCATAGTGGAATTGAAATTGAGAAGGGGGCTATAAAGAATAAGACAATGGATGAATAAGAATCAGACCATAGTGGAATTGAAATTCTGTAAATGCCATTCAGGGCGCCCTCCTGAACAGGATAAGAATCAGACCATAGTGGAATTGAAATCAGGCTTTGGGATATTGTGCCTTAAACAATACCCATAATAAGAATCAGACCATAGTGGAATTGAAATTGAAAACAATAAAAGGAGTAAAAGCATTTGATAAAGATAAGAATCAGACCATAGTGGAATTGAAATTATGCAGAGCTTATAGATCGGTTTGAAAAAGAGATAATAAGAATCAGACCATAGTGGAATTGAAATGCTGATAGTGCATCTAATGCAGCTTTAGTATTTAGTATAAGAATCAGACCATAGTGGAATTGAAATTCGGCTAACAGTGTTGACTTCGATGATGTAGCAACAATAAGAATCAGACCATAGTGGAATTGAAATTCTATACATAAATCCGGCGTCATAGCTGACAGAAAATAAGAATCAGACCATAGTGGAATTGAAATCTTTTATTGCAACTCATCTAACTATCGGAGTAAATGATAAGAATCAGACCATAGTGGAATTGAAATTAGATAGTTGGTCTACAACTATAACAGCAAAAAAAAATAAGAATCAGACCATAGTGGAATTGAAATGCGGCTACAATTCCTATTTCATCGCCTTCAATGCTTATAAGAATCAGACCATAGTGGAATTGAAATGCGTGTAGCCCCCCATCGCCTGCCTTTGGTTATGATTATAAGAATCAGACCATAGTGGAATTGAAATTTTCTTTATGAATTCATTTATCGTCATGGCTTCCTTTATAAGAATCAGACCATAGTGGAATTGAAATCTTGAAGCTAACTTGCTGTTGTTTCCACTTGAAGCATAAGAATCAGACCATAGTGGAATTGAAATATAGGAATACTTATACCATACGCCTTATCCTGTTCGAATAAGAATCAGACCATAGTGGAATTGAAAT
>CAZGKF010000041.1:0-28253 GCA_964526475.1 uncultured Bacteroidaceae bacterium
TTCTTAATGCTTTTTGTGATTATTAATCTGTTGTCATGTTAGCTTGCCCATAACGGTCACGTATATGAAACGTTTGGCATTTCGAAGTACATTCCTGTCAAGTTACAAGTACTTTTGATATGAGATGTAACGCTCGATAACCCACTGACTGCCAAATGTTTTATATGCGATGTTACCTGCTGGGCGTTTTTTCAAGTCATTCAACTTTTTTATTTTCGTGTAGATATCTTATTCAACTGCAACATTACTATCTTCAAGCATTAAAGCTCCAACCCAAATATCTTTGCTTTTTTGCCTTATGTTAAGCATTTCACGGTCTCTTAATCCTTGAAAATGCGAACGTACTTTGTAATTCCCAGTCTCAATTTTATGATAGTCAACAGAGAAAGTATAAGTAACTTTTTCATTTTTAGGAAGTATAGAAAAACTACCCATATCTACATTATAGTAGTCAGGGTTGTTCCCTGTCCATATTCTTATTGCCGGAGAGCCAACAAAGATAGGATAGCCACTTGTATATGTAAGGAAATCCTGTTCACCCATTTTCATGGGGTCAAGAATAAAGTAATCAACATTATCGTTATTCTTTATCGTTATCTCCCAATTTACAGTAGAGCGATGCTCGCAAAAATGGCTTACTGAAATATGCTGAAACGAACAACTCAATCCCATTCTCAACTTATTTCGACTACTCAACAAATTTAGTATGCGTTCGTCATTTAGCAAGTTTTCTGGTTCAATTGTACTCCTTATCTCGATAATGTCATTTCCGAGAAATAATCCATCACTAATGTAATAGGGATAATCTGGAATAGTAGATGAAACACTTGATACAATTTTTCCTTTATAAATAGTATCACCATAAATCATTACAGAAAAGTCTGACAAGGATTTTTCGTCCAATTCACTCTTTAAATGAAACAGATGTGAAGAAGCATCGTAAAACAACAAATCGTTTTCCGTTATTACCGTGCCACTTAAAAATTCCAACTTAAATGCAGAATCCTTAAACTCTATATCAGGGTCTTTTTCACAGGAAGGTAAGAATAGAAAAATGCTTATTCCAATGGCTAAAATGACAATAAAATTTCTCATGGTAAATGTTTTTCGTTAATAGATGTGTTTTTTGCACTAATGGTTGCTTATTCCAGTGGTGATTTTTGTCAATCCCTTTATGTATTTTTTATGATTTTAATTTTCGTAGTTAAACTCGGTATTGTATCTGATTTTCGCCTTGCAGGTAACTCAATTATATATTGAACAAAGGTCATATTATCCTCTATTTTCCAAATGGATAACCTTACCAAAGGTTTGGTTTATATTTTTCGTTTTTAGAGATAGATACATTTCAGTTATATTATCCGGGATATTACTTAAATCCATGTCCGGAGGATAAGTAGCTGTTATATTCCTTTTTACTAATTCTATTCATATCGAATACCTTTAACCCGGGTTTCTTAATATGATAATATCCCTTTCTAAGTGCCAAAATCAATTCAAGTATGCTAATGTAATAATAAATGTAATATATTATTCTAAAAAATCAAATGGACTCTTAATCTTTTGTAAACTACGGGTGGAAACATGCGTATATATCTCTGTCGTTTTACTGTTCCTGTGTCCCAGTAATTCCTGTATAAAACGTAAATCCGTGCCATTCTCCAACAAGTGTGTTGCATAACTGTGCCGCAACCAATGTAAACTAACAGGCTTCCTGATTTTTGCCTTCCTGCAGCCATTCTTTAACACTTTAGCTAAACTCGCTTCCGAATATTGAACACCTTTATGTTGGCCTTCAAATAACCAAACTGAAGGTCTGTATAGCTTATAGTATTCCCGTAACATGTTTATTACTTTTTCTGAGATAGGTATCACCCTGTCCTTTCTGCCCTTGGCATTCCGGATTATAAGTAACCCCCTTGGTGAATCAACGTCATCAGGCCTTAAATTTATCAACTCGTTGCGCCTTAACCCACAAGCATATATCAAACTTATCATCGTACGATGCTTTTGGTTTCTTAAGGATTTTATAATTGACGATACCTCCTGCCTGCTTAACACATTGGGTAACTTATGCTCCCTCCGCGGACGCTCAATTAATTCAACCTGAAATTTTTTATTCCGAATCCTGGAAAAATATAACTTAATGGCACTGATCACCTGATTCTGGTATGATCTGCTGTATCCATTCTTCATTATATACATTGTGTTGAATCGTAATAAATCATTGTTGTTTGTTTCCTCTATGGGCTTATTTACCCATTGGAGAAATATCCTGAGTGATTCAGTATATGTTTTTATGGTGTTTTCACTATACCTCAATTGAATAAGGTATTCTCTAAAATTTTGTGTTATGGGAGCTGATTCATTATTGCTTGAATTATTGGAAAACCCATCGGTAACATCTGATCTTTCATCTAATGAAGAAGATCTGCAGATATCTGCAAAACCACTGAATATCTTTTCTATCTTATCCAGCTTCTCAGGACTGTAGCTTATATACCACATTTGAAGCTCTCTGCTCCATCGGGCACCATTAAGAAGTTTTATTCTGCTTATTAATTCATTATCGTATCTGAATTTCAGAAATATGCAGCTTTCACCCTTGTGTTCTGAACAACTTATAATAACCTTTTTCATATTAGTATTGTTTGAATTCATTAATTTATACAATAACTTAATGGCAAAAAAGCCTTAAAACCAGCCCTTCTATATTTTTATTACACCAACCAGAGTTTTTTGAAACAGGAAATAACACTACCTTTGCACGATTTAAATTTCAGGGGAGTATTTAAATGGATAATATCAGAAATATAGCAATTATTGCTCATGTAGATCATGGTAAAACTACCCTCGTTGACAGAATCCTTTACCAGGTTAAACTGTTCCGGGATAACCAGGAGGTAAGAGATCTTATACTCGATTCTACCGACCTCGAAAGGGAAAGAGGTATTACTATACTTTCTAAAAATGTATCTGTACGCTATAAAGATGTGAAAATAAATATCATCGATACCCCAGGTCACTCCGACTTCGGAGGAGAAGTGGAAAGGGTACTGAATATGGCCGATGCAGTACTCCTGCTTGTTGATGCTTTTGAAGGACCTATGCCCCAGACTCGTTTTGTTCTGCAAAAAGCCCTGGAACTGAACCTGAAACCAATAGTGGTTATCAATAAAGTAGATAAGCCTAACTGCCATCCCGACGATGTGCTCGATGAAGTGTATGAACTTATGTTTAGCCTCGAAGCTACCGAGGAGCAACTCGAATTCCCTACAGTATTTGGCTCATCAAAAGATGGATGGATGTCTGACGACTGGAAAAAACCTGTCCAGGATATCAGCTTCCTCCTCGATACTATCCTCAGTTACGTCAAGCCGCCTGAATCATTATCCGGAACCCTCCAGATGCAGGTGAGTTCCATCGACTATTCATCATACCTGGGAAGAATTGCAGTAGGAAGGATCAGGCGCGGGGAAATTAAAGCAGGTATGCAGGTATCTGTGGTAAAAGCAAATGGAACTATCCTTAAAGCCCAGGTAAAAGAACTCTACCTGTTCGAAGGCCTCTCAAAAGAAAAAGTAAAATATGAGGTGCCTGCCGGGGAAATATGTGCTGTGCTTGGTATCGAAAATATCGATATCGGCGATACAATTGCAGATTTCACGAACCCCGAAGGACTCAGTGTCATCAGTATCGACGAACCCACCATGAGCATGCTTTTTACTATTAATAACTCCCCGTTCTTTGGAAAAGAGGGCATATATGTAACTTCCCGGCATTTGCGTGAACGACTCTTCCTTGAAACCGAAAAGAATCTGGCCCTGAAGGTCGAAGAAACGGAATCCCCCGAGAAACTTCTGGTGTACGGCAGAGGAATTCTTCACCTGTCAATCCTCGTGGAAACAATGCGAAGGGAAGGATATGAATTCCAGCTCGGGCAACCAAAGGTTATTCTTAAAGAATTAGAAAATAAAATATTTGAACCGGTTGAAACACTTACTGTACTTGTGCCTGAAGAACATTCAGGAAAAGTTATCGAAATTGTTACACGCCGGAAAGGAGATATTGTTTCTATCCAGCACCGGAATGACCGCATAATCCTGGAATTTACGATTCCAACACGTGGCCTTATCGGCCTTACTAATGCCGTACTTACTCTGACAGAAGGAGAAGCAATTATGAACCACCGTTTTAAAGCCTATGAGCCATGGAAAGGAGAAATCATTAACCGCCGTAACGGAGCACTCATAGCAATGGAAACAGGGACTGCCATCGCATATTCCATTGATAAACTTCAGGACAGGGGAAGGTTCTTTATAGAACCAAACGATCCAATATATGCCGGTCAGGTTATAGGGGAAAATACCCGTAACGACGACCTTGTCATTAATGTGATAAAAACAAAGAAACTAACTAATATCAGAGCCTCCGGTTCTGATGATAAAGCTTCCATAACTCCTGCAACCAAGTTTTCGCTCGAAGAAGCCATGGAATATATTAGTGATAATGAATATGTGGAGGTAACACCAAAATCTATCAGACTAAGGAAAATATTCCTTGATGAAAACGAAAGAAAACGTAAAAGTAAAAACAATTGAGTGCAAACGGAAACCTTACTTCTATGCATCTCAATACCATAAATTTAAAAGATATTGTTAAGTGTTTCCTTTTTACTCTTAACATTTTTTAACAGCTGTTTCCTGAAATAATTCACTATTTTCGGGAGTTGAATTAAAAAATTATGTGAACATGACCAACAACGTAAACATCAAGGAACTTAACGAAAAAATCAAAACGAAAAGCGAATTCGTCGATCTCATTAACCTGCAGATGCAAAAAGTAATTGTAGGCCAGAAACACCTTCTCGACTCCCTTCTGATCGGACTGCTTACTGACGGACATATTCTGCTTGAAGGTGTCCCTGGTCTTGCTAAGACTTTGGCTGTCAGTACACTGGCTGAAACAATACATGCGAAGTTCAGCCGAATCCAGTTTACCCCCGATCTTCTTCCTGCCGATCTGGTGGGCACAATGATCTATAGCCAGAAAAAGGAAGAATTCATTGTTAAAAAGGGTCCTGTGTTTGCTAATTTTATTCTGGCCGACGAAATAAACCGCTCTCCGGCAAAAGTGCAGAGCGCCCTGCTTGAAGCCATGCAGGAAAAACAGGTTACAATTGGCAATGAATCATACAAGCTTGAACAGCCATTTCTGGTTATGGCTACCCAAAATCCCATAGAGCAGGAAGGAACATACCCGCTTCCTGAAGCTCAGGTTGACAGATTTATGCTTAAGGTCGTTATCAGCTACCCCCTGAGAGAAGAAGAACGTGCCATCCTTAGAGAAAATCTTCTCGACGTATTCCCCAAAGTGGACAGGATACTTGAACCATCAGATATTCTTAATGCAAGAGATATAGTGCGCCAGGTATATATGGATGAAAAAATCGAAAACTATATCCTCGATATCGTCTTCGCTACCAGAGATCCGGAAAAAGTGGGACTTAAAACCCTTGTCCCAATGATACAATACGGGGCATCACCCAGAGCAAGCATAAACCTGGCCAAAGCTTCCAAAGCTTTTGCCTTCATTAACCGCCGTGGTTATGTAATTCCTGAAGACATAAGAGCTGTGTGCCATGATGTATTGCGGCACCGTATAGGCCTGAGTTATGAAGCCGAAGCCCAAAATGTAAATACAAGCGATATTACTAATGAGATACTGAATCAGGTGGAAGTACCCTAACTGACTTTAATATGAACATACCGATTTTCTTTACCAGTCTTTTCCTTATCGCCTCGCAATATATCTGCGGGCAAAATCTTATAGGTTACAGCAAAGAAAAGGTACGTGGAATAATGAAAAACGAAATGAAAGGATTTGCTGTCGATAACTCAGCAGTAAATCCCGTATATAATTACCTGAAATTTATTAATTCGGCAGGGACAAAAACCCTTATAGTATTCTTCGATGAAAAAAATATCTCGAAAAATGTAAGACTGGTAAGCGATTATTCAGAATTGAATTTCCTGATTAAAGATTATGATGCCTTATATAAAAAAACAGGAGAGAAATGCTGGGAATATAATATCAACAATGAAACCTATACAATTACCCTTGAAGAAAAGGAATGGTATTTTCTGGTATATATAGAAAAAAAAACAGGAGAAACAGAGATTAAATGTAACCAGGAAAAAACAAAAAGACAAAAAAAACGGTGGCTGTGGAAACTTCTGAATTAATAAAGAAAGTCAGGAAAATAGAAATTAAAACCCGCGGACTGTCAAGGCATGTGTTTGCAGGTCAGTATCATAGTGCGTTCAAGGGTAGGGGAGTGGCTTTTTCGGAAGTTAGGGAATACCAGTATGGTGACGATATACGTAATATTGACTGGAATGTAACCGCCAGGTTCGACCATCCATATATAAAAATATTTGAAGAAGAAAGAGAACTCACGGTAATTCTTCTGGTTGATGTCAGCGGTTCAGGTTCTTTTGGAAGCAATACACAACTGAAAAAGGAACTTATAACCGAAGTGGCTGCTGTACTGGCTTTTTCTGCAATTCAAAATAACGATAAAATTGGAGTGATCTTTTTTTCCGATCAGGTGGAGAAATTTATCCCCCCAAAAAAAGGACGAAGCCATATTCTTCATATAATAAGGGAATTGATCAATTTTGTTCCTGTAAGCCGGAAAACAGGTCTTACTGAGCCTCTCAAATTTCTTACAAATGTCATAAAAAAAAGAGCTACTGCATTTCTGATATCTGATTTTTTGTGCGAAAGCTTTGAGGATGTTCTAAAAATTGCAGCAAGAAAACATGATATCGTTGGAATTCATATTTCTGACCCGCGTGATTTTTCCATCCCTGATATCGGCCTTGTCAGATTCTCCGACCCGGAAACTGGTGAAGATCGCTGGATCGATACTGCATCTTCAACTGTAAGGCATAATTATCGCGTTTTCAGGGAGAAACAAATGAATATAACTAAGAAAACCCTTTCCCGGTGTGGAGTGGATCATGTTTCTATGGTTACAGGAGAAGATTATGTGAAACCCTTAATGAACCTGTTTAAAACACGCGCATAATTGCTTAATATATAATGAGTAAAATAGTATCTTATATTGTTATCATTTTTACTTTGCTGCTATCCTGCAATATCTATTCCCAGGTCGCCGAAATATCAGTAAGAGTGGAGAAAGATTCATTGATGATAGGAGAACAAACAAAACTTAAAGTTCAGGTTATTAAAGATAAACAGGCTAATGTGGTATTACCTGTTTTTTCAGATACACTTGTGAAAAATATTGAAATACTTTCCTGTGGCGAAATCGATACAATAAGAAAGGGGAAGGAAGAAACGATTTTTCAATATTATACTATATCAAGTTTTGATACAGCTTATTACAATATTCCATCTTTCCCTTTTCCTGTTTCATTTGGGGAAATCCGCGATACTTTGTTTTCTTCTCCATTTCAAATTAATGTATCGGTTCCGGAAGTGGATCTAAGCACAGAATACAGGGATATTAAGGCTCCCGTAAATACTCCTTTAAATATGAGGGAAATGTTACCCTATATTATTGCAGGCCTCGTTTCATTATTTATCCTCACTTTTTTGTACCGTTTTATAAGAAAGATGCGGCAAAAACAGAAACCGGTGTTTTTAGAAGAAAATACCATTCCTCCCTTTATTGTTGCGCTGAGGAAATTGAAAGAAATGGTGGAAGAAGAAGCCTGGGAAAAAGAAAATATCAAGGAATTTTATACAAGACTCTCTGAAATCGTCAGAATATATCTCGAAGCACAGTTTAAAGTTAATGCGCTTGAATCAACAACAAGAGAAATCTTGCTTTCTTTTGAAACTGCTTTTGGCAAAAATTCAGAGATAAGAAATAAACTGGAAAATCTTTTGCAACTTTCTGATCTTGTGAAATTTGCAAAAGAAGCACCGCTGCCCTCTGAGAATAAAAGTAATCTGGATAAAGCAATAGAGTTTGTTGAACTTACCAAGCCTGCTGTTACAGAAAGCGTTGAAAAAAAACTTGACAATAAAAAAGAAATAGTGCAGGAGAAAGAAAAATGAAAAATCTGGTTTTTTATAATCCCGGGCTTCTTTACTTGCTCACAATAATCCCGCTGCTCATCATTTGGTATTTTTATAAGAATACCAAACGAAAGAGAAAAGCCACTGTTCTTATTTCCGATATTCAGCCTTTTATGAATTCAGGAAAACCAGTGAGGCTATATCTCAGACATATTGGTTTTTTTGTCAGATTAATAGGAATAGGTTTTCTTATTGTTGCTTTAGCCCGTCCCCAGTCAATAGATGAATGGAGCATTTCCAACACTGAAGGGGTGGATATTGTACTTTGTATTGACATATCCGGTAGTATGCGTGCTGTTGATTTCAAACCTGACAGATTGGAAGCCTCTAAAAAAGTTGCTGCAGACTTTATAAACAGCAGACCATATGATCGCTTTGCAATTACCCTGTTTAGTTCAGAAAGCTTTACCCAATGTCCGCTTACAAACGACAAAATAACTTTACTTAATCTCCTTAACAAGGTATCTTTCGGTATGATTGAAGATGGAACAGCTATTGGAACGGGATTGGCTACCGCTGTTAACAGATTAAAAGAAAGCAGGGCGGTAAGCAGGGTAATAATACTGCTTACCGATGGGGTTAACAATACCGGTATGATAGGTCCTTTAACAGCAGCAGAAATTGCTGCCGAATTTGGCATAAGGGTTTATACCATTGGGGTGGGAACCGATGGATATGCACCATTTCCCGTACAAACACCTTTCGGACAACAATTTCGTGATATGAAAGTGGAAATTGATGAAGTTGTATTAAAAGAAATATCATCACTCACCGGCGGTAAATATTTCAGGGCTAAGGATGAAAAAATGCTTGCTGCAATTTATGATGAAATCGACATGATGGAAAAAACCATTCTCGATGTGGAAAAATTTGTTAAAAGGAAAGAGGAATACTTTCCATTCCTTCTTGCAGCCGTTTTGCTTATTGCTCTTGATGCGCTGCTTGGATTAACTGTTTTAAAAGGACTACCATAATTTTATTATTCTATGTTCGAATTTACTAATGATAAAATATTAATCGCCTTGCTTATCATCCCATTAATGGTTCTTATCTTTTATATGAACAGGATAATAAGGCAAAAATATTTGAAAAAGTATGCTGATGAATCGAAACATCCTGTTTTGATACCGGAAGTCTCTCAAATAAAACCATGGATTAAACATATAGCCTTTATTTTAGCTCTTGGTCTTTTGATTTTTGGACTGGCAGGTCCAAGGGTAGGTTCCAAACTCCGGGAAGTAGAGAAAAAAGGGAGAGAGATCATTTTTGCCCTCGATGTTTCTTTTAGTATGCTTGCTTCAGATGCTGTCCCAAACCGACTTGAAATGGCCAAATACGCCGTTTCCCGTTTATTTGAAAGACTTCAGGATGATAAAGTCGGACTTATCGTTTTCGCTGGTGACGCATATGTTCAAATTCCTCTTACAAATGATTATTCGGTTGCAAGAACATTCCTCGCCTCCGTTGGCCCTGGCAGCATTTCTAAACAAGGAACTTCAATAAGTTCCGCCATTAATCTGGCTATGAGATCATTTACTCCTGTTTTATCTGAATCAGGAGAAGGGATAACTTCCAGAGCTGTAATACTTATTACCGATGGGGAAGATCATGAAAAGGGTGTGATGGAAACAGTATCCGAAGCAAAAAAGCAGGGAATAGTTATTCATACCATAGGAATCGGAGACCCCGGAGGAGTGCCTGTTCCGCTATCACCCGGAAGTAGTAATTTTAAAAGAGATAAGGAAGGAAATGTGGTTGTTAGTAAACTTGATGAAAAAACACTCCTGGATATAGCCAACCTTACAGGAGGCTTTTATATACGAGCAGGGAAGGAGGCTACAGGCCTTTTCCAACTGATGAGAAGACTTGATGAAATGGAAAAAAAAGAATTTAAAGTAGCAAGGTTTGAGGAATATGAGGAAAGATTCCAGTATTTTATTGGTTTTGCTCTGCTTCTCCTCCTAATAGAATTTTTCATTTCAGATACAAAAAACAGGTGGCTGTCATCTCTAAAAATATTTAATTGACATGAACAGATTTATCATTTTAATAAGCCTGCACCTTGCGCTGTCAGTCTCACTATACGGGCAGCAGGAAAGGAAATATATCAGAGAGGGCGTAAAGGAATACTCGAAAGATGAATTCAGCAATGCAGAGGTTAAATTCAGACAAGCCCTCGATGAAAAAAAAGATTCATGGGAAGCATCCTTTAATACGGGCAACGCACTATACAAACAGGATAAACCTGATGAAGCTGCTGATATGTATAAGCAACTCCTGCAAAAGGAAACCGATAATAACCGAAAAGCAAACTTATATTATAACCTGGGTAATACCCTCATGAAAGAAAAGAATTATCAACAGAGTATCGATGCATACAGAAATGCGCTCCGTAACAAGCCGGATGACGAAGATGCCAGGTATAACCTTGCATATGCTATGGCAATGCTCCAACAACAGGAGAAGGAGGAACAAAATCAGGATCAGCAGAATGATCAGCAAAATAATGAACAACAAGAAGATAATCAGCAGGAACCCTCCGGGAATAAAAAGGAGTCTGATGAACAAGCTGTTGAAAAACAGGGGGTAAGTAAAGAAGAAGCGGAGAAAATACTTCAGGCAATTGAGAACAGGGAAAAGGAAGTAAAAGATGAAGTTGAAAAGAAACAAGCAAAAGCACTTTCAACTCCTAATATTAAAGACTGGTAATAACTTACTTATGAGTAAATTAAATAATATACTTTTCTTTTTTCTATTTCTGACCTTTCACTTATATCATCATAACCAGGTGCTGGCTCAGAAAGGTAAGGAGATAGAATTTAAAGCATCTGCCCCTGGCGTTGTTACTCAGGGTAAGGCATTTAATTATACAATAATCGGGAATGAGAATATCAGGGGTTCCGTACAGATCCCGGATACGGAAGGAATTCGGGTAGTGACAGGCCCTTCTACATTCATAAGTACACAATCGAGTTATATTAACGGGAAAATGGAAAATGTAACTTCTGTTACCTTTTCCTATAATTTAATAGCAAGCAAAGAGGGTATTCTAACAATACCACCTGCAATTATAAATGCAGGAAAAAAAACATATAAAACAAATCCTGTCGAAATTTCAGTTATTGCAGGTGAACCCCCACCACAAAAGAGGGAACATAATGCTCAGGAGAATACAGGCGATGAAAAAGCGGAGGAAGATTATTTTGTTCGTCTTTCCCCATCAAAACGCTCTGTTTTCATTGGAGAAGAATTATTAATGGAGGCGGGAATTTTTACAAACCAAAGATTACAACTATCCGAAATTAAATACCCTGAGTTTGAGGGTTTCTGGAAACAGGATCTGGAACCTGATGAACAGGCTTCCAGAGAGATTATCGGCAATAAGGAATATCTAACCCAGGTGATTAAAAGAGAATTGCTTATACCGCAAAAGACAGGGAAAATACTTATCAAACCGCTTGAAATAACCGCACTTGTCCAAAAACGGGTAAGAACACAACGCAGGAGCCCGTTTGGCGATATTTTCGATGACCCATTCTTCAATTCCTTCGAAAATATACCTGTTGTACTTACTAGTCCTGCAGTGAGCATCAATGTTAAACCATTACCTCCCGGAGCTCCCGAAGGATTCAATGGCGCCGTAGGAAATTTTACCATAGAAATAAGTACAGACAGGGAAATAGTAAAAACTAACGACGCAATTACTATGCGTCTGATAATAAAAGGAAAAGGTAATCTGTCTCTTCTTGGTGCTCCGCAAATAGCATTACCCCATGATGTTGAAAGCTTTGAACCTAAAATTCAGAGAAACCTTAAACATTCAGCAGAAGGAACGATTGGTACAATAAGTTTTGAATATATAATTATTCCAAGACACCCCGGGAAATTCAGGATTCCTCCTGTTGTGTTTTCTTTTTTCAATCCTGACACAAAAACTTATCAACAACTTAAAACAAGAGAAATACTTTTTGAAGCTGAAACTACAAGTGACAGCACAAAAAATAGTATATCCGGAGACGAGACAGTAATACAAGGAATCCGGAGAGAAAAAGTTGAAAGTATTGGCAATGATATTCTTTTTATAAAAACAAGTAATCCTGTTTTCCGGAAAACAGGTCGTTATCTCACCGATTCATTGCCTTTCAGGCTTGCCTTTCCTGTTGGAATAATCTTCTACATCCTTCTGGTTATTATTTACAGGAACAGAATAAAACGCTACAGCGACCTTGCATATATCCGGACAAGAAAGGCATGGAAAAAAGCAGAAAAAAGATTAAATACTGCAAAAAAGATGAAAGGATTAGATGATAAAAAAATATATGAGGAAATACATTTCGTAATTTGGGAATATCTAATTGATAAATTAAATATACCACGTGCTGAATTGTCAAGGAAACGGATTGAAGAAGAATTATTTGAGTCTGAAATACCCCCTGAAATCAGATCGGAACTGTGGGAGCTTATTGATGAATGCGAAATGGCTGGTTATGCTGCAGTTTCTCAGACTGAACCAACAGTATTACTAAGCAGATCACGTGATATCTTGTATGAAATTGAACAATTAAAGTAATAAGATGCGATACAACTTACAAATTATTCTCCTTATCTTTCTTTTTAATCCATTGCAGGGGATTGACCTTGATTCGGTTTTCCAATCGGCAAATGCGTATTATCAGGAGGGAAAGTATGAAGAGGCAACAGCAAGCTATCTTGAAATAATTAATTCAGGCTATTCTTCTTCTGAATTATTTTATAACCTTGGAAATGCTTATTTCAGATCAAATAAGACAGGTAAGGCACGGCTTTATTATGAAAAAGCCTTACTGCTTTCCCCGCAAGATCCCTCCATTAAAGCTAATCTGGATTATATCGAAAACTTCCTGCCTGATAAGTTCGAAGAAGTACCAGTTTTTTTTCTAAGAAAATGGATCATTAACCTTCGTGAAAGCCTTGCCCCCGATAACTGGGCAATACTTTCATTGATAATTTTTACTGTATCATTTGTCCTCATGGTTGTTTTCCTTTTTACGAAAAAAATTTCCCTGAAAAAAAACACTTTCTTCTCTGGTATTTCCTTGTTTGCAATTTCAATTATTTGTCTCATATTTGCTTATTCTGCATCCGAAAATTTGCGCAACAGCAATTCAGCCGTTCTCACTGTGCCCTCAACAGTTGTAAAATCAGCTCCACGTGACAGTGGGAAAGATCTTTTTATTATTCACGAGGGAACAAAAGTATGGCTTGAAGAATCAACAGGAGAATGGCAGGAGATAAAAGTTTCAGATGGCAGGATTGGCTGGCTCCCTTCTGTTGCAGTCGAAAAAATATAAAAACTCTATACTATCTTTGCTTATGATGTTCAAGAAAAATCCAACACAGGAGGAGATCAATTCTGCTTCAAACTGGGGAACCTGGGAAAAGGAACCTTCAGTCTTTGAATGGTACTATGAGGAAAAGGAAACCTGCTACATTCTGGATGGAGAAGCAAGTGTTTCAGATAAAAAGGGGAATACCATCTCATTTAAAAAAGGCGACTGGGTGGAGTTTAATGCAGGTCTTAGCTGTACATGGACCATAAAGAAAACTATAAGAAAAAATTTTCAATTTGGACAATAATCATTATTATATATATGTCTAAAACCAGATCGATCGAAGAGATCAACCAGAAAATCCTTAAAGGAGAAGCAGTTATTATGACCGCTGAAGAGGTTTCGGCAATGAGCCGTGATTACAAACCCTCCGAAGTTTTTAACAAAGTTGACATTGTTACCACAGCTACTTTTAGTCCTATGTGCTCGTCTGGTATGTTTATAAACTTCGGCCATACCGATCCACCAATCAGGATGGAGAAAATTTCTCTCAATAATGTGCCTGTTCACGCAGGGCTGGCTGCTGTTGATGCATATATCGGAGCAACTGAAGCTTCTCCTTTTAATGAAAAGTACGGAGGCGCAAATATCATCGAAGAACTTATACAGGGGAAAGAAGTTAAGCTTAAAGCCTACGCAAAAGGAACCGACTGCTATCCTGAAACAGAAGTAGATGCAATTATTACAAAAGATACTGTTAATGAGATGATCTTGTTTAATCCCAGAAACGCTTATCAGAATTATCCATGTGCCGTCAACTCCTCAGGAAAAATACTTTACACGTATATGGGTTCCCTTTTACCGGAAATGGGAAATGCCACCTTCGCTACATCCGGCGAATTAAGTCCTTTACTGAACGACCCATACCTCCGTACAATTGGTATCGGAACAAGAATATTTCTTTGTGGTACACAAGGCTATGTTAGCTGGTATGGAACACAATGCAGAACTGCAGGTGAGAGAAACGAATTTGGAATTCCATACGGTAATTCCGCAACACTTGCAGTAATTGGGGACGCAAAAAAGATGGATGCGAAATTCATAAAAGCTGCCTGTTTCGAAAAATACGGAGTTACTATTTTTATTGGAATAGGAATACCCATCCCAATTATTGATGAAGACATGGCTGCTTCTGTTTCTGTAAGAAATGAACAGATTTATACAAAAGTATGCGATTATAGCATCCCATCGCATCCTGAAATTGCAAGGGTCAACTATGCCGAACTGTTCAGCGGACAAATCTCTGTTAGAGGCAAAAAAATAAGATCCGCTTCGTTGTCAAGTGTATTCATCGCAAGAGAAATTGCTAAAGAATTAAGAAAATGGATCGAATCGAAAGAATTTTTTCTTTCAGACATGCTCGAATCCTTTCCGGTAAACAAAACCCTTAGCAACCTCCAAAGAAAACATTAATATTTTATGTATGAAGAAACGACTGGTTTTAACATTTCCCGCCAATAGGGTAGAAGACCCTATCGTATTCCACCTGATTAAGGATTATGATGTACTTGTTAACATACTAAACGCAGACATTACACCAGGCAGGGAAGGAAAATTATTGATAGAAATGAGGGCGCCCGCTGAAAACCTTGCCAGGGCAGAGGAATTTATGCTTAACCGAAATATCAGGCTTAGTCCTGCAATGAAAAGTATCCTTCTCCGTGAAAATGAATGTGTACATTGTGGCAGTTGTTCAGCAGTTTGTTTTGCTGATGCACTTACAATGGATCATTCTACAAGGGAACTTATTTTTAAACCGGAAAATTGTATAGCCTGTGAACTCTGCCTGAAAGCATGCCCGCTTTCTCTTTTCAGCCTCAATTTCGCCTGATGTCCTTTGATTCAAGGTCCTACAGAAGTATAATGAATTCTGACAGATTCAGATTCTTTAATATTGTGGAAAAAGAAACTGATTTATGGATAGGGATATCTCATTCCTGTTTTGAAATCAATATTCCTCTTTTTTGTGCTGAAAGAGTTCGGTTTTACAGAACACAACTGGAAAACTATATAAAAAAAAACTCTTTATTTGGGAACTCCTTTGAACCAATCCATACCGATTTGAATGCCCCCTCTATTGCTATCTGCATGATGGAAGCATCAAAAATCGCAGGTACAGGCCCAATGGCTGCAGTAGCAGGAGCATTTGCCGAATTTATCGGTAACGACCTGTTAAAGAAATTTAAACCGGAAGAATTGATTATTGAAAATGGTGGCGATGTTTTCGTAATTGTTAAAAGGGAATTGTCAGTTCAGTTTTATGCGGGAAAAAATCAAAAATTCAAGGATCTTCTTATTTCCGTTCCGGAGAATTTATCAGGTCTGGGTGTTTGTACATCTTCAGGAATGTTCGGACATTCATTCAGCTATGGGAAAGCCGACTCAGTTACTGTTTTATGTAAATCTGCAGCTTTGGCCGATGCTTTTGCCACCTCATTTGGAAATAAAATTGAAAAAAAACAGGATATCAGTAGTGCAATAAAATCATCAAAGGCATATTCTGATATACTTGGTATTATTATCATAAAAGATGATGAACTTGGTA
This sequence comes from uncultured Bacteroidaceae bacterium, assembly GCA_964526475.1. Lineage (GTDB taxonomy): Bacteria > Bacteroidota > Bacteroidia > Bacteroidales > CAYVTV01. The sequence continues at coordinate 16,027 of CAZGKF010000041.1, forward strand.
TCCGCGGAAATTTCCCAATAAAACTTACTTAAATCATGAGGAAGATATATTGTAATAATATCGCAATGTTAGCTAATACCTGACTTCAAATCTTTCATAACCTCTGGTATCAGCCTCTGTCTTTTTAACTTTTTCAACATATCCGTATCCGGGGCCTTTACGGCACCATTCCAAAAAACGATCAAGGATATGACGATCTCCTTCGGCTTCAATATATACACGTCCATCAGACAGGTTTTTCACAAAACCTTTAATCCCGAGAGACCTGCCCATTATTCTGGCTTGATGTCTGAATCCGACGCCCTGCACCCTGCCGGAAATAAATATTTTAAACAGAACCTTTGCTGACATATATAATATAAATCCGCCTTTTTCTTAAATAATGCCCAGGATAAAATTTTTCATGTAAAAAACAATCAGGTGTAAGTGTTAATTTTTTGTATAAGTAACTTAATGTCAATTGGTTTAGTAACGTAATCTATACATCCTGTTTCAAGGCATTTGTTAATTTCATCCTGGCTCGAAAATGCTGTTTGAGCAATCACCGGAAGATCCTTACGAAATTTTCTTATCTCTGTTATTGCTTCAAAACCATTCATTACCGGCATTTTGATATCCATTAATACTATATCAATCTGAGGAATCTTCTTGCATAAGGCTACAGCTTCCTGGCCGTTAACTGCTCTTAATAATTGGATTTGTGTTTTATGAAGGACTGATTCAAGAAATTTGTAATTAACATCTTCATCTTCAGCGATAAGGATTATTTTATTTTTCCAGTTAATGTTTTTCAGATCATCGATTTCGTAAATCAATGATTCGTCTTCTTTTTCAGGAGTTTCAACTGGAATATCGAATTGAAAGAGGGATCCGTTATTTATCTCCGATTTAACCTTAATTTTCCCTCCCAGCATCTCAACAATATGTCGTGATATTGTTAAGCTGAACCCGTATTTTCCATATTTCTCAGGTGAGTTCTCTTCGATCTTGTTAAATCTTTTAAAAATATTTTTCTGTTCATCCTCGCTCATACCAATACCTGTATCGTTGACGAAAAATCTGAGATTTTTATCTGAAATTTTTAATCCAAACTCAATTACACCTTTTTCAGTATATTTCAGTGCATTGCTTAAAAGATTTGATAATACCTGCTGAAGCCTTCCCTGATCGGTATAGATATTAAGCTCATGTATCCCTTCCGGCATACTCATTTCTATACGAATATTTGTTTTTCCTTCTTTAATACGTTTATTATCAAATTCAATATAAATCTCCTTCATTATCTGCAAAACAGGAAATAATGTTTTATTTACTTTAATCTGTCCTGTTTCAAATTTCGCGAGTTCATTAATGTCATCAATGAGTGATAAAAGATAATTTGCCTTTCGTTTTATTATACTGGTATATTCCGCACGTAAATGCTTTTCAGGAGACTCCTGGTTAAGCAATTCAGTAAAACCCAAAATTGCATTCATAGGGGTTCTGAGTTCATGAGAAAGATTGGTCAGAAAACTTGATTTAAAATAATCAGCCTTCTCAGCTTTTTCTTTCGATCTTATCAGTTCCCTATCCATCTTTCTTTTCTCTGTGATATCTGTGATAGTCCCTCCTATAATACCTCCGGTTAGTTTATCTGCAACAAGTTTTACTGTTCTCTTTTCCTTATTATCAGTAAGTATCCTGAAATCAACCTCAAAAGCTTCATTATCTTTAATAAGTCTCTTTATATTCTTATCCAGAACTTCTTTATCATCCAGTTTTGTAATAATATCCTTCACTTTACTGAACTCTGTAACCAGGGAAGGACATTTAAATCCTAATACTTTATAAACCTGCTCATTTCCCCGAAAAAGATTTCTCTTAATATTAAGTTCCCATAGCCCGATATTCCCAATTTCAAGTATTTTTTTTGTTCTAATATTTAAACTTGTTATTCCGGATTCAGCAGTTTCATTTTGCTGATATCCATAAAAGCAGCATCCTAAAAAACTATTCCTTTCAGTGTAATTGAGTCTGAAGATGAGAATGTCTGTTAATTTCAATGGAGTATTTAATCCGGTTATTTTTACCCTTTCCTGCTTGAATCCGGAATTCTCAAATACCTGATTCATTGCTCCCTGTAACTTTTCTTTGTGTTCCTTTGAAATAAAACTAAATACAGGAATGTTAATTACATCTCTGTTTTTATTTCTTAGAGAAGAATTAAAACTACTGTTGTAATAACAAATTTTACCGTGCTTGTCAGTTAAAATAAGCGGAAACGGCATGAAATCTGTGAAATTGATAAAATCAGAAAATTTGATGGATTTCCCCTTTATCTTAATTTTAGTACTAATATTTTTCAGTTTTCTGTTTGTCATAAAAAGCAATCTAATGATAAGGTATATCTGAAAAAACTACGATGACTTAATTATACATGGCTAAAGAAAGCTGTATAGATAATCCTGCCATTTTGTTCTGTAGTAAGCATCCTGCTTCTAAAACTTTCCTTATTGCTACCATAGCCCGGTAAAACAATAATATCTGTATTTTCTTTCTTTGCTTTTGCAGGATCTGTGAGATCAATAAAAAAATCCGGAAACGAGCCATTATCAACATCAAATATTCGTAAAGCAGGAAGACCTGAAACTTCTTTTTTCTTAAGTTTCCAGAATTTACAGGCGACATTATTCAAATACACAATATGGCCGGAGTTATCAATGGAAATGATAAGTTCTTTTTGATTATCCAGTATTTTACCTGTAAGGGAAATTGTTTCTTCGGCTATCCGGTATTTCTCAATCCACTTCTGTTCTTCTTCTTCCATTCGTCTTTCCATTTCTATATTGTTGAGTCTGAGTTTCTCTTCCTGCATCTTAAGCCTTTCAGTTTGCTTTCTGCTTTCTGTTTCCATTATTTTTTCATTGCTTATTTCATTGGAAAGAAAGACTACTTTATCGACCTCGCCATACATATTATTTACCACTGTGAAAGTTGACCTGAACCATTTTTCTTCATCATATTTTGTTTTTAGCCTTATTTGTCCCTGGTATGCATTACCTTTTATAACACCTTCCCATATTTCGTTAAAAGCCTCCAGATCCCTTCTGTCAAGAAAATCATATATTGTTTTAAGTTCAAGTTCTATTGCCGGAAATTTTAAGGTGTTAATGAACAATTCATTATTGTTGAGGAGTTTTCCATCTGGCGTAAATTCAGCTTTAAGATTCAACTTGTTAAGTGCTTCTATTTGTCCCTCAAAATCAAGACTCTGCTTTTTTTGTTCCGTCGTATCAATTGCAAGGAAAAGAATTTTTTCAACAGAGCCATCTTCTCTTCTGATACAGGTATATGTTGCCATAGTCCATAAATCCTGTCCCTGTTTTGTTATATATTTCATATATCCCTCAAAATGCTTTCCCCCTTTACCCAAACTTTCCCAGATATTATTAAACCATTCCCTGTCTCTTTCATGAATAAATAATGAAATATGCTTGCCTTCAACTTCTCTGTTACCGGAAAATCCCATTTTTTTCAGGAATTTAGTATTTGCATAAATAAGAATTCCATTTGTGTCAAATTCAGCTCTTATCATAGTATGATTAACCGAATCCGTAAAACTTATAAATTTTTCAGCTTGCTGTGCAGCACGTTCTTGTGTAGCTTTAAGTTCTTCCATATTCTGACGAACCATTTCTTCCTGAACAGAAAGTTCTTCAGCCTGCGCCCTGGTTTCTTTCAATAAAAGAGCAGTTCTTATACTATTCTTTATAGTGGAAATAGTAAGAGCAATACTCCCGGCAACTTTCTCGCAAAAACTGATATGGAATTCCTCTATTTTTTTAAAAGAAGCAATCTCCAAAACCCCAAATATATTATCGCCGGCTAAAAGTGGCACTAGTAAAAGGTTTCCTGGATTAGCCTTACCTAATCCCGAGGTAATTAAAAGATAGGAATCGGGAATATTATTCATATAAATGGTTTTCTTTTCCAATGCACAAGTTCCTATTAAGCCGGTACCCCATTCCAGCTTCTTATTTGGAAATTTGCGTCTGTCATATGCATAACACGCAAGCATCTCAAAATATTTGCCACCTGAAGTGTTTTCCTCAATACTGAAGAACCCGCCTTGATTCGCATCTAAATATTTAACAAGGTTACTTAGCAACATGTATGCAAAATCTTCCATATTATCCCCTGGTTGGCGCAGCAATTCGCCAAACATGGCCAAACCTTCAGATATCCAGTTCCTTTGTTTATCCTCCTTTTTCCTTTGTTCCTCCTTCTCCCTGTTTTCCTGTAATATAGTTTTTAACTCATATAAAGATAAAATAAGATTACTTTCTGAATCACTGTCTGTCCATTCATTGAAATGACCTGTTTTTAATTTACCTAATAAACCTATGGCTTTTTGATTGGCGATTTTTTCTTTTTCTATTATACTCGCCATTTCCCATTGCGTATGTCTGATTCTCAGATAAAAAAGATAGCCAATAATCCCTGTAACTACAGGAAAAAAATCAATCAGGTACAGCAGAATATATTTGTTGTGAAAATCAACAATAAATGAAAAAGTGAAATTTCTTCCCGAAACAGAAAAAAGAACAATGTAAAATAAAACAAGAAAAATTATTCCTGTAAAAACTCCAAAAACCACATAATATGAAAACGGATTATTTTTATTCTTATCCATCATACTTTACTGGATTTTTTTCAAATTTAATATTATTTATTAAAGTTTCACAGATGCTCAACCTGTTAATAAATGAAAAAGAAAATTTAAAGCAATATTTTTAATCTTTTTCCAGGGAGGGGGGATTCACGGAGGGTAGGTTATATGCTGTTAGCTAAAAAACAAAAATATACTTCATAAAATTTCTATCTTTGATTTTTTAGGAAAAAGATCAGATGAGAAAATTAAAAATCCTTATAGTTGATGATACTTTCACTAATCGATTACTTTTAAGAGAACTGGTTAAATCCCTTGGGCATGAGTCAATTTTGGCCGAAAATGGTAAAGAAGCAATTGAATCTATTCAAAATGATCACTTTGATCTGGTATTACTGGATATTGAGATGCCTGTAATGAATGGTCTGGAAACGATAACTTATATCAGGAATAAATTACCTCAACCTAAAAATCTTATAACTGTTGTGGCACTTACAGCTCATAATCCAACATTGTTTTTCGAAGATTTTAATAATGCCGGATTTGATGATCTCCTTACAAAACCTTATTCTCTTAATAAAATTATTGAAATAATAAATAATCTGGTTTAAAATGCTTTCAGAAGAATTTTTACAGTCCGATTCATTCGTTTATATCGTCCTTCCACTGATGATTTTTTTAGCTAGAATAACTGATGTTTCCATTGGAACAATCAGAATTATATTTGTTTCAAGAGGGAATAAAATTATGGCACCCATCCTTGGATTTTTCGAAGTGCTTGTTTGGGTTTTTGCAATTACCCATATTATTCAGCATCTTAATAATATTTATGCTTCAATTGCTTATGCAGCAGGGTTCGCAACAGGAAATTATGTTGGAATGATTATTGAAGAACGACTCGCTCTTGGAATTTCACTTATCAGAGTTATAACCAGGAAAGAAGCATCTGATGAACTTGTTGATTTAATGCATGAAAAAGGATATGGAACAACAGTTATCGATGCAAAAGGCAGAGATGCAGGTGTTAATGTACTTTATACAATAGTAAAAAGAAAGGAAATTGAAAATATAATTGGTTTGATACATAAGTATAACCCAAATGCTTTTTATACCATTGAAGATATCCGGTACGTAAGCCACCAAAATTATCCGCAGGTATCCAAAAACCGAAGGTTGAGAAGATTTTATCTTTTTGGAGGATGGAGGAAAGGTAAGTAAACAATTGCCCTAAAAAAAATATATTCATTACTCTATAACAGTAAATAAACAGAATCATGAGAACCAGAGGTTTTGCAAGTGATAATAACTCAGGTGTTCATCCTGATATTCTTAATGCGATGATCTCGGCAAATTCAGGACATACTGTGGGTTATGGCGATGACCCTTATACTGAGGAAGCAATAATACGTTTTAAAACAATTTTTGGGGAAGAAGCAGAGGTTTTCTTTGTATTTACAGGAACTGCAGCAAATGTCCTGGCTATTGATGCAATCACAAACCCGTTTCATGCAGTAATTTGCCCGGAAACAGCTCACATCTACATTGACGAATGCGGTGCTCCTGAAAGATACTCAGGTTGTAAACTCTTACCTGTATCAACTCCCGATGGAAAATTAACTGTTAACCTTATAGAACAACACATGAAAGGTTTTGGATTTGAACATCATGTTCAACCGAGATTGATTTCTATTTCCCAATCTACTGAAATGGGTACAGTATATACATTCGATGAGCTATGCGAAATATCAGATTATGCTCATAAGCACAACTTATTTGTACATGTAGATGGAGCAAGAATAAGTAACGCTGCTGCTCACATGGACAGTGGTTTCAGAAAAATAACAAGAGATGCCGGAATGGATGTTCTTTCATTCGGAGGAACAAAAAATGGAATGATGTATGGTGAGGCAATTATATTTTTCAGAAAAGAACTGACAAACGATTTTAAGTACCGTAGAAAACAAAGTATGCAACTGGCTTCTAAAATGAGGTTTATTTCAGCACAGTTCCTTGCTTATCTTAACAATAATCTGTGGCTAAAGAATGCCACACACGCAAACCGTATGGCTAAATTATTGCATGATGAGACTTCGAAGATACCTGGTATTAAAATAACCCAAAAAGTCGAGTCTAATGGAGTTTTTGCAATTATCCCTCCGGAAATTATTGCCGAATTGCAAAAAGAATTTTTCTTTTATATCTGGGACGAGAAAAAATCGGAAGTTAGATGGATGACCTCTTTTGATACAACGGAAGATGACATTCATGATTTCATATCCTTGCTAAAAAGCAAATTATAATAAAATTGAACTGTCCCCGTAAGACAAAAATCTGTAATTATTACTTAATGCATAATGATAAATTTTTCTCCAGTCATCACCCGTATATGCAGCTATTAATAATAGAAGAGTGCTGTGAGGTTGATGAAAATTAGTAATAATACCATCTGTCATATGGAATCGGTATCCAGGGGTAATCATTATCCTTGTCGATGCTTTTAATTGTTCAAGATTATTCCTTTCAAGATACGTGAGAATAGTTCTAAGTGCATCAATGCGCGATAATTCATCTTTTAATTTAAAATGTTCCCATTGGTCAAGGAAAAAAAGATCTTTTTCAATGCCTTGTCCACTGATTAGTTTAAGCGCAATCCAATAAACAGACTCTAATGTTCTTACAGAAGTGGTGCCCACTGCAATTATTTTTTTTTCTTTTCTTAAGATTTCCCTTATAAATTCAGTTGTTATATTGAAGTGCTCCGTATGCATACCATGCTTTAGTGCATTTCTTTCTTTTACTGGCAAAAATGTTCCTGCACCTATATGCAGAGTAATATAACTGATCTCAATACCTTTCTTCAGTAATCCCCCGAAAACAGATTCAGTGAAATGAAGTCCCGCCGTAGGAGCAGCAACTGATCCCTCGTATTTCGAATAAATTGTCTGATATCTTTCTTTATCAGCATTTATTACCTTGCGTTTTAAATAGGGTGGAAGAGGAGTGATGCCCGAATGGCTCAATATTTCTGAAAAACAAACCGCCGGACAATCCCAGGAAAAAGAAATTAAACTGCAACCATTTTCAACTCCTTGTAATTCAGCTTTTAAGATAATCTTATAGTTCTCAAATAGAATCTGTTTCTTAAGATTACCTGTTTTCCATTTTTTTGCATTCCCAACAAGACATTTCCATACTGTCTTTTCTTTTGTCTGAAATGCAGTCATATACTCTGAAGGGCTAAAAGGCTCAAGTAGTAATATTTCTATTTGTGCACCGGTATCTTTCTGAAATAGCAATCTTGCCTGTATAACTTTCGTATTGTTGAAAACAAGATGATGCTGGCTTGTAAGTATCTCTGGCAATTCAATAAAGAATCGGGAATTTATATGTCCGTCACAATAAGTTAAAAGCCTGGAACGATCCCTTTCTTGCAAGGGATATTTGGCTATCTGCTCATCCGGAAGATCATAATAGTAATTCTCTATATCTAAAACTTCAGGGGTTTTCATTAAAAGGTAAAAATATTTATTTTTCCAAATACTAAAATTGTTATGATAAATGTGAATTGCCAAATTTACTAATTTGCATTACTCACCCAATAATGTTTTTAATCAAAAATTAAGGCAAGTAAATCAGATTTCTTATCTTTGCATAACAGCAGACCGTTCCATCGTTCCGTGAAAATCGGAAAGGAAAGTCCGGGCAACAAAGGGCAATGCACTTCTGAAAAGAAGATATTCGCGAGGGTATAGAAGCAGGGAAGAAAATAACCGTCCCCTAAAAAGGGATAAGGGTGAGAAGGTGGGGTAAGAGCCCACCAGACCGGGAGGTGACTCCTGGTGCTGCCTGCCTTGCATGTTGCAAGACCAAATAAACCGGCGGTTATGGATAGCCCGTCCATTGCCGGAGGGTAGGTCGCTCAGATAAATGATGGAATTCTTCCTTTGGGAGAAACAGAACCTGGCTTACAGGTCTGCTGTTTTTTTTCAGGATAGTTACAAATACTATAGATCAACAATAACCTGTCTTATCCTTACTAAATTTGATAAAAGCTCTTCCAGCTTGTTAAGATGTAACATATTTGCTCCATCAGACAAGGCATTTAAAGGATCCGGGTGTGTTTCTATAAATATACCATCTACACCTGCTGCAACCCCTGCTCTTGCTAATGTCTCAATCATTTCAGGTTTCCCTCCGGATACACCGGTTAATTGATTTGGTTGTTGAAGGGAGTGTGTTACATCAAGTATTACGGGTATTCCAAAACCTTTCATTACACTAATCCCCCGATAATCAACAATTAGATCATGGTAACCGAACATGGTGCCACGATCAGTGATCATTACATGCTTATTACCTGAATTAATCACTTTATCAACTGCAAATTTCATTGAATCGGGTGATAGAAATTGTCCCTTTTTAATGTTAACAAATTTACCTGTCTTTGCTGCTGCAATCAGTAAATCAGTTTGCCTGCACAAAAATGCCGGTATCTGCAAAATGTCAACATAATCAGCTGCAAGTGAAGCTTCTTCAGATGTATGAATATCCGTTAAAACAGGGATCCCATATTCTTTATTAACTTTTTTTAAAATCCCGAGTGCTTTCTTATCTCCGATTCCGGAAAAAGAATCTATTCTGCTTCGATTTGCCTTACGGTAAGACCCCTTGAAAATAAATGGTATCTTATATTGCTCACACAGCCTTAATATTTGACCAGCAATATTAATCGCCATTGTTTCACCTTCAATAACACACGGTCCGGCAATAAGAAAAAAGTTGCGGGAATCCACATGTCTGATTTGTGGAATGTGTTTAATAATATCCATATTTTGTCTATTTAAACCTTTTCTTCCATAATGATCGCAATCTGTCAAGAATTTCTTTCTCCCTTATATTATCTCCGGGTATATAGAAATTGGAGATACTCAGCCCTTTTGGGAAAAAATCATCCTCTACAAAATTATCTTTAAAAGAATGTGCATATTTATATCCTTTTCCATATCCAATGTCCTTCATAAGTTTTGTAGGAGCATTTCTTAGATGCAAGGGAACAGGAAGATTCCCTGTCTTTGCAACCTCAGCAAAAGCATTTTCAATTGCCATATATGCGGAATTACTTTTTGGTGATGAAGCCAGGTAAATAGTTGTTTCGGAAAGTATTATCCGTGCTTCAGGCATACCGGTTATATGAACAGCCTGAAAACAATTGTTGGCAATAAGTAAGGCATTAGGATTTGCAAGGCCTATGTCTTCAACTGCTAAAATAAGTAATCGCCTGGCAATAAATTTAACATCCTCTCCTCCGGAAAGCATTCTGGCAAGCCAATATACTGATGCATCCGGGTCACTCCCTCTTACTGATTTAATGAAAGCTGAAATAATGTCATAGTGTAACTCCCCGTTTTTATCATAAAGTGTAAGATTCTCCTGAATTATATTTTTTACTTTGTCATTTATTATCATGATAAGCCCGGAATTTTCTTTCATCTCAGTATTTACAACTAATTCCAATGCATTAAAGAGCTTTCTGGCATCACCGCCGGAATATTGGAGTAATGCATCATGCTCAGCTATTTTAATATGTAGTTTCTTGAGAAAAACATCATTTTTCAGGGCTTCATTAAGTAACTTCATTAAATCATCTTTCCCAAGACTTTCAAGAATATAAACCTGGCAACGTGAGAGAAGTGGAGAGATAACTTCAAAAGAGGGATTTTCTGTTGTTGCTCCTATTAAAACTATAATTCCGCTCTCAACAGCTCCAAGAAGGGAATCCTGCTGCGACTTGCTGAAGCGATGAATCTCGTCAATAAAAAGTACAGGAGAAGGTTTGTCAAAAAATTGCAGCTTCTTGGCTTTTTCAATTGTTTCGCGTACATCTTTTACTCCACTATTCACCGCGCTAAGAATATAAAAGGGTCTGTCCAGCTTACCTGCTGCTAATCTTGCAAGAGTTGTTTTACCTACACCCGGAGGTCCCCAAAGTATAAATGAAGAAAGCCGGCCGCTTTCAATCATGTTACGAATTACTCCACCTTTTCCTACCAGATGTTTCTGACCTGCAAAATCATCAAATTCTTTCGGACGCATCCTGTCAGCTAAAGGCTGATTTAAGCTCATAGGAAATGAAAAAGATTTTTTTCTAAAGATAGGAATTAAATGTACACCAGTATGCAACCTATTTATTCGTTTCCTCGTTAAAGAGTAATAACATTTATTAAAAAACTCTTTGACATCTTTATTATAGGTAATAATTCTAATTATTTATTTAAACTTAAAAACCCGATTATGAAACGTCTTTTATACTTTTTCGCATTATCACTTAGCCTTGTTGTTGTAAGTAATAATGTAGCTGCACAGATTAAAGAAGTTAATTTTATTAAAGGAGGCATCAATGATGCTCAGATTCTTTTTAAAGAGTACCTTACACCATATGCAAATATTCTTGGGGCTGACCTCAACGGAGGGTGGTATAATACCGCAAAACCACATAAACTGGGTGGTTTTGATGTTACAGTATCCTTAAGTACAGCATGGGCACCTCCTTCAGCCCGGACATTTGATCTTGCTGGCCTTGGACTTACCGGAGTCCCGACCGGTTCTACCACCATTGCTCCAACTATTGCCGGGAAAAAAGATGATATCCGTCCTGTAATGTTGTATGAGGTTGACCATCCCGTAAATGCAGGGGAGAAAATTAAAGTTGCAGAATATACTGTTCCGAATGGTACAGGAATAAATGCTATTCCCCTTCCAATGGCACAGCTCGGAATCGGACTTCCTTTCGGCACAGAAGTAACCGGCCGCTTTCTTCCTTCAATTGATTTTGGGAATAACGGTAATATCGGGTTATGGGGTGTCGGGCTGAAGCATAGTATTCTGCAATGGATACCAGGACTGAAAAGGCTTCCCGTTTTGGATGTCAGCGCCCAGGGTGGTTATACCAGTCTTCTGACTTTTGCAAATGTAAATATAAAACCCGATGCTATAGCTGATGACCAAACAACTGATCCTCTTGTTTTTAAAGGGCAAAAAATAGAACTCGGTGTAAAAGGATATACCATTAACCTTATTGCATCACAAACTCTTCCGGTTATTACTTTTTATCAGGGAATAGGATACAGCTCTTCCAGTACAAATGTTGCGCTGAAAGGAAATTTCCCTATATCAAATATCGACGGATCCGGGAATGTTGTTGTAACAGACGATGATATAATCAATGATCCTTTCAATGTGGAAATCCAAAACAGCAAGGATTTAAGACTAAATGCCGGACTGAGACTCAAACTTGGAGTTTTTACCATACATTTCGATTATACGAAGGCTAATTACAGCGTTTTTACTGCAGGCCTTGGGGTTAGTTTCCGGTAATTACTTACTGTTAAGAAGATTTTCTGATAACTTTTTTCGCTTTTTTCTGCTCAATTCCTGACAAATTTTAAGGAAGCTGAACCTTATCTGCAGTAGCTGTGTTCAGTAAAAAATCATTTTATAGACGTAATTGAAGACAAGTTCAAAATTAATAATTAAAGTTTCGCAGATGCTCAACTTGTTAAAAAATAAAAAAGAATCTTTA
>CAZGKF010000042.1:0-26710 GCA_964526475.1 uncultured Bacteroidaceae bacterium
TGTTGTCCATCCTGGATAAGTTTTGCTGAACAGAATATCCCTGAAATTCTAAGCAATATAACTTCCATTAAATCTCCCCAGCAAATATCCGGTACCTTGATAAAAACATGGATCGCTGAAAAATTTTCTGTCCCTCCTGCTGATATATATTCCGTATCCTTTATGCCTTGTACTGCTAGAAAAATGGAAGCTCAGAGGGTAGAGATGACAAGCAGGGGATATCCGGACGTTGACACGGTGTTGACTACCAGAGAACTGGTGAGGCTGATAAGACTCAATGGAATTGATATGCAGGGACTTGAACCCGAACCCCCCGATGATCCAATGGGGGCAATGAGCAGTACAGGCAGGTTAATAGGGGCAAGTGGAGGAACACTCGAATCATTGCTCAGAACAATTTACTTTAAAAGTACAGGTAAGGAACTCCATGTTGAGGAAATCTCAAAACTAAGGTTAAATAAGGGAATCAAAGAAATCAGTTTAAGACTGGGTGACACTGAAATAAAAACTGTTGCTGTAAGTGGTATGGCCAAAGTAAAAGAGGTTCTCGGAAATATAAATAAAGGTACCAGGAATTATCATCTTGTAGAAATAATGGCATGTCCCGGAGGCTGCGTTAACGGGGGAGGACAACCTATCAGTAATGACGAAAACCGGGTAAAAACACGTACTAAATCTTTATACGCATTTGATAACAGGGAAACAGTTAGAATGGCACATAAAAATCCACAGATAATTAATGTGTATAACGATTTTCTGACGGAACCCATGAGTAAAATGGCAAAATCCCTTTTTTCAGTTAAATACACACAACAGATAGAAGATAGAAGATAGAAGATAGAAGGCAGAATGCAGAATGCAAAAGACAGAATATAGAAGACAGAGTATAGAAGATAGAATATATAGGATAGAATGCAGAATGCAGAACGCAGAATATAGAAGATAGAATTCTGAATTCTAAAGAAAGTAGATATTATCTTATATTGGCAAAAGATTTATATTATGGTGATAGTAGTCAGTTGATTTGTCAGGTTGAGATAGTTGGTAAATTAATTGAAGCATATAATGGAGCTATTTTGAATACTGCATACCAAAAATCAGCTCCGTTAAATTCATGGTAGAACAAATGTTTATAAAGATGACAGGACAGGATAATAAATTGGTATATACAATAAAAGACAGATGCAGAGTATGTTACACATGCGTCAGGGAGTGTCCTGTAAAAGCTATCAGGATCATAAACGGACAGGCAGAGGTGATTTCCGAAAGATGTATTGCCTGCGGTAATTGTACCAGGGTATGCAGCCAGGGAGCAAAAGCTTTTCTTAATACTACTGATAAGGTTTTTGAACTCTTACAGGATACAAAACCTGTTTATGCCATGCTGGCTCCCAGTTTTATTGCCGAATTTGAAGATATAAAAGATTACAGGAAACTTATTGGCATGATTAAAGAACTTGGTTTCAGGAAGGTTTTTGAAGTCGCTTTTGGTGCCGATATGGTAGCAGGAGAATATCGCAATTTAATTCACAGTAAAGGAGGTAAAGGATATATTTCCTCCGACTGTCCTGCTATTGTTGCTTTTATTGAAAAACATAACCCGGAACTTGTAAGTAACCTTGCTCCAATTGTTTCCCCGATGCTGGCAATGACCCGTTACCTGAGATTTAAATACGGTAATGATTTTCACCTTGTATTTATTGGCCCGTGCATAGCCAAAAAGGATGAGTCAAATGAAATAGATCAGAAAATTACATTTATTGAGCTTCGCGAAATGCTTAGCCGGAAAAAGATAAGGGAAGATGTAACAAAACCTACTGATTTTGACCCACCTGTTGGAGGTAAAGGTGCAATATTCCCTATAAGCAGGGGTTTACTCCAGACTGTAAATCTTTCTGATGAAGAACTGGAACGAAATGTTATTGTTGCCGAAGGAAGGGTAAATTTCCAGGAAGCTATACGTGAATATAAAATGGGAGCTATCTCAGTTGAGCATCTTGAATTACTTTGCTGTGAAGGATGCATCATGGGACCTGGAACATCACGGAACGGCAAGAAATTCAGCCGTAGATCAAGAATTATGAATTATGTAAAGGAGAAATTGAACTCCATTGATGAGATGAAGTGGCATAAAGCCATAATAGAAAGTTGTCAGGTAGATTTGCACCAAAAATTTCAGGCTCATAACCTGTATGTGTCAGAACCCCCTGAAAGAGAGATAAGAGAAGTATTGAAGAAGATGAATAAATTCTCCGAGAAAGAGCATCTTAATTGCGGCGCCTGTGGATATGATACCTGCAGAAACCACGCAATAGCAATTATAAGGGGTCTTGCAGAAACCGAGATGTGCCTGCCTTATACAATTGATAAGCTTCATAATTCCATTGAAGAATTAGCAGTTTCTAATGAAAAACTTTTTAATATCCAACAGACTCTTAAGGAAACTGAAAAACTTGCGCACATGGGGCAATTGTCAGCAGGAATTGCTCATGAACTTAATAATCCGCTGGGTGTGGTTATTATGTACAGTAACCTTCTGCTGGAAGAAACAGAAGAAGAAGCACCTGTTAGAGAAGACCTTAGATTGATAGTTGAACAGGCCGAAAGATGTAAGAAAATTGTAGGAGGATTATTAAATTTTGCCCGTAAAAATCAGGTAAATTACCAGGAAGCAGATCTTAATGAAATGCTGCGGCTTAGCATAGCTTCTGTGATCATTCCTGCAAACGTGGAAATACAGATCATTTCTGAAGTAAAGGACCCTTTTGCCGAACTGGATAAAGAGCAAATGATACAGGTCTTTTCCAATCTGATAAAAAATGCGGTTGAAGCTATGCCGGGGGGAGGACAAATCCGGATTATACTGGAAGAAAATGATACAGATATTATATTCAGGATACAAGATAGCGGTACCGGGATCCACGAAACGGATATTGAAAAAGTCTTTGAGCCTTTTTTTACAACAAAGGGAATTGGTAAGGGTACAGGACTTGGACTGGCTACTGCGTATGGAGTGGTGAAAATGCATAAGGGGAAAATCAATGTCCAGTCAAACTCTGATCCTTCAAAAGGCCCTACAGGAACGGAATTTATTTTACATCTGCCAAAAAGAATACAAATTTAAATGTTTCAATATGAGTTTAGAAGGAAAAAATATATTTATCGTGGATGATGATATCGACTACCTATTCCAGCTTCAGTTTCATGTAAATCAATGGGGCTGTAATGTTATAACAGCAACCAGCCAGCGCGAGGCTGAACTAATACTTGAAGACATGAAACCTGATCTTGCAATCCTCGATCTGATGATGGAAAGCGAGGATAGTGGATTTGTGTTAAGTTACAAGATGAAAAAGAAGTATCCTGATGTTCCTGTTATTATAGCCACTGCTGTATCTTCTGAAACTGGTATTTCTTTTAATGTGACAAGTGAGGAAGACCGCAGATGGATTAAAGCAGACCTTTACCTTGAAAAAGGTATTCGTCCGGAACAATTGAAAATAGAAATGATTAAACTTCTTAAATAATATGGATTTACTTAAAGTACTTGTAGTTGATGATGAACCGGGAATTCGTTCCGGGGTCAGCCGGATATTGTCTAAGCATAGTGTAAGCTATCCTTTTATGGATGAAGATTGTGGTTTCGAATGTCTGGAAGCTGCCACCGGAGAAGATGCAATTAAAATAATTGAAGAAGAAATGCCTGATATAGTACTGCTTGATAACAAATTGCCCGGGATTAAAGGTCTGGAAGTACTGGAATACATCAGGATGAAAAATTATGATATTATGGTGGCCATGATTACTTCCTATGCTTCACTCGAAATTGCCGTTAAAGCTACTGATGACGGAGCATATGATTTCATCCCCAAACCATTTACTCCCCAGGAACTGAAGTCGTCCATTGATAATATCACCAAACAGCTATTCCTTAAAAGAATTACTTCAAAAATGAAACAGGAGGGAAAACAAATACGTTATCAGTTCCTTTCTGTACTTTCACATGAGTTGAAAGCCCCGCTAAATGCTATTGAAGGGTATCTGCGAATAATGCAGGAAAAACAGCTCGATGATGATATAAATAATTATATGAAGATGATAGAGCGTGCATTGGACAGGATACAGGGTATGAGAAGTCTGGTTATGGATTTGCTCGATTTTACCAGGATAAGGCTTGAAAAAAAAGAAGACAAGATTATGAAGGTTAATCTTCGTGAACTTGCAAAAATATCAGCAAGCACAGTTAAACCCTATGCAATACAAAAGAATGTTGAAATCAGGATCAATTGCCCCCATGATCTTTATGTTGAAGCAAATCCAAACGATCTGGAGATTATTCTTAACAATCTTATAAGCAATGCAGTAAAATATAATAAAGAAGGAGGACTTGTTGAGGTAATTTTGTCAAAAGAGGAGAAAATTCTAAAATTGGTTATCAAAGATACGGGAATAGGCCTCACAAAAGAGGAAATATCACAATTGTTTCATTCATTTGTAAGGATCAGAAATGAAAAAACACGTCATATAACCGGTAGCGGACTTGGTTTGTCTATAGTCAGAAAGATTACAGAGATATATAAAGGCAAAATTGAAGTTGAAAGTGAACCTGAAAAAGGAAGTACTTTTTATGTATCTTTGACATTATAGTTTACAGAGAGTTGCTTTTCAGTTATTCAAAAACGATAAAAAATGAACATAAATAAGCTCCCTGAGAAAACCGTTGAACGTCTGAGTGAATACCGGCGTACTTTATTGAACTGTCTTGCACAGGGCAAAACATATATTTATTCGCATGAGCTGGCTCTTATGCAGCATATAACAGCGGTACAGGTTAGACGTGATTTTATGTTTATTGGTTACAGCAGCCTGCAAAGAAAGGGTTACGATATCAGGGAACTTATTGACGTTATCGGGAAGATAATAGATTCCGAAACTCCTCTGAATATTGCGGTTGTAGGTATGGGAAATCTTGGAAGAGCAGTAAGTCATTATTTCATTGGGAAACGTTCCAAATTGAATATAGTGGCAGCTTTCGATGTGGACCCAAATAAAACCGATCGTGTTATTTCAGGAGTGAAATGTTACTCCATCCACAAGCTCACAGAGCTGATAAAGGAAATGGAAATACTGATCGCCATTCTAACAGTCCCTTCTGATGCTGCAGTTGAAACAGCTGAAAAACTTGTTATTGCAGGAGTTAAGGGCATTTTGAATTTCACTTCAGTCCCTCTGAACGTGCCTTCAAATGTTCACCTCGAACAGTATGATATGATCACTTCCCTGGAGACCTTAGCCTATTTTGTTAAAAAACAAATAAGCTGAAAAATTATTAATTTTTGTAATTTCGGCCTTCATTTTTCCCTGGCCGGCTTAAATGAGGTTGCATCCGGCCATTGAAATAAAAAACTAGACGGATGAAAATACATTATGATTTAGAGGAATTGAGAGGGATAAAGAATCCGGTTGTTACAACAGGTTCTTTTGACGGGGTGCATGTTGGCCATAAGGTGATACTGCGCAGACTTAAAAAACTTGCCCTCGATACAGGAGGAGAAACAGTCCTTATTACATTCTACCCCCACCCAAGGCGTGTTCTTTATCCTGATACTGAAGGGAAAGATCTTATGATGATAAACACCCGGAGAGAGAAAAAATGGCTTTTGAAAAAAACCGGACTGGATCATCTTATGGTCATTAATTTTACTAAGGAATTTTCACGCTTAAGTTCTCAGGAATTCATTGAGAATGTGTTGGTAGATATATTAAACGTCAGGATCGTTGTAGTTGGATTTAACCATTATTTTGGTTACCACCGGGAAGGGAATTTCGAATATCTTTATAAACTGGGGCATATGTATGGTTTTGATGTAGAGGAGATCCCTGAGCAGGATATTCATAGTGAAAGTGTCAGTTCAACCAAAATAAGAAATGCTCTGCTACAGGGAAATATCCAGAGAGCAAATGCATACCTTGATCATTATTACATTATAAAAACCAGTGTTTTCCTGAACAAGGAACTTACGGTATCAGCTGGTATTGTATTTTATAATATTTCTGCTGAAGAGGAGAATAAGTTAATTCCTCCCGATGGTGTTTATGCTGTTAACATCGAGGGAGAAAAATTTTATGAAAAAGGTATGATATTGATTGATGAAACTGTCGGAATACATAAAAATCCTTCTGAACGTTCTGCAGCATATTTACATATTCTGAGCAATAAAAATATACAGGAGGGGCAGGAAGTTACCGTTTATTTTCACAAGCAGATAAGGAGCAGATCAAAAAGCTCTGCTATTATATTTAATGAGAAGCAAATGAAACAGGATTTAAAGCTGATAGCAGAGTTGATTTATTAGGAGTTAGTTATTATTGTAAAATACCAGCGGGTACTAAATTCTAAAAACATTCTCCTTACCTGGCACATTTCTGTAAACATTCGACCTCTGCGAGGTCGGGCCTTCAAACCGGAGGACTTGCATGTTTATAGAAACTGATAATTCTGCCGCTTTCCTGAAATAAAACATAATCCGGTGAAACAATTGTCTCATGAGTAACCCATTCGTCTGGTGTTTCCATATAAACCGGCCGGAATCCGGTTCCGTCGGATTTCACTGTCCACATTCGTTGTGGTGCGTTTCCCCCTGTTTCGTGACAGAAGAGTATTTCCCCAGGTATCCGGGGATTTGTTTGTATATGTCCTACACGGAATGATAATTTTCTTCTTTACCAAATTTTTTAAACCTTATTAAGAGCTCTTTGCCAGATGTCGTCAAGCTTAACAGTGGCTCCATCCAGGCGTTTGCTTTCATCAGCAGCTTCCATAAATGTGAAAATTTCAAGGGTTTCCTCTTGTTTAACAGGCACTTTACCAGTTTGAAAAAATTTCACAACTTCTTCCAGAAGAGGAACATAACCAGTATTATTTCCCAGTGACATTATTTCATCTTCACCAAAGGCAATCCCGCCAAAATCGCGCTTACCTGCACGTGTTCCCCTGAAAGTGCCAATCCTGTTATCCTCCCATACTCCAACTACCATATCTGTTTCGGGGGTGCAGGTTCGTGACAGGGTTTTGCATCCCTGACCCATTACGGTATATAAAGCCTCAATTCCATGAATTCCATACCAGAAGAAGTCAGGATGTGTTTTCTCAATGTGAGCCGGACTATAAGTGTCTGCTCCCCAAATTTTCCCAATTATGTTATTTTCTGTAATGTCCTTTATATTAGATAAGTAGCGCATGGAGGAACAAGAAAACATGGGCACATTATGTTGTTTTGAGGCTTCAAAAATAGTTATAGCATCTACCAGCGATGCTGCTAATGGTTTATCAATAAATACCGGTTTCCCCGCTTTGAATACCTGTAAAGCCTGATCTAAATGAAGCCGGCCATCATTGGTGAGGAGAAGAACTACATCAACCTTTGTAAGCAGATCGTTTATAGAATCAACAATTTCTACTCCCATTTTTTTTACTTCTGCCGTATATCTTGGAATTCGTTCCACACTGGAGATAATATCACGGCTCCCATGCGGATAAGCAGCTACTACTTTATATCCCTGAAGAGCAGGTTTTGCTTCAGGATCATTAAATGCTGTCGTGAAAGCCTTACTGTGCGAGGTGTCTAAACCTATCATACCTATTCTCCTGCCTTTTGGTACAGATGATCTTTTTTGGGAAAAGGATGTATTTGTACCAAGTAATCCCATTCCAAACATGGAAGTTGTGCGGATAAATGACCGTCGATTTGTGTTCATAATGTATTTGTTTTATTTTTTAATTTTCCAAACTGCACAAGCGGTTTTTAAAAATAATTATGATCCTGATGAACCAGGCTTCCCCATATCCATCCACTCTCCCTGGTGCAAAAATAAACTTATGTTATGCTCCCTTGCAAGTCTCAGCAAGACAGGTGTAATGGAAAACATCCCCGTCTCAGTCATTAATTCAAATATTACCGGGTCGAGAACATATATCCCGCTGAATCCAACCGGTTTGAGGGTATTGATTTTCCTGACAATAATTTTCTCACCCCTTATGGTATTTCTCCATCCGCACAATATATGATCCTCATTCATTAATAAAGGGCGTGAAGTTTCGCGTGACATGACTGCAAGACTTGCAATATTATTTTCTTCCAGATGATAATCAAACAATTCATTAATATTAAGATCACTCATCACATCCACGTTATGAACAAGGAACGGCCCTGAATCAAAAAACCAGGCAGCTTTTTTCAATCCTCCTCCGGTTTCCAGCAACTCATCTGTTTCATCTGAAAATGATATAGAAACTCCAAAATTATCATTATCATTCAGATAATCTTTAATCATGTCAGGGAAGTGATGTAAATTAATAATTATTTCAGTAAATCCATATTTTTTCAGTTTCTCAATGGTGATCTGCAGAAGAGACTTGCCCCTGAATTCGACCAGAGCTTTGGGTTTGTTTTGTGTCAGAGGCAACAGCCTGGTGCCGGTACCTGCTGCCATAATCATTGCTTTGCGTTTTCGGATCATTTTTTTTCCGGTTTACAACACCATTTTTTTTTTGGAGAAACTTTTCCGCACTTTCTGCATGTATAGACCTTTTTTTCCCCTTCAACTGTTAACTCAGGTATGAATTTGCAAAACTTTTTACTCATAGTTGTTACTGTGATTAGATTTCAAGATGCTGTTTTATAACATGTAAAGAGGTATCATTGTTTAACATCTCAGAAATTTTCTCTGCAGCATATACTGATCTGTGCCGGCCACCGGTACATCCGAAAGAAATCTGGATATGCCTGTAATTGTTTTCCTTAAAAGATGTAATATGTCTATTGATCATAGATAAAACATCCGAAAGAAAACCACTCATTTCCGATTTTTCAACTAAGAATTTCTGCACATCAGTGTCTTTTCCTGTCAGTTCCTTATATTCCTCGTACCTTCCCGGGTTATGGATGCCCCTGCAGTCAAATACAAATCCTCCGCCATTCCCGCTGAGGTCGTCCGGAATGCTTTTTTTGTATGAGAAGCTGAAAATACGGACAATCATCTTACCTGGTTCTTCTGTAAGAGTCTGACTGTATTTTTTTTCCAGGATAAGCTTTCTGGCAACCCGGTTTAATTCGGGCAACTTAACAGGTAATTTAACATTTTCCAATAACTGGGACAAGGTCTTAAGAGCCAGGGGAATACTTTGAAGGAAAACAGCTTTCTTCTCTATAAGTCCCCGGAGTCCGTATGCTCCAAGTGTCTGAAGAATACGCAACAGTGCAAAAGGATAGAAGAACTGCCGGAATATCCTGCGGTCGGTTTTTCTTAATATGTTAAGTTCATCCAGGTAATAATCCAGTAATTCTTCCCTGACTTCAGCAGGCAGATCAGCTTTTGCTTCAAAAAGAAGCGAAGCCGGATCATATTGTAAAGCGCCTTTCCTTCCTCCCTGATAATCAATAAAAATTAGTTTGTCATTGTGCATCATTATGTTACGTGACTGAAAATCACGATACATAAAACTGTCTGTTTCTGCTGAGGACAAATATTCAGTTAATGCCTGAAAATCCTTTTCCAGCTTTTTTTCATCAAAGCGGATACCTGAGAGTTTGAGAAATAAGTATTTAAAATGATTAAGATCCCAAAGCATCGCTTGCCTGTTGAATTTTTCTGAAGGCACACAAAAGGTATAATCAAGTCCCTTATGACCGATGATCTGGAATTTCACAAGTTCTCTCAAAGCTGTTTTATAGAGAGTTATTAATTCATCAGGGATTTCAGCAGAATCCAGCCTGATTTTATCAGAATAAATTTTTAGAGTAATATCACCAAGGTCTTCAGTGAGGTAGTATTGTTGGTCATCTGAAGTTACAAAAACTTCAGGTACTGAAAGCCCTTTTTGCCTGAAATGGTCAGAGAAGCTTAAGAAAGCTTTATTCTCCCGTACATCCGGGTTAAAAACGCCAATTGAACTATAGTCGGAATTATGTAATCTGAAATACCTTCTTGAGGAACCTGAAAGAGGTAATTCATGAACTGAAATTTCTTTTGAATGAAAAGTCTTCTTAAATAAACCGGATAGAATAGAAATATCCATTGAAGGATGTTTGGATTTATTTGCAAATATAACAGAAATTAAAACTTTACCAGAAAGGAATTTTGGAATGAAATGTTATTTTTGTAGAAACTCATATAGAATGAAATTCAGAATTTTTGGTACTGAAGAACTAAATCTTGTTCATTTTCAAATACTTGATACGGGTCATGCATGCGGAGAATTTTGTGACAGCCTCCGTCTATATCGCACAGTGGGTTAGCCATCCCCTTTTGGGAAATTAAAGGGGTACGGATCGGCGATTCCTGAAATTTCTTACAGGTACTAATTACTTCTTTGTATTTTTACATAAACATAAAATAATGCGGATAGATATTATTACAGTTTTACCTGAATTGCTGGAAAGTCCATTAAATTATTCCATTATTGGCAGAGCTAAAGAAAAGGGCTTCGCAGAGATTTTTCTTCATAACCTCAGGGATTACAGTACAAATAAGCACCGGCAGGTGGATGACTATCCATTTGGTGGCGATGCCGGTATGGTAATTCAGATAGAGCCTGTTGACAGGGCGATAAGAGCACTTAAGGAGCAGAGATCTTATGATGAGGTCATTTACACCTCCCCTGATGGCGAATTATTTAATCAAAAAACAGCTAACCATTTAAGCTGCTGCAGCAATCTTATCTTATTATGCGGGCATTATAAGGGCGTTGATCAGCGGGTAAGAGATCACCTTATAACCAGGGAAATTTCCATTGGCGACTATGTTCTTACCGGAGGAGAGCTTGCAGCAGCGGTGATAGTTGATAGTATAGTACGGCTTATCCCCGGAGTCATTTCTGATGAAACTTCTTCCCTGACGGATTCTTTCCAGGACGGTCTTCTTGCGCCGCCTGTTTATACAAGACCTGCTTTATACCATGGGTGGGAAGTCCCTGATATACTTTTGTCGGGTAATGAGAAACTTATTGGTGACTGGAAAATGGAAAAAGCTATGGAAAGAACCCAGCTATTAAGACCCGGAATGCTAAAGAATGATCATGTGTAAAGTTTTTTTAAACCGGATTATGAAATATCATTTATAGTTTTATTTTTACATCTTAGTAATAAATCTTTTCTAACAGAGATATTGGAATATGACAACTAAAAGAAAAAAGATTCCCCTGCTCGAGTCTTTATCAATGCTTTATGGGTATGCTAAATCCCGGATCGCAGAGCAGATAAAACTGGTAGCATTTATAATTATTTATCTTTCTGCCTTTCAGACATTAATTCTTAATGTAAAAATTACCAGTGCTTTGTCGATGTCAGGGGGTATTGCCATGGTTATCGTGGGTCTTGCTTTTTTTCTTGAAGGATTGATTCTTGGGCTAATGCCTATGGGCGAACGGGTTGGATTAAAACTTCCGGCAAAAGTGGGGATTGCAATAATCGCTTTATTCGGGCTTTTGCTCGGTTTCGGGTCCACGCTCGCAGAACCGGCAATGAGTGCTCTCAGGACAGCAGGTTCAAAAGTAACTGCCTGGGATGCCCCCTTGCTGTATATGTTACTTGAACGCTACACTGAGCCTCTGGTTTTGTCAATTGGTGTTGGTGTAGGTATCGCTGTTGCGTTTGGCATGTTTCGTTTTTATTATGGCTTATCCCTTAAGCCATTTATTTATATTATTATACCGATTCTGCTGGTGATGTCGGTTATTTTACATTTCGATGTAAATCTGGGAACAGTTATTGGTCTGGCATGGGATTCCGGAGCTGTGACAACCGGTGCAGTGACGGTTCCTCTTGTCCTGGCACTTGGAATCGGGGTTTCCCGTGCAGCAGGTAAAAGCGAATCAGCAAGCGGAGGTTTCGGAATAATTATGCTTGCTTCAGCTTTTCCGATCATAAGTGTTTTAACATACAGTATTATACTCAACACAAAGGCACCGCAACCGACGACAGAAATTGCTTTTTTTTCGCCGGAAAACAGGCAGAAGGCACTATTGCTTTTCAACAGTGAGCAGGAATTGGCGAAGCATGCTTTTACGCATGGAACTGAAGCTGGCCGCCGGGCTTTTTTTATTGATGAGAATTTATATCATAATGCTTTAATCTCTCTTAAAGAAAATCCGGAAATGACCCGTTCCTACCTCGGGAAATTATCACTTACAGATTGGTTATCTAACAGAGCGTCAGTGGCTGAGTGGGAATTTCTATCTTCCATTCATACAGAGCTTGCGGAAGAGACAAAAGATGTCCCCGTTACAACTGTTCTAAAGGAAGAAGGAAGCATTGCATTGCGTGCAGTAATTCCTTTGTCAGCACTGCTATTACTGGTTCTGTTATTATTTCTGAGACATAGGCTACGTTACAGTGATGAGGTAATTCTGGGTATTTCTTTCGCTTTAATAGGGATGACACTGTTGACTTCAGGGATCCGACTTGGCCTTGCTCCACTTGGCGATCAGGTTGGGTCGCATCTGCCTGTTGCATTTCAAAGTGAAGAGAAGTTTGTTGACAGGATATTATTGGAAAACTTCGAAACGGATTTACTTGTAAGGAGTATTGGAACAGATGGTACACAAAAAATATACTTCTATCTGCAGGATAAGGATGCTATTGAAAGGGTGGAATTTCGTCCCGAACAGTATGATGAAGAAACCAAACGATATGAGCATATCATAACCCAGCCACCAATGTTTAAAGCTAATCTGACTTTAATAGGAATTGTACTTGTTTTCCTTTTTGCATTCGGTATGGGATTTGGCTCAACATTAGCCGAACCTGCATTAAATGCACTTGGAAAAACTGTAGAAGATCTCACTGTGGGAACAGTTAAACGTACACAAATTTTACAGGTAGTTTCCATAGGTGTGGGACTGGGACTGATGGCAGGTGTTGCGCGCATTCTTTATGATATCCCGACAATATGGTTGATTTTACCTCCATACCTTTTGCTAATTCCGTTAACCTATTTGAGCGAGGAAAATTTTACTGCAATAGCATGGGATTGTGGAGGTGTTACCACCGGACCGGTAACAGTTCCACTTGTGCTTGCCATGGGAATAGGGATAGGTAATGAACTAAATGTCATAGATGGTTTTGGAGTTCTGGCACTGGCTTCGGTATTCCCGATTCTAACAGTGCTTTTATTTGGTTTAATTATGAAATATCGTCAACGCCAGTCAATTAGTCAAACTATAGATCAATAGTATTATGATTACGGAAACCCGCAGAATAAAATCTCCATCCAGAATTGTATGGAGGACACAAATGAGTAAAGGGGTGCACACACCACACAGAGTAAGCAAAATTACCTGTAGTGTAAATCAACTTCTAAGCAATAAATTATCAGAACATTTGATCAATCTGGGAATGCGTTCAGTATATGTTGAAAGTGGAAGGAATGTCAGATTATCTATAAAAAAACGGCCTTTTGGACTTCCGGGCATAACAACCCGTTTGCAGGATTCCCCTGTTGATGTATATCGTTTTACGGTTCCAAGGGATAACTCATATCAGGTTGTTGAATCACTGATAGATTCCCTGCAGCTTAATATTCCCGGCCGTGGAACAATTATAGCGCAGGATCTGATTGAATTCAGTAATCTTGAACCTCCACGTGTTGAGGTTTCTGAATTGCAAGCTGAAGATCTTAACCAGCGCAATTCTATATCAGGAATGATCAGGAATTTAGTTTATGTTACTTGTGTTCTTTCTATGCCTGGCAGTGCTGAAAGACTGGCTCAGATCGCTCTGGAGCTGGGTATATGTGTGCCTCTGGTTACAAGTGGTAAAGGTACAGATATCAGGGACAAACTGGGACTCATCAGGATTACCATACCACCCGAGAAGGAGCTTGTACATTTAATTTTACCCGAACATGATTCAAACAGTGTTTTCCAGGTTTTAATTGATGAAGCCGGACTGAACCGTCCGGGCCGGGGTTTTCTTTACCAGACTCCTGTGAGCGCAGGTATCATTGACACTCGTTTAAAACTGGGACGACAGGAGAGCGCTGCCAGTATGGAACAAATAATTGCTGCAATTGATCAGTTGAAAAATGGTACATCATGGCGTAAACGATTTATTTCCATCGAAGAGCAAAGTGCTAAAGCCAATCTCATGCTCCCAAAAGATCATTGCGAAGTTTCGGTGATCTGTCTGGAAGATCGTTCAGAGAAAATCGTGGAAGCGGCCATTGAAGCAGGTGCAGGAGGTGCAATAACATCCCGTGTAAAAAGGTTAATCCTGAAGGAGGGCGATATAGGAACAGCTGCACAGGCTCACACTGCAATCAGTGTACCGGCAGAGATTACTAACGAAGTTGTTGATGCTATCCTTGAGGTAAGTTCCGATGGGAATAATCCGGATGATCGCATCCAGGTACTGGATTCTCTGGAAGCTTATGTGCAGAACTGGTAGTATGCTGATGGTAATGCTCTTATCAGTAATTATTACTTTCTTTTCCCCTGTGACAAATATCCTTGTAAGGGCAATATTTGCATCTCTCTTCGTCATCAGTCTGTGAGAAAGGTACGGCGGGATGAAAAATTTCTGAAATAAGGATTGCCAGCTTTTCCTCAAAGATTTTTTCAAAATTCCTGAAGTCATTTATTATTTCCGGTTTGCTCCGTGGCTTTAGTATCTGACTTATATTCCTTGTGAAATTCTCACTAAAAATATTCCTTGTGGAATAAAGTGATGGTACAACAGCATACCCCGATGTGCTGTTTTTTAAATACAAATAGGAATACAGAAAGGTTTGCAGAACATGTCTGTTTCTGTTTTTTGTTGAATTATCAAACAGCTCATCCAGATTATGGTATGACATCTCTGTTTTCCCTGTCTTATAATCCGTTATATATATACTTCCCCCCTGCAGATCAATACGGTCAGCTATTCCATAAATTCTTACATCCCTTCCGTCAGCATGTATTATATATTCAAATTTTTTCTCCAGATCCAGAATTGTAAATGGTAATCTCTCAGAATCTTTTTTCAGGATTTGCCCGGAAAGCTTTTTTATGACTTCAAATGCGATGATGTTTCTGCCCTCAGGCGATATTTCGGTGTCCGGATTACTATCCGGTGCTAATGTAAGCCTGAAGGCCTCTTTCAGACATCTGTCTATATGGTTTTCCTTCCGCAGGTCATTAATTATTTTTTCATCAATTATATTCCCTTTATTCCCGGAATAAATAATACGCATGGTTTCATGTAACAGCGTTCCCAGAGAAGATGCATCAATATCTTCACTCACTTCCTCCTCTTCCCTGATCCCGGCAATATAGCTCAGGTAAAACTTCAACCTGCAATCAATCCAGGTGTTCAGGGCAGTGGGAGAGAAGGCTTTTTCTCCTTCAAGAGTATAAGCCTTTAGCTTGTTAAGTATGCCAGTATCCTTCCTGATGCTGACGGGAAGATCATGCCTGCCGGAGGTACTGAAGGAAATAGTCTTGCTTTCAGGAATATGATTGCTGAGGTATTCCAGCTGATAAAGGTACCGGCTTCTTTCACCGGAACGGAGTCCATCCGTTTTACTGTTAAATAAGATATAAATGTTCTCTGCCCTCTGAATAAGTCTGTAAAAATAATAAGCATAAATCGCATCATGATCCTCCCTTCCCGGCATTCCAAAAGCATATTTCAGATTATTTGGAATAAATGAGAATGAGGAATGTGTGCGGGGCATAACTCCCTCATTCATTGAAAGAAAAATGATGTTACTGAAATCAAGCAGGCGGGATTCAAGAATACCCATGATCTGTAATCCTTTCAGGGGTTCACCCTGAAAGGGTATTTTAACATTACTGATTATTTTTCTGAATAAGCTTGTAAAGGTATCTATCCCTGTATCCGGGGGGTCTTTGAGGAAAACTGATTCTAACTTGTTAAGCCTGGTAATTATATGGAAAGTAAATTCTTTTTCAAGGTAATTGTCATGTGTGTCTTCTTTATTTATTGTGGAGAGTGCCAATATTTCCTCCAGAATACCTTTCAGATATCCTGGCATTTCCACAGCGCTCTCTATTCTCCGGAATATTTTTTTCAGTAAAGAATTTATGGCAAGAAATTCAGGCTTTATATATACCATATTCCTTCTTTTTATTTCACCGATAAGAGAATTTATATCTGGACCGGAAAGGGATCCCAGATACTGGTGATTCAGAATATCAAGAACATCACGGTAGTAAAACCTGCCGGTTCTCTGGTTAAGTTGTTTATTTAAGTGTTTCTGCAGTTGAAGTAACTGGCTTGTGAAACTGAACACCGGAGTATGTATTAGGGGATACCCCATGGTTATATTTACATGGGGAATAGTGTCGGGAAGAGATGAAACAACCGGTTCCAGAAGGGTTTCATCACCCAGGATAACTGCTGTGTTGTCAAAATCATCTATGCCCGGAGATATTTCTGTTTTAAGAATTTCCCCTAATTGTTTGCATTGCAGTATGTCGGAGGGAAGGTCGAAAAACCTGATATTCTTTTTCGTTTCCAGATGACGAAAATTTTCCCCGAAATCAACAGGGGGGAATTCTTCGAGATTTTTTCTCAGAAAACGGCCGGCTTCGGGGACTTTATTATTCACATATTCTTCATCATAATCCCAAAAGAAAAGTCCTTTCCCGCTTTTTTTAAGATGCCTGAACAGTTTCTTTTCTGCACTGTTCAAAGCGTTGAAGCCGGCAATCAATACTTTTTCGCTGTCAATACCGGAATACCCTTCCTTGTCAATTGCTTCAGCAACTTCCCTGTATTGCATTCCCTCGTAACCTGTGCCCTTTGAACGGAGCTTTTCATTTAATGAGATATACAATGGATGGAGCATTCTCCACATTTCAATAAAGTTCTTTTTCTCAGATGACAATTCGGGTTTGCCGAAATGTGACCAGAATTCCCTGATAACCTCTAATTGTTCTTCCTCCATTCCCCCGAAAGCCTGTTCAATTTCCTTTATATCTGCAATATTTTTAAAAAGCTTTTCTGCAGGTACAAGATATTTATCCAGCGTATCAAAATCGCTTATGAGCATTTCTCCCCAATAGTAAAACTCATCATAGCTTTCAGGAGTATTGGCCATTCCCTTATAAATACGGTATAATTCGAAACTGATGTCAATGGAATCGGCAGGTTCTATTTTCGATAAACCTGAAACAAATTCATTTATGGTGTACATTTCAGGTAGCCAAAAGGTGCCTTTCCCTTTTTCCAGGAGGTAATGTTTGAAGAAGATTCCGGAACGAAGGTTTGGGAAAACAAAGCAAAGATCCTGGAGCCCTTTTTCTCCGTAAGTATCCAGTGTATAGCCTGCTAATATTTTTAAAAAAGCATTCATTTATTTATTTCTGTTGTTTTATAATATTTCCCCTGCCAGGTATCTCTCTCTTCAAGTCGCTTTTCGAAACGCTGCAGGATCTGGTCATACCTTAGTTTCCATGAGGGTCTGATATTGTAGTCAGGGGGTGTTTCTCCCGCAATTCTTTCAAGTAGAAAAGAAGGATTAAGTCTTTCAATGATATCAATTATCAATTCTATATATTCATCCGTGGAATAATCATGGAATAAAGCGGGATTTTGCAGGTATTCGCCCGCAATTCTGGTATCCCTGACAATCTGCAACTGATGGAATTTAATATTGCTTAAAGGAAGTGTTGACAATATTTCTGCTGATTTCAGAATATCATCCCTTGATTCTCCCGGCAAACCAATAATAATATGACCTCCGGTGCGTATTCCCCTTTTTGATGTATTATTTATTGCTCTCACTGTTGCAGCATAATCATGCCCTCTGTTTATCCTGGTCAGAGTATCATCGTAACAGGATTCTATTCCGTATTCTACAACCAGGTATGTCCTGTTGTTAAGTTCCTCCAGGTAATTCAGTATTTCTTCATCTGCGCAATCGGGCCGGGTGCCAATTACAAGACCTGCTATCTCCGGAAATTCAATAGCTTCTTCATACAAGCGTTTCAGTTGATTAAGAGGGGCATAGGTGTTTGTATATGCCTGAAAATATGCCAGGAATTTATTTACACGTCTGTATCGCCTACGGTGAAACTCAATGCCTTCCATAATTTGTTGCGAAATGCTTTTTTCGGGGGTACAGTAAGAGGGATTAAAAGCATTGTTATTGCAAAAGCTGCAACCTCCTGTGCCTTTTGATCCATCACGGTTAGGGCATGTAAATCCTGCATCCAGGCTAATTTTTTGCATCCTGCCACCGAAGATCTTTTTAAAATATTCCGGATACGAATTAAACCTTCGTCTGTGATTCCATGGAAATTTTTGTTCTTTCACGGTAGTTCAATGATTTTTTCGGGGGAAAAGTACCACAGAAATCCTTTTACCTCATTGTATCCCATATTATTTAGAAGCTCAATATAATGAAGCACCTGTTTTTCGTGTCCCTTCAATATTTCATCCCCAAACTTAAAATCAACCAGGATTAATTTGTTATTTTTTATCATAACTCTGTCAGGTCTGTATATCCTCTTACCCTGGCTTCCTATTTCCCTTTCCCTCATCAGCTTCCATGAACCATCAAACCATTCGCGAACCACCGGTGTATTGATCCTGTTACTGAGAAGTATAACAACATCATGTTGATCATTTTCAGGAATTTTTCCCTGCCTGACAGCTTTCTTCACCGCTATATCAATATCTGAGGAAGTTTCAATCTCCGACAATATCTCATGCATTACAGTTCCATAACCTACTTTTTCCCCAAAATCATACTCAGTTCTTCTTAGCCATGCATTCTTAACATTCAGAATAAGCCGCTCTCTGCCAGGGATTACCTGATATTCCTTAAGGTATTCAGGCATTTTAATTTCTGCTTCCTTCCTGGGTTTACCTTTTATCCCGAATATGAGCCTGTTCTGTTCATTTTGATAAGAGGAAGAGAGGTTGATATGAGGGTATGCAGCATTTGTTGGGGTTGCCTGCGATCCTTTTTGTATTATATTGAATAACAATTCTCCGGTAGCATCTTTTTTTTCAGGATTGGCGAAAATGTATAATTCTTTCTCCGGTCTGGTAAATGCAACATACAACAGGTTGAGGTTATCCACATAATTACGGAATTTTTCATCGAAATAATCATTTTGAAAATGTGTGTTAACGAGTCTGCTGCTATAATTAACAGGTACATATTCAATAAAGTTAAAGGGATCATGATAATTTCTGCACCAAATGTAATTGTCTTTTTTTGTTTCAATATCCAGATTCCAGTCGCAGAAAGGAATTATAACTACAGGGAACTCCAGCCCTTTTGATTTATGGATGGTCATTATTTTTATTGCATCCTGTGCTTCAGAAATGGAAAGTGTCTGGCTTGCGCCATGCAGTTCCCACCAGGAGAGGAAAGAGGAAATATCGGCAGCCAGGGTTCTTACGAAATCCAGTACAATATCCTGGAATGCCTGGATGTAGGCAATATTACCGGCACTCCTGTTTAATTCAAACAACCTGATCAGTTCTTCAGTGAGTTCAAATAAGGGTAGTTTTTTCAGGGTATCTGAGATGACAGTAAAATCTTCAAAGCACTTATGCCACTCCGGTGTTATTCCCCTCTCACAATTGCTGAAAATCTTACTGAGCATATCGTCCGGGATATTGCTGTTGCCCAGATAACGAAGAAATTCATGCCTTATGAAAGCAATATTAAGTAAATCTGACGGATCCCTGAAATATTTGAGAAGTGCTATCAGGAATTGAACGGCGGGATGGTTTTTAATAAAAAGACTGTCATTTGATATAATATTAAACCTTTCCTCTTCAGGTCTTTCATGTACATGGTTCATCAGGATATTAGCGACATCGTTTCCCTGGTCTGCTTTTCTTACTAAAATAGTTATGTCACCCGGATTATATCCTCTCGATATTATGTCAATTATTAGTTCAGGCAATTTTTGAGAAAGCATTTCCAGGTAATCCTCTTTTTTCATACTGCAGAAAGATAATTCGACATATCCTTCAGTGTTCTGTTTTTCAGGTGAGATTTTCTGCAGGGAGTTTATATAAACTGTGCGAATAATATCTTTCCATTCTTTCATGAATTTTTCATCCTGCTTAATACCTGAAGTATTCTCATCCATCTTTGTCTCTATTAAAGAGGTAGATGCATAAAAAAGGGAATTGTTGAAAGTAACAATATTCTTTTGACTCCTCCAGTTGGTATCAAGCGGATGGAGTTGTTTATTAAAACCGGAGAAATCATCATATACTTCAGTTGCGAGAATTCTCCAGTCGCTGTTTCTCCAACGGTATATAGCCTGTTTTACATCACCCACGATAAGGCTCTCATTACCTGTTGCAAGTCCGTTAACTATAAGAGGGTGAAAGTTATGCCACTGGTATCTTGAAGTATCCTGGAATTCATCGAGCATAAAATGGTTAAAATTATTCCCCGCTTTTTCATAAATGAAAGGAGCTTCATTGTTTGCAATTATTTTTTTGAGAAAAACCGTCCCGTCGGAAAGCAGGAAAAGATTCTTCTCATTAGTTATTTCCCTTACATTAAGATAGATGTCGGTTAATATTCCAAATGAAAAAAGGTTTTTGAGTATTGTCACGGAAGTGTTATAGTGAATGATATATTTGTCATAGTAGTTGATTGCTGACTCCAGCAGGGAGTTAAGCTGACCGTGAACAAGTGCAAGAACTTTCTCTTTATGTGAATGGTCTTTGGTTACCCACTTATCGGGATCGGCCAGTGCTTCTCTTGCTCTTAAACCCGGGTTAAAATCTTTGCCGCCAGCCATTCTTATGAAATATCCGGCAATCCCTCTTTCTTTATATGCAAAATCGTCCTGGGAGAATCCTGCTTCCTCTATACTTTTCAAAGCTTTCCTGGCAATTTCCGACAGATGATTTTCAAACCTGAACACTTCCCTGGAAAGCATATCCTGGTATATTTCTATTTTATCCTTTTGTTTCCGGGCTGCTTTTATTCCTCCCGTGATTTCCTGGTATTGTTCTTTGAAGATCTCTGCCCCGAGAGTTTCCAGATCGTTCCTGAAATTCCAGTCTTTTCCTGAAGAGATTTTTTCACCGGCAAATTTTACCAGCCAGTTTCTTAGTTTATCATCCTTATCCAGGGAAAACATCATCAGATCAATAGCTTCCGAAAGTATAAGCCGGTTATTAAGCTCGATGTTGTAACCTGACTGAAGGCCTGACTCTCTTGCAAAGCTCCTGATAATCCACTGAAAGAATTTATCAATGGTATTTACATAGAAGGCCGAATAATCATTCAGGATAAGATCAAGAAGTGCGGAAGCCTTTCTGAAGATTTGTGTTTCATCGTATCTTTTGCCTGCAAATAATTTTGAAGCAAGAAGAGAAGCTGATTCATCACCTTTACTAAGAACATAAAGGGTTTCAATGATCCTGCTCTTCATTTCTGCAGAAGCTTTGTTGGTAAAAGTTACTGCCAGGATACTTCTGTGTGAGATATTTGTGTTGAAAAGCAGATTCAGATAATTTGCAGTCAGGTGAAATGTTTTCCCCGATCCGGCTGATGATGTATATAAGTGTAATACGGACAAGATATTGATGTTTTAATAAGGAGATGCAAGTCAACAGCCTATAAAGTTAATAATTAAAATTTCGCAGTTATTTATACCATGCATAATAAAATGTTTACAGGCAATAAGTAATTTTTTAGTACCTGAAATTCAGTTATTTAAGATTTGCATTTTCAAAATAATATTTCATTCGTCGCATCAATCAGCATTCGGCTCTTTCATTCCAAAATAATGCACTCCAACAGTGAACTCTCCAAACAGAATCAAAGAGGAATTGCTCTTTACCAAAGAACTTTGAATGAAATCAGGTTACCAGGATAGCAGTTGATTAAATATTCTATTACAAGTTAAACTTTCAACAATTCATCATCAAAAATGATACGTTCATCAGAACTTCTTAAACAGAAAGTTTTAAATGTGTAGCAAAGATCATAAAATTTATATTTTTGCTTAAACTTTAAAACTATATTCCAATGAAAAAATTTATACTTATAATTCCTGTATTTCTTCTTACAGGCTTGCTTAGTTTCTCTCAGTTTAATTCAGGCAGTAAGTTTGTCTCGGGAACCACTTCTTTTAATCTTGATTATAGCGGACAGCGCTGGAAAAGCGATGAAGGTGACTCAGATCATGCTCATAAAGTGACAAGTATGTCATTAACTCCTGCTGCCGGATATTTTATTAAAAACAGACTGGCAATAGGGGGTATGACAGAGTTTTTTTGTTCAAGGGAGAAAGCCGATCAGGTGACTGGCGTGGAAAGGTCGTTTTTAATCGGTCCTCTTGTGCGGTACTACCTGAATTACAGTTACAGTGGTGTTATGCCTTTTGCTGAAATGGACGCAGGAATAGGAGGTGCTGCAGAAATATCTAAATATGAAGACGTGGACGATGAGACTAAATATTCTCTTTTCAGGATATCGGCAGGTGCCGGAGTAAATTATTTCCTTAATGATAACATAGCCTTTGAAACCAGCCTGAAATATTATATCAGGAATCAGAATGAGAAGGATACAGATTATAACTATAAGCTTATTAACAAAGGGATTTTATTCAGGTTCGGATTGTCATTCTTCTTTTCAAGTATTTAAATGTATATGATCCTGGCAGGACGGATATTTCCCTGCCAGGGTTTATTTAACTCAATTACTCCGCTTCCGTATCTCTGCACAGAAAGAGGTAATTCCGGTTATCTTCGTCTGTGGCACCTGGCTTTATTTACAGGCCACCCTCTATTACTGTCTTTTACCCAGGGCGCCGTTCAATGAATATCAGGCCTGCGGCCTTTCTATTCATTTTTACTTGCCCCGGGCTGGTATAAGCTGGCCTTTCAGACTGGAAATAAGAATATCATCCTGACTCAAGTTTCGCACATGTATATTTTATGCAAATAATAATATAACTGCTTGTGCGGTTTTATGACATGTAAGCGTTTAGCAACACAACCCGGAGGGTTGAAATTAGATTAGCCCGGGGCGCTTGTGCCCCGGGTTAACAGCATCAATATCCCCGAGGATGTCTAAAAAGACTAATCATTGAATTAATAGATTACAAATTGAAAGTAAAATGCTGTTATTAACCAATTATTTCTCTGTGTAACTCAGTGCCTTCTCTGTGTATACTCTGTGTAACCAATTGTACTTTAATATATTACACAGAGGTATTTTATATAATAACTTACAAATTAAAAGTGAATTTTAAAGTCATAAGGCTTTTTAGACAGCCTCTATCCGTGAATTTGGAAGTTCAACCCTTCCATGGTGAATGAGATGGTATATTATTGATCCAAAAATTTAAAGGTAAACAATTCAAAAAAAACTGCGAAACTTTATATCTTGAATAAAGGGATAATGTCTATCCAGGAGTTGTATAAGCTGGTCTTTCAGACCTGAAATGCATAACCAGGATTGGACTAAATACCGGTTTTTAACGCTGAAAACAGCCGAACTTATATAAAAAAGTTCGCGTGCCAGGATGGGTCCGGTATTTCATATTTTTTATTTTATATTTAAGAAGTTTTTTACCCTTGTATTTTGAAATGGGGAACATTTTTGCAAAGCGGTAATTGAAAATTAAAAATTAATTTTAGCCTTATGAGAAGACGGGATTTTTTGGGAAAAACAATCATTGGAACTGCGGGTGTTGCTTTCAGCACTTCAGGTCTGGTTATTCCATCCAGTAAAGGAACAAATGAAAATGAGGAATTACTTATAAATGTGTCCCCAAAAGACATCCTTAAGTTCAAAGCCAGGGGGTTTGTGAGCTATAGTAACTTCGGTGCCAGGGGCGACAGCAAAACCGATGACACCGATGCTGTCGCCGCCACCCATGAATTCGCCAATCAGCACAGCCTTTCTGTGAAAGCCGACGAGGGGGCTACATACTACATCGGAGGGAAGAATCGCACTGCAGTTATACGGACAGATACCGATTTTGGCACGGCTGCCTTTATCATTGACGATACCGAGGTCAAGGACAATAAAGCGCATATTTTCATGGTTAGTTCCAGCCTGCAATCGTTCAAACCTGAGGGGATTTCTTCCCTTAAAAGGAATCAGGAGACAATTGACATCACCTTACCCGTAACCTGTCTTATCACAGTCACCAATTCTCATGTAAAACGTTACATCCGGTTTGGGCGGAACCAAAACAGTGGAGCTCCACAGACGGATATCTTGCTCGTTGACAAAGACGGCAATGTGGATATGGATGCTCCTGTCATCTGGGACTTCGACCAGATCACGTACATCACCGCCCTTCCCATTGACGGGACGACGCTGACCATCACAGGAGGACATTTCTCCACAATTGCCAACAGTGTCGGATCTAATTACACTTACTATGGCCGGGGCATTGCGATAAGGCGTTCCAATGTTTTGGTGAACGGGCTGGAACACCGCGTCACCGGAGAAGGAGACCATGGCGCGCCTTATGGTGGCTTCATCAATATCAGGGACTGTTCCTACGTGACGGTCCGGAACACCGTCCTGACCGGTCGCAAAACATACCAGACCATTGGCTCGGCAGGAGTCCCGGTCTCCATGGGCAGCTACGACATCTCCCTCAACCGGGCCCTCAACGTGTCATTCGTGAACTGCAGCCAGACTAATGACATCAACGACCGCACTTACTGGGGGATCATGGGGTCCAATTACTGCAAGAATCTTGTTCTGGACAGTTGCACCTTTTCCCGGTTTGATGCCCACATGGGAGTTGCCAATGCCACTATCCTCAACTCGAACCTGGGGCACGCAGGAATAAACGCCATTGGCAACGGAACTTTGACCGTGGAGAATTCCACCATCTACGGAAGGAACCTCATCAATCTGCGTCCCGACTACGGCAGTACGTGGCAGGGAGAATTCATCATCCGTAACTGCATTT
The DNA here is from genome assembly GCA_964526475.1 of uncultured Bacteroidaceae bacterium. Lineage (GTDB taxonomy): Bacteria > Bacteroidota > Bacteroidia > Bacteroidales > CAYVTV01. The sequence goes on from CAZGKF010000042.1 coordinate 24,935, forward strand.
TTGTGCCCGCAGCCGGCAGAACGATCAGTGCCAGCCTGATCGGCGGGTCCTATTCCGGGCAGCATGATTTTGGCTACACCTGTTATATGCCGGAACGGATAATCATCGAAAACCTGCATATCGACGACACTAATCATCCGGTGGACTACCAGGGGCCTGCCATTTTTGCAAATATCAATCCGGATATGACCGACGATTCCTACCTGGAAAAATCCCCCTATGTCAGAACCAGGGAAGTTATTCTCAGGAACGTGACCACTGCCAGCGGCAAGGCCTTGAGGATTAGCGACAACGCGTTCATGTTCAGGGATGTAAAGGTAATTGCCGGGTAAGGGGTGCTGTATATGGAACTAGTTTTACCGGGGAATTGAGTTTCTGACAATTATGTTGTATTCTTAAATGGCAGGTAAGGAAATAGGGTTTTATGCAAGGTAATGGAGATCGAACCGTTGTTCAGCAAATAATGCCCTGGTAGCATTATTATCTCTATAATTCCCTGATCCAAATATTCCTGAAGCTCACCAGGCCACCGTGATCCTGCAACCTCAGGGGCATTCTGTCAACATGCATTGTATATTGAGGTAATCCTCTAAATTGAGTTGTACCCCAAATTTCCACATTGTTTTGCACCAGCACGCCATTATGGATCACGGTCACTCTTGCCGGGTGTGTAATCCTCCCCAGTTCATTGAACCTGGGAGTCATGAATATGATATCGTAGGTTTGCCATTCACCCGGCTTCTTGCAAGCATTCACCAGCGGAATGGTTTGCTTATAGACAGATGCAGCCATTCCATTAGGGTAGGTATAATTCTCATACGAATCCAGAACCTGGACTTCATATTGTTCCATAAAGAAGACCCCACTGTTTCCGCGGCCCTGGCCCACGCCTTTTATAACCTCAGGTGTACGCCATTCGAGGTGCAGCTGAACATCACCAAAACCTTGCTTTGTCCTGATGTCACCTGTTCCAGGTGCAACTGTCATCACACCGTCTTTGATCTTCCATGCTGCGGGTTTTCCATCTCTTTTCTCCCAATTGGAAAGGTCAGTTCCGTCGAAAAGTACAATTGCGTCTGAGGGTGGAGCAGTGCCGGTTCCGGGAGTAACAACAGGTGGAACAGGTTCATGTACTTCAGTTACCTGGGGTATTCCATCTTGTGCTTCTAAAGTAAAAGAAAATAATAAAAAAAATGCTGTTAACAATAAAGATATCTGTTTCATGTCAGATTGCTTTTAAGTTATTAATATCTGTAAAAATCTCGCTGATTACAAGTATATGGTTTGATTCTTATACATTTTCAGGTATTGAAATAGGAAATATAAGAAATTTCAATTCCACTATGGTCTGATTCTTATTAGGCAACGAGGCTACGATAGGCAACTGGGCTACGATATTTCAATTCCACTATGGTCTGATTCTTATTATAATGTTTTTGAGGAGATAGGCGCTGATTCAAGATTTCAATTCCACTATGGTCTGATTCTTATAGAAACCTCACCCGGGATTGATGCAGGGGTTGATCTATTTCAATTCCACTATGGTCTGATTCTTATTTTAAAGTCTCAACTACTTTTTCTCTAACACTGACATTTCAATTCCACTATGGTCTGATTCTTATACTGATAATTAACCCCATCAATGCTGTATTGATAATTTCAATTCCACTATGGTCTGATTCTTATAATCCCGCTTGGTATAAAGATGGTGATAATAAAAAATTTCAATTCCACTATGGTCTGATTCTTATTCGAACAGGATAAGGCGTATGGTAT
>CAZGKF010000043.1:0-26340 GCA_964526475.1 uncultured Bacteroidaceae bacterium
GCAGTGGGCAGTGGGCAGTGGGCAGTGGGCAGTGGGCAGTGGGCAGTGGGCAGTGAGTTTTAGGAAGTGATTGTAATATAGATTAACTTCCCGCCTTCGGGAAATCGCGATGATGAAAAAGTTGGCAGAGGGCAGTTGGCAGTCGCAAAGTGAAAAAAGTAGGAATGAAATTGTTGGAATCCGTGGTGACTTTCCAGCCTGCCATAAAAAATTCGGCGGGCAGGTTGCCTGCTTTTTTGTGGTAGAAAAAAGTAGGGAAAGCTTTATTACTGAATCACAACCAGTTTCTGAGCATACGTGATAAATGAGCCAAGGATCACCTGTACAATGTACATACCTTCCTTAAGGTTCAAAGGAATATAGATGTTATTTAAGGATGGATATAACTCATTCTCCTGGCAGATTTTACCGGTAAGGTCAATGAATCTTATCAACTGGGATTCAGAAGGGGGTTCCAGAATCAATACATTAATAAATTCATGTGCAGGATTGGGATAGATGGAAATATTATCAGTATATCCATGTGGATTTGTTTCACGTTCACCTGCATTACCGAATATTCTTAAGTCTGAAAAATAATTCCAGGTATTCAGTGCGTTACCCCGGCCTATGAGTTGGATGAAAGAATATTCTATACTTTTTTTCGCTGCCGGGAAATCAAATACCTGCGCGGCTCCGGAAAAATTGCAGGAGGCCTCTTTAGCAAAAACAGGCTCCCAGATACGGTTGTCTCTCGAGACATAAATATCAAAATAGGATTCATATTTCTGTTCCGGTAAAAATGATAACTGTATGTGGCTTAAAGTGGAAGGTTTTTCCAGGTTCATCAGGAGCCATTGATTATCCCCTTCCACAGACCATTTAGTGGCAGGATTTCCATCTAAGGCATAAAAGGGAAGATCATTCAAATAATAATTACTGCCTTCATGACTGGAAAATTTCAACAAGGCAAGTTCCGGTTTATAAGGTAATACATTGATCTGAAAAGTTTGCGTTTGAGTTGCATGGCCATCATTAATGCTCAGGCGGAATTCAAAAGGCTGGGGTGTGTTGACAACAGGAGAAAGAAACTGTATGTTTGAATTTTGTGTTGATGAAACAGGTACACCGGCAGGAATAGTCCATTCAAAAGTAAGATTATCATCATCAGGATCATAACTGTCTGATGCATCAATTGACCCTATAAATCCGGAATAGATTTGTGATTCATACTTAATAACTATTTCCGGAGGTGAATTAGGCTTACCCGGATCCTTACAATTATTGACTACAAGTTGCGAGGAAATACTTTCTGCTTCGGCAGAATTATTTGTCTGTAGAGGATTGCCTGAGGGCTTTGTATATGAAAAAGTTACAACATCACCGAAGATCACATCACTAGACAACGACAATCTTACCTTATTCCCTGCAATAGAAACTGAGGTAACAGTTCTGTTTACCCCGTTTACCAATACATTAAACGCAGTTGAAGAAGGAATAATATTGGCAAGATCTAAATCAAACGTAATTTCAATAATTCCCGGACTATCATTCTCTATAACTGAACTTAAATAGACAGGTCTGACCGGGTTAACATTATTTTTTACCACACGTCCGCTAAAACTTTCCACTATCGTTCCGGAAGGGGTTTGTAAGGGATCAGCTGATGGTTTGGTATAACCAACTGAAATTATGTCGCCAAAAATAACGGAACGGTCTAATGATAATCTTACTTTTCCATTCAGAATTGTGACAGAGTTCACAGAAACAGTCATAGCATTAACAAGGACATTAAATGAAGAAAAAACAGGGACGATATTATCCATTTCAAAGTCAAAAGTTATTTCCAACATTGCAGGTGTGGCATTTTCTATAACAGCGCCAACAAAAGCCACACCTCCCGGACTGCAATTATTCGTTACTACTTGTGGACTTATCGTTTCCGCTTCTCCCCCTTCAGCAGTCTGTAAAGGATTCACCACCGGTTTTAAATATGTTACAGTTACAACATCACCGTAAACAACAGGGCTGGCTAATGTTAATCTCACTTTCCCTGAAACAATGGAGACTGTGTTAACAGTTCTTGTCTCAGAATTAACCCGGACAATAAAGGCTGAAACATCAGGAATTATGTTAGCAAGAGTTAAATCATAAGTCATTTCAATTACGGAAGGAGTAGTATTTTCAACGACCGAGGCCTGGTATAAAGGAATACCTGAACTGCAGTTATTTGTGACAGGTTGATCAGTTATGTCTTCAGCTAATCCCCCCGAGGTTGATTGTAAAGGATTTACAGCAGGCCTGGTATAGGAAACTTTCACAATATCACCATAGACAACCGGACCGGATATAGTAAGCATTACCTTATTTTCAATAACAGAAACTGAACTTACTGCCCGGTTAACTGAATTAACCTGTACGACAAAATCACCGGCTGCCGGTAATGCTGAATTATCCAGGATTAAACTATAATTTATTTCCAGTAGTGAAGGGGTGCTATTCTCAACAGCAGAATTCTGGTAAACCGGAACAGCTGGCAAAAGATATTCATACACACCTATGCTTGGGGGATTTACTATAGAATTTTCAGCATAATCCTTATCTAATCCAACATTTACTCCTGCACTTATGCCTGGGGAACTTGACTGTAAATGAAAATCATTTGGAGAAACAAACAATGGATCAGAAATAATATTGTTTTTAAAGATATAATTACTTAATGTAGCGGTTCCCCTCGGAGCATTATTATTTCCATTTAAGTAGAAAATATTATTCTCAATAAAAATATTATCAGCTGATGCAGGGGAATTTTTTAAAAAAACAGATGCATAACGGAATCCAATTATTATATTGTTTTTAATTTTTATGTTGGAAGTTATCCCACTTGGAATACAAACACCCCACATTGTTGTACCTCCGGTTGTTTTAGCTTTAAACACATTATTATATATGTTCCAGTTAGCATAAGTATTTGACAAATCCGTTCCAGCAATATTGATGCCCCAGCCTTTAGAATTTATTTCCGTATCAGCACCAATATTCTCCACCAAATTATAATAAACATGTATGTTTTTTTGTATTTTACTTTTAGGCGCGGTGAAATACAGTGGACGATTTAAATTTCTTAAATGGTTATTATATATAAATATATCCTCTGCATTGTATTCTATTTGTATTCCTTTTTCTCCATCATGAGTGCTGGACATTGGCATCAATTTTTCCCATCCAATCAAATTATTATAGATTTTAGCACCAAAATCATAATCACCTTTGTAAGTATTTACCAAATCTATGGCATTATTTATATCGTTCTCATAAATTTCAAGGCCCCCGTTTACATTCCATAATTCTATGGCAAATACAAAGGCAGTATTGGATGGTAAGTTAAGAGGTGTTGATGTTGGGCGCAATGTATTTTTATATATTTTCAATCCCTTTAAAAAGCCACTGCTATAAAACTTTATACAATGACCATTATGCCCTACCGGTCTTCCTGTTTGTTCAATATAATTATTATAAATTAACATCCCTTCTTGTGCGCCAATCTGTAAAGCTCCTAATCCTAAATCAGTGCCATAATAATAATATGCACAATTAATAATAATATTATTATAGAATTTATTTCCTGTTGCATAAGTAAGCGGTTTGTCGTTATTATTTGCAGTTTTCCCATTATATGTAACTCCACTAAATTTAAAATCAACAAATTCACAATCATGTATTATCACATTACTTCTTCCAAAAATCCAAATAGCCGCATAGGCAGTAGTATTAATCCCATCCATTTTTATCCCACTAATAGTCTGATTTCCAATCGTTCCCTGTTTCCCAGAATATAAATAAATAGTAGGAGTATGATTTTTTACAATTTGGGACCTAATAATAGAAAATTCCCTTCCTTCTCCAACAATATTCACCCCGACTGCTAAGTTGCTTTGAAAAGTTTCAAGATATGTCCCCGCATTAACATGAATAATATCTCCGGATTTTGTTACACGCGAACATGCATGAGCAAGTGTTTTCCATGGTGAATTTATAGTGCCTGAACCCGTATTATCACTACCTGCAGGATCAATATAAAAAGTTTCTGCCTGCGCAAATGAAAAAATCAGAAGAAGATAAATTACAAGTGTTTTTCTCATAAATAGTTAATTTTCTAAGAGTTATCTTCTGCTATCTGACAAACATGCATCTATCGTTTTACGATGCAATAATAAATTTGTTTCAATAATAGTATATTTTAACGTGATATTAAAGAATAAAAATACTTCTTCACACAGGATAATACCCAGTTTAAAATCCGTATAAACTAAACCGGATATTTGTCAGTGCATTTTATTGTTAATATTAGGTTAAAAATATTTTATAATATTTTAAGTCAGCCACAAAAACAACTTAATCCGGAATATCTACTTTTGCCACACGAACAGGTTCCCATGCTTAAATTAACTCCCTGTTCAGAAAAGCTGCCTGTTTCAATGGATAAAAAGGATATTTTTGTAGATGTTGTTAACTTTATTCTTATAAGCTTGTTTACAATAACAATATTTCATTAAACCAGGTTTCTTGATGTATAGAATTTTTAACTCATTACAAAAGGTCATTTATAAGAGGATCGCATTTATTATTTTATTGCTATTTTACACTTCTGGCATATTATATCTAAGCTTTGAAATTAATATCTGGGAGGATGAAGCTTACTCCCTGAATACCTCATCCGGCAATCTTTCCTACGCAATAAGCCAATCTTATAAGTTTGAAGGGCAGCCTCCCGTTTATTTCTCCCTTTTATCATTATGGAGAACCATCAACCCTGGAATTTTCTTCGCAAGATTGTTATCTATACTATTTATTGGCATGGCTGCTTTTGTTATTCACCGGATAGTTCTTTTATTCACAGATAATGATACATCACGGTGGATTGTTGTGCTTTTTCTTCTGAACCCTTTTACGGTATGGTCAGCTCTTGAAATCCGGACATACTCCCTGCTTATTCTGCTATCATCCGTCTCACTGTATTTTTTCCTAAAATACTTTTTTGATAATAAAAATAAGTATTTGTACTTTTTTTTAATTGTATGTCTCACAGGACTATATACCCAATACTTTTTTGTTTTTTTAATTATTTCTTTTTCTATTATCATTTTGATATATAAAGGATGGAAATCCTTTTTTACTTTTTGCCTTCACTTTATCCCGGTAGTCATTCTCTTTCTTCCTAATCTTATATTCTTGCCGGACCAATTAGAAATGGCACAGGCAGACAGACCAAATTATTCCAGGATCAGAAGTTTTATTTCTGTATTGCGTGCACCTCAAGACCTTTTTCTTGCTTTACAAATATTACCCTTTGAAGCTTTAGTGAAGTGGGGCGTAAGATTTATTTTTGGAGCGATCGTGGGTATAGCATATTTCAGACTAAATAAAAATAGTCTTGAAAATAATTCATCCCGGTTTTTTAATATGGTCAATCTTTTCTTTTTATCAATTTTTATTTTAGTATTGCTTTTTAGCATATTCGTTCCCTTATTTGGAATATGGTATGAGATTAAATATTTTGCTGTAGCTTTTCCTTTTTTCGCCTTGTTTCTTACAATTTTTAATAAATATCCGTTTGGATACAGAAAGCTTATATTTGCTGGTATTTCTTTATATTACATTTTCTTACTAGCATTAAATTATATACCCCCAATAAAGGATTATGATTATAAATCAATTGCAAAGTATATTGAAATGATTGAGAGAAAAGGTGAACCAATTCTTATTTACTCAAGCCTTATTGAACTCCCATTTTCTGCATATTATGATGGTTCGAATGCGGTTGCGCCTCTACCTCATGCAACTGAGTTTAATCAGAATTATATAAAAAATATTAAAGACACAATAGAATTTAAGAATACAATTAACAAAATAATTCCTTCAAATACATCATTTCTATTTATCTCTGATGATATTACCACCTATGCTATGAGCTTGTTTATGAATAGGGGCCTAATTGATATATTTCTAAATAATAATTTCCATAATACATTAGACACATTATTTTATGGAAAAAGTGATAATCGATACCTTAGAATTAGAAGATTTGAAACTACTAAATATAAATAAGACTTTTTTCAATTCATGAATTTTCTTATCAAACTAAAGATTAATAGTAATAAATAAACATTCTAGAAATAATGATTAATAATTTAGTTATTGAATTAATTCGTAATTGTGGTATTATAATCAATCCAATATTATTAAAATTATACAAAGAGAAAAATCAACTGTTAGTTTTTTATTTTCACGGTCTTTACGAAACGCAGAAACAAAAAGATCTAAATCATATAGATCCTCAAAATAATTTAACCGTCGCCGAATTTATTCGTTTTGTTGAATATTTTCTTCAAAAAGAATATGTATTTATTAAACCTGAGGATTTATGTGGAGACCTTAAAAAAGACAAAGCCTATGCAATGTTGACATTTGATGATGGGTACTATAATAATATACACGCAATAGATATTCTAAAAAAATATAGTATCCCAGTAACTTTTTTTATCGCAACAAAATTCTTAATAGAAAACAAATCCTTTTGGTGGGATATAGTTTATAAATACAGAGCCAAAGAGAGCATTAGTTTAGAAAAAATTCGAAAGGAACAAAATTATCTAAAGAGTTTTAAGAATAATTATATAGATAAATATATTAGAGAAACATTTGGCACAAAATCTTTCATACCCTGGTCAGATATTGACAGACCATTTAATGAGGAAGAACTAAGATGCATATCTAATAATACTTATGTATCCATCGGAAATCATTCTCATTCTCATGCTATTTTAACTGATTATGAGAGGGATGAAATACGGAACGAATATGAAGTTTCTAACAATATACTTTTTGATTTAACTAAAACTAGACCATTTTTCAATTCGTTCCCAAATGGGAACTATAATGAAACAGTCTTAGAGGTCACTAAAGAAATCGGTTTTAGATTTTCTTTTACAACAGAATTTGGAATAAACAATTTACCAATTATTATTAATAATTACAATTGTTTGAAAAGATATTTGGTTGATATTAATAGAAATAGTAATTGCAATTTTTATCGACTTGGCTATAATCCAAGAATAGTTGTCTCAAAAATTAAACAAAAACTAAAATCAATATAGTTTATTAAAGATATTTATTGTAAACTTATTCAAGCAAAAATATATGGATTTAATTAATAAAATAATAAACCATAATTTAGTTAAATCATTTTTCTCAGGTCATAAACGAAGCATCAAAGTTAAGAAAAATGTTCTTACTTCACTTCTGATCAAAGGACTAAGTATCGGCATCAGTCTGGTATTGCTGCCAATGACAATCAACTATGTTAACCCCTCACGTTACGGTATCTGGCTTACTTTAAGTTCCATTGTTGCCTGGTTTAGTTTTTTTGATATTGGATTAACACAGGGACTTAGAAATAAATTCGCTGAAGCAAAAGCCAGGGGAGATCATTATCTTGCCCAGGTGTATGTCAGTACCACATATGCCTTATTAGGTATAATATTTCTTGGTATCTGGGTATTATTCCTGATCAGCAATAATTTTCTCAACTGGGCTTCCATATTGAATGTATCTGAAAACATGAGATCAGAAGTCAGTCTTTTAGCTGTAATTGTGTTTACATATTTTTGCTTAAGCTTTGTACTAAAAATAATTACAACTATTCTGATAGCTGATCAGCAACCGGCTAAATCTTCAGTGTTAGATCTTTCAGGGCACATACTTTCTCTTATATTCGTTTTTTTTCTTGTTCAAACAACAGAGGGTTCGTTAATAAGACTGGGTATTGCTTTGTGTTTATCCCCCATCATTGTTCTGATAGGTGCCAATATAATTTTTTTCAAAGGAATCTTTAAAGATTACAGGCCTTCCATCTCTAAGGTTAATTTCTCCTATGCCAGGAGGCTTTTAAATCTTGGGGTAATATTTTTTGTCATTCAGGTTGCAGGGGTATTGCAGTACCAGACGGCAAATATCATAATTGCCCGGCATTTCGGAACTACCGACGTAACTTCCTATAATATTGTACATAAATATTTTGGGACATTAAATATGATCTTCGTTATTTTCCTGACCCCGTTTTGGTCTGCTTCAACGGAGGCTTATGTGAAGAAAGAAATTCAATGGATTAAAAACGGGATAAGGAAATACAATCAATTGAATATTGTAATTGTGATTATTAGTACCTTGATGTTAATTTTCTCAAATACCATTTACGATCTCTGGCTGGGTAAAGGAAAAGTGGACATATCGTTAACTCTTTCTTTTTATGGCTTCTTATTTTTTAATGCATCCATTTTTGGCTCAAAGTACGTATATTTTCTGAACAGTATAAATGCTTTAAGATTACAGTTCTGGGCCAGTCTTTTTAGCCCTGTACTTTATTTTGCTGTTGCAATCGCTCTTATCAAATATTTTAATACAGGATTGCATGCACTATACATAGCATCCCTGTTAGCTAATTTTAACGGGTTTATTATTGCTCCCTTGCAATATTATCAGGTGATCTACAGAAATAAAAAAGGGCTCTGGATCAGATAAATATAACTGTTTTTCTCAAAAACGATAATAAAAGATATTTTTTGATACACGATTCGGTTTTACTATCCAGGATATTAATAGTTGAAAAATATTGAAATGATAAAACAAATCAACCTGCCTAAAATTATTGATAAACGAGGGAACCTATCATTTATTGAGGAATGGAATAATATTCCTTTTAAAATAAGAAGAGTATATTGGATTTATGACGTTCCGGGGGGGGAATATCGAGGGAGTCATGCCTTTAAAGAATCTGAAGAATTTATTGTTGCTCTCTCAGGGAGTTTTGATGTTTTCCTTCATAATGGGAAAGAAGAAAAAAAATACTCTCTTAATCGTTCTTATTATGGATTATATGTTCCCAAATTAGTTTTCCGCAGGCTCGAGAATTTTTCCACTAATTCACTCGCTTTGGTATTAGCATCCACACATTTTAAACAAAATGATTACATAAGGGATTTTAACGAATTCTTAACCTATATTATATGACAGGGGAAACTACAATATATGATTGCTGTATAATAGAGTTAAATAAAATTCATGATAAGGCGGGGAACATTACAGCTATTGAAAGCGACCAGAATATACCTTTTGGTATAAAGAGGATTTACTATCTTTATGATGTCCCTGCAGGAGCTGAAAGGGGTGGTCACGCACATAAGGATCTACATCAGCTGATAATTGCCGGAAGTGGTTGTTTTGATGTGGTTCTTAATGATGGGATAAATAAAAAAATTGTGGAACTGAACCGGCCATATTATGGCCTGTATATTTTACCGGGAATATGGCGTGAACTGATCAATTTTTCGGCTGGAGCCATTTGTCTGGTAGTTGCCTCTGAAACATACGATAAGAATGATTATATCAGAAATTATGATCAATACCTGAAAATTAAAAAAGGAAGAATATCTCAGGTTTGAATGATTGCCTTTCCCCGATTGGGAAATAATGAATAAAAAATTGCAAAATATGATTCTGCTATTCTGAACCTTAAAGACCATTTCCATGATAAGCAAGAATGCAACAGTACAAACAAACCAGATCGGAAAAAATACCGCTATACATGAGTATTGCGTTATCCGATCCAGGGTTATAATAGGAAATAATGTAATAATACATCCGCACGTGGTTATTTATGAAGGAGTGGAAATACATGATGGAGTTGAAATATTTCCCAATTCATTTATTGGGAAAGAGCCGAAGGGAGAAAATATTTTATCGCGGAATCCGGATTATCAGAAAAAAATCATAATAGGAAAAAATTCCTCCATTGGAATCAATACAATTATCTATTATGATGTGGAAATTGGAGATCATTGTCTGATAGGTGATTCTGCATTCATAAGGGAAAACTGTAAAATTGGAGAAAAATGTGTGATTGGAAGAAATGTTTCTATAATGTATAATGTATCCATCGGGGATGGCAGTATTATTATGGCTAATTCACATTTAACGGGAAATACGAAGCTGGGGGAGAATGTGTTTATCAGTGTCGGGGTTAATTCAGTAAACGATAATAATTTTGGAGAATTCGGATACGATGAGGGTTTCATCTTTGGCCCTGAAATTGAAGATTTCGCAAAAATTGGTGCGGGAGCCACCCTTTTGCCAGGAATACGTATAGGTAAGAATGCATTGATAGCCGCGGGATCTGTTGTAACAAAAGATGTTGAGAAAAATTCCATGGTAATGGGCGTACCTGCAAAACATGTTAAATACATTGATTGAAAAATTATTTTATCTATTTTCCACATTTTGATGATTTCCTGACATTAATTTCCTGTATTTTATTTTAAGAAATTTTTATATGATATCCTTTCTGGATCTGAAAAAAATAAATGATAGTTTTGAACCACACATCTCGGATGCTATACGAAGAGTGCTGGATTCCGGCTGGTACCTTACAGGTTCTGAGCTACAAGCCTTTGAAAAGGAATACAGGGAGTTTACGGGTACAAAAGAATGTATAGGGGTAGCTAATGGTCTCGATGCTTTGCGGCTTATTCTGAAAGCATATATTGAACTGGGTATAATGCAGGAAGGAGATGAGGTCATTGTACCGGCTAACACCTTTATAGCATCCATCCTGGCAATTACCGAAAACAGGCTCGTCCCTGTCCTTGCTGAACCCGATATCCAAACCTATAATCTTGATCTGTCACTCATTGAACAATATATAACACCCCGTACCAGGGCCATAATGATTGTTCATTTATATGGGAAAGCATGCTGGTCGGAAGAAATAATAAAAATCGCCGGGAAATATGATCTTAAGATCATTGAAGATAATGCGCAGGCTGTTGGAGCAATTACAAAGGTAAACGGGATTTTTAAGCGTACCGGTTCTCTGGGTGATGCCGCCGGTCATAGTTTTTATCCGGGTAAAAATCTCGGTGCACTGGGTGACGGGGGAGCTGTAACTACTGATGATGAAGAACTGGCTGATGTAATAAGGACAATAGCTAATTATGGGTCAAAAGTAAAATACCGAAATCTTTACAAAGGACTCAATTCCCGGCTTGATGAGATACAGGCTGCTATACTAAGGGTAAAGTTACCAAGACTTGATGCTGATAACCACCATCGAAATGAAATTGCTCAATATTATATAGACAACATCAAACATCCCGATATTATTTTGCCACACGGGAAAAGCACAGGGCAAAGCGCAAAGGGCACAGAGATTTCCCAACAAGCTAATTCTATCAGACCACCGGGTACTGAATACCCTGCCCTGAGCTCTGTGCCCTTTACTCTAAGCCACGTCTGGCATCTGTTTGTAATCCGGTCTCCCATGCGAAATAAACTGCAAAAGTATCTTCTTGAAAATGAAATTCAAACTCTCATCCATTACCCCCTTCCCCCTCACAAACAAAATGCATACAGGGAATGGAATAACTGTATTTATCCGGTTACGGAAAAAATTCATAATGAAGTCTTAAGTTTACCAGTAAGTCCGGTAATGAAAGATGAAGAAATACAATTTATCAGTGACATCATAAATAATTTCCAGAACTAAAACATTTCAGAATAACAGATCAGTAAGAAATTATGAATACAGAACGATGTAATGTTTTAATAAAAGGGACACTTTCTTCCGGATCAAGTGCAGTTAAATATTTTTTAAGGGAATTCGTAGTATTTGACCAGCCTCTTCTTCCCTGTTCGGATATAAAAATCTGGACAAAAATGTTTCATCCTTTCAAATTAATCTGTGTTTTCAGGGATATAAAGGATCAGTTAGCGGAAATGATTAACAGGGGAGTGTTATTTTCTGCATTTAATTCTCCGGTAATAACATATACTGGTGTAAACATTTTGTCTGTCTATGGAAAAGACAGAAAAGGAATGATCAGGTTTCTTTCGCAGGCACTAAAAAAAAGAATGGATGACTATGATTATCTGGAAAGATATTTAAATCCGGAACAGATATTAATAATTGATTTTGAAGGTCTTGTTAACAAATATGAACTTTACAAATCAAAAATTGAGGGTTTTCCTGGCAATTTGAGTAACAAGCATAAATTCAAAAGTAAATACTTTACGCCGGATATTTCAAGGAATAATATCGGCATATATAAAAAATTTCTGTACCCCGAAGATTTGGAAGAAATGTCGGAATTACAGGAATGGTATTCAAACAGATGCAAAACAATGATTTTTCAATGACAGCGGGTGAACAGCAATCTTCTTATCGTCAGATAATAAAAGCCACTTCTCTTTTTGGTGGTGTTCAGGTATTTCAGATCATCATACAGGTGATCCGCTCCAAGTTTGTAGCACTTTTACTCGGGCCATCGGGAATGGGGATCACCGGCCTGCTTTATTCAACTTTACGGTTGATACAGGGAATTACAAATTTCGGACTTGGCACCAGTGCCGTAAAAGATATAGCAACAGCTAACGGAACAGGCGACCAGAACCTTATTGCCACAAAGACCATTGTGCTCAGAAGGCTGGTCTGGATTACAGGGACTTTGGGTGCTATTATTACCCTTACCTTTTCCCGGTGGCTGAGCCAGCTTACCTTTGGGAATTATGATTATACCCTGGCATTTATATGGATATCTGTAACATTATTATTCAACCAGCTAAGCCATGGTCAGCTTGCATTACTCCAGGGTATGCGCAAATTGCAATACCTGGCAAAAGCCAACCTGACCGGAAGTGTACTTAGCTTATTTACAACCATCCCCCTTTATTATATATGGGGGATTGATGGTATAGTGCCTGTAATTATAATTACCTCAATAACAGCTATGGCTCTCTCGTGGCATTATTCAAATAAGGTGAAAATAAAGAAGGTGGATGTTACTGCCAGAAAAACAATACATGAAGGTAAAGATATGCTGAATATGGGATTTATGATCAGTCTGACCGGGACACTGGCTGTTTTATCTTCATATATAGTCCGCATTTTTATCAATAAGAATGGAGGCCTTGACCAGGTAGGTTTGTATAATGCAGGATTTGCTATAATCAATTCCTATGTAGGCATGATATTTACAGCCATCGGCACAGATTACTATCCGCGTTTATCGGCAGTGGCTCAAGACAACCGGCTATGCAAACAGGCTATTAACCAGCAGGCAGAGATTGCCTTGCTGATCATAGCTCCAATTCTCATTTTTTTCCTGGTATTTATTAAATGGATAGTTGTTTTGCTTTATTCCAGCAAATTCATTGCAATAAATGAAATGATATACTGGGCATCGTTTGGCATGCTGTTTAAGGCAGCTGCATGGTCAATTGCTTTTATCATACTTGCAAAAGGGAAATCCACATTGTTTTTCTGGAATGAGGTATTGGCACAAGCTTACTTTTTGGTATTAAATCTATTGGGATATTATTACCTGGGACTGGCTGGTCTGGGAATTTCATTTATGATTGGCTATATTATTTACCTGGCACAGGTTTATTATATAAGTAGCAGTAAATTTGAATTCTCCTTTAACAGTGCATTTATCCGGATTTTTATCTTTCAGTTTTTACTTGCTGTCTGCACCTTTTTATTAGTAAGCCATTTGAATACTCCATATAATTACATTCTTGGTTCGATCATATTTGCAATTTCATGCTTATATTCTCTGAGAGAATTTGATAACAGAATCGGACTTCAAGCAATAAAGGAAAATATTATAAACAGGTTTATTAAAAAGTAGTTATGAAACAAAAGAATAATAATAACCAACCACTCGTTTCTGTTTTAATAATCACATATAATTCATCTAGTTTTATACTTGAAACTCTTGAGAGCATAAAAGCACAAACTTACCAGAACCTGGAATTAATTATCAGCGATGATTCTTCTTCTGACAGAACTGTTGAAATATGTGAGAAATGGATAGATAAAAACAAACACCGTTTTGTAAGAACAGAATTAATTACTTCGGAAAAAAACACGGGTGTATCTGCAAATGCCAACAGAGGCTTATATGCATCCAAAGGTTTATGGATTAAGGGTATAGCAGGCGACGATATTCTTCATGAAGACTGTATAAATGAATTAATTGGATTTATTATTACCCAGCCTTATGATATCCGGATTTTATCAACCGACATCATGAAATTTTCAGGGGATCCTGGTAACAACAGTAAAACAGAAAAAAATCCATTCAAATGGTTTTGTTCAATGGATTGTTCTCCAAATGATCAGTATGAGATGCTTCTGCGGGCAAACAGGGTTTTTGCGGCATCAGTGATTATCCGCAGGGATTTATTATTATCTGTAGATGGATATGATGAGAGATTCAGGCTTATGGAGGATTGGCCATTATGGATTAAATTCACATCTGCAGGCCATAAAATCTATCATATAAATAAAGCTTTAGTGTACTATCGTCTCCATGAAAGTAATCTCAGTCAAACTACTAACCAGAGATATGTTTACCACCCTTTTAATAAAATAAGTATGGATTTTCGAGAAAAAGTAATATTAAAAAGACTTCCTTTAATAGAAAGTCTGGCGTTAAAACTTGAAATTCAAAGTATGAAAATTTGTTTCAATCTGGGAAATAATAAAAAAAATCTTTTTGTGATGTTTATATATTTTTTTGCAAAAATATTAAACCCATTTCATAATTACTTAAGATTATTAAATATCTTAGGCATAGAATATAGATATAACAAATATCTCTAAATAATAGAAATGCATCTAAGAAAGCAATAAGCTTAATTTTTTCTCTATGAAAGCAAAATCTAAAGAAGAAACTGATTACACAATAACTGAAAATAGAATTGCGTTGCTTGTATTATCACTATCTTCATTAATTATTTACAGTTTATTATTTAGTGCAAGTTTCATCACTGGAAGGATGGTGACTCTTCTTACATTATTTTCAGTTTTAGTTTTTATTTTTTCTTCAGTTAAGTTAATAAATAGTTTTCAGATTGAAAGTATTTACCTGCAAATTGTATTTCCAGTTTTTATTATATATGAATTTATTATAATTATTCGAGGATGGAATTTCTCATATCATGAAATAAAATCCTATATAGAAACTGGTTATATTTTATGGCCTTTTTTAATACCCGCTTTTATTTTTTTTAACAAGAAGATATCCACGATGGCATTATTGTTAAAATGGATATTTATTATCGGAGTTGTTTTCTTATTATTAAGTATTATATTTCCGCCCCTTCTATTAACCAGAAATACGGCCGAAACATTTATTGGTTTGGCCACAGGATGTGGCTTTCTATTATTAAATGCCAGATATTTAAGTAATAAGAAGGTCAATTATTCTTTTATTATCCTTTTTATAGCTCTCCTGTCTTTAATATATTTATCAAGAAGAAATGGTATTGTTTCATTAGCAGGTATTATTATTGCCAGTTATTTTATTAATATATTTAATAAATCAAGTGCGGATTTATTTAAGTTTCTTCCTGTAATTGGTTGCCTTTTGATTTTTGTATTAATATATTTTGATACTTTCACATCAACACTTGCCGGAAAATTGATTGCCCGGATTGATCATGACACCAGAAGTCATTTGTTTGAGATGTTCTTTTTTGATATGAGTGATAATTTACTTTTCGGTAAAGGTTTGAAAGGAACTTATTATTTCCCCATGCCCGAATTAGAAATTGATGGATTGGTATATGGAGAAGTTGAGTATAGGAATATAATTGAAAATGGTTACCTGCAACTTTTATTAACTGGTGGAATTATTCATATTCTTTTATTCATATTAATACTACTACCTGCAGCTATATTAGGATTATTCTTTTCTAATAACCAGTTTTCACAAGCCTGTGGGATTATTATTTTTCTTTGGCTATTAGATATGGTAATTTATGGCTTACCCCGACTTTCGTTAAATTATATAGTAGTCTGGATATCTGTTGGAATATGTTATATGCAAAGTATAAGGAAACTAAATAATCAGGAAATAATGAGCGAATTTGAGAAAATCTAGTATAAAAAAATATTATTGGTTGAATATTATACCGGAAAATGACAGAACACATTTTATTCTTTAAACAATTTCGCTGGTATCTGGTTAAATGTTAAATTATAGATATTTTTGCAATAAGTGAAAAAAGTAAATATGAAAATTCTTTATTTAGCCTATGCTCCACAAAATTCGTTTGATTTTTTTTGTAAAAATTTTAAAACAAATTTCTCATGGATTGATTCCCTACTAAGCAAGTTAGTCAGAACCTCAAACATATCAATTGCATTAGCAGTACCGATTGCTCAGAATAATTATCAAAAAAAACAGAAGGGTAATATAACCTTATATAGCCTCCCTAATCCTAAAAATCATAATATTTTTAAAAAAGCCTATATAAAATTAACCCGAAATAGAACTAATTACGAAATAAACACCTTTGTTCATAGGGTGATTGATGATTTTAAGCCAGATATAATTCAAATTTTCGGTTCGGAGAATCCTTTTGGATTAATAATCACTCAACAAACAATACCTGTTATTCTTCATATACAAGGAAATATGTCTGTTGTTTTAAAAAAATGGTTTACTGGTATATCCGCTTATGAACAAATTCGATACTCAAGTTTGAAAAGAATTTTGTTAATGCAGGACCAATATAATAGCTTTTTGGAATTTAAAAAAAGAGTTGAAATAGAGCAAGAAATTTTATCCAATTGTAAATATTTTTTGGGTCGAACTGATTTTGATAAAAGGCTTATCTCATTGTTCTCCCCTGCTTCATCATATTTTCACTGTGAAGAATTAATCCGTGAAGAGTTTTTCGAAAACAAATGGGAACTTCCGCTACAAAAAGAGATTATTTGTATTTCAATATTAAAGGGAACCACTTATAAAGGGTTAGATTTATTAATTGAAACACTGTTAATCTTAAATAAATATTCGAACTTTTCATTTAAATTCAGAATTTGTGGCATTTCTTCAAATGAAAGTATTGTTAAAACTATCAATAAAAAATTCAACAGAATACTGAGGCACCTCAATATCCAATTTCTAGGTAAATTGTCTACGGACAATTTAATCAAACAATTATGTAATTCAAATTTCTATATTCATCCCTCATACATTGAAAATAGCCCAAACAGTGTTTGTGAAGCGATGGCTTTAGGCATGCCCGTAATTTCAACCAATGTCGGAGGAATAAATTCTTTAATTGATAACAAGATAGAAGGACTCCTAATTCAGGAAGGAGACTCCTACTCAATGGCAGCTGCTATTTTGGAACTAATAAATAATTATGAATATGCAAAATTAATTGGAGAAAATGCTAGAAAAAAAGCATTTTTACGACATGATCCAAACAAAATAATTGATAATTTAATTAAAACTTACAAAGCAATATTATCAGAAAATGAGAAATAAAGATTTTCCAAAGATATTAATATTCGGGCAAGTTTTTAATAGTAGAAATGGCGGTGGGATAACTTTGAGTAATCTTTTCAGAGGGTGGAAAAAGGATAGAATTGCTGTTGCTGCCTTAGGGCATTCGTTTATAAATATTTCAACAGATATTTGCGATACCTATTATCAGCTTGGTAAAGAAGAGCATAAATGGATATTCCCGTTTAATTTCATACAAAAGGAATTCCCATCTGGTTTATTGTCATTTAACACCCCAAACAGTCTGATCCGAAAATCTGATAAAACAGGTATAAGATTTTTCATTGTCAATAAGCTTTTTTATCCTTTCCTGAAATTTATTGGAATCTTTCACCGTTTATCTAAAATCCACCTTTCACAAAACCTTAAAGAATGGTTATCTGATTATCGTCCGGATATTCTCTATCTTCAGGTATCAAGCAGGGAGGGGATATTATTTGCTCTTGAACTCATTAACTATTTAAAGATACCCTCGGCCATTCATATGATGGATGACTGGCCTTCCACCATCAGTAACAAAGGAATTTTTAAAATTTACTGGAAAAATCGCATAGAAAACGAGTTCAAACAACTTCTGGAGTCAGTAGATCTTTTATTAAGTATCAGCCATGCAATGTCTGAAGAATATGAAAAAAAGTACAATAAAAAATTCATACCATTTCACAATCCTATTGATATTAAACACTGGTTGCCACATAAGAAATCTGAATTTGATATTAATAAAGACTATGTAAAATTACTGTATTCCGGAAGAATTGGAATTGGAATTAAAGAATCACTTTTCGAAGTTGCCCGGGCCATCAATAATATGGATACCGGGATAGATATTAAACTGCATATTCAAACTCCTACAAAAAATAAAGTTGTTAAAAATAAGCTGAAGAAATTTAAATGTGTTATTATTAATCCCATTGTTGATTATTCAGAGTTGCCCGAAATATATTCCCAGGCAGATATTTTGCTTATTGCAAATGATTTCAATAAAAAGAGCAGCGATTTCCTTAGATTATCAATGCCCACCAAAATATCTGAATATATGGTTTCAGGCACACCAGTTTTAGTTTACGCCCCAAAAGAATTAGCACTCTCGGAATTTTGCATTAAAAATAAATGTGGACATTGTGTCGTTAACCAGAACAAGGAAGATATTATTAATGCTTTTCTATTAATAATAAATAATAAAGAATACAGAGAAACATTAAGCAGGAATGCTGTTCAATTAGCAAAAGATTTATTTGATGCAGAAAAAGTCCGTAACGAATTCCAACAATTATTAATTAAACTATTAAAAAAGCAGTAATATGTTCAGTAAAAAAGCCTTATTAATAACAGGTGGCACAGGGTCATTTGGAAATGCTGTATTGAAGCGGTTCCTTGATACGGATATTAAAGAAATTCGTATTTTCAGCCGCGATGAAAAGAAGCAGGATGACATGCGGCAGTTTTATAATAATCCTAAAATTAAATATTATATAGGAGATGTAAGAAATTATGAGAGCATTAAAAGTGCCATGAAAGGTATTGACTATGTATTTCATGCAGCAGCATTAAAACAGGTTCCTTCATGTGAATTTTTTCCCACAGAAGCAGTCCGTACCAATGTACTGGGTTGCGAGAATGTATTAAATGCCGCAATGGAAAATAAAGTAAGCCGTACAATCGTACTTAGCACCGACAAAGCAGTATATCCCATTAATGCTATGGGTATGTCGAAAGCCCTGAGTGAGAAAGTAATGGTTGCAAAATCGCGCCACTTAAACGGAACAGGAATGATATTTTGCGGGACAAGGTATGGAAATGTAATGGCATCAAGAGGCTCGGTAATTCCGCTCTTTACTGAACAAATAAAAAAAGGACAAGCTCTGACTATCACGGATCCGAATATGACCCGTTATATGATGACGCTTGATGATGCAGTTGATTTAGTACTTTTTGCCTTTCAGAATGGCAATCCGGGCGATATTTTTGTCCAGAAATCTCCTGCATCTACAATTGATGTTCTGGCTAAAGCACTGCTGGAATTATACGGCGCAGACAATCCTGTTAAAATTATTGGCACACGCCACGGGGAAAAACTTTACGAAACACTTGTTAACCGCGAAGAAATGGCCAAAGCAGAGGATTTGGGCGATTACTACAGGATCCCGGCAGATACAAGGGACCTGAATTATAATCGTTACTTTATAGAAGGTGAAGCCCAGATTGCCCAAATGGAAGAATATACCTCTCACAACACATACAGGATGAATGTAGAAGAGACCAAAAAGTTGCTTCTCAAACTCGACGAGATCCGTAACGACATAAAAACAATCACAAACATCTAATCGTTAATATCCAAACACCATTAAGCATGTTACAAATAGGCATTACAGGCCAGTCCGGGTTTATCGGAACACACCTGTATAATTTTCTGGGACTTAAAAAAGATGAGATCAAAAGGATTTCATTTCAGGATGAATATTTCATGGATAGCGGTAAATTGGAGGAATTCGCAGGACAATGTGATGTGATTGTACATTTAGCTGCCCTTAACAGGCATAATGATCCTCAGGCTATTTATAATACGAATATTGAACTGGTGAAAAAACTAATCCATGCATGTGAGAAAACAGGATCAAAACCACATATATTGTTTTCTTCATCCATACAGGAGGAACGGGAAAATATTTTCGGTATTTCAAAACGGGAAGGGAGGGAAATATTATCCCTTTGGGCAGAAAAAAATAACGCACTATTCACAGGTTTAATAATACCAAATGTGTTTGGGCCATTTGGAATGCCGTATTATAATTCAGTAATAGCTACTTTCTCCCATCAATTAACACATAATGAAGAACCCAGGATAGAAACTGATGCGGCATTAAAGTTAATATATATCGACGAGCTGGTTCAAATTATATACGACACCATCTGTAATAAAATATCACATAAAGAATATAAGGTTCCCCATACTTCCGAAAAAAAAGTTTCTGAAATATTATCTTTACTTCAGCAGTTTAAATCAAGCTATATTGATAAAGGAATATTTCCTGATCTGAACGACAAATTCCTTCTCAATTTATTCAATACCTTTGTGTGCTACATAGATATTGAAAATCATTTTCCGGTTAAGCTGATACAAAGCTCTGATGAGAGAGGTTCCTATGTTGAAACCATAAAGTTAAACAGTGGCGGGCAAGTCGCTTTTTCCACCACCAAACCCGGTTACACAAGGGGTAATCATTATCATACACGAAAAATTGAGCGCTTTGCTATTATTAAAGGAAAGGCATTAATCCAGATGAGAAGGATAGGAACGGATAAAATATTGAATTTCAAACTTGATGGAAGTGAACCTGCATATATAGATATGCCAATATGGTATAATCACAATATCAGTAATACAGGTAATGAAGATTTGTATACAATGTTCTGGATCAACGAGTTTTTTGATAAGAGTGATATGGATACATACTGGGAAAAAGTATGAGTAGTGATTTGTATGCAATAAACCTGTCTCAAATTACCAACAGTCAAATAAAGAACTTACATTCATGACAACTTCAAAATTAAAGGTACTCACAGTAGTGGGAACACGGCCTGAAATTATCCGTCTTTCCCGTGTAATGGCATTGCTTGATATTCATGTAAACCATATTATAGTCCATACAGGTCAGAATTACGACTTTGAATTGAACGAGATATTTTTCAGGGAACTTAAACTAAGGAAGCCCGATTATTTTCTTAATGTGGATGTTTCTTCCCTTGAAGCCTCCGTTGGGGATATAATACGTAAATCCGGAGAAATATTAAGAAAGGAAAACCCGGACGCCATGCTTGTTCTTGGCGATACTAATTCATGCCTGGCAGCATATATGGCAAAGCGCCTGCACATACCTGTTTTTCATATGGAAGCCGGTAACCGCTGCTTTGATTTTAATGTACCTGAAGAAATAAACCGCAGAATAATTGATCATATCGCGGATTTCAACCTCGTATATACTGAACATGCCCGCAGACACCTGATTTCAGAAGGCTTGCCTCACAGAAGGATATATCTTACCGGCAGTCCCATGAAAGAAGTACTGGATTATTATATGCCCGGTATCCGGCAATCGAAATCTCTTGAAACCCTGAAACTGAAAGCAAAGAATTACTTTGTGGTTTCCACACACAGGGAGGAAAATGTTGACAATGCCGATAATTTACATAAGATACTGAATTTGTTAAACAGGCTCTCCGAATCCTACGGACTTCCTGTTATTGTTTCCACCCATCCCCGTACACGTAAGCGAATGGACTCATTAAAAGGAACTGAAATACACCCGTTGATTCAGTTCCTTAAACCTTTTGGTTTTCTTGATTACGTGCATTTACAAATGAATGCGCTTTGTACCATTTCCGACTCCGGGACAATAAGTGAGGAATCTGCCATTTTAAATTTTCCCGCAATTTCTCTCAGGCAATCGATGGAAAGACCGGAAGCACAGGATGCAGGAACAATAATTCTTACTGGCTTTGACCCTGAAGTAGTTATGAATAGCATTCAGATTGTTATCGATGAGTTTAAGGCAACAAAAAAATACAAAAAAATCGCAGACGAATACACAATTGAAAACACCTCGTGGCGCGTGTTAAAACTTATTTCCGGCAATGCAAAATTGAGTAATATATGGAACGGAATAAAATAAAAGAAAGATACATTCTGATCTCTTCCACTAATTTTCCAGCCGGGGGAGCCGGTGCGTCATATCTTAATCTTTTCTGCCGGGGAATAAAAGAAAATGGATATGACATCCGGGTGTTTTTATTAAAAGGATTTGCATTTGGAAATTATACACGTAATGATTCCGGAAAAAATATTTCTGAGGACGGTATCCCATATACTTACCTGGGTTTTACACACAGACCGGATAATTCATTTCTTAAAATAACCGAAGAAATCCTTAGTTCATTACGATTGATTTTTTTTCTTTTCACATTAGTCCCGGACAGGAAATCGATAAGGCTTCTGGTTTATTCCGGTGATCTGCAGTTTAATATTCCGATTCACTTCATTGCATGGGCTTTTAACATTAAAATAGTCAAATTTGTGGCGGAAATTATTGATAAGTCACAATTCAGCGGATCATTCTTTCGGAAATTGAAAGGATACGGCTATAATTTTAATTTAAAATACCTTAATCCATTATC
This sequence comes from uncultured Bacteroidaceae bacterium, assembly GCA_964526475.1. Classification (GTDB taxonomy): domain Bacteria; phylum Bacteroidota; class Bacteroidia; order Bacteroidales; genus CAYVTV01. The sequence goes on from CAZGKF010000043.1 coordinate 22,569, forward strand.
TGACAAATTGATTGTTTTTAGTTCCTATCTGAATAATATGTACTCAAATATGGGTTATAGTAAATCTAATATCATTATCCAGCCTAATTTAACAGATTTTAATTACTGGAAATCAGAGAATTCTGATATTAAATATGTATTAGGGTATAGCGGAGCACCATATATGAAGGATGGTTTAAATGATTTATTTCTTGCAATAGGAATATTGAATAAACAAAACATAGATGTTAGCCTGCTCGTAATTGGCGATTCCACTTTCGGTGAAAGTTTGATCCCCTCACTTAAAACAGAGTGTGAAAGACTTGGAATAAGAGATAAAGTTTTTTTTACCGGACTGGTTGAATCGCCTGAGGTCAAACATCACCTTTCGGAATGTGAAATACTCACAATAACCCGTCCGGCCACTATACAAACAAGTGCCGGATTCCCTACGAAATTAGGAGAATATTTTGCTTCGGATAAACCCATACTCGCAACTAATTTTGGTGATATGGATAAATATTTCACAGATGGTATTGACATTGTTTTGGCACAATGTGGGAATCCTGAATCTATTGCACTTAAAATAAAATGGATGCTTCAGAATCCTCAAGAACTGAGAACAATCCGACAAACAGGATATGAAAAAGCAAAAAAACTTCTGGATTATAATATATCCATTAACAGAATTCTGGGGTTGTTGGGATCTGCATAAATTCATTCCAATTATCTCTCTGTGTAACATTTAAACCTATTTATCATCAAAAATGCAACCAGACCACTCACCCCTACGTTAAAAACGGTGGGTTTGTAAATTAAACTAAATATAACATGGCAAATAACCAGATCAAAAAATGAAGAGGCTAATAATACTCACAGATGAAGAATCAGGCTTATATATATCCAAAGCTGATTTTAAGAATTTTACATCCATGGATACTGATAAAATAAAAGCTTATTTTTTATCAAGAGATTATACAATAAATGTCTGTAAGTTCAGTGAATTAAATCTAAATGAAAATTATTCAGGGGTTTATATAATATATCAGACCTCTGAAACTGAAGGTTCCTTTTATAAACGGTACATTGAAGATCTGGTTTTTTTCCTTGAAAAGCAAGGCGCTATAATGCTCCCAAAATATGAGTATCTAAAAGCACATCACAATAAGATCCATATGGAACTTATGCGATTAAAATTCAGTGACAGTTCATTAAAAACGATTAAAACGTATTGTTACGGTTCCCGGGTAGATGCCAGAAATTATGATGCAGATTTCCCGGTTGTAATTAAACGTATATCGAGTTCAGGAGGTACAGGAGTTTTTTTGGCAAAGAACAAAAAACTCTATAATAAATATATCAAAAAAGCAGGGCAGGTTATTATTTCACCAAATCTGACAGAATTATTTATTAATGTTATCAAAACAACAGGAAAGAAACTTATTAAATTCTTTAACCCGTCTAAATCTGAGTATGTACAATATAACACCTCTCCCATAAGCACTTCCCTGGTTGTTCAGACATTTATTAAAGGTTTGGACGGGGATTATAAGGTTCTGATTTTTGGCAGGAAATATTATGCTATGTATCGGAGGAACAGGAACAATGATTTCAGGGCAAGTGGCAGTGGAAAATTTCTTGAAGTTCCTGAAAAAGAACATACCGGGCTTTTAAATTTTGCCAGAAAAATAACTGCCGAAATAGACTCTCCGGTTTTTGGAATGGATATCGGATTCGACGGAAAGGAATACCATTTAATTGAATTTCAAATGATACACCTGGGTCCTTCAGCCCTTCAAAGATCGAAGTTCTGGCACGAATATAATGATGGGAAATGGGTGAGATTTGAAGGAGAGTCGGATTTGGAAGAAGAGTTTTCCCGGTCAGTTCATGAATATATTTTAAAAATCTCTAATTGATTATTATTTAAATTTTTATAAGCCATTATAAAAGAATGACTTTACACAATGCTTTTACATCATCTATGTAAAACAAACTATTTGCTATTTTAGAAATATGATACTATGAATCCTGTTACAATACTTATCGGAGGAGATCTTGGTCCGACAGAATCAAATTATTCATCATTTGCAGACGGAAACATAAAGGAACTAATTGATCCGGAACTCCTTGATTTACTTTCTTCTGTTGATCACAAAATCTTCAATTTAGAAGTCCCATTAACCGATATTAAAACTCCAATTAATAAGGCAGGTCCAAACCTTATTGCCCCCACTTCAACTATTAATGGATTGAAACTTCTTAATCCGGCATTATTTGGTCTTGCAAACAATCATATACTGGATCAGGGCGGGGATGGACTTATTCAGACTATGGAATTACTGGAAAGTAATCAAATGAGTTATCTTGGTGCGGGTAAAGATCTGGCAGATGCATCTAGACATTATATTATTGAGAAGTATAATAAAAAAATTGGGATTTATGCATGTGCCGAAAATGAATTTTCCATTGCCGGGAAGGACAAAGCAGGAGCAAATCCTTTTGATCCCCTTGAAAGTTTTGACCACATAATGCATCTTAAATCAAAATGTGATTATGTTTTAGTTCTTTTCCATGGAGGGAAGGAACATTACCGGTATCCATCTCCATATCTTCAAAAGGCATGCAGGAAGATGGCAGAGAAAGGTGCTGATGTAATTATTTGCCAACACAGTCATTGTATTGGAGCACATGAAAAATATTTGAATAGTGTAATTATTTATGGACAGGGTAATTTTTTATTTGACAGGAGAAGTAATGAATTCTGGAACACCAGTCTCCTGATAAAGGCCAGCTTCGGCAGCAAAATGACCATCGATTTTGTTCCAATTTACAAACGCGGGAATGGTGTTGGTTTAGCCCGGAATAATATAGGTGAAGAAATATTAAGTCCTTTTTATGAGCGCTCAAAACAAATATCTTTCCCCGGTTTTATTGAATCTGAATATGACAAATTCTGTCTGAAAAATGGCCCGTATTATCTTTCAACTCTAGCTGGTTTCGGAAGAATATTACGCAAAATTGATAAGTTATTAAATGGAAAAATCTCCAAACAATTTTATTCTTCGAAAAAATTTAACCTGATACAGAACCATATTGAGTGTGAAGCACATAGGGAGCTGTTGCTGAGATATCTACATTTAATAAGAATGAAAAAAAGGGATTAGTAACAATTTTGTCAGAACGATAAAATTATGCATTACCCTATTGCATTATCAAATTACATTATCAGAGGGGAAGACTCAAACAAAGACTCTACTTCCATATCAATGTGTTGAGAATTCAATTGATAATGTAATAAAAAAAACAGATGTAACTGTTATCCAACTGCTTAAATCTGGGGGGGGGCAGCCAGCAGGCTGGCAGGGAGGAGGTATAAAATACAATATTAGATAAGCATGAAAAGACAGAAAGACAATTCAATTGAAACTTTAAGAGGAATAGCCATCATTCTGATGGTTGCTGGTCATGTTATTGGAGTTGACTCAAAATGCGGTATGCAGGTCGAAGATCATTCAGTATACAGGTATTTATATTATTCCCTGATGTTTCTGAGAATGCCGCTTTTTACTGTGATTTCGGGATATGTCTATGCTCTGAGACCTGTTATTGCTAAGGATGAGTTTAATTTTCTCAAGGGAAAAGCAAGAAGAGTGCTATTGCCCATGATTTTTGTAGGGACTTTTCATTTGATTATCCAAAATATTATACCCGGGACAAATGCAAAAACCGACTTAATTAATTTATGGAGAATTTATTTTTTCCCCTATGCACATTTTTGGTTTCTTCAAGC
>CAZGKF010000044.1:0-26068 GCA_964526475.1 uncultured Bacteroidaceae bacterium
CCATTTTAATCCTTCTTTTTTAGATTGCTTTCTCCTAAAAAAATATTGAGTGTAAAATCGATAAAAATATTGTTAGGCACAACAATTTGGGAAAGATTTCCATAATGTTTATGCTAAAATCTACCAGAGGAATCTTTTTAACAAAACTGTTTATCTCTGTAAGTGAAATAGTATTATCATATTACTCAAAGAATTGAATTCTATAGAGCCAGCTTGCTGAATCTGTTGATGGTGAAAGTCTTATCGAACAAACCCATGAGAACTTAGGAAAAATACGCTTTCATAACTTTCTTAGGCTTCCTGTTTTCATAGAAAAGGCCCCAGTGTTTTTCAGGTTCCATCTCATTGGGGTTACCCTTCCATGTTTCATCAAAAGCTTCAAAGAAAAAAACAATAACACCTTGATCTGCGCTCCATCTCATGAGGTCATTATAATATATCTCCTGGTACTCTTCACTTACGTTGCCTGGATTGATCCCTCTCCCATTTGAACTTGTTGCCCACCCTGCTTCTGTAATCATTATAGGTTTCCCGGGGTATTTTTGTGCGACACCATAGAAATTTTGCTTTGTGTATTCCAAAGCTTCATGTATTTGCTTATGTTCCCAAACCGGATAAGTATGAATGGAAATAAAATCCACCTCCTCAACCAGTGGCTTTAATTTATCATGCCATGGAAGGTAGTTTTCACAGAAAGTTACAGGTTGGCTGGTTGCTTTCTTTATCTTGTTTACATACTCCCGAACATTCTCAACCGGTACAAAATGATCAGTCCAGTCTATGGTTGCTTCATTACCGGCTGAGGTTGAAAATATAATATCCGGGTATCTGTTTGCCATAGCAATCAGCTTTTCAATCTTTGCCAGGTTCATCTCCCGGTTCCTTTGCAGCACTCTCTCAGGAAAGACTCCACCCCAGGGACAGCCGTAATTATTCATCTCCGCTGTTATGAAGGCTCCCAGCATGACCTTAAAGTTCAGCTTTTCGTTCCGGATAACATCCAAAACAGATTCTGCATGTATGCTGCAATCGTATAAACGGATATAGTCCCACCGGTTATGCAATATCAGCAAATCTTCTCTTACCTGTTCATAAGAAGGGTGAATGTCTTTATCAGGACTCTGGCCATTCCTGTAACCCGAATAGCATATTGCTTTCCCGTAAGGGATGTCTGATTGTTTGTAATTGCTCACCAGGCTTATATTTATATAGAGAGATTAGTATTTTAGCATTCCATCTTTATCCCATATTCCCCAATAGCCGCCAACATCTCCTTCGGAACCAATCTTCCAGCTTTCATCAAAGCTTGAGAAATACATTATCTCAATATTCTCTTCCTTACTCCATCTCTGAGTATTGATGAAATATCTTAGTGCATTATCTGTTGAAGGTTCGGATGATTCAAAAGATGATCCGATATTTGGCCAGCCAGTTTCACTTATGACAATTCGTTTTCCTCTGGCAGCCTGCAGTACGCTGTAGTACATATTTTTCATGTAAACTAGTGAGTAATCAATATGGCAACCTTCCCAGAAGGGATAGCAATTAATGAATAATACATCACAGGCTTCAGTGATGGCAGGACGGTTGACAAATTCGTAATAAGCATCAACATAACCCACGCTGGCTTCCGGGACCTGTTCCTTAACCCGATGAATGTATTCCAGCAGCTCCTGCTCAGTCAGCTCTTCACGATATAATACTTCATTTCCAACAGCAATCAGGTCAGCATTACCTGCTTTTACTATGTTAACCAGGTTATCTATTTCAAAATCGTTTTGTTCCTTATCATCACTTAACCAGGCACCTGCCATTACTTTCAGGCCGTTTTCCCTGGCAATTGAAGGAATCAATTCACCTCCATCTGTACAAGAAAAAGTTCTGATCCAGGCTGTAAAAGGTTTAATAAGCTGTATTCTATCCCTGATCTGTTTCTCGCTGATTATGCTTCCGGGACCCTGACCTTCCAAATATGAGCTGTAGCAGAGACCATGGACTCCATCTTCAAGGTATTTCCTGAAAAGTTTTTTTAAATCTTCCGTTGATTTGTTAAGGAAGTCTTCTCCTACGAGAGATAATAGTTTATCGCTTCTGAATGACATTTTCTTTTGGTTTTATTTGTTTCTCCTAAATATTGATTGTATATGAAATTCTGCTCACTTCGCCAGTTTTCCTGAATATCTTTTGACTTGTATCTGCATCTATAACACAAGCCTGTATTTCTTTTTGTTTTCCGTTTGCATATTCAATTATTATTTTCTGCTTTAAGCCTTTAGTATAAACCACCGGCACCTGGCATATTGTAAAGGCAATCTGTTTCAAATGTAATAAAAGTTTTCTGGCCTTTCCTTCCAGGTCAATGAAATCAAACACTTTCTCTCTATCCAGCAATTCTTCTTTATTCAGCATGGATGGAGCGAAAACAATGGTGCCCTTTTTTATAATGATGCCCAATTCACCAAACCTGCAGAGTATATCTTCTTTTACCTGACCTGTCAGGCCTGGTTGTCTGGCTCCGGCTCCGGCAGGCGTATGAGAATAAGCATCAACAGGTATAGCCCCGTGCAGACCTGGCGATTTATGTGTCCCTAATCCGTTCCTTATTTTATAATAATGATCCTTAATTCTTTCGAGAGTCAGGTCATCAGCATTTACCTCTTCTCCAGCCCGGTATATTTCCATCGTTGCCACCAGAAGCTTCGATACCATATGCCAGTAAATACTGCCTAAACCTTCATAGCCATAAAAAGTACCTGCCCGTCCGGTAAATGACTGATGGTCAAATAATGTTTCATAAATATTCAGGATTAATTCTCTATCTTTCTTAACCTGTCTGCCATATTGTTTTTTATTAAGATTATCCAGAGCCAGCGATAATATCGCCTTATTTCTGAAAGTCCCGTCAAAGTGATAATTGCCGATTTCATCTCTGGTTATAATAGCGGTATTTTCATTAATAAGCAATTGTTTAAGCAATTCTGATGCAAATACTTTTTCCTGAGGTATATTATTCTTCTCAATAAATTTAGGTAGTTCATGAAAGGGATACAGCATATAACTATCCTGCTCAATTCTATATAGTTTACTTGATCTCAATGCATCCAGAACCTGGATACTTTCATCGGGACTTAAATATCCCGAACTCAAAACAGCAACCTGGCCTTCAAGCATTTCATAAAATGATCTTATCGAAATCCTGTTATCACTGAAGGATACCAGGTTATAAGACTGAAACATTCCATCCGGCCGCCTGTTCTTATCAATGGACTGGTTTATAAATTCAAGAACATTCTTAATAAAATCCTTTAATAGACCAAGGCTCAGGAAAGACACCTTTCCTGAGAATGAATGCTTATAAACTGATTCCCTGTAATCGCTGCCAGCTTGCCCAAGTTTTGTGGCAATAATATACCTGTCTCTGTCAGAAAATCCTGTTTCCAGCAGATTCTTGTTTTCAGCGAAAACCAGATAAATCTTTTCGAAAAATGTTTTGATTTCTTCTGATAAAATAAACCCGCTTAGTGTTGACCCACCAAGTTTCCTATTCCAGAACCCTAATGATCTTCTTAAATAATAGAGCGTAACCATTGAAGCTCCGTTTCCAACAAGTGCGTTATTGGCATCATTCCACTCTGGACGCTGTGTATTAAGCCATACCCCTGCCTCAGGAATAAAATTACTCAATTTGGAAAGCAAGGAACAAAGAATCTTTTCCATCAGGTTTACCCTGTATATCTCACCTGTTTTTAATGTAAGTAATTTACCGTCAGATCCCTTTTTTGCAGTTAAAGCATCAATTTTTCTGTTAAGGCCGGAGTCAAATACAATAGTATTTTTGGGATTTTCTATGATATGTTTATAAGTTTTTATTCTGTAGGGTACGTTGGCATATACAAAAATTTTCCGTGTAAGAAATTCATCAAGCTTTCCCGGGTGAAAGTTATCAGATTGTTCCAGAAATTTCTGTAGATAAATAATCTGGTGATCGCCCCAGTAACCAATATTTGCCCATGAATGGTCAGGATCAGGGTGCTCCCAGTCTAATCCTGCCCTGCCTATCCTGTAAGGATTGTAACCATCTGCTGTAGAGCCATTCACGAATTTACAGATAATCGATTCAATATATTCCGGGTATGATATTGTCAATGCTTCCCAGTTCTGAAATATATCGCGCCAGTTACCCTGATAATCCAGTTTTTTACTACCATCAGCTTTTTTTGTCTCTATAGAAAACTGGTTCCATGGCCGGCTTGGATCACCATGTCTGCGACTGAATGTTAAAGGCAAATACTCATAGCCAATTCTTTCCAGATCGGGATTTTCCATGCATTTAATCCTGGCTATAAGTTCATTGAGCTCAATTTCAGTCGGCAGATTATCTTGTTCTTCAAAGAATTGCTCACTGATCTCCGTATTACATTGTTGTACAAATAGCCTGAAATCATCTGCATCTATGCGGTAATTATATGAAAATATACCTCCTCTCATTACATTGAAGAGTGTATTTGAGAAGTGCCGTGCATTAATCAATTCGTCATTCCCCATTTGCAATCCATCAGCTCCGGCAACAATCTTAATCAGGTTTAAAGTGCCGCTTGCTATATCTTCTTCAAGCTTAAGGGATTTATTTTGCTTATCCTTTAAATTAGCATCCAGGTTAATAACATCTGTTGAGTCCTTGTTTACATCCGCAACTATGTACCAGCATTTTTCTTGATTCTTTGAGAGCAAATACTCATTAATAATATAATATGCTCCCCGGGATGCACAAACCTCTGATTCAGTTTTAACTTCTCCTCCGGTTTTAAAACTTTCAAGTTGCTTATCAGATATCAGGTATTTGACATCTGAGCCATCCACTACAGACCAGACGGTAGTTGCTTTAAGTGCTTCACTGGGTTCAGCTGTATCCGTGGGGATTGAGCTCAACAGAAACAGTCCCAATTTGCTGTCAGAAAGTAGCTCATTTCTCCTGTATGCCTCCAACAGATTGCTGTATTCATTCTGAAAAGCAGAATCGATTCCGTAAGGGAGGATGTTCCTTATCCCATCCAGTATGTGAATTTTTATATCTTTTTCATTACTGTTAATCAGATTCGACTTTTTTATCCATCCATATTTTTCGCTGTTGTACCAGCCATACCTGAAACTTATTTCAAGATCCAGGTTTCGTTCCTCAAATATTATCTTGTTGCAATGTGTGCTCTTATAGAGGTTACGTTCGATCCTGTAAAATTTCTCAAAATCAGAGGTAAATGGTTCCCAAAGATAAATTCGATTGTTTTTTGAGACCATACAAACAGTCTTGCTTCCGGTTTTATCCCGGTAATCATGAATCTTATCAACAGTGTAATAGGGAAAGAGTGCATTGTCTCGGTTCTTACGTCCAGCCGAAAGTGAGCCGTTACTGGAGATATACATCCAATGATCGGAGTCGCTGACAATGGTTATAAAGAAATCGGACATAAGATGATAATTACTTATCATATAGAAATTCTCCCCTTCAATTTCAACAATTTGCCCCTTAACCTCTTTTGAATTTACCTTTAAATTTTTATTACCAATATAAATATTTTTCTTCTCCATTCTATTATATCTTCTCACAATATGAACAGTCTAAGAATAGAATTACGATCTCAAATTAGACATAATAATTGACAAATAGGATTCTTGAGAAATGCTCCCTTTGTAGTAAATGATTTATCTTCAACATGTTTATAGTTGAACTTGTACCGTCTGTAAAGCATTAGCGTCAATAATAATTTTTGCGTACTGGCCCTTTATTTCGATTTGATATAGGATCTTTTCTTCGCTTGTGTTAAGCACCTGCAGGCTGAGTAGATTATCTTCAGTTATTGTTGCACATGCAAAAAGATTATCTTCTGCCGGACCATAAAGAATCGTCGTTGTTTTAACTGCTTTGTCTCCAGGTCTTATTGTTTTGCTAAACTGTGAAAGGATATAATATATCGGAGTGTAGTATATCTGTCCTGTCTCTGTATTTATCATAATCGGGGCCCCGCAATAATTGCCTGCATGATTAGGACCTCCATTATGATCCAGTACTACATTCCAGTCTATCCATCCTTTTAGCCAGTGGTCGATACTAACAATAATATTCCTGGCGTAGCGATGCACAGGTGCATATATGGGATGATCTTCACTTTTCACTCCTTTCCAGTTAGCTGTGTATGCCCAGTCCGTAGCATTTTTTTTCCACCAGAAAGAATCGTTGTCATACCAGTCCATTTCCTGGAATTTAACAGTATCTTTTATTCCAGAAGGGGCAGGCTTGCCAAGATCGTCAATGCAACCCTCAGTATGAATAATAGCATGGTCAGGAAATTTTTCTGTAACCCTGTCAAATACTTCTTCATAAACCCTGAATGTACTTTCATACCAGTGGACTGCGGTACCATAAACATAATCTGCTGTTTCAGCATCACCCAGGATTACATCTGTCCAGTGCTCAAGGCCATCCCTGTTCTGGTCATAAATAAGAAGCCTTACCTTTGAATTTTCACCTATTTGAAGTTTGGGACCCAGGTAATTCTTTATAAACTCGTTCTGGGTTTCAGGAGTAAAATGCATGCTTTCCCATTGTCCGTTATTTCCATGAGGCTCATTTACCGGAGTAATTCCCCATATATCAACGCCTTCCGATCTGTAAGCATCGAGATACTTTATCAGGTAGTCGGCATATGTTTCTTCGTACTCCTTCTTAAGTGACCCGCCTGTACCCTGATAATTATTTTCAGGGGTACCTGTTATATACCAGTCATTAATATCCTTCATCCAAGGCGGAGCTGTCCATGCTGAGGCAACTATTTTTAAATCTTTATCACCCTGATTTTTCTTAATATCAAGTGCCTCCTTAATCATTGGTAACAGATCATACTTCTCATCTTTTACTCCTGGGTATTCAGTTATGCTGAATCCCTTCATGTCAGGTTTCAGACTGAAAGAATCCAGTTTTTTATCCTCATTTTTGTCTGCATAAGAATATTTACCGTTGACACAGAAATCGCATGCACCGATATGAGTTCTAGCCAGAGAAAAATTTGCTCCGTTTTCGCTAAAGATTGCATACATGACTTCCATGCGCTTTGAGGGTTCAAGATGAGAGAGAACGAAGGCTGAAGATTCGGTGAAAGATGATCCTATGCCTTCTATCGTCTGCTTTACGCAGTCCACATCTACATTTATAATATTCCTCTTTTCATTGCTCTTAGTAAAAAGAACATTTTCCTGTTCAGCAATTCTATCGCCACTCTCAGATGTAATGTAGATCTTCTTTGTAGTAAGCATGGATTCCTTTGAATTACAGGATTGCATAATAAATGCACACAAAATCATTATTGAAAAAAATAAAATCCGCTTTTCCATAACTATTATAGTTGCAGGATTATTAATAATATATCATAGATATCACAATCAATTTTGATTATAGAACTCCTCTTCTTGCTTCCAGTGCTGATTTAATTTCGCGGGCTTTTTCTTCGGAAAGATCATATTTCCACATTACCAGTATAGCAATCAATGCAGTTATTGCAGGAATAGCAACATCTGCAACACGAAGCCTGGTAATTGTTTCGGCAGCCTGAATTGCGGCATTTTGATCGAAGCCAACCAGTTTTAGTACTAAGCCGCCCAGAACTAAGGCAATTGCCTGTCCCAATTTTACCATCCACCAGTAGATAGCACCAAATGTTCCTTCCTTACGTGGCATACCATTATTCAATTCATCCAGGTCACATACGTCAGCAGTCATGCTCATCATTAATGTAAACAATCCTCCAATACCAAAAGCCATTAAGGGAATAGGCATAAAAATTAGCCATGGATTTTCCGGGTTAAATCCCCACCATTTTAAAGCGTAACCCACAATGGAAATAGCCGTTGAAATGATAAAGGCGTTACGCTTACCGACTCTGTTTGCAATCGCTGAAATAACTGGAATAACCAGAAATGCAGTTACTATTGCAGATACTGTGGAGAACCATGCAGGCCAATTACCGGTTAAACCATAATCGCCCTTAAATAAATAAAATACAATAATGAAATAACTAAATGATGCTACCATTTGAAAACCATTAAATACCAGGAAAGTAGCGCCACATAGTCTCATAAAGGGCTTATTTTTAGAAACCTGTACAATTCCTTTGAGTAAATCCATCAGATTTGAGAAGAGAGTTTTATATGTAATTTCCTTTCTATTTTCCATTTTTGAGGCATCAATACCTTTGCAGAATATTGCAGGCATGATACCCAGAACAATACATACTGCACCTACAACAAGTGAGAGACTTCTTACTCCGATTGCCTGTGTCTCAAAAAGCTTAGGATTAGCAATCAGCACCCAGAACCATGGCACAATCATCCACGCAACCTGTCCGACAGTTTGCGAAAATGCCATCAATCGGGTACGCTCATTATAGTCTGCAGTCATTTCATAACCCAGCCCGATCAGGGGCGTCGAGAAGATTGTATTGCCCAATAAATAGATCAGAGAAAATATGAGAAAATACCAGAAATTATACATCTGTGAGTTATTTGGATAAAGTTGCCATAAAACACCGAACAATATTCCGCTCAGAATAGCCCCTGCAAAAATATAAGGCCTCCTGCGTCCAAATTTTGATTTTGTATTGTCTGATATAAATCCCATAATGGGATCGGTAATGGCATCAAATATCCTTGGCAGGCCTCCCAGTAGTCCTGCCAGAAAAGGATCCATGCCAAAGGCTGTAAGCAAAAAAAACATGAAAATTCCCAGTGCACCGGGTAAAAGGTTGTTCACCAGATGACCTGCACCAAATGCAGCTTTCTGCACAAGAGGTACTTTGTCTTTCGCGGCTGTTGTATAATTACCCATATGGTCTCAATTATAATATGTTAGCTGACAAGATTTAAAAATAAACAGTGACTAATACATGTGAATTTTCTATTTATTTATCTTGGATCAGGACTTCAATTAATCATGATAAAATTTCATTTAACTTCCTGGTAAACCCTCACCCAGTCAACGAACATTGTCTGGGGGAAAGGGGTATCGGGCGTTGGAAAGCCCACATAGTCGCCGCCTACAGCAACATTCAGTATCAGAAAGAAAGGATGATCGTATACCCATTCGCCGGTAAGATCAGCCGGATTGATCTCCTGGTAAAGTATATCGTCAACAAAGTACTGTATGTAATCAACTCCCCATTCAACAGCAAATAAATGATAATCAACATCAAACCTGTCATTTTCAAGGCCATAAGTTTTAGTTATGGCTGCACCTCCGGAGTATCCGGGTCCGTGAACGCTGCCATGTATGAGGTATGGTTGTTGCCCACGGTATTCCATTATATCAATCTCGCCGCACTGCGGCCATGGCACAGTTTCAATATTGGATCCCAGCATCCAGAATGCAGGCCACATCCCGGGCCCCCACGGTAATTTTATACGTGCTTCAAAACGACCGTAGGTCTGGTCAAATTTGCCCTGTGTTTTTAGCCTTGCGGAAGTAAAAGAACCTCCATTTTTAACTGCAGTTATTTTAAGAGCCCCATCTTCAACAATAACATTCTGAGCATCATCTGTGTAAGTTTGCAGTTCATTATTACCCCAACCACCAGCTCCAAGGTCATAAACCCACCTCGAATCGTCCGGAGCTCCATTAGTTTCGAACTCATCCTGCCACACCAGCTGATATTTACGATCTTCAAGTCCTGAATTATCCTCACATCCTCCCAGAATTAAAAGGGCTATCAGGAACAGGATTCCTCTGTTAAATACTAGAATAAATGGTTTCATATTTATTAATTTTATCTGAATTATAAATTTCCGGTTTGCACTAGTAGCTATAGCTCCAATTCTACGTGTGATAAAAATTGAAGCTATAGCTATATTAAATGTTATTTATAGAAATAAAGATTATCTATGTAAACAGTACCCAAATTGGAAGTAAGCACTATCTGTGCCAGGTCTGATCTGGTTAAATTTCCCGAGAAAGCTGAAACAGGTAAATTTATTGAAATCCATGTGCCCTGGGCTAATGCCGGTATATCTCCATTGGGTGTATGTGTTACTGTAAGAATAAAATTTGTTACTTCTGCACTACCACCTCCGAAGTCAACACATTTAATTGTGATTACTTTGCCTGCGATAACCGCATCAGGTGTCCATAAATCCATGTGGAAATGTGTCATTCCTGATACATCTACTTTATGATTACTGAAATCAATACCTGCAAAATTCGTAAATGTATATTTCTTCACATCATTGCCGTCAACCTGAAGATCTGCGACATCAGAATCATCCCATACTGCAGACCAGGTATCAACAGTTTTATTGGTATAAGCATTACTGAAAAAAGAAATTACATCCTCAGCATTTCTTGCAGGTGGTATTGGAGCAGCTGCACTTGGCCCTGTATCGCCACCACCAGATCCTTTGTAGAAATAAATATTGTCCAGGTAGATGGTTGAAGGATTCGTACCTGCCTGTCCATCAAACTTCAATTGAAACACACCGTTCAATGTCATACCAGAAGATGTAAATGCTGTAAGTGGTATATCGTAACTATTCCATTGCCCGGTATTAATTGGGGTTAAAGAAACAAGGTTCTCTGTGGGAGAGCCGCTGTTGTTTATTGGCGTTACCTGAACTACGGTTGCATCAGGAGTCCACATATCAACATGAAGGAATCCCATACCCGTAAGATCCTGAGGGGCTGCAAAAACACTCCCCTGGTAATTGAAATTCGCATACTTCAGGGTGCTGTTGCCTTCAATATCAACAGCGGCAACTTCAGTTGACTGACCCCAGTTAGGATTGAAGTCTGTTCCACTGATATCTGTGTATGCTCCACTAAATACTGAAATTACATCGCCAGCATCTCTTGCAGGTGGTGCTGGAGCAGCTGCAGATGGTTCTGTGGCAGTTCCTCCACCAGAAGCATAAAAATAGATATTGTCAATATAAACCGTACTTAAATTAGATGAAAGTACCATCTGCGCCAGATCAGTCCTTGTTTTATCTCCTGTAAAAGCCGTCAAAGGAATATCAACTGAAATCCAGGAACCTGTTGTGAGGGCAGGAATATCACCACTGGCTGTATGGACAACTGTAAGAATACAATTTGTGGCTTCTGCGCTTCCGCCTCCGAAATCAACTAATTTCACTGTCAGTGATTTATTCAATACTTCATCCGGCGTCCAGATATCCATATGGAAATGTGTCATTTCTGAAGCATCAAATTTATGATTGCTGAAATCAATCCCGGCAAAATTCGTAAATGTGTATTTCTTCACATCATCACCGGCAACCTGCATATCTGCAACATCAGAATCATCCCATACTGCTGACCAGCTATCAACAGTCTGATTGGCATAAGCATTACTGAATAATGAAATTACATCCGCAGGGTTACGTGCAGGAGGTAAAGGTGCAGCAGCGGTTGGCTGTCCGGTTGTGCCTCCTCCGGAAGTATAGAAATATAAATTGTCCAGATAAATATCACCATTTCCCTCGAATTTAAGCTGTATGATATCTGCCAGATTCACCGGTGAAAAACTTGATAAGGGTATTTCAACGCTTGACCAACCCATTGTTGGCACAGTCAGAGTAAAAGCGGTTTCAACCGGTCCGGAGCTTATTAAATAAATCTTAAGGTCTGATGAATTTGCTGTCCAGAAGTCTAAATGTAAATATTCCATTCCTGAAACATTCTGGCTGGCAGCCAGCTGAATACCCTGAAAATTCAAACCTGCAAATTTAAGTGTAGGGTTTCCTGCCACAATCACATCAGACACCACTGTTGTCTGGCCCCAATCAGGGTAATCAGTATCTGGCAGATTAGAATAAGCATCACCGTAAATGGAGATCACATCAGCAGCATCTCTGGCCGGTGGTGTTGGAGCAGCTTCGGTTGGTCCTGCGCCTGTACCTCCGCCATTACCATATAAATACACATTGTCAAGATAGAATCCTGACAATTGTGTTCCAAGGTTCTCGAGAATAATCTGAGCCAGTTTACTCTTGTTTGATAACCCAGACAGATTTATGTTTACACTGATCCAATTTTGTGAAACGAGGGGGCCCGGAATTTCATAATTGATTGATGGATCGTTACCGTCTAAAGCTCCGTCCGGACCCATGTCAACTAACTTGACAGATAATTTATCTGAGGGATCTATTGTATTTGGTATCCATACATCCATATGCAGGTGCGTCATATTAGATGCATCTATGGTTGGAGATGTAAACTGGATACCAACAAAGTTGAAATTAGTATAAACCAGGACGTCATCATCATCGACTGTAAAATCTGATGATGTTGTAGTTTGGTATGGTTCCCAGTAGCCATTATAAAAATCGACCGGCACATTTGTGTAAGCGTTGCTAAAGATTGATATTACATCCTCCGGCTTGGCTGCAGGAACAGGTGCATGATTAAAGTCACCCGATGATTGAACATTTAATGAACCTTCAGCATCCTGTCCTCCAAGAGTGGCAGTAATAACAGCATTACCGGCACTAAGAACTGTCACCACTCCTTTATTATCCACTGTTGCAACATCGTTATTTGATGAAGAAAATGTATAATACGCAGGTGCTGCAGTTACAAACTGGTCAATACCGGTTGGCATATTGAAAGAGACACTCAATCCGCCTAAAGGAAACCTCAATCCATTAACGGCTGATTCGACTTCATCCATTCCGTTGAGTATCTTAGGTTGTTTATGGGCTATAGTACCCAGTTTTTCAAACTTGACTTCGTCAACCCAGAATGTATAACCCTTTCCATCTTCAGGACCTTCGGAAAAATAAAACATACCTCTTTCTTCTGTGAGTTTCGAAGGATTGGGTATTGGAATAATGTATTTTTTCCAGTTTGTATTTACAGCAACATCTTTCAAAGAAACGAGATATTTCGATTCTCCAAGATCATTACCAAAACCAACAATGTCGATTGTTGCAGATTTTGATGCTTTTGCCCAGAAAGTAAGAGCAGTATATTCAGTAAGTTCTCGTCCCATGCTTGTATAGTAAACACCGCCTGCGTAAGCTCCCTCAGGATCTTCCGCGTCAGGTACTTCAATCTTCATGGAAGCAGATCCTGAGTATCTTACATCCTGGTCCACATCAAAAGCAGTAACCTTGCTGCCACCAAAGGCAGCGTAATTCAGCCCCGAGCTGAAACCATCGATAAATACTTCAGGAATACCCGGGAATTTTGCCAGTTCCAGTTCATCAAAATCTCTTGTACAGCTTATTGACCACACGAGCGTAATTGCTGTTAAAAGAGCAAATAAAGGATAGCTATATTTTCTTTTTTTCATCATAATAAGATTTTAATTTTATAAATAAGATGGAACCCGCATATTAATGAAATTATGTTTAGGTGATTTTCTGTTTGCATAAGGTGTGGATTTCATCTTTTTATCTGATTGAATTGGCTACATGCCTATATTAAAATGTAAATAAGTTCTAATCTCCCATTCACTTCCATTAGGATAACCCGGTACAGTTGGGTCACAGACTAAGTCGCCGTTAACATCCATATTTTTGGCAGGACAATAGCGAGGGGAATATTTATCTAATGTCCTGTTTGTGAAACGTATACCTATCCTTGTTTCAGGCATATCAAACCACTTTGGTTTTGAAACTGTGGTCGAAAGATCAATTTTTACCTGTAGTGGATATGTGAGGTTGAAGTCGCGGTGATAGTCAAAGGGGCCCCAGTCATTAACCTTTACCATTGAGGTTAGTTTGGTTTTTTTGTATAATACCCTCATATCCCCACCATATCGTCGTATTAATCGTTCATCGCTCCCATTCGATTCACCATCGCCTGCAAAAAGATTAGCGATAAGACCAAACTCAGGGTTAATCCTGGAAACTACACGAGTGTGTACTTCCCATAAATCTCGTGCCGGAGGGGCACCCGGGAATGCAAATGTTGTACGCCCGTTAGCAAGGATACCTATTGCGGCATCCTGTGTAGTGGGGTGATGGCGATAAACGGCACCAGCACTTATAGCCAGTGGGGCATCTTCTGTCTCATCATTATCCCACTCATACATCCATGTCCCTGGTGTTGGATCATAAGTAAACAAAAACTCTGCTGCAACCGTTTCCCTGTTCTGTCTTACTGCAAAAGGATCTTCAAGGATATTTCTTGCCCTGCCGGGTGCAGGTACATCTGCTGGCATGGGATCAATAATAGGTTTTTGCCAGAGAAAGTTTGGAGCTAACTGCAGATTGCCAATTGTATACGCAAAGCCAGTCAGGAAGTTATACTGGTTTCCGCTTCCACTATCTTTAAGTCTCCATCCTGTATATGTTTTCGTATAATCTGCCCCACCACCTGCAACTAAGCCCATTGCAGCTCCCTGAGCATACCACCTTACAGGACCTGTGGTGAATGTTACCTTCATTTTCCCTCCCCAGGTATCTTTAGAATTTATTTGATCTTCGTAAACAGTATAATTGCCTTCTTCACCTTCAACAAGCTGGAAAGTTTCTCCAATCCTTGGTTGACCTGCCCAAATACCACCTAATTCGATGCCAAGTTTTCCGAAGGCTCTTTTTATATGCAATGTAGTCCTGCGGGTTGGAGGTAATGGGATGGCAAAGGAGCTGACTGCCGGTGCCTGTCGGTCAATATCTTCATGAAAAATACCTGTAATATCATAAGCACCAACTTTGCGACTATACTTAATGAGAACAGCCGGATTGGCACCCCACCAAAGTTCAGGGCCAAAAGCCGCCTTTAAACCACTAAGGTTTTTCTTACCCTCAAACTCAACACCAAATGGGGCTTGACCATTATATATATCTATATTAGGTCCGTAGTTCGCTTCAGGGTAAAGACCAAAAAAGTCTCCCTCGTAGCCCCAGTGATAGTGTCCCGTACGATAGAAGCTGGTCAGATTAAATAGTTTGCTATTCCATGTAAAATCGGCATTATAAACCTGTACCCTGTTTAGCGAGGACAGCTTGAGGTTGCCATTATCCGTGTTAACTTCCGCCGTACGACCCCTGTTTTCATAAAATATTTCATCAATCGGGTTTTCAGCAATATGCCCGAGAACATTGATGGAAACATTTCCTCTAACACTTTCGGAAGGTTTAGCTTCTATATCTATATAATACGACTCCATATGATCAAAGCCAAGTTGATTGGGATATTTCTGTTCACCTGGCACAGGATCTATGGGTGTCGATATTCTTTTACCACCTGTGCTGTAAGTGCTTGACTCTACCCGCAAACCACTAATACGAACCTTTTGAGTCTTCTCTCCAATCAGCATAGCTTTATCAGCCCTTGCTTTTAATAGCGCATCCGTTAATTGAATTTTAATAAAATGATCATCAACACTCTCAGAGTTAACACCAACCGCAAAAGGGTTAAGTTTATGTACTTCTATCAGTGCATAATATGCTGCACGAGGATAGAGTTGATAGAGCCCGCTAATGTTCGTTGGGCCTTTCGCACAGATACCAAACCATTCCTCATTCATATTATTCTCACCTTCAAAAAAGTCACTTAAATATCCACCATTTGCCCAGGATGCGTTATTATCATGAATATCAAGATTTTTAGTTTGCCCGAACTTCCACCACCCATCACTGAACTGAAATGTGAAACCACCAATGCTATTTTCTGCTTTGCCAAGTCCTGCGGCATTTTCATAAATCTCCTTCCAGTTACCGATTAAATAATATGCCTGTGAGTACTGGTCTTCTTCATTATTGCGGGCATTAAAGGCGTCAGCACCAAACTCGGTAAACATTATTGGTTTGCCATATTCATTTTTCACCCTCTCAAAAGCATCGCCGAAGGATACACCTCGGTACATATTGACCCCAAAAATGTCAATATCATTACACTCCTCCGCTATGATATCGAGAAAAAGCAAATCCCCATTACACATTGCAACAGGGACAGAAGTATCTATTTCTTTCATGACATTTGCTGCTTCATTAAACAGCTTATACATGGCAAGAGCACGAGTTGTTGATTTCCTGTCTTCCAGAGGAATATCCTCAGTTTCAGCACCCTCCCAGAAAAGACCATAGTTGTTTTCATTTCCAAGAAGATACATTAGCAGTCCGGGGGTTCCCTTATAATTTTCTACTAAAGAGCTTACTTCTTCCAAAAGCAACTCACGCACTCTTGGATCAGAATACTCCGTATTTGCCACCCACTCACTACCCAGCGTAAGGCCATAGCGCCCAAATGAGTGATTAAGCATAGTGAATATACCATAATTACGATATATATACTCTATCCATTCAGGCTGGATTCCTGTGTATTGTCGTATCACGTTTACGCCCATATTTCTCAGAAACGACATTTCATGGTCAAGTGCAGCTCTGATAAATTCATCAGACTGATTCCACAGACTGTAAGAAAAATTTGTGCCAATTGGGAAAAAATCCCAGTTCATTCCATTTATAATGAAATCTCTCCCATCGACAACTAATTTCACTCCATTTTCATCTTTGAGAATTTTAACTTCCTGGGAACTTTCTGAACCAGCAGGAAGTGGAAATTTGGCCTGTTTTGCAAAATCCTGAGCAATTGCTTCAGCATAAATCAAAGTAAGAACTAAAAAGCAGGTAATTATTTTCATAGATTTTTCTGTTAGGTTAGATGTTATTCTTTATAAATTCATGTCTTTTCTCATATTTTCAGTATAAATTTCTTATTAAATAAATGTAAATCCTACAAAAACGACACTACTAAATTACTACAGACCACAATTATTTACACTTCAAAAACACAACAATTCAGCTGTTAAAAGTCTTGTTATATTAGCGATTAATACAACGGACTGTAACTATCCGCGATTATTTTAAAAACACAACAACTATAAGAAAGTATCAATCTCCCTCAATCATTAAAAACTTGCAAGGTAAGATGATAGGTTTATTTCCCTGGGAATATCCATTTTTTTTCGAAGCCGGTAGCGGCTAACTTCAGCTCCCCTATAGGAAATATTAAGGATAGTGGCAATTTCTTTCGTGGAAATATTCATCCTGATAAAGGCACATAGCCTTAAGTCATATGGAGTAAGATCAGGATATTTCTCCTTCAATCGCCTGAAGAATTCTTCATTTGCTTCATTAAAGTAAGTATCAAAGATTTTATTCTGACGTTTTGAGTCAATCTCTTTTCTAATAAGCTCTTTCAGTCGGATAATCTTTGCCTTTGCCGCGGAGTTGACGATAAAATCCTGGATATTAATCAGATCTTCATTAACCTTTGTCAGGAACTTATTCTTATTTATAATACCCATTGTTTGATTTGCAAGTTCCTTATCCCTGAATAATATTTCATTAATCAATTTCTCGTTTCGCAATTTACTTATCTCCCTTTCAGAAATAAGAGCTTCATGCTGATATTTTTCTTCCCTGTCTTCGATCTCCTGTCTGTGTTTTTCCGACTGCCTGAGAATAGACTGCCTGAAACGGTTTAATATGTATCTTGATATTAATAATATCAAGCCAATGCAAAATAAAATGTATATAAAATAAGCTCCTGTTGATCTGCTCCAGGGTGGTTTGATTGTAAAGGAGAAAGAAGCAGGATCACTTTCCACTCCATATACATTCTTTGATTTCACTTTTATTGTATAACTGCCTTCATGCAGCGTAGTAAAATCCTTATAGTTATCATTTGTCCAATGAGACCATTCATCCGAGAAACCTTTTAGCAGATAACTAAATTCCAGTGGCCCCTCGTTTTCAAAAAATGGTGCAGCGAACTGAAACCTGAACGAATTATTCCGGAAAGGGAACACGTAATCTGCATTTTCGTCAGCAGCCATGGGATACAACACAGAATCAATATAAGGCAATTCAACCATTGTTATGAATGCCCTGAATTTTACATTATAAAACTTAGGGATAAGAGGTGCGTAATGCACAAATCCATCTTCCAGACCAATAAATATGTTCTTGTTGTCGTAGGGGTAGATAAACTCGAATTCATTAACATACTTCTTGTGAAGCTTGCTAAATGGTATAGTAATCCTTGTGTAGGTCATGTCTTCGTTCTCACGTACAAAACCTGACGCTGAATCAGCAATAAACCATATGTTGCCGGCATTGTCAGTAGCCAGATACTTCAGTTTACCAGAATCTCCAAATATTTGATTCATTTTACCTGACGGCACGAATCTATCACTACCTTTTTCATATTCAAAAAAACCATTATTTGTAGCTACGAAAATATTTTCACCATACTTAAGCAGGATATTTCCAATCTTAGATGGAAGTCCCTGAAGTTCAGTATAACTAAAAAGATCAATTACTCTGCCGGTCTCCTTATCCAGTCTTAATCTGAAGACACCTCTTCCACTATGTCCAATCCAAATGTATCCATCCGCATCCTGAAAGAGATAGCGGCTGGATTCTTCGAATCCCTCAACTTTCTTATAAAATTTCCATTGATTATTTATTTTCCTGAGCAAAACAATGCCACGGTAATGACCTGCAATCAATAGTTCCGGATCGTCCTTGAATGGAACAAATTTCCAGGCGCCTTCTTCGCTACAAATATTTTCAGCAGTAAGTCCATTTATAACAAAAGTACCCTTGTTATGTCCACACAACAGTTGTCCGTCGAATTCTTCAAGCGTCCATACCTGGCCGGCAGTATTATTTACAAGCTTAAAATCCCTGACAGGTGCAGAACTTTCAAACGGCGTTACGTAAAGTCCCTGGTTTGTACCAAGGTAAAGGTTCCCTTCAAAAACTTTACAACAATAACCCGTTCCTATTTTTTTTGATGCAATATAGCTAAGAGGTGAGTTTGTTTCAATAAAATCAATTCCATTATCCAGTCCCATCCATAGATTATTGGTACCATCCAGACATAAACTCAGCACCGTATTATTTTGTATCCCGACATCAGTATTGAGAATATGCACAATATTGCCCTCCTTATCAGATATTATCAAGCCGTTAAGTATTGTCCCAAAAGCATAATAGTGACCCGGAAGAATGGTGGCACAATAAAGCCTGTTATTTATAACATATTGGTTAACAGGCGTATCCCATTCTCGTAATTGCCCGTTTTCCAGAATATATATACCATTGTAAAGCGTTCCTATAAGTATATCATTACCTTCTGTCTCCAATATAGCGCTGATTTCTTTCTCAGCGTGTTGTTGCCAACAGGGCAGTGCTTCCATGCTGCCATTTCTAAAATTAAACAACCCGATGCCAGGTTCCTGAATAAGGAGTCTGTTTCCAATCTTAAAGGAAAAGTGGTAACGATTTTCAGGCTCTATGACCTCAACTCTTTCGTCTTTATATAAGAAAATGTATTTAAAGCACTGAAAAACTATTCCTCCATCAACTTCATAAATACGCCAAATATCATCAAATTCTTTATGCTCTTCTGGTACCAGATTCTTAAGGCTATGGAATGTAGAGCCTCTGTTTACATCTCTGTTAATTATGCCAAAGTCATTTATCAATCCGGCATATATGGTATTTTTACTATCTACCATGACACTTCTTAGAGGTGAACTGGATGATACTCTGGTCAGATCCCATTCTACTCCATTAAAACACAAAAGCCCGTCATTATTTGCAAAATACATAAACCCATTTTCATCCTGACTGATAGCCCAGTTCTGAGTCCCGGCATAATATTCTGATTTAGGATAGTTCCTGATATTAGGCGTGCCAATGTACTTTATCTGAGCGAATATGGATATTGGAAATGAAAGCAATAATGTAAACAGTGCTCTAACCATGGTTAAGTATATGTACTGTTAAAAAAGCTTTTTCACTTTATACCTTCAAACCAAGTTGTACCGTTAAAGGTCATAAGTTAAGACGTAATTATGTAAATTTATTATAAATTTTTTCATAATCCAATTGAAGTTTTCTAATGGTAAAGTTTTTCCCGTCATTCATCGGGTTCTCGAAACCGATCTTCTCAAAACTCTCTACACCAAGGACCTCCGGGTATAGAAATTTCTTAATGCCTTAGATGCGTACTTTCTAGCCGTAATGTACTTACCTGGCTTTAAGTTTTCAATAACGATAATACATTTATTATTTGCTATGATTTTTATCATAATCCTTGTGTTCATTAAGTCTCTACGGTAATATTTCCTTATCCATTCATTGATGGTACCCGGTTGTAATCAATAAAATCTGGATAACTCTCGTTTTGAATACTTTCCGGTAATAAGTTCGGATAAAATTTTAGCTTCTTTACCATCCAACATATCAAGAAATTCTCTATTGATGACTAAACAACCGTCCTCTTCCAGCTTCCCTTCGAGAACAGCCACAAGGTAAATAATCCCACGGCCGTTTCGGAAATGAACACTGCCCAGAAAACGCCTGTCTGTTCAATCCCATGTTGAATGGCCATGAACCAGGAAAGGGGGATTTGCATGAGCCAGAAGAACACCAGGTTTATATAAGTGGGTGTACGGGTATCTCCGGCACCGTTAAATGCCTGTACCGAAACCATCCACCAGCCGTACACAAAATAGGAATACGAGAGGATGCGCAGCCATTCCGCCCCAACGGCTATCACTTTTGCATCTTCCGTAAAGAAAGCCATGAGTCCGCTGTTATAAAAGAAGAATAAAAGGGAAATTCCCCCCAAAAAGATCATATTATACATTCCGATTTTCCATACAGCCGACTCTGCCCTTGCAGGCTCACCTGCTCCCAGGTTTTGTCCTACCAGGGTGGCTGCCGCATTGGACAATCCCCAGGCAGGCATGGTAGTGAACATCATGAAGCGTACCGCAATAGTGGCTCCTGCCACCACCTCACTGCCCAGTTCGGCAAGTATGCGCACAATAAAGATCCAGGATGTCATCCCCACCAGCATCTGACCAATACCGCCCACAGAGGTTTTCAGTATGTGAAGCATGACAGCTGCCTGCCAGCGTATCTGTGACAAGGCCACCCGTATGTGTTTCCCTCCCCTGAACAATATATACAACTGGCAAAGCACGCCTGTTCCCCTGCCTATGTTGGTGGCAATGGCGGCACCTTCAATGCCCAGCTCGGGGAAAGGCCCCCAGCCGAAAATCAATACAGGGTCCAGTACGATGTTGATCCCGTTGGATATGAATAAAATTCGCATGGCAATGGCGGCATCCCCCGCTCTCCTGCAACATGTGGGGTTTGATTCTGATTCATTGAATGCAAAGAAATTCTAAATGAATAACATGATTACCGGCTAAGAACCGATAATATACAAAAAAACAAAAATTCAGGACTGGAACTGCTACTTCCAGGCACCCAGGATTGCTCCCATGATGCTAAAAGCAACCAACATATATCCACCGTTGATGAGCACATATTTCAATGACCTGTTCTCAAACAATGCAACCACACCAATGGCAAGTGCAACCCATCCAAATCCGGCAAGGAATCCGGCAGTGATCCCAAAAGCAAAGTCTCCGTGACCGATAAACATTGCTAAGTTAATGGCTATCAGAAGAGTAAGTATAAAAGCCAGACCAAATATCTTTCCCATATTAAAAAACCTGCATAAGCCTGTTGCACGATGCATTCGTGCTTTCATTTGATATTTGACCTCACCAACCTGAAACAAGTATTCACCTTCTATAACGTAGAACCATTCATCCTGAAAAGGATGAATATGCAGAGGTGGTCCACCGTTAGGACTGAGTCCGGTTTGTTCAAATACAGCTAAATCATTTTCAGTATCATTTCCAGATATTTTGATGTCGAGCATGTTTTGTGTAACACCTTTCATTTTGTAGTGCTTGCCGAATCTGGCTTCGCCTGCATTCACCTTAAACCCGTTTTTCGTTCTCATAGGAATTATAGATATGATTTTAGCAAATACAAGTGTAGGTATTATTGCAAGGATTGATATAACAATGTTTCTTCTTTTCATTTTCACTTGTTAAGAAAGCTCACAATACCAGGTAATTACGATTACCGTATGTTAGCTTTTAGTGCTTATAGTAATTCTGTCAATTAAGATTGGATTATTAAGTTGATGGAACTTCTAAAAAGTAAGACAATAAATTTTTTTAAATAGGAGCCTGTAATCTCCTTTAAATATTTTATTTCTGAACAAAAGAAAGAAATTTTGATAAATGGATTATTGTTTTAACACCGCCCAGTTTTCAAGCACTGATAGCCAATCGCCATTTTCATACCTATATACCGATGTGATTTTCCATGGAGCAGCAGGCACCCCATCGAATATTCCCTGATAATGATAATTCACAATCACAATATCATTGTAAACCTGGAATAATGTATCTAACAATTCGAATTTATGAGTAGGAATCTGCCCCCTGAAAGACTCAAGGTATTTCTTAAGAGCTTCAGAACCAATTATAGGATTTATTGCACCAAGCTCATCTACCCAGACAATGTCGTTTGCTGCACATTCTAAGTAGCCCATTGGCTCACCTTGGGACCACTTTACAGCTGCCATCTTTAACTTTTCCATAACAGCGGTTTTAGCCTCATTAGCAGTTGGTAGTTCTGATTCATTGGTACAGGAAACAAAAAAGAAGTGAAACATTAAAAGACAAACTGCGTATCGCAGCAATTTTGTTTTTTTTGAAATTTTTGTTTTCATAATTAATTTTTTTGGGTTTCATTCAAATTGATAATCTATAAAGTTATTCTATTCCAATGAGAATATAAATTAGTTGCGTTGTTAAATTTGTATTTCTTTTTCGTATTGGCCACAACGGGAGTCTGTGCAAAAACTCATTTCAAACTTAAAGATAGTTCACTTGAATGAAGTGATAGGGTACATTCCAATGTCTTTGGTTGACGAAGCCTTGGGTGAGACAAAAGTGGTGATATCGTGTTGCTTGCATTTACTCAACTCGGTTCCGGTATGATAACCTTTGATTTTGTTATATACAAGTTACGAAATCGCAGGAATATAAAGGACTCTCAGCGAAACTGGTTATTAACAATATGGGGAGTTTTTTGCACAGGCTGACGGTCAAGTATAAGCGTAGTGCGGGATTTTTAGCGATTCGCTTTCAGTCCACCGAATAGTTTATTAGGAACAAAAATGCTCAAATTTATCTGTTCAGCCCGCATTACGTTTATACATTGGCAATAGTACTTTTAAATTTTTCATTCAAGTTCCTTATGAAGGTTTTGTGCTTAACAAGCTCATTTAAATTGGTTTTAAATCCTCTTTTGTTATTGGAATCAACTCGGAATCGAAACTGTCACCTGAGAACATATTCTCAATTCTATTTATTAATTTATCAATCTCGATATCAATATGTTGAACTTTATTTGCCATGTTGCTAATTTACTAAAAATCATTGAGAATCTCGCTTATTTGCAGGGTTTTGTTGCATAGATTTTAGCCCGGCGGGTGCAATGAGTTGAGCTTGCTGAAATTTAGTTCAACATGAATATTTTGGTAGCCCGTGAATTCAGAACAGTATTTTAAGCTACAACGTAGCGAAATATTTAACCGCAAAGCGCCCAGAGAATAACAGTTTACAAATCCGTGACGATTAGGGCTCTTTCTCAAGACGCTTTGCCTATGTCGTTACAAATGACAAAAAGAATTGGCACGCGTATCATCCCGATAAGTATCGGGAACGAGCCAGCGGAACATTATTTCCAAACATAAAACAGGCTCCATCAATATTAAATTTTAATAAAATAATAGTGAATTTCATGTTAAATGGGTAGGAAGGGAATTATTATTATAAAAGCCAATTCCATGAGCAGAATCAAAATAAGGTTTACATATTGTGTTAAATATTAATGATTTGATCTCATTCGATTACCGAACCAACATGTTTAAGAAAATGTTACTAATTAAAAATACCAGATGTGTCTGATAGAATAGTATCATAGCCCATGTAACACTTAGCAGTGTTATGCGTATATTGTCTATCAGTAAACTTTTTAAAACTCAACACCATGAAAAAAATCACCCTGGGATTTATCCTCGTATTGTTTGTAATAAATCTGTCAGCACAAAGCGACAAAAAGGAAACGGTAATAACGAAATTCCTCGAAATGCCTGCTTTTGATATTTCTGCTATCGACCCTTCAACATTAGAACTGAGATTTGCTGCAGGAGTTCTTGAATTTGGCGGCGTAAAAATTAAGGAGGGCAAATCCAAATGTGTTCCGCAGGGTGGAGGGCTGAAAGATGTGATTGAAGTTACTACTTACTATTATGAAATTTCAACCACAGAACCTGCTTCTTACCTCATAGCTAAAAATACCACAGGAGATATTGTTTTTGCCGGACAGGTTTCCAAGAAGGAAAGTAATTCAGAGAATTTTGGTTATGACCAGTGTAAGTATTGGATAGCCGAGACCATGAAGAAAGATTGGGTAGAATCAGAGGCTGATTATAAAGCAAGCTCAATAAAATCTACGAATGTATTTCTTCAGGAAAGGGCACATGAAATGGCCACAAAGAATCTATATCCTCTTCTTGTTGAAGAAAAATTTAATGTTTATTCTGCAAAAGATAAAAAGTTCGACTATACACAACTTGAAAAAGCCAGGGATATGGCAATTTCTGCCTATAAGAAAATCGGACAATCCGGACCTGATGCCGAAGCTTTTGAAAATCTAAAATCCGCTATTATCATTTGGGAAATGGAAGCCGGTTCTCTCAATACCGAAGATAAGGATGCCAGGATAAACAAAGAAATTGGAAGGGGTCTTTACGAAAATATGATGTATGCATACAGCCACTTGTATAACTTCCAAAAAGCCATGGAAGCCGGTAACAAGGTACTCGAATTGTTCGGGAGCTTTTCCAATAATCGTACAATGGGGATTAATAGACATATGGAGTTGTTATTATCCAGAAAAATAGCATCGGATATTAACTCCGTAATTGTGAGTGATATCAATAAACTTAGCGATATAGCCAAAAGTTCGGCCAACAGGGAAATAAAAATGGATGTACTGGATAACACACAACTGGCTGTTTTAGAGAATGAATACAACGATTATGTTAATTTCAGGAGAATGGAAGCTTATCAGGCAGAGAAAAAAGCCTGGGAAGAGGGAGTAGCTTCAGGCGCAATTAACCCTTACCAGGAATATGTCACAGAAACCCTCACACAGGGTAAGATGATCATAATGAACGCTTTCATTGGACCCAATTTGACCGAGTTGCCCAAAGAAATTTGCAGTATCACTGACCTGAGCCAGGTGACTATTACGGGAAAAAACATTGCCAGCATTCCTGCAGAGATCGCCCAATTAGAAAACCTTGTAATTCTGAACCTTTCCAAGAATAAGCTTACTTCTTTGCCGGCAGAAATAGGGAATCTCACAAAACTTAAGACCTTAAACCTGTCAGGAAACATTATTAGCCATATTCCCGATGAAATTAAGAACTGCGGTTCTCTCAAATCGGTTAACCTGAAAGGCTCCGCTCTTTCCACTGCCGACAAGGAAAAGCTTGCCAAACTTATCCCAAATGCAAAAATTAAGTACTAATCATTAAACAAATTTGAAAATGAAAACTGCAATCCGAATAATATTGTCTTTTATGATGATCCCTCTTTTACTCACCTCCTGCGAAAAGGAAGAAGACAAAATACCTGCCGAAATGCTTGTGGGTAAATGGGTTATATCCTACTCTGAGTTATTAACTCAAAGATTTCCAGGCGATGGTTCCTACCTTCAATTTAATGAATGCCTGGATCCCTGTTCGGGGATTGATTATGATGCCAGTGAGGGTACGACTGGTAGTTTCACTTATATACTCAACGAAGATGGCAGTATTCTGGAGATCACTGATCTTTCCAATGATGGTGGGAACTATAACTTTTCCTGGGACATTCTGAAATTAAGTGAAACCCACTTGGTAATCATAGC
This sequence comes from uncultured Bacteroidaceae bacterium, assembly GCA_964526475.1. Classification (GTDB taxonomy): domain Bacteria; phylum Bacteroidota; class Bacteroidia; order Bacteroidales; genus CAYVTV01. Next base: position 25,858 of record CAZGKF010000044.1, read on the forward strand.
AGATACTGGGTTGTTTGGCACTTTGAAAATAGAACTTCTCAAGCAATAGTTCACAGGATTATTTTATTTTGTTTTTTTGTGGGCCGGTAAACCTTAAAGCCCTTTGGGCTGTAAAGACAGAAGCTCTTTTGCAAGCCTTTGGTTTTACCTATCCAACCACCGTTTAAAACTGGCAGCCTTGTCTTTACCAACAACAATTTCTTCAGAATGC
>CAZGKF010000045.1:0-26002 GCA_964526475.1 uncultured Bacteroidaceae bacterium
CAATATATTTTACTAAATTTAAAGAAGTCGCTTAAAATCGTTTTTAGACAGCCTCTGAATAATCCCCTGATGAATTTCAGGGAACAATTTCCCGGTGAACTGACCGGAAGCTTTGCTTACGGGAAGGAACCAGGGAATGAAAAACAACGCGCCAGCGTTGGTTTTTTTGATCTGCAAGGTTTCCCCCTTCAGGGATCATGAAGCCGCGCCAGCGGCTGAATAATCCCCTGGGGTAATATTGTTTTAAATTTATTCTTACTCTACAAACTCATTACCAACCTTACGGGCACGTTCCGGTTTGTCAAGATCAATGCCAAGGGAAAGGCCTATTTCAACCAGCAGATTCCATCCTGCACAAAGATAAACATAAGGATTCATAGTTCCGGCGAAAGGAACACGGATGGTTTTAAAAGGAGTTTCCCTGTCAGCTATTGCTACGACCGTAAGTCCAACACCTTTAACAAGCACTTCCCGGAACTTCTCAATTTCTTCTTCCACCGGGTCAACGATAATAACTATATCATTTTTATCCATTACTTCTTCTATTCCATGCACTACATAGGTGCCTTCCAGAAAATCTGATTTCCTGCGGGTAATCTCGTTGGTTTTAAGTGTCAGTTCCTCAGCAACACCATCGTTGTAGCCTGCAAAATATATAGTGGGAGCTTTTACGCACGAAGCAATTATATCATTGCCAATAGGGATGGTAAGTGCCTCTTCGATCGAAGATGACAGTTTTGCACATTCAGAACTTTTATCCATCCCTTTCAGATGCCAGAGAATAGATTCATAGAACAAGGTCTGTTCGATAACACTTTTTGTTGCAGCTACAGCATTTTCCCATCCGCATTTAAGAACAAATGTCTGATTGCATGTTTTTTCCAAAAGCGTATCCTCATTTGCAGTAAGTACAAAAATTTGTTTGTTACCGCTGGCAGCAAGCTTTTTAGCCAGCATAACCACTTCCTTTGTCCTTCCTGAATTTGATGCACAAAAGACTGCAAATTCAGATAAATCATATTGCATAGCCTGATGAGAACCGTCAGTAAAGACAGCAATATCTGCACCCCATCTCAGCGCTTTCCGGATGGTATTTTTCGCTGGCAGGATACGGCTTGAACCTTCACCTGTAAGGAAAAGTTTCCCTTTTGATTTTATCGTTTTGGCAACAGCACCGGTCAGGTTCGGATCAAAATTTTTTACAACATCTATGGTTTGCATCATTTCCTGAACCAGTTTATACTTCGAATACTTGATATCTGTTAAGTTCATTATTTCTCTTTATAAATGATTATTACTAAAGTTTCGCAGATGTTTATATCATGCATATTAAAATGGTTATACGCAATAAGCAATTCTTTAAATTTTGATATTCAGTTATTTAAGATTTTCATTTTCAAAATAATCTTTTATTCATCTTATCATAGATATTATAAAAAAAGAAAAAAATTGTTGTCCTCCTATTTGATCTGAATTAATAACAACGAAAATGGGTCAGGTAAGAACAAAAATATTGCCTTAAAGATTCTTTTTTATTTTTTAACAAGTTGAGCATCTGCGAAACTTTAATTATTCTATATTGTTAAATTAGCAGGCCAGTTAATTTGCCATTTTCGTGATATTTTTAATATATATCTTAAAATCTCTTGTTTCCTTTTTTACCTGAAGAATAAAAGAATTATTATCAACATCGCCAAGGGTGGTCTTCATTTCATCTGTATTTCTAAAGGTAATTTTCCTGTATGGATTGTCGTAATCCTTTTTACGTGTAACATAAACCTGGTCACAAATAAACTGTTGAATTCTGATACTTTTCTTAAGCGCCACATCCCAGTCGGTTCTGGCAAGATGTTCTTTTCCGTATAAATCGCAAAGTATTGCAAAGGCATGTTTTTGTTTATCAAGGGAATACTTTTTCCACAGTTCGTCATATCTTTTATGTATTTCATTCCATGAGCGGAGTTTCCCTGTTCCAATGTCTGAGCGTAATGTATCCAGATCGCTCTTTTTCATTATTTGACCTCCCATGTTAACCCATTCGGTGTCGCGTTTGCCTTCCAGGTCGTTGCACATCTTTGAAAATGTTATGTCATCATGTGAGCGCAAGAAGGAAAGAATATTTGTAACAGCATAATAATGCAATATATCCCAATAAGCGTGGTATGCTTTCCATGGTTTCAGGATCAATACCTTACGTTTCGAATGTTCCATATTTTCTCCAAGGACTTCCAGTCCATTTACCATTTCCTCATCCCCGGATAATAATTCCCTGCCTTTTTTCTCCAGTTCCTTTTCTGCTTTATTGCCGGCCTGAATTCCTTTTTCCTGCAAGTATGCTTTTGCTGTCCATCTTTCAAGCAAACTTAATGCAGTAAATATTTCTTCCATTGTATCAGGTGCAAATGGGTCGAACTCAATATGCTGAACCTCGCTTAATCTTGTATCTCTTTTATTAAACTTCCAGGAGTTGCGTGCAAGTGCATACATATTATATAACCACCAGTAGGCCGGCATAACTTCCAGTCTGTCTTTTGAAACATTGTTGTTCAAAAGTGAAAAAGGAAGTGTGATATCCAGTTCCGATGGATAATCAGCTTTTGAGAGCAGGACAAAAGATGCAAACCGGCTGGGATGTTTGACACTTGTACATAATCCCGGCCAGAAACCCCTGCCTGCCTGAATTTCATTATCATTAGCCCGGCTGTTGTGATTGGACCCTATGGTGGCTCCGGCTGACATATTGCTTTGTCCCAATACAACCGATGCAACCAGGAAGGAATTATTATGATGCTGTTCGTGTGCAGGAAATATAAGGTTATTTAAGACTTCACAACAAGAGATGGTTGAATTGTCTCCAAGTAATGAATTGATGAGCCTTGCTCCGTATTTCAGGTTTGAGTTATTACCCAGGATAAATTTCACTGCCTTGCAACCGTAAAATATTTTACAACCGTAACCAATAATGCCGTTAACCAGTTCTACTCCTTCTCCGATCTGTGTGGATTCTTCAGCAGATGAATTTATGGTGAGGTTTTTTAATTTATTGGCACCTTTAATATAACAGTTTGAACCGATTTTAACATCCTTGATTATAAGAGAATTCTTGATAACGCACTGATTACCCGTTGTTCCATAAAACCCCCGTCGTTTATCAAAATCGTTTTGCGTTATCTGAAAGAGTTTTTTCTGTAATGCAGTGTCATCGCGATATTTTGCCCAGAGGTAAGCGTCTGCTGCTATCATCCCATCAAATGGAAGCACATTGCGCAATCCCATTTCATTCATCAGATCAATCCACGTTCTGACACTTTCAGGTTCTCCTTCTTTTATGATCCCGTTGCCAAACTTTGCATGATCTGTGGTATTCATTTCCTGAACATTGAATAATATACAGCAATCACCAATGATGTATCGGGACAGGTAATGAACCTCATGTATAGCCACGTCATCACCGATGTCGCAGGAAATTATCAGGCTATTGGTAATTCCCGCCGGCAATTTCAGGTCGTGATGCTGAAGAACTATATTCCTGAGGCGACCTATCCTCACCAAACCGAAAAATCTGGTATTCTTAATCTGGTTGGCATCAAAGACATCGGTAACCAGAATATGATCCCAGTTGTCGGCTGTATTATTGTTTTTAACCAGGCGTTCAACTTCATCGGCCTGTAAATGTCTCCATCCTTCCCGCGGGCGGGATGTCTGAAAGTTACGCTGATAATATTCATCTTTGCCCCCGGGCAGATATTCGGCGGGGATGAAATTCTCACCAAGGTTCTCCGGATTTATAATTGTTACATTATCCATATTTTTGTTTTTTAAAAACTAGAAATAAATCTCTTTATGCTCTTTTGCTGACTCGTATATACCTGCAATTATTTCAACCGATTTTCTTGCCTCATTCCCATCGACTTCAAATGGAATATTTCTCTCCACTGAATATAAAAAAGCCTCAATATTCCTTGCATGTGATTCGAAAGATATGGCTGCCGGATCGGAAACTCCACCCCCACCCTCAATTGCTCCATAAGTCTTTATTATCTCCTCATCTTCTTTTTCATGTTTATCAAATTGCCATACTTTAAAGCTATTCTCCTCCATGATGGCCGTACCCTTTGTACCAGTAATTTCCAGACGCCGGTATTGTCCCGGAAATGATGCTGTAGAGCCATAAATAAGCCCCAGAGCATTATTTCTGAACTTCAGGATGGCTGTTGCAGTATCTTCCACTTCTATCTGAGGATGGCCGGGTGTGGCGATATAAGCGTTCAATGAAACAACAGGTCCCATCATATACTGGAGCATATCCACCATATGTATCGACTGATTCATTAAGGCACCTCCCCCATCCAGCTTCCAGGTGCCCTTCCAGCTACTTTTATAATACTCGTCGCTACGCCACCACGGAACATAAACAGCAGCGCAGCTTATTGTTCCAAAACGCCCATTATTTATGGCACTTTTAAGGATACTTACAGCATTGTTAAACCTGAAATTAAATATACCTCCAAGTTTGGTCCCATACTTTTCATGTGCTTCAATCATTTTATCGATCCTGGTAAGAGTTATCTCCAGAGGTTTTTCGCAAATAACATGTTTACCATGTCGGGCTGCATCTATTGCAGGTTCCATATGTGCCCCGCTTGGCGTTGAAATTATAACTATATGGATATCGGGAGATTGCAGCATCTCAGCAGTGTCTCTAAAATGTGTACAGGCATATTTATTTGATAAGGCTGCTGCCTTTTGTTCATTCCTGCCGCAAATTCCAGTCAATTTTGCATTAGCAAGGCTATTGATTGCCATTGCGTGGAAATCAGCTATCATTCCGGCGCCGATAATTCCAAAATTCCAAATTTTCATATCATTTTAATTTTAAATTCACAAGTATCGCGGATGTTTATATCATGCATATTAAAAGGGTTATACGCAATAAGCAATTCTTTCAATCTTGATATTAAGTTATTTAAAATTTTCATTTTCAAAATAATATTTCATTCGTCGTATCAGAGATATTATAAAAAAGAATAAAATTGTTTTTCTCCTGTTTGATCTGAATTAATATCAACGAAAATTTATACCTGACCCACCCCCCTTGCATGAGGCTGTCTAAAAAGCCTTATGACTTTAGAATTCACTTTCAATTTGTAAGTTATTCTATAAAAACCTCTGTGACCCTCTGTGTCTCCTCTGTGACCCTCTGTGTAATATATTAAAGTATAATTGGTTACACAGAGATTCACAGAGTATTCACAGAGAACCACAGAGTTAGTTTTTGTACCGCTTTATACCATTTATAAGTAAGGTAACATTAAAATTAATTAATAATCCGATAGTTTTATTTGCAAATTTCATATAGGTCAGAATCTGAGCCTCATGAACAGGCGCAAAAGCTTCAATTGATTTTAATTCTATTAATACTATATTCTCAACTAAAATATCAATCCTGTATCCACATTGTAATTTTATATCTTTATATACTACCGGCACAGCAACTTGTCTGTCAATTTTTAATCCAATACTTCTCAATTCATAAGATAAACACTCTTCATATGCAGATTCAAGTAGTCCCGGTCCAAGTCTTTTATGCACTTCAATGGCGCACCCTATTATCTTTTCAGTTATTTGATTAATTTCCATAAGACCATATTATTTATTCAACTCTTAATTCGCATTAGTAATTCTATCTATTTCTCTTCTAAACTCCCTGAAAGTAGTTGGTTTGGCTATTATTTTCCTGTTCCTGTCGACTAAAAACATTGTTGGCGAAGCATAAATATTATAATCAGAAGTTGCTTTACCTTCCCATCCCTGTAGATTTGATACATTAATCCAGGGATAATCATTCATCAGTAAATTTTCTTCCCAGTCGAAACGGCTTGTATCAATAGATACAGTAAAAACTTCAAGATTCAGATGACGTTCATTTATGTACCATTCTTTAATATCAGGCAGAAGACGGATGCAATGCGGGCAACGGCTTGACCAGAAAATAATGAGTACGTAATCACTTGTAAGTTCATACAGGCGTATTGTCGCACCATACATATCCGGCAGCACTATATCGTTTACTTTATTGCCGGGAGCCATTCTTTTATAAGCATCGAGGCGTTGTTCCATGATCTTTTTACTGTCTGTCTCACAGCCTTTCTCCACATATTCAGCAGCAAGATGAACAAGGACCTTTTCCATTTTGAAACGGTCGAAACCATCGACAAGAAATCCAAGAATAAAATCAAACACTTCCTCATTAAATAATGCACGTTCCATTATCTGGTCAACAGCCTGAATAAATCTGTCTTCCTGTTCAGACTGGCTGAGTGAGGGATTGTGATAAAAACTCATGTATTCAAGAATTTTCTGCGTATATATCTGACTGTTAATGAGCCGGGGATCTTTAAAAGAAATTAAATCGAAAAAGTGCTTTTTTAAAAAATTGTTCATGCCGTCATACCCGGCGGATGGATCTATCATGGGAATCATTCCCGTTAAAATATAGGAAGATGCAAATGTTCCGGGGGCAGTGTTTGCAAGGGAAACAAGTTTTTCATTGTATTCCTGCTGAAGCCGTAAAAACTCCTTCTTCAAATAACTGAAAAAATCATCTTCTTCTTTATATACTGAAAAAAGAGGAAGTAATAAACTGCCTCGTTCTTTATACCCGGCTGTGTATTTAAGATACTCATAAAAAATCTGATTTTCTTCTGATACCAGAATTTGCATGCTGTCCAGAGGAGAAAGAAAGCTGGTTTTAATGCTAATTGAATTTTCTGAATTAACGATAAGATCAAAAAAAACCGGATCTTCGTCAAAGAAATTTGATCTCCCCGACTTCCCCATTGTTATTCTGTATATCCCGGGGGCAGTATCCTTTATAACAAAACGGAAAATTTCTCCCGATACAAACAAGCTGTCAATTTTCCGATGCTCCTCTCCCCTGATCTTACTAAGATAAATCTTACCGGTAGTGTGCCCTGCTACAAAAGCTTCAATTCTGACCTGTTGGGAAAACAAATTTATAAAGAGAAAGAGGAGGGAAAATAACAGGAATATCATTTTCATTGCATAACAAATTTGTATGTAAGGGAAAAAGCACGGATTTAATAATTAAGCGGAATTTCCCTCATATTCATATTATTTTATTTTAACAGAATCTTCGGCTAACTAACTTCCATTTTAATTATCAGTGCTACAGCTTCAGCTGCAACCCCTTCTTCCCTGCCGGTAAAACCTAATTTTTCAGATGTAGTAGCCTTAACAGAAATATCATCCTGATTCATCTCCAGCACTGATGCCAGTTTAATTCTCATTTTTTGAATAAATGGATTGATTTTAGGTTTCTGTAAAATTACCACTGAATCAATGTTTACTATTTTATACGTTTTCTCCAGGAGAAGATCATGCGTTCTTTTTAAAAGAACAGAACTGTCAATACCTTTGTATTCTGGATTTTTATCAGGAAAATGAGTGCCTATATCTCCAAGTGCAGCCGCACCAAGTAATGCATCACATATTGCATGGATGAGAACATCAGCATCGGAATGACCAGATGCTCCTTTATCATGAGGAATGGTTACCCCACCAATCTTTAACGGCAGGTCGGGCTCAAGCCTGTGAACATCATAACCAATTCCAACACGGAAATTCATTATATCTATAAAGAAAATGTTTAATTAAACCTGTCGAATCCAAATCCGAGAGTAAACCTCAATGTATTTGCAAGGGGATTATTCTGATGGATGGGAACAAGGTATGCAAAATCAAGAGAAAGAACATTAAGTTTTACACCTACACCAAAAGTAGCAAACTTTCTGTTTCCCTTTGTTGCATGTTCATGAAAATACCCCGTACGAATTGCAAACTGTTTTCTGTACCAGTATTCTGCGCCAAGGCTTATCGTTATCTCCCGCAATTCTTCAAGAAAAACATTTCTTGTCCCGTTTTCTCTTTCAACACCCGGGGCATCCCAGAAAGATCTGAAAATTCCAAGAGGCACGGAAACATAAGGATCTTTACCGTGTAAAATAAGATCAGTAGAATCTTCGTCATAAACAGGAGGTGTGGGAACCAGAAGCTTGTTAAAATCCGCTACTATGGATATATTGTTATAGGCATCAATATCTGCTTTGAGGCGGCCTCCAATTTTCATATTTATGGGGATAAATGATTCTTCCTGCGTTTCGGTATAAGATATTTTCGTGCCAATATTGGAAATATTAACACCAAAGGCCAGCTCTCCATCCCTACCGGATAAATCGATAAAAGACTGGTAATAAGCAGCAAGGTCAGCTGCAAACGACACCCCTGCTTTGGTTTCCGTATCGCCAACAAATTTTCCTCCGGTAAGGTCAGAACGAATAAATCTGAAGGCTATACCTCCGGAAAATTTGTCAGAGAAGAGTCTTGAATATGCAATATCTGTGGCAAACTCATTTGGATTAAACTGTCCCTGTACCGTACCATAAATATTAGTGAAAACTATGTCTCCCAGGGAGAAGTATCTTAGTGAAGCGCTTATTACCTGTTGAGGATCAAGCTTTTTATATCCGGCAATATATGCAAGATTGATATCAGGAACCAGCCTTCTGAGCCATGGAGTATAGGAAATCGCAATACCTGCGTCATTATCAAGAAAAGCATATTTGGCAGGATTCCAATGCTGGGAATTAATATCTGGTGTTGTGGCAACCCCTGCATCACCCATGGCACCGGCTCTTGAATCGGGGGCAATGGTAAGAAAAGGCACAGCTGAAAGTATTACATTCATCTGACCGGTAAGTTCACCTGTAGTGATTTGTCCGGACATGCTGTTAACAAATATTGCCAAACACGCTAAAACTAAGGCTACAAATTTGGTTTTTAATAATTTAAGAAACATGACCATTAGGGTATAAGTGTACAAATATAAAAAAATAATTTTTCTCTTTAATTTTTATCTGATTATCAAAAGTTTCCCCGATTTCAATGCTTTGTCTCCATCTGAACTTGTAATATTTATTCTGTATATATACATGCCCTGTGGCAGAGGATTTCCGGCCGATGTTTTGCCATCCCACATAACAGGTTCAGATCTGTAACCAGTATTATATTCATTTGCCTTAATAGTTCTTATCAGTTCACCGGTTGAATTAAAAATATCAATGATTATCTCTATATCGGTTCCTGCCTTCCCAAGCCCAAAAGAAAACCAGGAATTTTCGTTAAACGGGTTTGGATAGTTAAATATTGTATTTAAAAAAATTTTCTCTGTAGCAGCCACAATAAACTCCAGAGATTCCCCGGCTGAGTTATTATAGATGTCCCAAACCTTAACTGCTATTGAATGTAAACCTTCAGTTAAATCAAACAAAGGGTATTCGATCACGCCCCCCTTATAGCTATCAGGGTCAGCTTCGAAATATTCATTCAGGAATAAGGGAGAGGAATAGTTATTATCAAGAATTGCCGAAATATCATGTCCAATTCCTATCCCGGTAGTATTTATCCCGCTTTCATCACTTATTTTGACGTAAAGAACAGGATTCGGATCAGTAAGATCACCAGATCTGAAATGAATATTATTCATGTAAATATGTATCTCAGGTCCATCATTGTCATCCCCGTAGTTCCCTGATGATCCTCCGATTATAAAATCATGAAATGACCCTGATGCATCCGAAACCTCATCATGAGCATAATAGCTCAATTTCCCCTTTCCGAATGCATAATTTATGTCTTTAGGAACGTTAAAACTGAAATTGAAGCGACCATTTTTAACACTAACTTTTCCTTTGTATAAAATATTATTCTGCAGACTGAAGCTTTTTTTATCACCTCCGTCATTTGCAAGAGTTGTTAGTTGAAGAGGTTTATCAAAAACAACCGGGATTATTATTCCGTTCATAGAATCCAAAACATTTCCGTTATCCCCGATATGTCCGCTTATACTTATCAGGCTGAGTGCTTTGAGGGTGTCAACCGGTTCGCTTACATGAATACTGTTTATTGAATCTGTAATAATCTGAAATTTCGGGTAGGATAATCTCAGGGACGGATCTCCCAAAAGCGTGAAATTTCTTTTATTGATACCGGCACCGGTATTATTTTTACTATATTTCATCACATCACCAAGTCGATAACTTTTATTCTGACTTTCTTTTTGAAATACTATCTCATAAAACCTCTCATTCAAAGCGTGATTTGGCCCAGAATAAACCAGACGTGTTGTTGTGAATAATGCTATCCCTCCACCGGAAGGATGAAGAAACACCTTTTCTCCGGCTGAAACTGTATTTGGATCATCGAACCTGCTGAATTCACATGTGGCTGTAACAAAAAGCGGAAACCGGCATGAATTTCTCCATGATTCAATATCCTTCATTTCAAGTATCTTCTCATGAGCCAGACCGTTTATACCTCCATGCCCCGTATAATTAATAATAAGGGCACCCCTGTTAACCTGATCATTAATCGCTTTATTAACTTCCGGATATATTTGTCCCGTTGGTGTGGAAATTTGTTTATATGCATCAAGAAATATCTTATTAACATTTAAAGAAGGGTAATTTGAATTAACATATACTGTAAGCTGGTCGGCCTGACTTAAATGAATATTACCATCCTCATCATCAGCAATAAAGCATACTGTATTTCTCCAGTTTCCCAGGGAAGAAATACTTTCATATTCAATAATTTTATTTACCATTGCTTCTGCATCAGAAACATTTCTTACCGGTATTCTCCCTACACCTATATCGAGTAAACCATTAAGCATTTGTTCACCCGTATCCAGTAATGCAAAATAATCATCACTCGCAAAGGAAAAAACGGGAGAAAGACTGTTTTCTGACTGGTATGTTGGAACAAAATTTCCAGGGTTCTCCAAAATACCTTTATTATCGTATGATCCGTTTCCAAATAGCAACAGATATTTTAAACCTGGCGTACCATCATTCATACTCCTGTCATATACATTTTTAACAAAATTCCTTATTGCTGTGACATCAGGAGTGCCGGAAGAAAACTCATTACAGATCTTCTCTGGTGTTGTAACAAATATATTCATACCATCTTTTTCAGAGCGATATTCTGAGAAAGCAATTGCCTGATCCATAAATTCCTCTGCGGATATAACAATCATTTCCGGTGGGCTAATGCCATGCAGGTTCTGATTGTCGATTTTCCCCAGCCCTGTACCTGAATATTCAGGTGAGGGAAAATTTCCGCTTTTACGAAAAACAGCAAATTCCTTCAGCACAGATGTTTCACTTTTAAAGCTTACTTTTCCGGTCAGGATAGTAAAAGGAACTGATAAAATATTATTAGCATCAGTAAGGTCCCATACAATAATGTTTTCTCCGGCATTATCTATTAAAAATTCAGTTACAGCTCCCGGCGAAACGGAGGAATAATTTCGAAATATCAACTGATCGTCTTTAAGCCGCAGTTTTGCAGTTGCATTAAGTGTGGTAAAATCATGCCAGCCTTTTGCTCTCTGATCGGGTTTTAAATAACGTAATCTAAGTGATATATTTTCATTAGCCGAATAAAAAGAACTTGTTTTCTGCTGGTTAAACGCAAATGTTGCAAGATTATCACTTAAATTTGTTGGCCGTATCCTGAATGTTTGCTGCTCAGCACCATTGACGCTTAAAACAAAAGTTGCCGAGTCGCCTGCACGGCTTAAGACATTCGTTAAAAGTCGTACCGGCACTGATGGGATGATATCGGGAACAGTAAAACTCATTTCATATTGTGTAATAAGATCGAACTCTTCACCGTGCCATTCCCTTCCTGATTTTATAAGATTAAAGAGACTCAGTTCATGATGAGAAAAATAATCATATCTGTCAATAAGCTGTGAGGCAGTCTCTGAAAGAAGCTTATCTGCAGGAGGTATATCATTACTCCCGTTTTTGCAGGTTAGGAAATAATATCCATGATCGGAATATGGATTCTGCTTGCACCGGAACATATTGAATATCTCATCATAATACCAAAGGTCTGCACCAATACCATAAAAAAGAATGAAATCTCCCTGATTAAAAACATTATCAACACCTTTTTCCATAAATATCCCAATAGGTTGAAGATCATCTTTCTCCCCCCCGGTAATATCTTCAGGCAGAGGTCTTCCTCCATAACCAAAGATCCTTACAGATGCAGGATCTGACAACCCGATATTTTGAAGCTGATCATAGCTTAATTTATATATTCCGGTTGACGGAACCCTTATTTTATACCATTCTCCTGAAGACAGAACAGAGTTGTTAACAAAACCCGACTTTTTCCGGGCCTGTTCAATATCTCCAACAACAGCAGGTTCTATCTCGAGGATAAAACTGATAAGACGTTCAGGATTTCCGTTTTCCGGATTTTTTCTGAAAGGGACAAGGCTGATTATTAGTTGTGGTTTATTGCGGGAGACAGCAATATCAACCTCCGGTACTATATCAAAGGGTATATCTGAAAATAATTTATTGTTCTTAAATTTATCAGGAAGAGGTTCGTAATGAGCGGAAAATATCTTTGCCTTAACAGCAGGGTACTCGTTGAACCAGGCTGTCACCTCTGTATACACAGGCAGAGTAATATCATTATCCGGGTAGCCTGCAAAGCGAAACCGCAAAATGTCCTGCAATTTCAGATCAATTGCACCTGCATCCGGTTCTATCCAGTCAATCTGCTTTTTTAAGTGCCAGGTTTGGCCTGCAGCATTACTCCAAATAAAGATCAATAACAGTAAAAGAAATTTCATTGATTTCCTTATCTTTATTTTTTTATTTCCTGTGAAACCTCCATGTTTGTTCATGTCCTTGTTGTGTGCGCTAGTGCATGGGGGTTTCATCCGAACATTAAAATATTTCTGCCCGGATGAAACATTAAGCCATATTTCTCGTTAAAATTTCGATATAACATAGAATTTGTAAAAACATTCCAGATAGAACGCTTTCAGAATAAGTATTATTGTAAAACAGATTGAACCAAAAATACATTTTTTCCGTCGATGCGTATCAGGTTTAAAATTTTATTAACAATATTATTAACAAGTTTTTTCACAAGTTTGCGTGGACAGGATGCATTTTTCTCACAGTTCTTCGCAAACCGCCTTCATCTTAATCCTGCCTGGTCGGGTGTGGATGAATGCCGGAAACTTTCGCTCAACTACCGGCATCAATGGCCTTCTGCTGATAATTCCTTTGTAACCTACAGTGCTTCATATGACCAATATGTTGAGCCCATGCACGGTGGCATCGGATTTTCTGTTTACAACGACAATCAGGGTAAGGGTATAATCACAGAATTTGGCATGTCGGCAATTTACTCCTATCATCTTTATGCCAGCAGTTCGTTAACTGTCAATGCAGGATTTCAGGCCAGTTACATTCAGAGAAGATTGAACACGAATGATTTTATTTATGGGGATATGTTAAATCCTGACGGTACCATTCTTCCGCAGGGAAGTGAAAACTATGGAACTTTTCGCAGTAGTTACCCCGATTACGCATTCGGACTAACGGGTTTCTATAAAAATTTTTATACCGGAGCGTCTATGTATCACCTTTTTAATCCCGTAATATCCGGAAGTAATTCACCTGATTCACGTATTGGAAGAAAATTTATCTTTTTTACCGGCATTTTATTCCCGATATATGAAAAAAGACTTGGTAAAGAGATACTTCAGGTTTCACCCAACATAGTTTTTATTCAACAAAAAAACCTTAATCAGTTGAATTATGGTTTTGAAGCTTTGTATAAAAATACATACACAGGAGGTTTCTGGTTACGTCAAAACCTTGGTATTAACCTCAGTTCGCTTATTTTTTCAGGAGGATTAACTACCGAAAAGTTTCGTTTAAGATATAGTTATGATTTCCAGTTATTTCATCCTTCTGTGGTAATTCCATCAATTGGTTCACATGAAATATCTTTGATATTATCCATGGATGCTGAAAAGAAAAAGATACAAAGAACAATAAAATGCCCTAAAATTTAGTTTTTTAAAAAAAATAATTTTATTTTTAAACCAAATTTCAAAAAGTAGTAAAACGATGAGACATAAGCTGAAACTAGTTCCGGTAATCGTTCTTGTAGCAATAATAATTACTTCCTGCGGAAAAGAAGCACCTACCCAAACCGGTAAGGAATCAACTACAACAGGTTGGGGATATAATGATCCCGCAACGGGAGGTTTTGAAGTAAAATCTGCCATAGAACAGGAGACCGGCCCAGGCCTCATACTTATAGAAGGAGGAACTTTCACAATGGGAAGATCTCAGGATGATATTATGTACGAATGGAATTCTATTCCCCGCAGAGTTACTGTTTCTTCTTTTTATATGGATGAAACAGAAATTCGCAATGTCGATTACCGGGAATACATTTACTGGCTTGAGAGAGTTTTCGGAGACAATAACCTGCAGGTTGTTATCAATGCTCTGCCTGACACTCTTGTATGGAGAGACCCAATGGCTTACAATGAGCCCTATGTGGAGTATTATTTCAGACATCCTTCCTTTAACCAGTACCCTGTTGTTGGAATCAACTGGCTCCAGGCTAACGATTATTGCCTCTGGCGTACAGACAGGGTAAATGAGATGCTTCTCGTTAATGAAGGTATCATTGAACTTAGTACGGATCAAAAAGGTGAAAACAATTTTAGTGTTGAATCGTATCTTGCCGGCTTATATCAACCCGTAGTAAGAAATCCGATAGAAAGTCTTGATCCTAATAAAGATTCCAGAATTCTGAAAATTGAAGATGGTTTACTTTTGCCTAAATACAGGCTTCCAACTGAAGCAGAATGGGAATTTGCAGCCCTCGGACTTGTAGGTAATACCGTTGATGAACTCATCTGGGAACGAAAAGTTTACCCGTGGAATGGTCACAATGTACGAAACGACAAGCCAAAATATATGGGAAAAATGATGGCAAATTTTATCAGAGGAAGTGGTGATATGATGGGCGTTGCAGGTGCTCTTAATGACGCAGGTTCCATAACGGTCCCGGTAAAGTCATTCTGGCCAAATGACTATGGCCTGTATAATATGGCAGGAAACGTTAACGAATGGGTTCAGGATGTTTATCGTCCACTGTCGTTTCAGGATTTCAATGCTTTCAATCCTTATCGTGGCAATGTATACGACAAGCTTTATCTTAATGCAGACAATATGCCTGAAATAGATAGTCTTGGAAGGTTAAGAAAAGAAGTCATTACTGAAAAGGATGCTGAAGGGAGATTTAATTACAGAAGGGCTGATTACAGAAACTACAGGGATGGAGATATTCTTTCAACTATTTATTATGAACAGCACCAGGATACTGCAAGTGAGGTTTTCAGAAAAGGCACAAACAATATGTATGTAAATGACGAATACGAGAAATCATCGCTCATTAATGACAATGTTCGTGTATTTAAAGGAGGATCATGGAAAGACAGGGCCTATTACCTTAGCCCGGGAACCCGCAGACACCTACTTGAAACTGAAGCAAGAGATGACCTTGGATTCCGATGCGCAATGATACGGGTAGGGACTCCCACAGGCTTTTAATTTTTTAATACGGATAATTTATTACAGGCTGTCTGCATCTCACTCAGACAGCCTTATTTTTTTAGTCTGAAATGATCACAACAGAAAAGTTATATGATCTGTTCCTTACCTCTCAGGGAATAACTACTGATACAAGACAAGACGTAAAGGACAAAATCTTTTTTGGCTTGAACGGGAAGAATTTTAGCGGTAATCAGTTTGCCGCACAAGCTATTTCCAAAGGCTGCAAATATGCTGTTGTTGATGATCCGGAATACATGTCAGGAGAAAAGGTATTGCTTGTAAATAACACTCTTTCTTCTCTTCAGGATATAGCCCTTCATCATAGAAAAAAAATTAAAATTCCTGTAATAGGAATAACAGGATCAAACGGGAAAACTACAACAAAGGAATTAGTTACATCTGTACTGAAAAAAAAATACAGGGTTTTTTCAACCCGGGGAAATATGAATAACCACATTGGAGTTCCTCTGAGTATTCTCTCACTTGACAAGCATAATTTTGCGGTTATTGAAATGGGAGCAAGTAAACCCGGAGAAATAAGAAGACTATGTGAAATAGCTCTCCCCCATTATGGGATAATTACAAATGTAGGGAAAGCCCATCTTGAAGGATTTAAATCGACAGAAAGTGTAAAAAAAACCAAAGGAGAGCTTTTCGATTTTCTGAAAGAGAATAAAGGTAAAATATTCATTAATTATAGTGATGTGGTTTTGAAGGAAATGGCTGACAGGTCGGGACTGGAAAAAATCATCTACGGCAATAGTGAAAAATCTCTCTGTAAAGCCAGTTCTATGCATGCCGACCCATTTCTGAGATTTTACGCAATATGGTCTTTTATGGGAAATAATGGAGCTACCATAGTCCAAACCCAGGTTGCAGGTAGTTATAATCTCCTGAATTTTTTGTCAGCAGCAGCAGTCGGGCTTTATTTCGGGATTAACCCGAAGGATATATTTGAAGCACTTGAAGGTTATATTCCTTCAAATAATCGTTCACAAATAATTAAAACAAATACCAATACAATAATCCTCGATGCTTATAATGCCAACCCTGCCAGTATGGAAAATGCTCTTGCTGATTTCCTCTCTTACACTTCAGATAAAAAGGCGGTAATACTTGGGGATATGCTTGAACTTGGAACATTTGCAAGAGAAGAACATGAAAATATTTTAGAAATCCTGAAGAAGAGAAAAGATATTGGAGTATATCTAGTTGGAAAAGAATTTATTGAAGCAGATAGGAACAATAAATTTTCTTCTTTTTTAAATACTTCCGGTTTAACCGCTTATCTAAAAAAACATCCTCTGAGGAACAGCCTTATACTAATAAAAGGAAGCAGAGGTATTCAACTGGAAAAAGCTCTGGATTGTTTATAAAAGAATTTCATTGGTTGTTGAAATGCTGAAAATAAATAAGATTTACCCCGGAGTTCCACCCGGAGGCCAGAGAAAATTCCAGTTAAGCGATCTGAAAGTATATTTTTTTCTTAGAAAATAGGCTACAACAATGCTTCGTGGATAGATTTCCTTATGAGAAGTCTTAATAACGAAATGTTTTTCTTCATTTCTGAAAGAACTATATTTTCTGAATTTCCCTAAGAAGGATATATGGGCTCCCGGAACAGCCAGAGCATCTTTAATTGCACCTTTAAACAGGTATTGCAGGAAGGAAACTATATCGAGCAGAAACCTCGTTATTAATACAGAGCCAACATAATCCCGGGGTAGGTTCTTATAAAGCAAAAACAAATTATTACGGTAATTAAGATATGTTTTTTTGGGATTACTTTGAGACAGTGTTCCTCCGCCAATGTGATATACAACTGAACGAGGGTTGACCATTATTTTATATCCCCTGTTTTTAAGGCGCCAGCACAGATCTATTTCTTCCATATGTGCAAAAAAGAAAGGGTCCAGTCCTCCGGCAATTTTATAGAGTGCAGACCTGATGATCATACATGCTCCTGTAGCCCAAAATATTTCACGTGCATTGTCATACTGTCCGTAATCAGTTTCGACACTGTTAAAGATACGTCCCTGACAGAACGGGTATCCATAAATATCAATAAACCCGCCTGCCCCACCTGCATATTCAAAAAAATCCGGTTGATGAAATGATTTTATTTTTGGCATGCATGCAGCAATCATAGGATCCGTTTCCATAGTTTCCAGTAAGGGAACAAGCCAGCCTGGTGCAGGTTCTGCATCAGAATTTAACAAAACAAAATATTCTGCTGTGATTTCCTGAAAAGCCAAATTGTAAGCTATGCAAAAACCATGATTCCTGTTAAATTTTATTATCCCTATTTCATTAATATAGTTTTTTTCCAGAAACTCAACTGAATCATCTTCCGAGCCATTATCAGCAACAAAAACCTTCACATCCTTCATTTCCGAATTCTTAAGAACAGAAGGAAGGAATTTTGCAAGCAGATCCTTTGTATTCCAGTTTAAGATAACTATAGCAGCTTTTAACATAAAACTTTGTTTCGTAAATTATTTTCATTGAATCTGAAGACACCCTTCTTTTCTTCCATTTCCCTTTTCCTGGTTAACTTCCACCTTCGATGTGTCCAGAGCCATAATTCAGGTTTTTCTTTAATAATATTTTCAAGGATTGTAAGATGTTTATCAGTTATTTCAAATTTTGCAGTGTTCAAAGGATTTTCTTCAACAGGAATCACCTCCACTTCATAGCATCCTCTTTTTATTTTATTCATTTTAAGAAAAACCACAGGTATCCCTGTCTTTACAGCAATCTTTTCAGGACCAAGATAGACCGGAGTAATCTGATTAAGAAAATTCCCCCAGTATTGTATCTCTTCCCAAACAGGTGACTGATCAGCTATAAATGCAAACAGTGTTGGTTTTTCTTCTGATGAAAATGCTTCTGTTTCAGGTATTATCTCCCGCATATTAATAAGTTTTACTCCTGAATTTCCACGTTTTATATTAATGAAATGATTGAATCTTTTGTTATTCAGTGGCTTATATACTGCCACCGGACGATGCAGGATTGCAGGAGCAAGTCCTGTAAGCCACTCCCAGTTACCATAATGAGCTATCACTGCAACCACTGATTTATCAGCTTTGTAATAGGCATTAAGTACCTCGGGGTTAACTATTTTTACACGTCCGGAAAGATTTTCCGGGGTGATGCTGATCAATTTCACAGTTTCAACTATTACATCAGAAAGATGGCGGTAAAACAATTTACAGATAGTATTTAATTCCTTTTCTGATTTTCCGGGAAAAGAATTCTGAAGATTATTCCTTGCAATGGGTAAACGGTAACGTAAAATATAGTAAAGCAAATAATAAATAGCATCCGATATTAAGTATAAAAAGCGTAAAGGTAATTTTGAAACAAGAACCAGGGACCTGCTGGTTATAAAAAATAAAATACTGTACATGAAATATAACTTCTTATGCTATTGAAATTTCAACTAATTTATTTAGTGTCAGAATAAATAGCCACAAAGTACCGAAGACTCCATTATCCACGAAACCTGAGTGTCACCCCTACGGCTATATTAGTGTTTGGAAACAATGTTAATATAGTAATATTCAGAATATTAACCCTAATTAGCATGCTGCTTTTTTTATTCGTTTTTACCTTTTATTTAACAAGTTGAGCAACTGCGAAACTTTTACCAATTAATCATTTAAATACAAATCTATTGTGTCATAAATATATGAATCAATCTATCATAATTTTTTTCACACATTGTAAAAATTCGTTAAAAATCAGACCATTTGATGCAACTAATTCTTCACCAAAAAGAAAATTATTTCCTCCTTGAAAATCCGACACTTTACCACCGGCCTGACGAAGTATCACTATTCCGGCAGCAACGTCCCATGGATTGAGTCCGTATTCATAAAATCCGTCAAATCTGCCACAAGCAACATAGGCAATATCAGTTGCCGCGGATCCCAGTCTTCTCAGGCCATGTGAATTTTTCATAAAAAAATGCACAGTTTCCATAAAGCGATCGATCTTATTAAAGGCAGTATATGGAAAACCAGTGGCAATGAGAGAGTCTTTTACATTTGCAGTTTTGCTTACCTTGATAATTTCCCCGTTCAGGCGGGCAGGTTTGTCTTTAACAGCATAAAAACACTCATCCAGTACTATTTCGTAAATCACTCCCATAACAAGTTCATCATACTCCAATAGGGCAACACTAATTGCAAAGGGAGGGAGACCGTGAATAAAATTAGTGGTGCCGTCAAGGGGATCAATTATCCAGTTGTATCTGTCGCTTCTGTATTCAATTGTTCCTTCTTCAGCGATAAAACCGGAACCGGGAAGTATCTTCTGCAATCCATTCACCAGCATTTTTTCTGAAGATCTGTCAACCTGGGTTACAAAATTGTGAATACCTTTCGATTTTATATCTATTTCTTTCCTGTTTGAGAGTTCCCCTTTAATATATGTACCTGTTTCTTTTACAAGATCAACTACTTTTATACATTCCATTTCAAAATTCATCATATCCCCTTTAAATTATAACACTGCTTTGCCCTCACTAAGTTTCCTGTAAAAATGATACAGCTCCAGCTGCGATCGTACCGGTCTTTCCAAAAGCCCCTTCTTCTTATAATGATTACTTTGCGTTTCATCAATAATTCGTGCCTTAACATTATCCTTCAACTGAATTTCAAGTATTTTCTTTAACTCCATTTTAAGATCGGGGTCATATACCGGGACAGTTACCTCAACACGGTTATCAATATTTCTTGTCATCCAGTCGGCTGAGCTTATAAAATAAAGCTCATCACCTCCATTAAGAAAAACAAAGATCCTTGCATGTTCCAGAAAACGGTCAACAATGCTGATAGCCTCAATATTATTACTTAAACCATTAACACCCGGAATCAGAGAACAAATGCCTCTTATTATCAAAGTAATTTTAACACCTGCATCATTTGCCTGGTATAATTTCCTGACCATATCGGTATCGACCAGACTATTTGCCTTAACTATTACAGAGGCAGTTCTTCCAGCCTTTGCGTTTGCAATTTCATTATCTATTAATGAATTAAGAGTTATGCGCTGGAAGTTCGGAGATACAATAAGGTGGTTAAAAGAAATTATCTTGTAGGGATAATCAAGAAAGTCAAATACATTTGATACTTCAGCAGTAATTCTTTTATCCATTGTAAGCAGCAAAAGATCGGAATATATTTTTGCTGTTCCCTCGTGAAAATTTCCTGTTCCCACAGCAGCATACTCTATGGTATTATCATTTTCAGTTCTGGAAATAAGAGTAAGTTTACTATGCACCTTAAGTCCGGTAATCCCGAAAAGAACCTTTATCCCTACCTCTTGAAGTTTTCTTGACCAATATATATTTGCTTCTTCGTCGAACCTTGCCTGTAATTCAATGTTTACTGTAACATGTTTGCCGTTAAGTGCCGCATTAATAAGAGCATTAATAACATTCGAATCGTTTGCTACCCTGTATAAAGTTGTTTTTATGGATGTAACAGCCGGATCGATGGATGCCTCCCGTATCCAGTTAATGTAATGAGTAAAATTCTGGTATGGAAAATGGAGCAGGATATCCTTCTTCCTAATGGCTTCAAAAATACTTTGATTTGGTCTGATTGCCTGATGAATGACAGGAGGAAGTTCTTCATGATGAAGATGGCGTTTGCCGAGAAAAGGGAAATTCATAAAATCCTTGAAGTTATGGTACCTTCCACCTGGTATCAGATTATCACCCTCATCAATCTCCAGTCCTTCCACTAAAAAATTGAAAAGATCCTTACTTATTTTTTCGTCGAACACAAATCTTACAGGTTGCCCTTTTCTTCTTTCACGGACGCTTTCGTTTATTTTCTCAAGGAAACTCTTTGAGAGGTCATTATCGATATCAAGTTCAGCATCCCTTGTTAATTTAACGGTAAAAGCTTCAAATTTATCATAATAAAAGCGGGAAAACAAAGTTTTAAGACCATACCGTATAACATCGTCAAGAAGGATAATATATTTCCGGCTTCTGATAGGAAAAAGAAGAAACCTGCCAAGTCGATCAGAAGGTATTTCAATCAATGCATATTCGGTGAGGACATCCGACTTGCTGCTGGTCATTTTAACTGCCAGATAGATAGAGCGATCCTTTAAGATTGGGAATTCACTCACATTATGCAGCATAATGGGATTAAGTACGGGAAGGACATGTTCTTCAAAATGCTTCTGAACAAATTCAGCTTTTCTTTTGGTAAGCTGTTTCTCATTAATGATATTAATCTTTTCTTTTTCAAGATCAATCTTAATTTCTTCATATATTTTCCCGAATTTCTTCTGCAGACGAATTACAAATTTTTGTATCTCGTTAAGGATTTCTTTAGGGTTCTCAGCATTTTTCTTTTCCGTTTTATTTTCAATGTCAATCATACGCTTGATGGTTGCCACACGTACCTTGAAAAATTCATCGAGATTATTGGAGAAAATGCCCAGAAACCTTATCCTTTCAACAAGGGGGACAGACTTATCTTCTGCTTCCTGCAGGACCCTTTCGTTAAAAGAAAGCCAGCTAATTTCTCTGTTTATAATTTTTTTCTCCTTCATATATGAGATTAAAGTCAAAAATTATTTGGAAATTCTGAAATACCTGAGATAAGATTAGACCTGCCAATACCCTTCCATTCTTCACAAGAAAAATCAAGGATAACCAAACCGGATGTTGGAATGTTTGCCAGTCTGAGTTCGGATAAATAATTAGCCAGATCTGTAAAACCAGGGTTATGACCGAAGATCATAAGTGAACCTACTTTTGCTGAAGTTTCAGATATTACATTTAAAATATCGTCTGTATCCGACATATATAAATCATTTTTAATGAAAAACTTATCCTCCGGAAAGTCAAATATGCGTGCAAAGATCAGTGCGGTGTTCACAGCCCTGGCAGCCGGGCTGGAATAGATCATTTCCGGGAATATGTTTTGCTTTTTAATATATCCAGCCATTTCAGAGGCATTTCGTATTCCCCTTTCTTTCAATGGTCTATCGATATCATCCACCCCATGATAATCCCAGGTTGATTTACCGTGGCGAACAATAAAAAGTGTTTTATTTAAACTCATAATAATGATTTACAGAAGGTTACTCGCAAGTTCAGCCAGGTAACTTCTTTCGCCCTTAATAAGATTCACATGGGCAAAAACATCCTGTCCTCTCATTTTATCTGCAAGATACGATAATCCATTGGATTTTGTATCGAGATATGGAGAATCGATCTGCTGAATATCTCCTGTAAAAACAAGTTTAGTCCCCTCTCCTGCTCTTGTAATAATTGTTTTAACCTCATGGGGAGTGAGGTTCTGGGCTTCATCAACAATAAAGAACACCCGCGACAAACTTCTTCCACGGATATATGCAAGCGGAGTTATAACAAGTTTATCAGTTTTCAGCATTTCTTCAATTTTCACAAATTCTTTACTTTGAGGAGAAAATTTCTGTTTTATTACAGAAAGGTTATCAAAAAGCGGTTGCATATAAGGCCCTATCTTCTCATCAACATTTCCGGGCAGGTAACCCAGATCCCTGTTTGAAAGCGGGACTATAGGCCTGGCCAGAAATATCTGTGTATAAAGCTTTCTCTGGTGGATAGCCGCTGCCAGAGCCAGAAGTGTTTTCCCTGTTCCTGCTTTTCCGGTTAAAGCGGCCAGTTGTATTTCCGGTCGCAATAGTGCATCAAAGGAAAAAGCCTGTTCTGCATTTCTGGGCTCTACACCGTAGGCCTTTATTTTTTCAACCCTGTTAAATACCTTATTGAACGGATCATAATGAGCAAGGGCGCTTGCATTCTCATTTCTGATTATATAATAAGAATGAGCAACAGGTTCTTTTCTTATTCCGAATTCCTTTGGAGGAACACCCTCGAACTGCTGATATAGCTTAGTTATAGACTCAGGTTTCACTTCTTCAATCACATCTACACTTTTGTAAATATCATCTATATTCTGCACCATATCATTCTGGTAATCCTGTGCAATGATACCAAGTGATTTGGCTTTCATCCGGAGATTTATGTCCTTGGTGATAAGGATAACCGGCCTGTTTTTAAATTTATTGAAAATATGCTCAGCTATGGCAAGAATTCTGTGATCAGGCGTGTTTTCAGGAAATGAAGCCTGTAATTTTTCAGAAAAAGTTTTCCCTGTTTCGATAGAAAGCTTACCCATACCTTTTCCAAGGGGTAAACCTCCGTTAAATAATTTATCTCCGGATATCCTGTCCAGTTCACGTGTGAATTCCCTTGCATGATAATTTATCAGATCATTCCCTTTCTTGAACCTGTCAAGTTCTTCCAGAACAGGGATGGGAAGAATAATATCATTTTCCTGAAAATTGTATATACACTTGTAATCATGGAGGAGAACATTGGTATCAATTACAAAGATCTTTTTTACTTTCTTCATGAATGGCTTTTTTATTTATTTTTGATGTTTGCAAAATTAAACAATATTTACACCTTTCTCCGGTTGATAACCTGTTGAAAACTATTCTATACTTAAGTTAAACAAAAAATGAAGCCTATGAATTTTACAGACATTTTAATAACCCGAAGGAGCATAAGAAAATACAAAAAGCAGACAGTTGAAAAAGCTAAGATAGAAGCTATTCTTCGGGCAGGGATGTATGCTCCTTCTGCAGTCAATAAACAACCCTGGCATTTTATTATTGTTGACAGCCGTGATATGATGAATAAAATAATGACTGTTCATCCGAATGCTGCAATGCTTAATACTGCTGAACAGGCAATATTAATTTGCGGGGATGAAACATTGCAGCATGATACAGGTTACTGGATAGCCGATTGCGGAGCTGCCACAGAGAATATTTTACTGGCTGCGAGATCCCTTGACCTGGGTTCCTGCTGGATAGGCGTTTATCCAAGGGAATACCGCATGAAGGAAATTAAAAAGCTTTTTAATCTCCCTGAATATATACAGCCTTTTGCTCTGGTCTCCATCGGATACCCTGATGAAGAGAAGGAAACCCCTGAAAGGTTCAAGCCTGAAAGAATATATTATAATGACTGGAACAATCCCTATTCTTTATGACATACAAGGAAACACTCGATTTTCTTTTTTCTTCCCTGCCGATGTTCCAGCGGTCCGGACAAGCTGCATATAAAGCAAACCTTAATAACACTATTGCACTGGATAATTATTTACAGCAACCACATAAAACCTTTAAATCAATCCATATTGCCGGCACAAACGGAAAAGGCTCGGTATCTCATATGCTTGCAGCAATATTACAAAAAGCAGGATACAAAACCGGGCTGTATACTTCCCCTCACCTTAAAGATTTCAGGGAAAGAATAAAAATAAACGGAGAAATGGTTCCTGAGGATTTTATCGTTGAATTTGTATCAAAAAACAAAATGCTTATTGAAAAACTCGAACCTTCTTTTTTCGAAATGACAGTAGCCATGGCATTTGATTACTTCTCCGGTCAGAAAACAGATATAGCAATTATTGAAACAGGTATGGGCGGGAGGCTGGACTCAACAAATATTATTGATCCCCTGGTTTCAGTAATTACAAATATCGGACTGGATCACACCCAATTTCTCGGTAATACGATTAAAGAAATAGCGACAGAGAAAGCAGGAATAATAAAACCCGGAGTGCCTGTAATAATTGGTGAATGGCAGGAAGAATCATACAATGTATTTGAGAAAACCGCAAGGGAGAATTCTTCAGAGATCGAATGGGCAGACAAAAATATGCAGATTTTCAGCAGCAGGATAATGGAAAGAAAATACCGTATAATAGATATTTTCTCAGGAGGTACACTTAGGTATAAAGATATTATTACCGATCTTACCGGAAATTACCAGGACAAAAACTTGCTTACGGTTCTTCAAACTGTTGAATCCCTGCTAAAGAATAAGCATGCTATTCCTGTGGAAGCAATTTATGAAGGACTGAGAGAAGTGAAGACTCTTACGGGTTTTGCCGGGCGCTGGGAAGAAACCGGGTACAACCCGCTTATTGTTTGCGACACTGCCCACAACCAGGAAGGTCTCCTGCTGGTAATGGAACAGATACATGAAATCCCCCGGGAAACCCTCCATATTGTTTTTGGAGTCGTAAGTGATAAAGATACATCAAGAGTTCTTGAAGTTTTACCGGCTGAAGCAAAGTACTATTTTACTATGGCAAATATTCCACGGGCATTACATTCCGACACACTACGTGTTCTGGCCATGGAAAAGGGATTAAAGGGAGATGCATATTTATCGGTACATGAAGCCGTTCAGGCAGCCCGGAGAAATGCAGGAACAGAGGATGTGATATTTATTGGCGGAAGCACTTTTGTGGTTGGAGAGGCGCTCTATCAGAGCTAAGGGTTAATGTAGCATCGGAGTTAAGGGTAAATAATGAACAGGTTCTGTTTTATATCATAGAGTAATCAGTGAGTGGGCAGTGGGCAGGGGGCAGTGG